>NZ_AWNH01000064.1 GCF_000482245.1 Leptolyngbya sp. Heron Island J | reverse complement strand
GGCTTATGACTCAACAATCCCGCTAGCTGACCGTCTCGATAACGCTTCGCCCATTTTTGGACCGTGACCCGATGACGACCTAATAATTTGGCAGCTTGCTGGATTGTCGAAGCCTGTTCGCTTTTAAGCAAATAGAGGAATTGAATTCGCTCTTTTGACGAGGCCGTTTTTTGACTTCTCAGGAGAGCTTTGAGCTCGTCTTCACTTTCGGTAATTTCAAGATGGTAAATGCCTGACATCGCTCACATTGAAGGCTGCACCTCAGTTCTACCATGTGTAGCTCTTAATTACAGAATTGGTATTAGACCTTTGGATGGTAGCCATGGTGTGTACTATATGTTGTTTCTGATTAAGTAGCTCCACCTGACCTATTTATCTTTTATCGAAAGTTGAGTCTTATAAACTCAAAATTAGAGAATATAAACAAAATCAGAATTTTGTAGCATTCGCAATTTTTCATATCAAAATAAATGTGTACTTTAGTTGGTACCTTGTCAGACATAGCCTCTGAAGAGTGGTAGTGGCTACGCCTTCAGCAAGAGTACATATGCGCAAAGATGGCAAACTGGAATAATGATGACTTTGCTAATCGCATTGCCCTGAGTGGTTTTAACCTCAGCGTCAGCGGCATAAATCTAGGGTTTACGGGAGAAGTTGATGAGTTAGACCATGCCGGTGTATCCGGTGAGCTTAATTCCGCCTGGTGGACCTGGACAGCGCCTGTCAGTGGTGAAGTTGTTTGGGATACCTTTGGCAGTGATTTTGATACGACACTGGCTGTTTACACCGGTAGTACATTAAGTAGTCTGACCGAAGTGGCTAGCAATGACGACTTTGGAGCGTTACAGAGTGCTGTCAGATTTAATGTCGTTGCCGGGACCACTTATCAAATTGCGGTTGATGGTTTTGATGTTCAGACAGGTAATATTATGCTCAATCTGAATCTTCTCCCCAATAATGACAACTTTGCTAATCGCATTGCCCTCAACGGGTTTAACGTGAGTACGACCGGTAACAATGTTGGCTTTACCAGAGAGTTTGGAGAACTGAATCACGCGGGTGTGTCTGGTGAGCTGAATTCTGCCTGGTGGAGTTGGACCGCACCTGCCAGTGGTGAGGTTGTGTTAGATACCTTTGGCAGTGATTTTGATACTAGTTTGGCCGTTTATACAGGCGATTCGCTGGGACAGCTGAGCAGCGTAGCTGGGAATGATGACGCTAATGGCTCACTGCAGAGTGAGGTTGTTTTTGATGTAATTGCAGGGACGACGTATCAGATTGCAGTTGATGGTTATGCGATCGCAACGGGAGACATTGCGCTTAACCTCAATCTTGTTCCCAATAATGACGACTTTGCCCATCGTACTGCGTTGAATGGAGTAGAAATTGAAACCAAAGGAACCAACATTGGCTTTACTGGAGAATTTCAAGAACCTGACCATGCGGGTCTATCGGATACGACTAATTCCGCCTGGTGGACGTGGATTGCTCCTGATAGCGGTGAAGTTACTTTAACCACCTTGGGTAGCGATTTTGATACGAGTTTAGCGGTCTATACGGGGAGTACGCTCAACACATTAACCGAAGTAACCAGCAATGATAACGCCGGAATTGTTTTGCACAGTACGGTAACGTTTGATGCAGTAGCCGGGACCACCTATCAAATTGCAGTGGATGGAGTGAATGATGAGATGGGTAACATCTCACTTGCCCTTGAGTTAGAGCCCGATCAACCGCCCAGCATGCCAACGGTAGACTTAATCCTTGACTTTGACGGTGGAGTCGTCACAACTGGTCAGGGCTATGACATTCCCACACCTGCCTTTGATGGATTTAATTTTTCAGGATTTACGGCCCTGGATCGAGGCGATGGTACGGCGGGTAACTTGGATGAACAGATTTTCCAAATTGTGGCAGGAGTCCGGGAAGACTTTGCCGACTTTAATGTGCGGGTAATTTGGGATGATCAAGGCGTTGATTCTCCATTTTTTGACAACCAAGATACTGTGATTATGGTTGTTGGCGATAGCGCCACTGTCATAGGCCTCAGAGATATTTTTGGCATTGCCGCCAATGTGGATGTGCCTGAGTTTACTGGGGCTCCCTTACAGTCTCAACGCGATACGGGCTTTACCTTTTTGCCACCTCATGTCGGTATAGGCCCCAACACCTACAACGAAATTCGAGAACTGATTGATACGATTAGTCATGAAGCGGGGCATACCTTTGGTCTATCCCATGCAGATGAACAAGATAGTGAAGGGCGTCAGCTAGTCACAACAGCAGGTCAAAATAGAAATTTAGATAGCCGTTTCTCTCCTGAGGTACTCAGTCATGGCGCACCGGAATCAGGCATTAATTATGCTGAGACCGATCGGCTGAATCAGGCTGTTGGTGCAGCGGCAGTATTACCTGGCGATACTCAGTCTGGTCAAACGCTACCCCTAGATCCGACAACTCCGTTTGTAGGGCTAATTGATCCTTCCGATCCAATTACTGCTGGCGGAACTATCGACTTTTTAGGCGATCGTGATGCCTTTCGGTTTGAAACGGATAGAGCTGGGCAATTTACCATTGAACAAATCGCTACGGGGGCACTCACGCCAGTACTCACGCTTTGGGATGCGGCAGGTGATTTTCTGGCGGTAGGCAGTGGTGCCAACAGCACTATTACCTTTAGTGCCAATGCCAATGAAACATTTTATGCCGTGGCCGGGAGTGATGTCGATCGTTTAATAAGTGGTGTGGAACCTGTAGGTGAAATAGGAGGATATACCTTGACGTTTGGGTAGGCATAAGAGACTACCCTACGCATCTTGTGAGGCCATTAATACATTAATCAAGGGAATAGGCCCAGCTAAGGGTGCCAGATTTAATTTTTAAGATGCTTTTGAAGAGTGTTTGACGTAGGGGCTAAGCCAACGTTCGCATCCTAAAACCATGGTAATACCTAGGGTGTAAGCAATGAAATCTTCTCTATCAAATGATGTCCCAATCACAGTTCTGGCTAAGGCAGAGGAGCCCAGTCCTAAAACCTCGACAATATTAAAATGTTGCAAGATCTCCACAAGGAAGGAGAATAACAAAACTCCTACAGCTGTTTTGAGAATTGAGTATTTGAAGAAGGTGCGAACAAAGGTGTAGATGAGAATAACAACGAGGAAATCACCCATATAGGGACGCACAAAGTCGTCCTTAACAAAGATACCAATATAAACTTCGGTAATAAACAGAAGTACAGTCCAGTAAAAGTAATATGCGTTAAATCTCATGGGCAGCTGGAAACGTCGAATCGCTCACCTATGAATACGATTAATAGGGTGGCGATTCCAGAAGTGGCATGGGTATAGGACAGGATGATTCGTATACATTGCGTAAACTTTTTTGGGCAGGCTTTATGGTTTCTTATGGGAGTGGTATATATTTGCGATCGCATGCCAGATGCTTACTACTCCTTTTGGCTAATTCCCCAGGAACCGGACCTGGACAACTTTCAGGCTATTATCAACAGCTTAGCTGAGCGCTTTGGTACTGTACCGTTCTCTCCCCATGTGACACTTTATAGTGGCCCTTTCCCCGCTGCTGTCACGATTGAGCAAGTGTGCGCGACTCTAGCCGCCATCGCCCCCATTGCCCTGGAGGTAGTCAAATTCAGCTATGAATCACGTTTTTCTAGAACGCTATATGTTCAACTAACCCAGGCGCTCCCATTCACCCAACTGGTAAGTCGTCTGGTTGACTCGATTCCTGGGGCTCAAATGCCTGTCCTTGACCCCCACATCAGTTTGCTTTATCACAACCTGGATATTGCCACCAAACACTCTGTAATAGGCTCTATATCCCTGCCACGTTCTACGATTCGGTTTAATCAAGTCCAGGTGATCGCCACACCCAAGAACTTTGAAACCCAGGATCACGTCGCAAGTTTACGCTGTGTCCATAGCCAATGGCTGACGTCGTCATGATCAAACAATCTCAGAAAATTATTGGTTTACTGCCTGCTGCCGGTCAGGGTAGTCGGATTAGCCCATTACCCATGAGCAAAGAACTGTTTCCCATTGGATTTCAGACCCTGGCTGATAAAGGGCCACGTCCTAAAGTTGTCTGTCAATATTTGCTAGAGGCCATGGGGCAGGCGGGCGTACAGGAAGCCTTTATGATTTTGCGGCCTGGTAAGTGGGATATTCCAGCCTATCTAGGGGATGGTTCCCAGCTGAATATGCGGCTGGCCTATCTAACCGTCCATGTGCCCTTTGGGGTGCCCTTTAGTTTGAACCAGGCCTATCCCTTTGTGCAAGATGCCATCATTGCTATGGGATTTCCCGATATTCTGGTCAGCCCAATCGATGCTTACACGCGGTTGATAGATCGTTTGCAGACTACCCAGGCTGATGTCGTGCTGGGTCTTTTTCCGACTGACCAGCCTGACAAAGTTGGCTTGGTGGATTTTGACCAAGATGGCGTTGTTTCAGGTATCTATGAAAAGTCTCAGCTGACTCATTTACGCTATATGTGGGCCATTGCGGTGTGGCGACCTAGCTTTACAGAATTTCTGCATCAGTTTGTTGAAACTAAACGCAAGGCGCTGATTGGACAGACCTCCCCTGTTTTACTCAAAGAGTTTCCAGCCTATACGGAGACGCCGATTGGGGATGTGATGGTGAGTGCGATCGCAAATAATCTCCGAGTAGAAGCTATTCCTTTTGAAACCGGTCACTATCTTGACATTGGCACTCCCGAAAATCTGATCAAAGCTGTCTATGATTACGGCAAACCCTCATCACCTTAAACAATATGACCATCGACTGCGCTGCTGTAGAACAGTATCTCCACGAGCATATTCCCATATCCAAAGCGATGGAGGTAGCAGTCACTTCGATGGATCAACGTGGCATTATTTTATCAGCACCATTAGCGCCCAATATTAATCACCGCAATACCGTATTCGGCGGCAGTATTTCCACACTGGCTATTCTGTCTGCCTGGACATTTGTTCATGTGCAGCTAGAGCAGTTGAACCTGTCTAGCCGCATTGTGATTCAGAGTAATAGCCTAGACTATACTAATCCTGCTACAGGAGATTTCCAGGCTCATTGTTTAGCTCCTAATCAAAAGGCTTGGCAACGCTTTTTGGTCACACTATCCAAGCACAGAAAAAGCCGAATAACGCTTGCGTCTGAAGTTTATTCAAACGGTGTGCTAGTCGGCAAGTTCCAAGGTAAATACGTAGCCATGGAACGAGAAGGGAGTTAAACCAGCGCTAATGCCCCATTGAGTGTCTCACTAGGCCGCATTGCCTGGTTTGTTTTCTCCACATCAGCAAAGTAGTAACCACCAATGTCGACTGGATGCCCTTGAGCAGCGTTGAGCTCCTTAACAATTTGAGCCTCATGCTCGCTCAAATACTGAGCCAACTTAGCAAAACTAACCTTGAGTTCCAAATCGTTATCTTGTTCAGCTAGTGCCTGCGCCCAGTACAGAGCCAAATAAAAATGGCTACCGCGATTGTCTAGTTCATTAACTTTGCGTGAGGGTGCTTTGGAGTTTTGCAAATATTGACTATTTGCTTTATTCAATGCTTTTGCCAGAACCAGAGCTTTCTCATTATTTGTTTTACGACCTACTTGTTCCAGGGTGACCGCCAGTGCCAAAAATTCACCCAGCGAGTCCCAACGTAGATGGCCCTCTTGGACAAACTGTTGTACGTGTTTGGGCGCAGACCCACCAGCTCCAGTTTCAAATAAGCCACCACCCGCTAACAACGGTACGATGGAGAGCATTTTTGCACTGGTGCCCAGTTCTAAAATAGGGAAGAGATCGGTGAGATAGTCTCGCAAAACATTGCCCGTAACTGAGATTACATCTTTACCTGATTTAATCTGTTCACAGGTAAAGCGTATAGCCTCTGCGGGAGACATAATGTGTATCGCTAACCCTGTGGTGTCATAGTTAGGGAGGTACTGGGTGATTTTTTTGATCAGGTTGGCATCGTGAGCGCGATTCTCATCGAGCCAGAAAATGGCAGGCGCACCAGTTTCTCTAGCGCGACTAACAGTTAATTTTATCCAGTCTTGAATAGGAATATCTTTCGTCTGACACATGCGCCAGATGTCCCCCTTCTCAACGCTGTGCTCCATCAGCGTTTTTCCAGTATCATTCACCACACGAACAGTTCCGTTTGTGGGAATCTCAAACGTTTTGTCGTGGGAGCCATACTCCTCAGCTTTTTGGGCCATCAGACCCACATTGGAGACATTACCCATGGTGGTAACGTCAAAGGCTCCGTACTCCTGACAGAATTTGATGATTTCTTGATACATGGTGGCATAACACCGATCGGGAATCATGGCCTTGGTATCGTGGAGTTTGCCGTCAGGCCCCCACATTTTGCCAGAGCTACGGATTGCTGCAGCCATAGAGGCATCAATAATCACATCGCTGGGGACATGGAGATTGGTGATGCCTTTGTCGGAGTTGACCATCGCCAGCCTAGGCCGTTTGTCATAGGTGGCTTGTAGGTCGGCTTCAATTGCTGCACGCTGGTCGTCGGGGAGAGTTTTGATTTTGGCATATACGTCACCCAGACCGTTGTTGGGATTCACACCCAGTTGAGCAAAGATATCAGCATACTTGCTAAAAGCATCTTTAAAATAAACAGTGACAGCATGCCCAAACAAAATGGGATCTGACACTTTCATCATCGTTGCTTTTACATGAAGAGACAGCAGAATGTCTTCGTCTTGAGCAGCCTCAATCTCTTTTGCATAAAATTCTCTTAAGGCCTGGATATTCATGACAGCGGCATCAATTACCTCTCCTGTCAGTACGGATGTCTTCTTTTTTAAGACCGTAATCGCGCCATCTGTTGCAACCAGTTCAATCTTGACGTCACCCGCTTTCTGGATCACAACAGACTGTTCAGTACCATAGAAATCATCACTGTCCATATGGGCAACGTGAGATTTAGAGTCAGTCGTCCATGCCCCCACCCGATGGGGATGTTTTTGGGCATACTGTTTAACAGCTAGTGCCACTCGGCGGTCTGAATTCCCTTCGCGTAAAACAGGGTTAACGGCGCTCCCAAGCACCTTGGCATAGCGAGATTTAATCTCGGCTTCGGCTTCATTTTTGGGCTCAGCCGGATAATCAGGAACGTTATACCCTTTGTCTTGCAGTTCTTTAATTGCGGCTGTTAGTTGAGGGATAGAAGCACTGATATTAGGGAGCTTGATAATATTGGCTACTGGGGTTTTGGCTAATTCTCCCAGCTCAGCTAGGGCATCAGGTAGGCGCTGTTCTGCTGTCAGAGCTTCTGGAAAATTGGCGATAATACGTCCCGCTAAGGAGATGTCACTGGTTTCTACAGTGACATTAGCTGCGTTGGTAAATGTTTTGATGATGGGTAGAAAGGAATAGGTGGCTAAGGCCGGAGCTTCATCGGTCAGCGTGTAAATAATCTTTGTTGTATCGGCCATTTATCCCCTATCTATTGTTCAAACATTCTGGCGTCCAAGCAATTGGTAGCCAGAAATGCCTCAGGAGGCGCACCCTACCTTAATTACCCTAAACACCATTAACTCCAGATAGATATTTTTACATCTAGAGCTATTTCCGCCAATAGTATGGGGCTAGTGTTTTATGAAGTCATGATTTTCAGGGGGTAAGGCCCCTTGTATACAACTAAAGTATTAGTTTACACACCAGTGCCAGCGGGTACTGCCATCCGTTGTGGATGCAGTGCTTCACCTGCTTGGGTGGAGCTGTACAGCCGGTTTAAAGCTTGCATGTACGCATGGGCTGAGGCCACGACAATGTCTGTGTTGGCGGCATGTCCTGAGTAAATTCGTTGGTTGTGTCGCAGCCGAATTGTGACTTCGCCAATGGCATCAATGCCCGCTGTGACTGACTGCACTGAGTATTCGATCAGGTCATTGGGAATATCGACTACTCGGTTGATGGCTTTGTAGATGGCATCTACTGGTCCGGTGCCAATGGCGGCATCCATTAGCTCCTCGCCGTTGGGGGTACGGATTGTAACTGTTGCAGTAGGACGGGCGTTGCTGCCACACGATACCTGCACCAGTTCTAGTTTGTAGTGTTCGGCTACCTGTTGGGTTTCGTCGTTGACGATGGCTTCCAGGTCGCGATCGCTAATTTCCTTTTTCTTATCTGCCAGGTCTTTGAAGCGCAAAAATGCCTTGTTTAAATCCTGGTCCGATAGCTCATAGCCCAGCTCCTGCAGCCGTGTGCGGAAGGCATTGCGACCTGAGTGCTTACCCAACACAATCAGGTTATCGTTAAGACCAATGGTCTGAGCGTCCATAATCTCATAGGTGAGCTTGTTCTTGAGGACACCGTCCTGGTGAATACCAGATTCGTGGGCAAAGGCATTTGCGCCAACAATGGCCTTATTGGGCTGCACCAGCATACCAGTGACGCTGGAGATCAGCCGTGAGGTCTTATAGATTTCCTGAGTGTTGATATTAGTCAGCGGTGCTTCAGAGTCTGCCGGACGGCCAAAGAAGGGATTGAAGTACTGACGGCGGACATGCATTGCCATCACCAGCTCTTCAAGGGCGGCATTACCAGCTCGCTCGCCAATGCCGTTGATGGTGCATTCCAGCTGCCGGGCTCCGTTTTTGACGGCTTCTAAAAAGTTAGCCACAGCCAGACCCAGATCATTGTGACCATGGACGGAAATTACTGTCTGGTCTACGTTGGGTACGTTGTCTTTAATGCCTTTGATCAAACCGCCAAATTCGCTGGGGGTGAGGTAGCCAACGGTGTCTGGAATATTAATAGTGGTGGCTCCGGCTGCGATCGCAACCTCTAATACCTGATACAAAAACTCAGGTTCTGAGCGACCTGCATCCTCTGGCGAAAACTCCACATCATCGGTAAAGCCCTTGGCAAAGCGCACCATTTCATCGGTGATGGCCAGTACCTGATCCCGCGACTTCTTGAGCTTATATTTCATATGGATATCGGAGGTGGCGATAAAGGTGTGTATCCGACCTTTAGCCGCCGGCTCAATCGCTCGTGCAGCCGCTTCAATATCCTGTTTAGTCGCCCGCGCTAGTCCACAAATCGTAGGCCCGTCAACGGTGCCAACTTCCTGAGCAATGCGTTGGACCGCCTCAAAGTCTCCAGGGCTAGCGTAGGGAAACCCAGCTTCAATGATATCAACACCCAGCCGAGCCAGCTGACGAGCAACGGCTAGCTTTTCTTCCACATTCATTGTTGCACCTGGAGACTGCTCACCATCGCGCAAGGTAGTGTCAAAAATTAAGACTCGATCAGGCTGTGTACTCATTGCAGGTTACCGCTGTAGTAGAGGCTTGCTAGGTGAATGGCGCTGGTTAGCTATTGTGAGTCACCTTGCCCCATCGCTGAGACAAAGATCAAATATCACCAACCAGGTTTTATTGTAGTCGCTAACCCATAGTTATTTCGTTTTAGCTCTCTGTCCCGTGGGTATGGATTTGATTCAGGCACTGTCTCGCGGTCCCTAAAAGAGTTAGTGCACAGTATGGTTAACCCTGACGATTCTTGTGTAGTTTTACTAGCATCCGATCGATAGCTTCAAGCAAAGCCTCTGGTTCATCGATCCAAACAAAGTGGCTACTACTCCGGGCTGGCAGGCTAAGGGTCTGGGTGGAGAGCCGCATTAGATTGTGGTGCATCTTGATCCACAGATTGTCTGTCGTTTCTAGCGGCAGAGGTTTTAGTAACGGTGCTGGAGTAAAGAAATGGCTGGCCTTGATATTAATGATGGGTAACGATCCCAAGTTGCCTGTCTCACGCAGTTGTTCATTGCTGGTATTAAGACTCAATAGTTCACGGGCCATGGTGAACCAGTGCTTGGGGCGGACAAAGGACCGCAGCACTGGAGCAAGTTGGGCCTGGCTATACTGCCTCAGTTTGGGGCTAATCACCTGGAAGAGACCTAGCTGTTGAAGAATTCGAATAATCCCCAGAGCTGAACCGACGACAGACATCAAAAAGCCTGCCGTAAACACTGCTTTCATAAGCTGTAGACTGACGGGCAGTCGGGCCATACCGTCTTCGTGGAGACCATCAGACAAAATCAACCCGGCGACATTGTCAGGATAGGTATGGGCATAGAGACGCATGGTATAGCTACCCAAGGAATCACCGACCAGCACATAGGGAGGTCGGATATCGGCTTGACGTAATAGGGCTTCAAACTCCTGCATCATTTCGCCACTATTGCGAGGGTTCGGACTATTAGAACTCCAGCCGTAGCCCGCCCGATCATAGATGCAGACATCGGCAAATTCAGCCATCTCATCAATGAGTAAATAGCCTTCTACTCCGCCCAGGCTATGGTCCAAAATGACTGTCGGTTGATGGGGGCGGGGGCGGCCACGACGATAGAGATGAAGCTTACAGTCCCCAATGTCGTAAATCTTTCCTGGCGGCGGTGTTTGGTCTTCTTGGCGACAACACCAGATGTGGTAAGCCGTTGTGCAGAGGAGAATAAGGTTGCGAAGCCACATGGGTTATGGGAACTGCTAGCATCAGACCGACACTACTTTAACTAAGAGCTGCATGTTAACGCCAAATCTTATTTCCCGTCAGGGCGAAATTGTGGAGGTGTTTTTACGCCATGGTTGGGATTACATGCGGCGGTTGCTAGTAGGTAAAGCTCCGGAAGAACCAGATATTCCACCTCCGGCAGTATTGCGAAATATTTTGACGGATTTGGGGCCAGTTTATATCAAGTTTGGTCAGTTGCTAAGTACTCGACCTGACCTCTTGCCACCGGCCTATATTGAGGCACTGAGTGCGCTACAGTCGACGGTGCCGCCCGTGGATGCGGTAACAATTCAGGCGTTTCTTAGAGAACAGCTGGACCCGGAGGCGATGTTTGCAGAAGTAAACTACAGTGCGATCGCATCTGGGTCTATTGGTCAGGTCCATCGTGCCGTCTTAAAAAACGGTCAGCCTGTCGCTCTCAAAATTCAACGCCCTGGCATTGATATGCTGGTCCGGCGTGACATGGCCCTAATTCGAGACATTGCCAAGTTAGTGTCCAGCACCCAGTTTGGTCAACGCTATAACGTAATTGCCCTGGCGGATGAATTTAGCAGCGCCCTCAACGCCGAACTCGATTTCACCACAGAAGCCACCTACACCGACCAGCTCCGGCAAAACTTGGCCAAAAGCCACTGGTTCGAAACCCAACAGTTAGCGGTTCCCGAAATTATCTGGCCTCTGACCCAGCCCAAGGTACTAGTCATGCAATGGCTTGATGGTCAGCCGCTGTTGTCCGCTGCTATGGGGCCTCAAGACGCCTCCTCCGAAGCCCGTAATGCCTTCAGTCGGTTGCTATTTCGCGCCTTTTTCCAGCAATACTTTATTGATGGCTTTTTCCATGCCGATCCTCATCCAGGCAACATCTTCTATCTCAGTGATGGTCGGATTGCACTCCTAGACTGTGGCATGATGGGTCGCTTAGATCCACGAACGCGGGCCACACTGACGGAAATGGTATTAGCTGTGGTCAGCTCCGATTCCCAACGCTGTGCTCAGCTCACCCTGCAGCTGGCAGAACCTTTGCAGGATGTCGACTTAGCAAAGTTAGAATTTGACTATAGCCGTCTGCTGGCCCGTTACTATGGCCTATCTCTCAAGAGCTTCAATACCGCCGCCGCCTTTGCCGAAATTTTAGAAGCAGGCACCCGTAACCATCTGCGCTGGCCTGCCAATATTGGCCTGTTTACCAAGTCCCTGGCCAATCTAGAAGGGGTAGCCCGGCAGTTTAACCCCCAAATCAATCTCATTGCTGAAATTCGTCCGCTAATGGCAGACCTGTTTCGCCAGCAGCTGATCGGAGACGATCCTTTGCAAGCTTTGTTACGTACGGGACTGGAGTTTCGTAACCTATCTCTCTCGGCACCGCGTCAGTTTGGCTTCCTGCTCGACCGTCTGAGTGAAGAAACCTTAACCTGGAATGTCAACATCAAAGACCTGACTAATCTGCAACGCAGTATTGAGCAAGCTGCCAACCGTCGTTCATTTAGCACCGTAGTTGCGGCCTTAATTATTGGGGCTGCGATTATCTCCAGCAATCAAACCAATGTCCAGTTACAGTGGCTCAGCACCAGCCTCTTCGCCGCTGCTACTTTACTAGGCATCTGGCTAATTATTAGCATTCTGCGCTCAGGCCGCTGGCGGTAACGAAAAAGATAATTTGTTACCACAATCAGGCGTGGCTGAGGCTACAGTATCTATATGTAGGGCATTTACACGGGTAGCCGTGAACTAAGGTATACCCTACATCTCGAAGATTCATCAGTATCTGTCTTGGCTTAGTCTTTTCTTTAGCCATATTCTGGATTTGGGCATAGATAGATATATAGCTGATATAGCTGCCCCTTAACCGCTATTCCTTAGCCACTTTCAAGATTGTTTTTTACACCATACCCGCGTGACCGTTCTCATTTTTGACTTTGACGGTACGATCGCTGACACATTGGAGACGATCGTCGCTATTACTAATCGCTTAGCAAGTCAGTATGACTATCCGCAAACAACACCGGAGCGACTGAAATATTTACGCGCACTGAGCACTGCTGAACTACTGGCCCAGTCCCATGTTCCTTTGTTTCAGGTACCGTTTCTAATGCGGCGGGTACGGCGGGAGCTGCATCAGGATGTTGATTCTATTCAGACGTTTCACCATTTGAGTGATGTCTTAATGGCGCTAGCAGCCGATGGTCATACCATCATGGTTGCTAGTTCCAATGCCCCCTCAACCATTCGGCCATTTCTAGAACGCCACGATTTGGGTCAGGTATTTAGTCAGATTTACGGCAATATTGGCCTGTTGGGTAAAGCCCGCAGTCTGCGACGGATTATGCGCCGACATCGTTTACTACCTGAAGAAATTCTTTATATTGGCGATGAAACGCGGGATATAGAAGCCGCCCATTGCCAAGGTGTGGCAGTGGCAGCAGTGAGTTGGGGATTTAGCGATCGCACCGCCCTAGAAGCCCAGGGGCCTACGTTTCTAGTAGATACCCCCGAGGAACTGTACCAGGCAGTGGGTGAATTTCATCGCAGTCAGCGATGGTCGTTCTTTATGAGTTCCAAGCCGGGTGACAGAGCAGAAACTCCATCATACGTACACCACGCAGCTGATTAGATAGGGGCAAATGACCAATAGGAGCGGACAAATCCCAAATAAATTCACCAGGATAACGGGTCCAGATATTATCTGACTTCCACGCTAGTTTCTCCCACAGACGGTTCCAATCTTGATTGAGCCCTAGCCAAAGCTCTCGCTGTCTCGAAAAACCAAACCGATCTTCCGAATACACTCGCCATAGCTGATCAATAGTCCGCAGGTCGGTAACCGGAAAACTATCTACCTCAGTAAAATAAACCCACTTCCGCTGCACCGCAGCTGGACCAGCCAGTTCACACAGCTTTTGTAGCGTGAGCCGATCCGCCTCTTCAAATTTTTGAGCGATTAGCAGTGTCTGTAATGGCTGATAGTCAATCTGCTGGTCGGAGGCCGGTGTTACCACACCATCGGGAAAGCGCTCCGCCAAAAATGTTTGAGTCATCACCGAATCACTACTGCTGAGGATCTGGTAAACCTTACCTGTCGTAGCTGATGGCTCACTCGTATTCCTGAGAAAATCAACCAGAGCCGTAACACCAGACTCCCCACCACTGGCTAGTTCTGTAACGGCACTCAGTTGGCGCTTTAAGCTATTGGAAAGAAGCTGTTCGGTAAGCTTAGCCGTTTTTTCATCATCTGGCGGAAAAGTCGTTGGAGAATCAGCAGATACATTAGTCATGTCGTGCATTCACAACACCAGCTGTTAGCGTTGCTTGAAACAGTGTTTGAGTAATCAGCCAAACCTCAGGCTACCTTACAATGTCTAAGCAATACAAGACAGCGCGCTTTACTTCTCAGACTCTCCCGAACTGGCTGGTCGATAGCCATGTTCAAACGCATAGCGAATTAGCTGAGAGCGATTTTCCAAAGAAAGCTTACTCAGAATATTACTCAGATGTGTTTGCACCGTTCTAGGGCTAATAAACAAATGTTCTCCAATTTGCTTATTGGTAAAGCCTTGAATAACTTCCCAAAAGACCTTTTCTTCAGCGGGTGTCAGCGGTAGCGGCTTGGGCGGCGGCGGTTGAGCTGACTCCGGCGGCGGCATTTGCTGCACCAGGCGGATAATTTCCGCATGCATCCGCCGAGAACGCTCCAGCTGAGCGTCAATTTTTGCGATTAGCTCCTTGGGATGAAAAGGCTTAACGATATAGTCATCAGCGCCCTTGGAGTGTCCCTGAATTCGGTCGTCCAGTTCACCGCGGCCCGACAGAAAAATAAAAGGCACTAGCTGGCCTGAACGAATTTCTCTCAGCTTTGTGCAAAACTCATAACCATCCATCTCAGGCATCATCACGTCTGAGACCACCAGATCGGGCTGATCCTGTTCAAATAGAGCTAACCCTTCAGTGCCAGACGACGCATGACTAACTTGAAAGCCTCGCTCTCGTAGGTAACGGGTTAACGCAGACCGTAGTGTGATGTCATCATCAACAATAAGGATCTTTTTCATCCTGATGTCAGCTACCTCAGAATACTTGCTAAATTCTTGGACTGAACTCTCACAAACATACCTAGCCAGAAATTATTCTACTCATCCTACAGCTCCAAAGCGGGTATTGCATGTACTGCATCCCAGATGATCCAAACTTTGGAATGAAAACTCTGGACACAGTGATTAGGTGAAGATGTTTGATAGCTTCTGGGCTAGGCTGCGTGTATTTGTTAAGGCTAATATAATGCCCAATTAATATGCTGAACATGCAGCCCCAACCACTAAGGGTTAAGTTTCTCTAAGTGTGCAATCCGTCCCATCTTCCTCAGCCTAGATGGTGTGATGATTTGCGGACTGGCTGCGGTTGATATTAGAAAATTGTTCCGTTATTCCTGGTTGCTTGGTACAGTGTCGACACCAATACAAAACTTGGGTATAACGCAGGGTATGGCTTCGTCAGGGTGATAAGTAGAAGGCTGATGTCATGGGCGAAGCATAACTAAAGAGGGAGCAACATGGGTGAGTCTGAGAGCCAGGGCAGCAATGACCCGCTACTGCAATCACTGGATGATGACTTTCAAGCATTGCAGCGGCATTTTGCCGATCAGCTAGCTAAGGATATTGAGTACTTACAGACAGAAAAGCAACGCCTGATCAGCGATCTTGAGGCGCTACGTGTAGAGTACGACCAGCTTTACATCGACTATCAGTCTCTCAGGAATGAAGCGGATGTCACCCTCTCCAAGCGGGAACTGGCCCAGCAAAATGCTTGGGCAAAACGTCTGGCCCGTGTACTGGCTCAAAATTTGCGAGACGATCTGCATGCCTATGTGACTAATTCGGTGGAGCTGCCCACTCCAACTCAAGACTGGTTACATGCTCTAGACGACACGCTTAATCGCAGCGTTAAGGCGCTACAGCAAGATCTCAGCAGCTATCAAAGTACGATTGCTCAGCAGCTGACCCGCATGCAAACCATGGAGCAGCAAGGGGAGGTGCTGCTAGCGAACCTGGTGGAACGTCTGAGTAATCAACTGGGTGATCTTCAACTGGGTCAAGCGCCTACCCCTCCTGGCACTACCTTACCGAGTGCTTTGGATAATCGTCCCCTTGGGGATGGCAGCCCGGTGGTTGATAGCCGTACCTATATAGAGCGTCCCCGTCCCGATCAAATAGCTGGAGCTACCCGTCGCGTGGTGCCTCCCTATGGGGGGCAAACTGTGGACCCGTCGCCGGTTTTGGTGAATGAACCAAAACGCGATCGCATCTTAAAGAAAGGCATGGTGCTGTGTGGTATTGCCACCTTTGGTTTTAGTGCCATAACAGTCCTGGTTGGTGCGTTAAGCCTGGGGAGCAATCGGTTTGGCCCCGCCTTGACAGGATTGGACAGCTTCAATTTTTTCAATGCCAATGCCCTTCTGTGGCTACAGCTGGTAGTGCTGATCCCTAGTTTGGCCATATTGGCCCCCCAACTATATCGCTCCCTATGGCGTGATATTGGGCAATCGCTACGGTCAACACCGCGACTTTTTGCCCTGCTCGGTGGCGGTGTCTTTTACTTTTTTGCTCAAGTTTTCTTATTCCAAGCCGCAGGCACCCTAGGCCCCGCCGTCGCTGCCCCACTGTTATTTGCTTACCCGCTGCTGGTTGTGCCTTTGCTGTGGTGGCTGAATGGCGATCGCCCCAATCTATTAAGGGGGGTGGTGATGCTAGCCATGGCGATGGGCGTCGTGTTAATTTTGCGACCCTTATCATTGACTAGTGCCATTGCGGCGCTATTGTCGGCTACGGCCTTTTCTTTGTATGTGGTGACCAATAGTCTCAATACGCGTCAAAGTCATCCTATTTCAGCAGGGTTGGTTCAGCATGGTCTTATGGGCGTCCTCAGCAGCATCATTTTGTTGATACGCCCCCTGGTAGTGACTCAAGATTTCACCAGCCAATTTGTTCTCGGCGGCCTGGGGTTAGGGCTGCTAGCTAGCATTAGCTACTTTTTTTATTACACAGGCCTCAGACTGGTGGGTGGTTTACGAACGGCCCTGGTGGCAGCAACAACCCCAATCGTGACCGCTCTGCTGGCGATCATGGCGCTGACCAATCAGCCAACTCTGCAAATGATTCAGTGGACTGGCATCATTCTCATAACCTTAGGGGGCATTACCCTGGCTGCAGATCGTCTCAGCCGCCAATAGCCTCCCGCAGATCTCAGTCCCCAGCAGATCTCAGTTAACCTTGAATTGAAAAGAACGGAGAGAGAGGGATTCGAACCCTCGAATGAGTCACCCCATTACAGCATTTCCAGTGCTGCGCCTTCGACCACTCGGCCATCTCTCCAGGGATATAATTGCTAAAGAATTAAATTCTCTCAGCCAGAACATACTATCAGAAAGTGGTGCTTATTTCATGCGACGATTGCAGGGCACTGCTGCTTTTTTACTTGGTTCTATGACTCAAACACACACTGTCCATATCCATCATCGGCAAAAAAATTGCCACTACACGGCTCAGGTGCCGGACGATCGTTACATTCTACAAACAGCAGAAAACCAGGGAGCCGATTTACCGTTTGCCTGTCGCAATGGGGCATGTACCACCTGTGCTGTGCGTATCCTATCGGGGGAAGTTGAGCAGCCGGAAGCGATGGGATTGTCCCCGGCCCTACGCGAAAAAGGCTATGCGCTTCTGTGTGTTAGCTATCCTCGCACGGACCTAGAGGTTGAGACCCAGAATGAGGATGAAGTATACGAGCAGCAGTTTGGTCGTTATTTTGGCAAAGGCAAGGTGCGGTTTGGGCTGCCCCTGGATGAGGACTAACATAATCCATGAGGACAACACCTACCCCTGAAGACTTACAGCGTTTTTTAGAGATAGCAACTGAGGCGGCACTGGCGGGTGGCGCTGTTCTACAACGCTATTGGGGAAATCTATCTTCGATTCAAGAGAAAGGGCGGTCTGGCGATCTGGTTACGGAAGCGGATCGGGCTTCTGAGGTGGCTGTTTTAGCAGTCATTAAGCGTCATTTGCCTGACCATGCCATTTTGGCTGAGGAATCTGGTCAGTTAGGCCATAGCGATAATCCATTGCTCTGGGCTATTGACCCCTTAGACGGCACGACTAACTATGCTCATCAGTATCCTTTGTGTGCTGTTTCTATTGGGCTATTGGTGGCGGGTAAGCCTATGGTTGGTGTAGTTTATAATCCCATTCTGCAGGATCTTTATCGGGCTGCTAAAGGGTTAGGGGCTACTCACAATCGTCAGTCGATCCAGGTTTCAAAGGCGACCCAGTTATCGAACAGTTTGTTGGTGACCGGATTTGCCTACGACCGTCGCGAAACGATTGATAATAACTATGCCGAATTTTGTCACTTCACCCATCTGACCCAGGGCGTTCGTCGAGGCGGTTCAGCGTCTATCGATTTGGCCCATGTGGCATCTGGCTGCTTGGATGGCTATTGGGAGCGTGGTTTATCGCCCTGGGATTTGGCGGCCGGTGTAGTGCTGGTGGAAGAAGCCGGTGGCCAGGTGAGTGCTTACAATGGCGATCCTTTCGATATTTACTCTGGCAGATTGGTGGCGACTAACGGTGCTTTGCATCAGCCTATTGTTCATGAGTTAAGCCAGGTGCAGCCCTTGCCTCAATTCAAGCCTACGTAATATCCACATCCTTCCTTCATGTTTTTAAAATTTTCTAGACACAATCTGCGTATGTTTAGCGTCAAGCCTATTACAGGTATTAAATGCTAATACGGATAAACTAAAATTAAGTTGTCTCAAACAGCGATCGCAAAAATGCAGGTTAACCGTGGACTATTCAAATTAGATCTAGTAGATCACCATGCAGTTTTGGGAGTGCCGCTAGATGCCGATGCGAAACAAGTAAGGAAGCGTTATCTAAAGATTGCACGAAAGCTGCATCCCGACAGTTTGCTGACAGCTACGGACGAGCAAAAACAGCAGGCTAGCGAATTACTCTCTAAGTTGGTGAACCCTGCCTACGAGATATTGAGCCAAGAAAAATCTTCAGTGGAGCACAAAGTCAGTCTGAAGTTGAAAGGAGAGCAATTAAAGGCTCAACCGTCACTGTTGTCGCTATCCACAGATCACTCCAAAAAAGTTGTCAACAGCAACAACGTGGACTATGCATACAGTACGGCTCTGAAAATGCTGGTTCTTGAGCAGTATGAATCCCTTGAGGGTGTGGTGGATACGATTGGCGACATTAGTGAACTCAATGCAGCTTACGTGATGCGTCAAGGTGGGCTCTCTGGTCAGGATGAGACCCAGGAGACTCCGTCGGTGGCTGATAATGATGGCACGACCGATGACACCTCGTCTAAAGTGACTGTCTTATCCCACCGTGAGCGCCGTGCTCAGTTGATTGAAAGCTTTATCAATCGGGCCAAAGAGTTTGAGTACAAAGGGAATTTCACCCGAGCCATTGTGGAATTACGGGAAGCTGTAAAAGCCCATCCCCAAAACCCGAGATGCCATGCTGAGCTTGGCCGAATGTACATGCGTAGTAAGCAGCTCAAGATGGCGGGTATTCATACCAAACGTGCTTTGGAGTTAGAGCCCGATAACGAGATGGCCAGCGACGTGAAAAAGAAGCTAGATGCTTACGCTAGGCGAAACCCGCCCCCGGATGCTCCTCCTACTGGCAAGCGCTCCAGCAAGGGACCTAAAAAGCCCAGTAGTGGTGGTGGACTGTTTGGTAGTCTGTTTGGCGGTAAAAAACGCAAGTAGTTTGGAACCCTAGTCCGTCATCCCCTTGAAGCTTTAAGCTGGTATAGCACTCAGCCGCCGTAAAGCTATGACCTACCAACCGCCAACGGGTGGACGCGATCTCTTCCCAGTTGATGTGGCGCAAAAGCGCTGGATTGAAGATCGGATTGAAGCCGTTTTCCAACGGTGGAGTTATCAACGAATTATTACCTCCACCGTTGAAAGTATGGATACGCTGATGGCGGGCGGCGCGATTCATCAGTCCGAAGTGATTGAGCTCAACAGTCGTGGTGAACGTCTGGGATTGCGACCTGAACTCACGGCGTCGATTGCGCGGGCGGCGGTGACTCGCATTAGCAATTATCCCCAGCGGCTTTATTACCATGCCAATGTATTTCGGCGGTCGTCCACAGGCAGTCAGGGTGGGCAGCAAGAAGCCTACCAGGCCGGTGTAGAGCTGTTGGGGGCCAGTGGTTCGCTGGCTGATGTAGAAGTGTTGCTGATTATGGCTGATTGCTTGCAGGCACTGGGTCTGGAGCATTGGCATTTGTTGTTGAGCGAGGCTAGTTTGACCAATTCTTTACTAGCACCGTTTCCGCTTGGGGTACGAGAGCAGGTCAAGGTTGCGATCGCAAATCTAGACTGTGTCACCTTAGAAAATCTGTCGCTGTCTGACGAATTACAGACACTGGCCCGAACCATCATGGATTTGCGCGGCGAACCCCGCTCAGTTTTAACCCAGGTCAGCCAGCTTGACCTCAGCGATCAGCAACGGCAAAGCGTCAGCGATCTCAAAAACCTGGTAGACCTGCTAGAACGTACCCTGACGGACAATCCACCGCAGCTAGTACTAGACCTTAGCCTGATGCAAACTTTTGAGTATTACACAGGTGTAGTATTTGAAGCGGTGGTCCGTACTGAACACACCTGCGAGGTTGTTGGCCAGGGCGGTCGCTATGACAATCTGCTCAGTCTGTTTCACCCAGAACGCAAGTCTTATCCCGGCGTTGGTTTTGTCCTCAATGGTGAGACCCTACAGCAGATTTTGCAGCCACACTTACCTGCGATGGTGGCCGAGAGTGACTGGCTAGTGGTGCCTACAGAAGCTGCTGCTGCCGCCGCCGCCATTAACCATGCCCAAATCCTGCGTCAGGACGCTGCTACGCTGACTCGAGTTGAGTTGAGTCTGAATCCTGCCTTGCCAGCGGCAAAACTCCGTCAGTTTGCCACCGAGCGTAAAATTGCCAATATTGCCTGGGTATCAGAACAGGGGGACGTCGAGGTAGAAAGTCTGACGCCATCAGCTCAACGAGCTCATGGCATTTAGCTTGACATTGCTGCTCCCTTGGGATGGCTTGAGCTGTAAGAGATGGTCAAATAGCAAGTGCTACCGATCACCTTATCCCCTAAATCAGCAATCGCATTAGATTCACCTACTTAGGTCTATCGCCCTTTAAAATGAACAAATGTAACTAATTTCTCGTATATCTCCACAGGTTTTAGCCTGGATAAATATACGTTTTGATGACCATTTAAACCCTAGGAGCGCCGTGGCCCACTCTATTGTTACTGACGTTTGTGAAGGCGTTGCTGATTGCGTTGATGCCTGCCCTGTAGCCTGTATTCACGAGGGTCCCAAGAAAAATAAGAAGGGAACAAACTGGTACTGGATTGACTTTGATGTGTGTATCGATTGCGGTATTTGTCTGCAGGTATGCCCGGTAGAAGGCGCAATACTACCTGAAGAAAAACCTGATTTACAGAAAACTCCGGTTTAATTTGAGCTAATGTAGGCTCAGTTTCAAGATAACAGGCGTTCGTGATGCGGAAACCTCTGCAATATGGACGTCTTAGTCGATTTAGTACTTGCGTTCTATGTGGACCTGTGCTAAAAATACCTGGAAGTATTGATTTCTCTTGCTATGAACAAAGGTGAACTGCTAGATACGGTGGCTGAGAAGGCCGGTGTTTCGAAGAAAGTTGCAGATGCTGTAGTATCTGCAACTATTGAGTCCATTATGGAGGCTGTTTCCAGTGGCGATAAGGTAACTCTGGTGGGGTTTGGTAGCTTTGAACCCCGCGATCGCAAAGAGCGTGAAGGTCGTAATCCCAAGACTGGTGAGACGATGACAATTCCAGCAACTACAGTACCTGCATTCTCAGCAGGTAAGGCATTTAAGGAAAAAGTTGCTGCCTAAGAGCTGCGCGGATTACATCAAGGACAGTATTGATTGAGGTAAACACCTCAAATTGAGACGAAAGCTTCAGTTAAGGCGACGTGGCTAGGTTAGCTACGTCGTTTTATTTTGGACCCTAAAGCCAGGCTGAGTTTCTGTCCGTAGCCGCGCATTGATAGAACTACTGCCTCGGACGGTGCGATCGCAAATCAGTGAGCGCTTTTAATTCTTTCTGCAGCAACACCACAGCTATGGAAGTGACCGTGGCAATAATAGCTAAAAGTAGCAGGATATTAATACTTTGATGCAAACGGAGAGGGGGGGATTCGAACCCCCGATGAACCGAAGCCCATAACAGATTTCGAGTCTATAAAGGTGGTGATTGAAAGTCTTTATAGACAAGGGTTCTAGGTTTTAACCTAGTTCGTTTCCCCAGAACTTCCCTAAAACCAGTCTATTATATAGCGCTGGTTTTCTGAGCTGAGTGGGGTTGAGTGGCTGCGAGGTTAGTATTCGCGGATGGTGAAGATCTGCTGGCTGGATTTGGGTTGGTTTTGCTTTAGAACCCTTATGAGTCGGTTTGTAAGGCTGGGTTGGTTTTCTAAATAGTTATGTAGGGTCTGGACCTGGTCTGTGTAGTTGCGGTCGTCTTTGCAAATGATGATGCCGTTGTGATCAGGATTTTGGCGGTGGATGTTTATGAAGTCCTGGCGATTTAGGGTGATGACGACTCGATTATTTTTGGTGGCGTAGGTGAGGACGTCTTCGTCGGGGATGCCTTGGTTGGCTTGACCTGCGTCGTAGGAGGTGAGGACGTCGTAGCCGAGATTGCGTAGGAGGACCACCATGTCGATGGGGAAGTTTTCGTTGGAGTAGAGATCAACCATGGACTAGGTCGTCTTGGATAATTTGGTCAATTTCGTTTTGGTTTTCTTGGTAGTAGGCCCAGGCGGCTTCGAGATCTGCAGGGATAAGGCTGGGGTAGTTGCGTAGGAGTTCTTCGGTGTCGGCTCCTTGTTGGTGGAAGGATACGAGAGTCCAGACGGGGATGCGGGTATTGCGGATGCGGGCTTGGCCGCCACAGACGCCAGGTGTTTTTTGAATGGTGCGGGCGTGGAGTTTGGTGCGCAGCAGCTTGTTTTCCTCGGGGGTGAGGGATTCGATGACTTGGATGAGGGAGTCGATCAGCTGGGTATTCATGGGATACTCCGCAGCACTGGCCTGGTCGGTTGTCTTGGTATATGTGGCTTTCAAATGATAACGGGATTTTATGGGTCTTGGGTCTTGGACTGCTGGAACTGTGGACCATCAGGGCCGATTTCTAGATGCCATTCGGGATGGGTTTGGATGGCGGTGCGGACGCCTTTACGGCAGGTGGGATTTTGCCAAAGCATCTGGTAACGCTGTAGGCGCTGGTCTGGGGTTTCCTCATTAGGGGGAATCGGGGTGAGACGTTGTTCAACTTGGCGCTGGCTTTCGAGCCATTGCAGGTATTCGGTGTAGAGGCGATCGCCGTATTTACGAATCCAGCCTTGAGCAGCGCTTTGTTTGGAGGCAGGCGGATCAGGGAGTCGGGGGATTTTTTGTTTTATGACGAACGCGAAAAAATCGGGGTCGTCCTCGGCGGAAAAGTCTAACCATTGCTGAGGTCCGGGAAGTGAGGCATCACTCGTTTGAGGGTGCTTTGGTGCATCTTGGGATAACGTGATTTCTTGGCTATTGGTCTGCTCTAGCTCTGGGGAAAGCGAAGCGATTTTCTCTCTCTTTTTTAAAGAAGAGTTGGAAGGAAGTTGAGAAGGATCTGGGGAGTTGGGAAATGCTTGCTGGGATTCGGTTTCGGTAGCTGACTGTGTCTGAGTTGTCTCAGGGTGTGTCAAATTGATCACTTGGGGTGACAGGTTTGTCACAGGTGAGTCAATTTGACTCAGGATGGGGATGCGCAAATTAACGCTGCCTTTGATATGTTCTTCTAGTTTGCCGTTGGCGATCAGTTCGGCTTTGGCACGGTAGAAGGTGCGACGGTTGATGTGCCATTCGCGGCAAAACTGGGAGATGTTTTCGACGCGGAACCACCAGCCTTGTTTTCTGAGGGCAAGGATGAGGTGGTAGAGGTACCCGGCTGGGGTGTAGAAGTGGTCGAGCCAGTTTTGGTGAACGGCTTCTGGGGTAAGTCTGAGATGTGAGCGGGTAGTGCTTTTTGCAGGCTGCAGACTATGTCCTCCGTCGTAGGCAGTCGGAGAATTTTCTGTCATCATGGAAGTAGTTAATTTTACGGATGCCCCGGAGCTGTGTCAGGCGTGGGGCATTTTTTATGGGTTTTACAGATAGCTAGGCGGCTCGTTCTTGGCGGTTAAGTAAGGTTTCGAGGGCTTCCTCAATCAGGTCCGAGAGTGAGCGTTTTTGTTGGATTGCACTGATTTGTGCCCGTTGCTTGAGCTCGGGCGTCATGCGGATAGTGAGGTTTTGCCGGGGGGGCTTCGGCTGAGGAGCGCTTTTCATGACCGACACATAAATCTAATTTGTTCGACTGATCGATCATGTTAATAATGAGTGATTATTTAGTCAAGCAATTATGTGATGTCTGGCTTTATTATTTGGAGGTTAATCATTGAAAGTTCGTAAAAAGTCGGCTGTAGCGTTTGTGGACGAGGGTTTTTTGAAGCGATTGAGTGAGGTGGTGCACGAAATTCGTGGCGACCAATCGCAGCGGCAGTTTGCGCGGACGATGCAGGTGTCGCAGTCTACGGTGCAGCAGTGGGAGAATGGTCGGAATGTGCCGAGTTTGGAGAATCTGGAGAAGATTGCTCGGTTAAAGGGGATGCTGGTGGAGGATTTTATTGCTTTCCTTTATGGCCGCAGCCACGGGCCGACACGGACTGATATCATGGCGCGGATTGGGGTGATGCAGCCGCAGGATTTTAGTCAGATTTTGCATATTATTGGGGACCGGATCGCGCCGCCTGGGGAGGAGACATCGCCGGGAAAGCCGAAGGCCAAGAGTAAGAAGACATCCGCTAAGAGGAAGATGCGGGTGCCATTAGTGCTGGAGCAATACCTCGATCAGGATAAATCTGAGTCTCGGGCGATGGCTGCTGATATTCTTGATTCGGATAATTCTTAGACGCTGGGTATCTCTTGGTTGCCACTGCTATGAGGCTGGGATAAGCGGTTTGTGGCTGGGCATATTCTGGGATTGCGATCGCAGTCAATGCGCTTTCTTATGGCGTTACCAGTAGCAAACATTTTGATGTAAGGAATCTGCTATGACCTCGGAGTTTACAGCTGAAGAATGGGACCGGATTAATGCTGTATTCGCGGCAGACCCTGCTAAGTATGGTTTTCCTAAACGCATCTATGGATCAGCGCTACTGGCTTCTTTCAATATTCGTAAGTTGGGCAAACGGAGTAAGCGTTCTGCCAATACCTGGAAGTTTCTTGCGATGCTCTGCCGTCAGTTTGATTTGCTGGCGGTTCAAGAGATTATGGATGACCTGGAGGGGTTTGATTATTTGCGGGAGCTGATGGGGCCAGATTTTCATGCTGTGGTCTCAGATCGTACGGGTGTTTTTCCTGGTGAATCTGGCATGGGGGAGCGTCTGGGATTTATCTATAACACCCGAGTCATCGAGCGGGGGGATGTGGTCTCTGATATTTCGTTTGACCGCAGCAAGCTGATCAAGACCGTTATTGATAACTACGATGTCCTACGGGATGAGTTGTTGCCTTATTTGAAATATCTCGATAAGCACAAAGCCTGGCAACAGAATCAGGTGGGTGCAGAGCCGAAACCGCCTAAGGTGCAAATTCCTGTTTTTCTGTCATTTATTCGACAGCCCTTCTGCGCTAGCTTTCGCATTGTCGGCCATCCGGGTACTGAGCCTTACAAACTGATGGCGATCAATGCCCATCTTTATTTTGGTGAGTCAGTGACGGATCGGCGGCAAGAGTTTGATGCTTTGATGGAGTGGATTCTTGGGCGAGTGGAGGAAAAAGATACTGCTTACTACCCTAATTTTGTGTTGATGGGAGATCTAAATCTTGACTTTGATAATCCGAAGACAGACCGTGAACGGATTACTGCGCATATCAAAACGTTTAATGCGCAGGTGAAAACATCGGATTCAAGAGCTAATGTGTATTTCCCGTTTTTAGATCCTCATCCTGTTCACAACCAATTGTTTAGAACCAATGCTCGTCTGAAGGAGACGTTTGACCATGTTGCGTTCTTTAGCCATGATGGGCGTTTGCCTCAGTCAATTCAGCAAGACATGATGGGGGCTCAAGAGCGTGGTCCTGATTATGGCATGGTGAACTTTGTGCAGTTGTTTAGTGATGCTCTGAATGACCAGCCATTACTGGAGTTAACGAGTGCTGAGAAGGCGGTGTTTTATAGGAAGTTTGAGCATGAGGTGAGTGATCATATGCCTATCTGGGTGAGGCTCCCTTTGCCGGATGCATTTTTGCATGATTAGGCATTGGCTAGCTGGATAGAGTGGAGCGATATCGGGCGATAAGCGCAGGATTTGGGAGAAATTTAAGGGAGCGAAGCCTACGTTGTGGACGGGGTGGGTGGTTTGTTAGTGGGAAGGATATAGAGTTGCGATCACAAAGCCTATCCAGTGAAGAATTAAAAATGAATAACCTTGCTAGTGGCGATAACGGAGCCACGGGCAATCGGACAATCAGCGAAGTCGACTGGGTTTAAGGGCTGATGGGTAGGCTGTTTGTAGCTTTGCTAGTGGCAGCCGGTTTTGGTTGAGTTAGGTTGGGTTGCGATCGCACTTCCTCAGCTACAACCTAGAGTATCCTTCAACTGGTTGATAACTTGTTTTGGTAAGCGTCGGTCCAGATTACTGAGGGTTTCCAACCATTGGCAGAGTGTTGCTGGTGTTGAGAGCTTGCGTTGATAGGCTTCTTGAATAACCCATAGGGTGCCGTGGACTGTTACGTTTTGCTGTTGGCAAAGCGTTCGGAGTGGTTTCTCATTTGTTAGGAGTAGACGTCTCTGAGTTTTGGCATAGTAAAAGTTAAGTAGATCAGGATTGCTTAAGTTGCCCTGACGATAGACTTGTGCTGCCTGAAACCATTCAATTTTAGTCTCAACGAGTTGACCCCCTGCTTCTAGAGAGTGATCTGAATTTTGTGTAAACGCTGTTTGTTTAGAGAGAGAAGCGTTCTGGGAACAGGATAGCAAAATGAGACAGTGCGGCACGCCAATTTTTAATCGGTCGATTCCATTTTTTCGCGATATTGTTCATCGCCAGATACATCAACCTGCAAACAGCGTCTTCATCTGGAAAAACGGCTTTGGTCTTAATCACCTTACGCAGAGAACGATTGAGAGATTCAATAGCATTGGTGGTGTAAATCACCCGACGAATTTCCATGGGGTAATCGAAGATGGGAATCACATTCTCCCAGTGGCGAATCCAGATCTGGCTAATGGCTGGGTAGGCCTCATCCCATTTTTCACTGAAGGCATACAGGGCAGCTTCCGATTCGGCTAGGGTAGCGGCTTGATAAATCGGCTTGAGATCCTT
>NZ_AWNH01000063.1 GCF_000482245.1 Leptolyngbya sp. Heron Island J | reverse complement strand
GACCCAGACTGTCGATAGCCCAGGCATTGAACGCCTCGGCTAACTCAGTAAAGTTGAGACGCACCATGATCCGGCGCAAGGTGGACAGGCTGGGCAACCGCTCATGAGGCAACTCCATCACGCGCAATAGCTCTGCTTGATGACGTTGTACGAAAGTGGCCAAGGGGCGATAGCCATAGCACCCACTCATGGTCCCCATCACCACCAAGACTAAAATGATCCACAAGGGATACACCGGTTTAGTTCGATAGTCACGGACCTGCTGAAAGTGGCGAATTAAGCTCATGGAGAGAACACGGGGGCGATAGAGCACACCCCCATTATCTTTTTTCTACCACCGATAGATCAGCCCTGCCCCCTGGACGGGATAGGTGAGCAATGCCCACCCGACGGGCCATTAGCCGACTAACACTTCCATGCGTTCTGCGATCACGGCATAAAACGGATCGCTGCTGGCAAAGCCCATCATTTGCAAGAGCGGATTGGTCATGGGCGGTTGGTTGGCGATGACTTCTGGGGTGCTGAATCCTTTCACTGATTCAAAATAGCGTTTGACTAGGGCGATATGGCTGGCATCGCTGCTGTCACGCCAGGCTGCGATCGCCTTTTGATAAAACATGCGATTGGAAAAGCTAACAATGGCAATACCACCGGGTTTGAGGACACGATAGATTTCAGCAAAGATGGCTTCTGGATGTTGCAAATACTGCACAGATACAGTGTTGAGGACGGCATCAAAGGTGCGATCCTCATAGGGCAGTGTCTGGTTTTCGTTGAGATTTTGTACAAAATAGTGATCTAACCTGGGATTCTTTGCCATTTCATCGGCATTCATCCCGTGGCCTTCCACCCGAGCAAACTCCATATCGGCAGGCAGGTGGGATACCCAACTGCTCATCAGGTCTAGGATGCAGCTGTTGGGTTGGAGTCGTTCCTGATATAACTCAGTCAGCTGCTCAATAAACCGTTCATCGACATGGGTGACAAAACGGGGATGTTCATAGAACAAAGCATCGTTAGATTCGTCAAGTTTCTGACGCTGACTAGCGGCAAGCATAAATTGTGAAGTCGTATTTTGAACAGCGGACACACATCCACTCTGCATTTTTCTAGGAGAAGTCAGCGTTCTGGATGTGTAAGCAGGGTACATTTACGTTCTAACCTACTTCCGGGTTTCTATGGATTCTTTACCGCTACTGCTGCTGATCTTTGTCGTTGGTTTGGCCACGTTGGTTAAAGCCTCTGACTTTTTTACTGATGCTGCTGAAAAGCTGGGGCTAGCTGTGGGGCTACCACCATTCATTGTGGGAGTCACCATTGTGTCCATGGGGACGTCGCTACCGGAACTGCTGTCATCATTGTTTGGAATTTTTCAAGGGGCTGAGGAAGTCGTTGCCAGTAATGTGATTGGTTCTAACATTGCCAATATTTGTTTGGTAGTAGGCACGGCGGCAATTCTGAGCACCAAGATTCTACGGGTGATGTACAACCTGATCAGTGTTGATCTGCCCTTGTTTGTAGGTTCGGCTTTTCTATTTGCGCTGATGGCGTCATCGGATCAGCGTTTTAGTCGAGGAGAATCTTTAATTCTACTGATTGGCTATATTGTCTATCTGTTTTATATCCTGAAAAGCAGTGATGAAGAGGATTCCAGCTCTGCTGAGGAGGCTGATATTGAATCTCTTCCCCAGACGTTGAGTGCCGCGCAAGCCACGCGAGAAAGCCTGGTGCTGCTGCTGAGTGGAATTTTTATATTTCTGGGAGCTAACTATACGATTGACTCGCTGATTCAAATTTCTGAGCGGCTCAACATTGGCAAAGATATTATTGCCATCAGTGCTGTTGCGCTGGGAACATCCTTGCCGGAGCTAATGGTGACTATCAATGCGGCACTCAAGGGTAAGGCTGAGTTGGCCGTTGGCAATGTGATTGGTTCTAATATTTTTAATATCTTTGTGGTGGTTGGGATTCCAGGTTTAATTCAGCCGTTGCCGGTTTCTGATTCGATCTTGACTCATAGTGTGCCAACGTTGCTAGCGGCTTCACTACTCATGTTTTTTATCGTTCAAGATAACAAGATTACGATCTGGGAAGGGTGGCTGTTTATCATGCTGTATGTCTGGTTCATTGCGACTACGTTTCAAGTGGTTTAGCAAACAGATGAGTCCGTTTGCTCGCGGCTGGCAGATTTGAACTTGGTCTGAGTTGAGAAACGTTTGTTTAAGATAGAGTGATATCTCTCCGACGTATCTTGAGCTGCTATGGCGACTGTGCAAGACCGGCCCATTCTACGAAAAGCGACTGGCGTCTATTGGCCTTGGGTGCTAATTGCGATCGCACTCCTCCTCAGTCTGGATATCCTTACCTACTTTGTTGCAGAGGGGTTGTGGTTTCGCTCAGTGGACTATCTGGGGGTTTTCTGGCTCAGGTTACGGACCCAGATGGGTTTGGGCATAGTGGCAGTGCTGTGTAGCTTACTGTTCGCTGGTATTAACCTGCGCCTGGCCTGGCAGCTGAGCTTTGATGATTATTGCATTGTGCCCAATGCTGAGAATCGACGGCGGGGGATTGGTTTGGGACGGCTGTTACCCCTGGTTACCGGGTTAGCACTGCTGCTGTCAGTCTTATTGCTATACAGTGGTCAGCTGGCCCTGACTCGCTGGCATGCTAGCGCGGCTGACCCGCTACCGACATTGCCCCTGTGGCTGAGTATAGATAAAGGGGGGCAGATTGTTCAGCAAATAATCGCTCAGCCCTGGCAGGCCGGGCTGCTGCTGGTTATCACCCTGGGGGTGTTGCTGTATCCAGAGGTAGGAAGTGCGATCGCAACCGTACTGCTCAGCCTGAGCTTTGGTCTGGTCATCTCCTCTCAATGGTCGCGGATCTTACCCGCCCTCAACCCCACCAGTTTTGACCATATCGATCCCCTGTTTAAGCAAGACATTAGCTTTTATATCTTTCGGTTGCCCGTTTTAGAGCTAGCCGAGTTTTGGCTGTCCGGATTATTTCTGTATACGTTAATTGTCGTTGCTCTAGTCTATTTACTGGCAGGCAAAAGTCTCAGCCAGGGGCGGTTTTTAGGGTTTTCAGCCCCACAAAAGCGACATCTCTACTTGCTGGCAGGCATGCTCCTATTGACCACCAGCGTGAGCCATTGGCTCAATCGGTATGAGTTACTGTATTCCAGGCAGGGCGTTACCTACGGGGCTAGCTACACCGATGTGCTGGTGGATTTACCTGTGCAGACAGCCTTGAGCATTATCACGCTGACGTTGGTCGTTGTTGCCTTAGGACGTGCTCTGTTTGGGTTTAGCAAACATCAATCAAGGCTGAGACTGCCCGCTTTTATTATTCTCATTGCCACATATATGACCGTGGCCCTGATTGGTGAGACTCTGGCTCCCTGGCTGGTGCAACGGTTGATGGTACAACCCAACGAATTTCAACGAGAGCGCCCCTACATTGAACGCTCGATTGCCTTTACCCGTGATGCCTTTAACCTGACCGATATCCAAGAAGAGAGTTTTGACCCCCAAAGCAACCTGACGGCAGAAAAGTTAAACAATAACGATCTGACGGTGCGTAATATTCGCGTCTGGGATACACGACCGCTGCTGGAAAGTAATCGACAGCTGCAACAGATTCGTTTGTATTATGAATTTGTAGATGCCGATGTTGACCGCTATACCCTGATCAAAAGTGACGGCACCATTGAGCGGCGTCAGGTACTGATTTCGGCCCGTGAACTTAACTATGAGCGGCTGGAGGATACGGCTCAAACCTGGGTCAACAAACACCTGAGCTATACCCATGGCTATGGCTTTACCATGAGCCCGGTGAATACGGCGGCTATTGGTGGTCTGCCCGATTATTTCATCAAAGACATTGCCCATGTCCCTAGCAATGAAGATGTGGCTCGCAGTATTCCCATTGGACAGCCCCGTATTTATTTTGGAGAGCTGACCGACAACTACGTGATGACGGGAACACGGGTGCTCGAACTAGACTACCCAGGAGAAGAGGATAACGTGTATACCACCTACGCTGGGGAGGATGGGGTTAGTCTAGGAGCACTGTGGCGACGACTGATATATGCTAAACATCTCGGCGATTGGCAAATGTTGTTTACCAATGACTTTACCGCTGAGACAAAACTGTTGTTTCGCCGCAATATTCAAGACCGAGTTAAACAAATTGCGCCATTTCTGCAGTTTGACGGCGATCCTTATTTAGTGGTGGCCGATGCGAATGCTCAAGCTGCTTCTGATGTGTCTAACCCCATTGATCCCGAGGGTAGCTATCTCTACTGGATAATCGATGCCTATACCACTAGCGATCGCTACCCTTACTCAGACCCAGGGGGACAGCCGTTTAACTATATTCGCAACTCCGTTAAGGTGGTGGTCGATGCTTATCATGGCTCAGTCTCATTTTATATAGCTGATGCCACTGACCCCATCATTCAAACCTGGGCTCGACTGTTTCCTAAGCTTTTTCAGCCGCTAGAAGCGATGCCTCCTGCTCTGGCTGCCCATATTCGCTATCCCGAAGATTATTTTCTGGTGCAGTCAAATCAGCTGTTGGTCTATCACATGACCGACCCACGTATTTTCTATAACCGAGAAGATACATGGCGAGCTCCCAATGAAATTTACGCTAACGAGTCTCAGGTGGTAGAGCCCTATTATTTGATTATGAGACTGCCGGAGGAAGCAGAGGAAGAATTTGTTCTCCTGCGTCCGTTTACCCCCTCTCAGCGGAATAATCTGATCGCCTGGTTAGCGGCACGTTCAGATGGTAATCAATATGGTCGTAAATTGCTCTATCGCTTCCCCAAGCAAGAACTGGTCTATGGTCCGGAACAAATTGAAGCCCGGATTAATCAAGACCCGGAGATCTCACAGCGTATTTCTTTGTGGAATACCCAGGGGTCGCGGGCTAACCAGGGAAATCTGCTGGTGATACCCATTGAAGAATCACTGCTTTATGTGGAACCGCTATACCTGGAAGCAGAACAAAATCGGCTACCAATTTTGGCGCGTGTGATCGTGGCGTATCAAAATCGGATTGCTATGGGAGAAACTCTGGAACAATCTCTAAAGGCCATTTTTAACCCGCAGCAGTCGAATGGTTCAACCATTTTGCGAGACTTGGAGGCGGAAATATTGAATGAATAGTTAGGGGAGACCCTACCCATGTGCCTACTTTAAGGCGGTTGTTATTGGTGTGGCGACGGTTTGCGAACGAGTGAGCCGGAGTTGAATAATTCAGTATCTCAATCAACTGTGTCTGCAAATATTTGTTCCCTGGTTTCAGCAAGAATATGATACAGCCGCTGGGATCTGGCCTGCTCTGAAGGGTTTACAGAGTATCTGGGAACTCGTGGGCGGCAGCGGTGTGACGCTCGGGGCAAAACGGATAGTGTTACTGCTAGGGGATATGTCAGATGTTGATGGCTTTGAGCTCCCTCAAGCATGGGTTGACATTCCAGCTTGGGCTGTCGATTACTATTTGGCGATTCAGATTGACCCAGAGAATCAGTGATTTAGGGTTTGGGGATATACAACCCATCAATATCTCAAACAAAATGCTGATTATGATTGTTGCGATCGCACCTACTGTTACACCATCATCAGCTACAGCACGATCTCAACGCCTTTTGGACCATATGCCAGCACTGTCCAGACGCCATGACGCAAGCTGCGATCGCGCCACTGTCCACCTGATCCAACACGCAACTACAGCACGCGATGCATCACCTCAGCCAACCTGATGTCGTTTTGCCCAGACTAGCCCCGCCATTTGAGCAATGGGCTCAAACCCTTTTCGCAGACGAATGGCAGCCCCTGGAATCCTGGGCAACTCAATATCCGGCTGTAGTCTATAACATCAGACAGACCAAGCCGGCTAAAGGATTTTGTGCCCTCTGTGTTAAATTCATTACCTTAAATGCTAGATCCGCTCCTCAGACGATAGCCTTATTACTGGTACTCAATTCAGGTGTGGACGGTCGTATGGGTGTGCGAGTGCAGGTGCATTCTGCCATGGAGGATCACTATGTGCCCGCAGGTCTGATCCTCTCTATTTATTCAAATAATGATAAGGCTCTGCAGCCCGTTCAAGCTCGTGATTATGAAGACTATATGCGATTGCCCTATTTTCGGTGTTTACCAGGTGCTCAATTTCGACTACAGATTACTCTAGATGATGATGCCTTTAGCGAAACCTTTTCGGTATGACTGTTGTCTGAGCTGTTCCCATGAACCCACTTGTCGTCTTAAATTTAGGTCCAGGAAACTGTCAACAGGGATTAGCTAACGTTGATGCTCAGCTGTGGTTAGAGGATAATCAGATACCCGTCAAATATCGCGGTAGCCTACCCCCTGCAGCACATTTGCCTGAGCTTTATCAGCAATGGAAAGTCCGCTATGAAGCCCTAAATAATCCATTTGGGTATCGTGCATCGTTAACGGATGATATCGAATTTGATCCCGAACCGGTGACCAATGTTTCCAGTGCAGAGTTTAGGGGATTGTGTGGACAGCTAAAAACTGAAATAGATGACTGGCTAAACTCAGCTGGTTTTCGTAATATTGACCAGCAACTCAGGACGAAACTGAACGCTGGGGAAAATATTCGAGTCATTATTGAAACTGAAGATCCTTTTCTGCAAAAACTACCCTGGCATCTTTGGCGATTTTTTGAGCATTATCCTAAGGCTGAGATGGCCCTGAGCCTTCAGGAATATGAGCGGGTCCCGGCATCGCTGGCTAGAAAGAATCGGCCCATGCGGATCTTGGTGGTGTTGGGGCATAGCGATGGCATTAATATTCAGCCAGACCGCTTGATGTTCGAGAATGCAGATGCTGAAACCTTTGTTCTCAAAGAACCTAAACGTTCAGAACTCAATGAATGTTTATGGGATGAAAACGGTTGGGATATTCTCTTTTTTGCTGGCCACAGCACAAGTCAGGCATTAGACCCAACCGGAAAGCCGACAGGACAGATTTTTCTAAATCCCGAAGAACAGCTGTCAGTGGAGCAGTTGAGAAATGCACTCAAGGCATCGATTAGTTATGGCTTAAAGCTAGCAATTTTTAATTCATGCGATGGCATGGAATTGGCTCGATCCTTGGCCGATCTGAATCTGCCGCAGATGATTGTGATGCGAGAGCCGGTCATTGATCCGGTGGCGCATACCTTTTTGCAAAATTTTTTACGGTTGTTTTCCCAGGGCGAGGCCTTTTATACGGCAGTTCGACAGGCGAGAGAGCAATTACAGGGCCTAGAGGGAGAATATCCGGGGGCTACCTGGCTGCCGGTAATTTTTCAAAATCCAACTCAAACTCCTCTCATTTGGCCCGTTCAGCCGTCCAGACGATTTGTCAGGCAATCGATAAAACCACTGCAGCCGCCTGAGCCAGTGAGTATCAGACCGACAAACTCGATTAATGGGCGCAAGCTGGCTATTGCCAGTCTGGCGATGACTGTGTCTGTTGCACTGATTAGAGCCGTAGGGCTGTTACAATCCCTAGAGCTGTCGGCGTATGATCACTTAATGCGTGCCCGTTCGGCGGGATTTAGACAGCCGATTGATTCGCGTCTGCTAGTGGTAGAAATTCGTGAAGATGACACGGATAAATATGGTTATCCTATCACCGATGAAAAACTGGCCACAGCCATAGAAGAACTGCAACAGTTCCAGCCCAGGGTGATTGGTGTGGATATGCATCGCTATCAGGTCAATGAGCCTGGACGAGAAGATTTATTGGCTCAGTTTGACCAATTTCCTAATCTTGTTACGGTTTGTTCTTTTGGCCAAAAAGATCGAGAGATTATGGGACATCCTCCTGAGTTATCTTCTGCGCAAGGAAGAGTTCAGGTAGGGTTTAGTGATTTAGAAATTGATGATATCTATCAGCGTGGTCATTCTGTAGTACGGCGTCAGCTGCTATCCTATGACCCCAGGTTAGGCCCTGTTTCCCCTGTGTGCTCTACTCCCTATAGTTTGAGTCTAAACCTGGCGCTGAGATATCTGCAGGCAGAAGGTGTGCAGCCATTAGAGGTTAATGAGTCGCAAAATTGGCAGTTGGGGCCAGTGGTATTGGAGCGACTGGCTCAGCGAACGGTTGGCTATCAACGGTTGGATGGTCAGAGTAGCCAAATTTTGTTGAACTATCGATTGAACCCGAGACCCGCACGCCGAATTAGTCTCACCGACCTGTTGGCAGGGACAATAGATGAGGATCTAATTCGCGATCGCGTTGTGCTTATTGGCATGACCGATCCTGTCGGTCATGATTATCGTCAGACACCCTATGGTGAACTACCGGGGGTTTGGGTCCATGGCCACAGTGTGAGCCAAATACTGGCGGCTGTCTTGGATGAACGTCCGCTAATCTGGGCATTGCCTCAATGGGGACAGTGGCAGTGGGGCGATATGCTCTGGATTTGGGGTTGGGCCATCATCGGTGGTGTGTTAGTCTGGCGGGCCAGTTCAATCCTTATCCTGTCGGGGGCTGGAGTGGTGGTAATTCTGGGTTTGCGTCAAGCCTGCTTATTGCTGTTGGTTCAGGGGGGATGGGTTCCTCTCGTACCAGCACTATTAGCCTTAGGTAGTACTGCTGGAGTTTTGTTAGCGTATAAGCATGGCTATTTACGAGCTATTACGGAACCATTATTAAACAAGTCTATTAAGTAAAGTCTATTCAGTTAAGTCGGCCTGAAAACGTTCTTTTTGAGGAATTGATCAATGCGATCGCGAAATCATTCAGCTCTCATCAGTTTTACGTTGACAGCACTGTTGAGTCAGTTAGGTTCCATACCTGTTGCATCAGCTATCCCCACCCATCCGATTGATCATGATCATGATCAAAAATCTGACGACCTACCCAACCCTCCGACGACGCCGATTCCTGATGGCAATCGCACCCCTGGAGGCAGCTTAAGCGGCGATCAAGCTGTATGTCCGCCCAGAGCACAACAGCTGACGGCGATTACGCCCATCAGTGCGCAAGGTAAAACCCTGTCAGGACATCCCACGTTTTGGTTCTATGTCCCCTACACGGCAGCTGAAGTGCAAGAGGGTGAGTTTTCGATACTGACCCAAAATGAAGATGAGCGGATTTATAAAACCTTGTTCCAACTGCCTGCCGAACCTGGTTTTGTTAGCATTACGTTACCTATGGATGAGGTGTCGAGCTTACAAGAGGGCCAATACTATCACTGGTATTTGAATTTATCCTGTGCATCAACGGTGGAGGCCCAAACTGACTTGAATATTGATGGTTGGGTCCAGCGGGTGGCCTCGACATCCGAGGTAGACGCTCAGGCCAGTGATGCTTCGTCCGATATCTGGTATGACCTGGTTGATAATTTAGCGGCGCAACTGCAAGCTGTGTCTGGCAATAACGTTGAGTTAGAACAATCCTGGGTTGAGCTTTTAGAAGCCGTTGAGTTAGAGGCTCTGACTCAAGAACCTGTAATCGGCCCAGTCAAGTTGATAGATAGATAATGTGGTTTGATCGAGTCCGGATGGGGCAGGGTATGGCAGCTGTGTCGTTTCTACAACCAGTTGCCGACCAGTACATAAGTTGCCCAAATATGGGGGGCTCTGTACCGCTCAATAAGTGATAATTGAGCCTTCCGCAAAGCCTGGGCTCGACTAGCCCCCGGTTGCTGCAGTTCTTTATAGAACTGGATCATCAGCTCAGTATTGGGTTCGTCTCGGGCTTCCCAGAGCGTAGAGACGGCACTGTGTGCGCCTGCTCGCACTGCGATCCCGGCTAGTCCTAATACGGCCCGGTTATCTCCAGTTGCCGTTGAACAGGAACTCAACACCAGCAGCTCAACGGGAGTATCTCCTTGCAAGCTTGCGGTTTGAATTAGCTCACCCAGCTCCTGACCGCGAATCAGTTCTTCATAGGCCACGATAAAGGTTTCTTCTGGGTCTGAGCTAAAGAGACCATGGGTTTTGATGTGGATAGCAGAATATTCGCCTGTACTGAGTTTTTCCTGGAGGGTTTCTCGCTGAAATTCCTCGTCAATTAAGGGGGGCGGGGTGTTGGTCAATCGACTGATTTCATCGAGTTCTGCTGTGAGTTTTTCGATTGCAGAGAAGGTTCGACCCTCTACTTCTTGAGGTTTACCAACACCTCCAGTAAATGCCCTCAGCGCCTTGGGCAGTGGGCTGGGGGTAAATAATTCGAGTTGAGGGGCAACTGCGATCGCATATTTCTTAATCAGATAGTCTTCCCCATCATGTAAGGCCGCCATCGGAATATTCCGCAGAGAGCCGTCCAAAACAAAAACCAAAGTATCAATCTGACCCTGTTGCTGCAGTGCCGGTTCCAAAGGCGCAATCAACCATTGATAAACCTCTTTAGCCGCAGTAATAACTTCAGGTGTGCGACTAGGCGCATTACTCAGATCTTGTCGGAACTGTCGCAGCGTCTGCTCCACATCTGCCCTGGGCATAGAGACTGCCGAAAAAACCTTTTTCTCCGACAGCTGTAAGATGACAGTTAGACGATCGTCTAAGATCATCGGGTACAGAATAGCTGTATTTGAATCAATCTTAAATTGACTAATCGATGTTGTTTGAGTTAAATCACAACGCAGAAAATTTTCCAGCTCGCTTAGCTGTAGACTATCAATCTGTTGAATAGCCTGGTCTAAATCCTCCTGGCTAGGCTCAATCCCATCGTCGGTATTCAGTAACAGTTCAACCAGTTCACGATACACAGGTTCGACATTATCTCGAAATGAAAACTGCACTTCCGCATCAATGAAAAGCAGATTTTTCCGCACCTGTTCTAAAGTTTTAACGGCAGCACCATAGGCTTTAATTGCTTTGTCGCGTTTGCCTTGTGCTTTGAGTAATCGACCTTGTTGCCATTCCCAACGATAGCGACCATCTAGATATTGGGGCACATTGGTTAGCCAGAGCGCTTCTTGAGTAAACGCTTCCGCTTTTGACCATTGCTGAATGACTTCATACAGCTCCCCGCGTTGCCCAACTCCATAGGACTGTGCAATCGGATCATCTAGCGCCTGTGCCTGCTCGACTGCCCTGATTAAAATCGCATCGATGTCTTGCCATGTAGGCACTTGGTTGAGGCGATTCTGGAATTCATTGGAGACCCGTAAGATATTAACTAAACTCTTGGCAAAGTTAAGTTGAGCATAGATGGCAGTACGACTGGGTGGTAACTGCGTCACTGCCGCTCGTAAGTTGGGCCAAAGAGCTTGAACCGCAGACCATTCTTTAAGATCTACCAAAAAACTGAGCTGATTGAGATTAGCCTGCACCTGATTGATGGAGATGGGGAGAGAACTAGCCACCTCTTGATAGGCGTCGAGAGCAGCCTGTTTATGAGCTAAAGCTTCATCTCGTTTACCGATTGCACTCGTACTATTACTCAGTGCCTGCTCAGTATTGCCTAAGTCCAGCAGCACTGCAGGGCGTAACCTTTCTAGTTGATATGTTTGGGTAATGGCCAGGCTTTGTTGTAAGTGTATCTGAGATGCTTGCAGATCACCCACTTGTCTTTGTGCATTTCCCAGATTCCAAAACCCTATAGCTTTTAGAGTTGGATCAAGTTGTTCATTCTGAAGGATGTGCTCAATGTCCTCTTCTAAAATCTTCCTTGATTTCTCATGGAAGCCCAATGCTTGTAGGGCTTTAGCTTGATTGATCAAGCTGAGTAATACACCTCTTTCATGGCCTGCCTGACGATATGTCGCTGTTGCTTCACGCCAGGTGGTAAGAGCCGCTTCCATATTGCCTTGGCCCCAATACAAACGCCCTTGGGTGTTTAGCGCTTTTGCCAGGGTCTCCAAGTATGCCTCATCTCTCGATGTATTTGGTGTAGCTGCAAGTATGGCGAAACTTTGAGAGATATTCTCTGTTGCTTGAGCCCACTGGCCCAAATGTTGATAGGCCAGGGAGAGATTACTGAATAATAATGCCTGGTCCAGAGTCTCTAACGTATCCTCATGGGGTTGTAAGGCTCGGTTCCAGCTATCAATCGCTGCTGCAAACTGCCCTGCTTCATAAAGCTGTATGCCTGTTTGTAAAAGCTCAGTTTTACCCTGGGCTAGGGAACTAGACCCAGGTTGCATCGATGGATGTGCGATAGTAGCTGCAGTTACCCGTTGGGTATGGAGAGCAGGAAAACTAACGGTTATGAGAAAACTAACTATCGCCAATAGTAAACAATATAGGTGGCGACGTCCTACTGCTTGTGGAAATAGAGATCTCATCTCAAAATGCTCCTGACACAGTTCTCTGGCAGTCACTATGAGCGGCTGAACTCTCTGCAAGCAGTACAACAGTTCCCTGGGTGTTTCTTCCCCATCCTTGAGCTTCAATCAGACTTTGTTCGTCAGATATGCTAGCCATTTCCGAAGTTGAACGCGATTCTGTTGGCTGTGTTAATCCCTGACCTACCGGATAGATATCGTCTTGAATTCCATCACTGCTGAGGGGCTCATATGGACTGGCAGTTAATCCTCCCCGTCCTGTAGCAACAAATTGTCCATTGCTGCTGGTCTGACATCCCTGACCAATTTCCGGAACAGCCAGGCGATTCGGTAATGGATCAATACCTTCATCAGGATCAACCTGTAGGGTTTCAATGATGACTTCACCATCAATCCCAGCTTCCGAACTGGCATCAATATTGTTGGTCATATTGCCATCAATAGCCCGACTTTCTTCAATCCCAAAGAGCGTATTGGCTTGAATCGTAATCCGTCCACCGTCGCCATCAATGGCGCTGGCTTGAATATCGTTGCCATTAGGACCATCGGGAGATAAGGCAATAATAAACGGTGTGATGATATCAACGTTGCCGCCATTGGCATCATTAAACGCTTCAGCCGAGATCAGACTATCGTCTCTCAAAATCAGAGCATCTTCGATCTCAAGGAGAATATTTCCATCATTGCCTTCCTGTACCGAAGCGAGTAATTGGCCATTCTCAAGCACAACCAGATCGCTAATAACCTTAAGCATACCGCTGTTACCGGAGCCTTCCCCACTCACCTCGATCTGAGCCCCATCTTCCACTGCGAGGCGTTCACTGGTTCGGAGTGTGATATCTCCGGCTGGCCCTGATCCCGTAGACCGAGCAGATATACCCGCTTCGTTTTCTGCGACCAGTTGTTGGGCTTCAATATCAATGTCTCCGCCATTGCCAGCAGCATTAGTTTCGGTGGAGATGATGCTATCAGAAATGGATATCGCTTGAGCATCTCTGATAAATATGCTACCAGCATCACCTTCTCCATTGGTACTGGAGATAATTTGAGCATTATCACTCAACGTCAGGTGCTCAATGTCTAGATCGATCTTACCGGCTGCACTGGTCGCTTCTGTATTAGCAGAGGCGAATATACCAGCAGAGTCTTGAATAATTAAGTTGTTTGTGGTGATTTCTATATTGCTGGCATCTCTTTGGCCAAACGTGCCGCTAGTAATAACACTACTATCTGCTAGAGAGACTGTGTCGGCAGCATTAATGTCTATAAGACCTGATGCTTGGACATCTACTGCATTACCATTGGTAAGAGCCGTTATTGTGGCTGCATTGGTTAATGAAAGAGTATTGGTTATAATCTGGATCTCACCAGGATTACCCGCAGTGCCTGAGACTTCTCCAAGTGCCTCACTCGTAATAAAAACGTTATTATTGAGTGATACTGTTTCAGCGTCTATGGAAATCTCGCCAGCGTCACCTAGAGCAAATGTGCTGACTATTAAACCAGAGCCGTCATTTAATGCAAAACGTTTCGCTATGATTTCTATATTACCCCCTGAGCCAGAACCAAACGTCAGGCTTGAAAGACTGCTGTTATTCTCTATTACAACAGAATTATCGGCTCGTATAAAGATATCTCCAGAGTCATCCTGGCTCAATGTTTCACTGGTAACAGAGCTGCCGTTTGCCAACGTAACATCGCTGGCATTGATTGTAATGCTACCAGCTTCATTCCCAATTAGACTAGATATGTTTAATTGAGAACTATTGAGAGAGATGTCAGCCAGTTCTGTACCTTCTTCATAGCTTAAGCTTAAGCTGTTTCCATTGCTTATTAGGTCAACTACACTTGGCCCTACCACTCCTCCCAACTCGATTTGCCCACCAAAGGCGGTTAGGAGTCCTCCAAAAGAGTTATTAGATGAAGGTTCTAGAACAATGTTACCACCCAACAGTAGTAAGCTCTTGCCCTCTCGAATACTTAGTCCACCAGTAATAAAAGGGAGGGAGGGATTGGCTGCAAGAGATTGATTGATAATAGGCTGTGTCGTGTCCTGATTAAATAAAAACGCTGATGGATTAACTGTTAATAATGTGAGGTTGTTGTCAGTGTCAAAGGCGCTAAAAGCACCCTGGTCATCAAACTGAATAGCATCTGCTGTTGTAGCAACAAATGAACCTCCAATATCCAGGGCCCCATTGGGACCAAAAAAAATACCGTTGGGGTTTAGCAAAAACAGATTAGCGTTACTCGTAATATTAGTGCGAATTATGCCATCAACTTCGGATCTATTGCCTCCAGTGACTCGAGTAAGTATGTTCTGGATGGCAGGATTATGGTCAAAAACAACGGTGCCACCTGTAGGCACTGAAAACTCCGTAAAGCTATGGAATAAATTCGTCCCCGTCAGATCTGGTGTACCCCCAATTATGGTACAACCGCCCTCACACGACCCAGGATTAGGAGTTAATGTAGTGCCATCGGGTATCACTTGACTCTGAGCAGGTCTAGATAGCAGTAAGCAGCAGCAAACTGCTACCTTACTCACTATCAAGTACCTTAGACCATGATTTTTGATGAACACGATACTGCTTTAGTGTTTATATAAAGTGTTTCGTTAATAGAATACATCCTAGAAACCTTTGCGGCAGCACAAATATACACGAAACCACAACTAATTTCAGACTTAAAAGCTGCTAGATTGCTCTAGCAGCTCCCAACTAGAAGAGTTTGACATGCTTTACTTTATGTCAGAACCCTTCAATTAGATTAAATGACTTCAGGGATAACAGGCTAACAAACTCTCTCGTGAGAAAGTACACAACATTCGCTAAGTTACCTTATAGGTTACTTTGAACGTACCGTAATTGCAAAAGCTGTTGTAAACTTTAGTGCCTGATGTCGGATTAGTGCCAATTATTCCATTACCCATATGAGCTAACTGGCCGTCGATGTAAAGATAAAGCTTACCAGCCCCAGAGGACCAAGTTAACGTTGCGCCACCTCCAGGAAAAGTGTACGAGGGGCCCTTCGGCACGCTATAAGGTGGTGAACCTACACCACCACCTAAAAAGCGGTATTCTGTAGATACAGTGTTAGGACAAGTCGGAGAGGGGATAATATCAACCTTGATCAGGGTAAGCGTTGCCATTACAGATAATCTCTCTGTTAATTAAGGAGCTATTTCGAGTGAGTAGAGGAGAAGAGTTTTGCTAAGATTACTGAGTAAAATCAGCCTCTTTTCGATTCATAAACTCTCTTCTTGACGATTTCTTAATCACATAATGCTTTCCTCGGTATCTCTTGAGCTAGTACCCCACGGGGTACTTTTTATACTGGGTATCTTAGTTTCCAATAAAGGCAACATAGGTATTGCCCTTGAGCACCAGCGTGAATGCTGTTCAAGAAAGGGTATAGGAGCTAATGAGTGAAGCAATAGACCTTTCTGGTAAACAGTCTGCAGAAGCTTTACTGATTTCTTAAGATAAAACCCTAGCTTGCAAGCGTGGCAGGGTAAGACTCTTTTAGCATGCTAACTAGATGTTGTTTAGCGTAGGTATTCTTCATGTGTTTTTTGACGGTATTTAGCGCAATGTGTAGTTCTGCCGCGATTTCTTGGTATGTGTAACCAAGCCGGTGAAGAGTCCATACATCTGCCTCTCGCGGGCTTAAGTCGTATCGGATTGTCTCGGTGACTGCCAGGTTATGGTTAGAGTATCCCTGATCTTCCAAGATCACCAGAATGTGGGGATCAGCCTGGTGACTGAGCTGGAACCACCGAACCCGAATGCGAATATGGTCGTGGGATTGTTTGAGTTTGAGTTCTGACTCAGCAATGATCAGATGGTTCGGAAAGTCTTTTCGGCTTTCAATCAGGACCTGGCAAGTCTTCCAGATTTCTTCAGGTAATTGATTGATGCAAGGATAATCTTGGGCGATGCGATCGCAAATACTGCGTGCAAGGCTATTACTTTCCACACATTGACCATCCTCAGTCAACATGAGAATGCCATCAATCCAGTTAGCCAGAATTGAATTCACAAAACTATTGGACTGATTTGGAGCCATAGGTAGCAGTGGTGAAGGCTGAGGATGAGCGAGTGCATTCAGGGAACTTTGAGGTTTCATGGTCCTCTCGGGATAGTCAAACTTAGGACAAGAAGTCGAGCGATCCGAGGCCTATTAAGGGGCTAACTTTCGCAGTAGATGCCAGATATTACTAGTTAATATGGTGATGACCTCAAAACTATGCACATTTCTGTCAATCCCACTGTCGCTTTCTGCCTTGCTATGTCTTAGTCAGCAAGAACTCCTACCTCGTTAAACCATTTGTGGTGGAGCTGCTGCAAAAAGCCCTGTTGCTGATATTCCAAAATGAGCTGATCAACCGCTTCTAACAAATTGGCGTCGTTTTCCCGCACAGCAATGCCGTAGCCTTCGTTGGTGAGTAAATCACCCGCCAGCTCAAAATAGCCAGGATTCAGATTGATAAAGTGACGTAATGCTGGCGCATCCTGTACCAGTCCCTTAATTTCCCCATTTTCCAGGGCCGCAACGGCAGCTTCAAAGGTTGGATAGGTGATCAACTTTACAGGCTGACTTTGCAGAAAAATTTCTCCCGTAGTACCCTCAAGGGCACCCACTGATTGACCACCGAGGGCTTCTAAATTTAGTTGGTTTTCGCTGAGCTGATGCACTGTGAGTGAAGCAATAAAGTCCGCCACAATAAAAAAGCTCAGCCCCATCCACAGGGTGGCAATAAAACGACCCGTAAATTTTGTCGGGGTAACGTCACCATAACCAAATGTTCCTAAGGTGACGATCGCAAACCAGATCCCCTGGCTCACGCCGCGGATCGGATTGCCTGAAAAATGTTCGTTGTGTTTATGTTCGACTAGCCATATTAATCCGCCCACAAGGGTGCTACTAGCAAATATTAAAAAGATAGGGCGTAGGTTATGCCAATTCAGCATACTGCTAGTCAGAGTTATGGCTGTAGTCTCCGGTTTTGGGACCATCAGCTGCAGGCCAGATTGGTAAAACGGATAGGAAAAATCAAACCCTGCAGCTTCACGTTGAGCGGTGATTGAAATGCCGGCAATGGCCACATCAACTTCGCCATTTTCTAGCCCTGTCAATAGGTCACTAACGGATGGATAGGTAACCCATTCCGTTTGCAGAGCAAGATCGTCAGCGATGGTTTGCCAGAGGTCGGCACTGTAACCATAGGGAGATGCGGATGGCTCTATGGAAATAAATGGAGGGAGCTCTTTGGTACCTACGCGAATTGCTAGCTCCGGTTGAGTTTGTCTGACAGGTAAGGCATCCCATGTCTGCGTTGATTGACCCAGGGCAGATGAAGGCGTCAACCATAGCCCTACTGTCGTTGCTATCAGTGCGCCAAGGTGTCTGATCATGCTTTACGAGGTTTGAGCGGTTTTGCAGTGTCGTGCTGACCTGAAATCAGGGCTTAGCCTGGATGCAAACGTTTGAACGCTATAGGAGGTATCGAAAGTCTTGCTCGTGTTCAGCAAAGTTTCGGACACGTTTAGATTTGTATTATGCTACCGCTGCTTTTTGATAGCGTAAACTGCTCTAGCTCAAGGCACTGCGGCAGATGTTACTAAAAAGGGTATCGGTGGTGATATCAATTGGGGTGGTTAATAGGTAAGGGTATTTGACATCGCCCAGGCGTTTGCCCTGGTGGTAGTGATACTGCATCAGTCGTTGGGGCATATCGGGAGCGTCATAAACCTGGGCTGGCTGCAGTTGCCCCAAAAGACGTGCCTGGCGGTAGTGAAAGCTATTGCATAGTAATTGCTCTAAGGCTGTAGCGAGTTGAGGTGGGCCAGCCTGGTCAAGCAATAAGCTGTACTGAGGCTGGGGGTATAGGCTGGGAACAAGGCATTTGAATGTGTGGCTGGGAAGGTTTAGCTGATGGAATATCTGTCTGACAAAGTCTAGGGTGAGTTTTTCGCCGACCATATCGCTGGTGCTATGGCTGCGACCTAAAAATTGTAGGCAAGGGGTGGCCTGGTAGTAATGGGTAGGTCGGATGCGATCGCCCATCCGATACCGATATAACCCACCCTTTTGGGAAATAATCACACTGTAGATTTTGCCAAGCTCCAGCTCATGGAGCTGATAAATTTGACCAGCATCATCCTCAAATTCAAAAAACACCTCCGTTATCAAAGGCACACAGCCCTTTGCGGCGATGAGCGGTACTGTCATCGGTGCTTCTGTTGCTAGCAAGCCTTTACCCTGGATGAGCGTCTGAGGAAACTGGGATTTCAGGCTGCTGACCTGGTCAGCTGCGATCGCACTGTCCCAACAAGAAATCAGCTTAAGCTGAGGCCATAAAGCCTCCCAGTCAATTTTGTCAGCACTGAGGAAGCGCGATCGCTCCGGTGACAGCTGACCCTTGAGTTGTGACTGCAACGTTTGCCGATGGGTTTGAATGTAGTCCAACTGCACCCTGAGAAAGCTAGGACTCCAAATAGAAATGGTCTCCAGGTTTTCTGCTCGCAGCAGGGCTGTACATAAATTGGCTTGGAATACTTCTGGCCGTTGCGGTCTGTGGGCATTAGCTGGCCCTACTAGAAACCGGCTAAGCAACCACCGTAACCATGGGTCCAGATATTCAGAATCGTCCTGCAGGCCTGTATGGCTTTCTCCCGGTGCCAGTAGCTTAGGCGAAATACACATATATAGTTTGCCGGTCTTAAACTGAGGTCCATGGGTAATTAGATCATGGGCCCAGAGGCAAAATAAGGTGTTAAACGACTTTCGTAATGAACGTGTGTAGGGGATGCGCTTGGCAGGACCGCTGCTGCCGGATGTTTGTTCATAAAACAGAATAGGCTCTGGGGTGAGGGATTTTTGAGCGGCGATCCAGGACTGTAGCTCCTCATAGGTAACGATCGGTAGCTTGTGCCAATCTTCAACAGAGGTAATGCCCAAGGATTGTCCATAGTCGCACTGGGTCAACCGTCGCACCAGTGATCGTTGTAAGGTTTGCTGGGCCACCTGGGGCTGGGATAATGCTTGGCGAAAGCGTCGAGCGGTGGGTGCTAACAGGGCGTTAAAGCCTTGAATTAACCACCCCATGGCTGCTCTCCTTGGTTAACTTCCTGGGGTGCCCCAATGGCCTCATTGGGATAAATCTCGCTACCTGCGGTCAAAAAGCTACCAGCTGCTACAGTCGCACCAGGGCCAATGTATGAGCCAGCGCCAATAAAGCTACCCTCGCCAATGGTGATGGGTTTCAAATACAGCATCAGGTTGTGCCGACGCGGTTTAATCACGTGGCTATACAGACCCACCTGATGTCCAAAGACGACACCATCGCCAATGGTCAATAGACCTCGGTCGGCAATTTCTAACGCGGGTGTCCAGTACACTTGTTTGCCAACTTGGGCTCCCCACAGCCGTAGCCACACCGAGAATAAACCGGGAACTAATCTTAAGCAGGTTTCTAAGGCTGGAAAAGCGATATAGATCAGTTGAAACTGATGGCTGCCCCACCAGGGAGAATAGTTGCTGCCCTGGAGATAGCTAACGCCACTGTTGAGGGGATAAATTTGGCTGTGCAGGCGATAGGAAAGAACGGGCAATCCATAGAGAAAAAATAAACCGAGTATCAGGCTCCCCAGGCTGTGTTCCCAGATGCCATGGGCCATGGCAAGCGCTGCTAACCCGAGGGTGAGAATTGGAAAAAAAGATAAAAATTTACTGAGCAGAGTCATTGCTAGCGTTGCGACCGGGGCCTATCCAGATGGCAGCACCCGTAACTAAAGGAATCAGAGCAAAGATGCCGCCAAATAACAGCGGATAGGTTTTCGCTGCAGGAACGGTCAAAACGATGGCAAATACCAGACCGCAGTAGAGTAATGCAGCAAATGGAATAGCGCAGATAATCAAAATCATCAGGCGCTCGTTGAATTCTATGGATGACATGGGTTAGAACCACCATAAATTAGCAGGATTTCAGTCTAGCGAATGGGGCTGCAGCAATACTGGGCGGGGATAGATAAGTTTGCGCCATAGGGGTAAACGACTGGTTTCACCCAAGGTTGTTGGCCACTGACTAGATTCATACCTGGTGCCATGGAGATGATCCCAGAGCTTAAAGTTTGCGCCATAGTTGCAGGCATTGGTGGCGCTGTGGTGATGCCAGCTGTGATCTTGAGGCAAAATTAGCCATCGTGATAGACAGCCATGGAGCCAACTGCCGGGCTGTGGGCCAAACTGACTGTGTCGCCATAGATCGAGGGCTGCGGTCAAGCTGACTCCTAAAAGGTAGGCTGTGGGGCTATCCAATAGATAAATAAACAGTCCGTGAACCCATAAATACACAATTAAAAAGCTACTCCATAGGGTGTTACGGGATGTGCCCAATACATCCAACGTGGTGACCGTGTGATGAATCTGATGGGCAAACCATCCCCAGGGGCTGTGGAGAAAGCGATGATTCCAGTAGTAGAGGTAGTCAACCGCTATAAAACTGACAGCAAAGGCAAACAGCGGGTGCCAGGACAGACTCTGGTGCCAAAGGGGAAATAGTTGCTGATACAACCTCTGCAGCAGGCTGAGCTGCAGTAAGGGGATAAGCAGTCCCTGCATCCATAGACCAGCGCTGTCTAGAATCCAGTCACTCAGGGGTTTTTGTCTTAGCGCTGACCAACTATGCCAGGCGGTGAGGCTGACTAAGAGAACAAAGGTACCAAAAATGACCATGGCTATACCCAAAAGTTGATGTCAGCGGACTGGTCAGGCAGGGTGCGGGGGTCTTTGCCTGCCGCGATCGCATCGCGGATCGATTCCACAAATACATGGATGGTGTCGGCGGGCGTATGGTGAAACTGGGTGCCGTACTTTGCGATCGCATCCCCCTGCACCTTCAATGCCACAATGTCTTGATTAATAATTCTCTGCGCTGTCCACCACACCAACGGTTTTGTCAGCTGATTCCAAACGCCGTAGTTAAAGGTGACATCGGTATACACCAGAGTGGAATTCTCCGTTTCTGGAATTGACTGGCTGGTAATCAAACAGCGACGGTGCGGCCCCATGGTGTACGCCACACTAGTCACGTTGGGCATATAAAAAGAGTCCCGGTGATAAATTTTGTGCCCCTGGGGATTTAGAAACCAGCGAGCCCAGCCCAGGTTATTGGTTTCATTACCATAGGTGGCCGTGACTGTGCCCTGATGTCGTTTGACTGTCATGGTTAGCGGCTGCTGCCGCGCCGTCCGAAAGATGCCAGGATGTACCGAGACCGTGTGAGGAATATCGATAAAGTTCTCAGCACAGTTAGTGACAGTATTGGCAAAACGATTAACCACCCGCACTGTTTCCCAGCCAGGTTCTTTATAGTGAGGCATTGCAAAGGGCTGAGTGTTTAAGGCCCCCCGCAGTCGCACATAGATATAGCCATCCTGTTCGCAGGTGTCATAGGCTTTTGCACAGCGAGTGGGTGTGGGAGTAAATTGCTCTCCTTCTGCGGGAACATCCGTTACCTGTCCTCTCTGGTCGTACTGCCAGCCGTGGTAGGGACATTGCAGTTGCCCCTGATGGACCTTGCCTCCAGACAGTCGGGTGTTGCGATGGAGGCAGCGATCTCTTAAAGCTACCGGCTGACCGTCAGCACCGCGAAAAATCACCAGCCATTCATCTAGGACAGTGCGTTGCAAAACGGTGGTTGACTGTAGCTGTTTGCTGAGGGCAACAACATACCAAAAGTCTTCAAACTGAATTGGAATTGTGATCGGGGCTTCCATAGGGACAGATTTTCAGGTCGTGGGTGAGATCAAGCTGACAGGCCAGACGCGCATTGGGACAGTCCGGAGCCAGCACGTCTAAGAGTTCTTGTTCATCAGCATCAGGTGGAGGGGCTTCGCCTGTGACGGTGACTAAGCAGGTGCCGCAGATGCCAGTGCGGCAGCCGAAGAGGATAGGGGAGTTTTGGACGGTGAGTTCGTCGGCGAGTGGGGTGTGTGTGGTGAGAATCACGGGGGCGTGATCGGTGTTAGGGAAAGAGATTTTGCAAGACATGGCCCTCATCCCCTTCGACTACGCTCAGGTGGCGACCCGGCCCCTTCCCCCCGGGGAGAAGGAGAGAAAGAACTTACTTTTTTTTGCCCAGGTAATTTAGGGGGAACTGTCAAAGCCCCTCTCCCCAGGGAGACGGATTTAGGGAGAGGGGCCTGCGACCACCTGGACGGCTCCAAGCCATTCACATATCTCACATAGTGAGCAATCGGTGCATCGACCGGCAACAAGCGCTCAGTACTAAATCGAATATTGTCGTAAATCATGCCATCTTCACCACGCAGAGCATAGTAGCTCAGCCGTGTTAGCCACAGCAGCAGATGTGTAATCACCCACCCGAGTAATCCTGGACGTTTCTTCGTCACATAAATCGGCTGAATAAAGGTTTCTCTTGAACCTGTCTCTTCTGAACCTATCGGTCGATAGGCATAGATCATGTATAACTGCGGTATCCAGCGCACCTCTTTCATCATGGTGAGCAGCCCCAAACAGCCGTGGGCATAGCGCATGGAGTAGGCATAGCGCGGCCCTAAGATAGCCCGCCCTAAACGCTCTCGCCAGTTGGTGTTGAGGAACTCTCCGCTGAGGGTAAAGTCAATTTGTTCTCCCTCTTGCTGGAGCGACAGTTCTAGATCCACCGACAGATGGTGTACCGTTTGTAGGTGCTGCACATCAATGCCGTTGATCATGCAAATGTGATGGTGGCACTTGCGAGTGAGGGGCTGGTCGGCTACGACCGCTAGCTCCTGCCCCTTGAGTTCATCAAACTCTGCTACGATTGTAGGCGCAGCTCTATCTGGATAGATCCAAACAAAGCCGTATTTTTCTTCTGTGGCATAGGACGGGAGCGTGGCTCCAGGGGGAATGTGGTCCTGGCAGGGAATATCCTGGCATTGGCCTTCACCATCAAAGGCCCAGTGGTGGAAGAAGCAACGTACCTGGTTGCCGTGGACGCTACCAATGCCTAGATCGGTGCCCATATGGGGGCAATAGGCATCCAGGGCGCGAATTTTGCCATCTTCTCCGCGAAAGACAGCAACACGCTGACCACATAGGGTAAAGGATTGGACGCTGCCGCTGGGTAACGCCCGACTGGGACAGACGATGTACCAGCCCTTGGCAACAATCTCCGGGTTGTTAAAAATGGTGTGTGACATAGCAACGCTAAGACGATGACATATCCGATATTTGTTGACGGGCACTGTTTGCAGAGAGGATAAACCCTGCAATGAATAAAGTGATGGTGATCGGCCCGGCGATAAGCGGTGGGCGACCGGGGGTGTTGTGCATGATCGTGAGCCCAGCGTAATTTACGATCAAAATGGCGGGGATACCAATGGCGGGGATGGCCATACGAGCCCAAGTTTCCCGTCGCCTAAAGAGGATCCATAGGAGTACTGCCAGACACGCTGCCGTGGCCAAATATCCACCTCCGGCCACCTTCATTAAGGATAGAAACTGGGTTTGCAGCCCTAGGCCGAGGTCTGACCAATTGGTGCCAATGGTTGTCTGTTGATAGGGCAGAAGCTGGGGCGTGAATAGGTAGATTAGTGCCAACAGGGCCACGATCACAATCGCAGCCAGGTTGCAGCTCAGGGCCAGTTTGAATTTAGTCATCTCAGAGGGCTTCCTTGACTCTCAGAAAACGGGCCAATGCCCGCCGCTGGGTTGCTAAATAGGTCTCCACCGATGTGGCCGCCATCATTGACATCTGTCGATTGCTGGGCCAAATGTCAGCGAGAGGTTCGAGATAGGCCTGGTATGCGGCTGTTGCCTCACGGTGGGTTTGATAACACCTGTATACTCCCTCTGATTCCTGAGTAAAGCAGACGCGTATCATTTCTTTAGCATCGGCGTCATCCATGTCAAAGAGGTGCGATCGCAACAACTGATACACCTTGGGATACAGTGCCGGATCATGCCAAAAAATGCCATTCACGGCGACTGAAAATTGACGATGATCCTGCTGACAGCCCCGAATTCCTAGATTCGCCACGAGGGCTTCAAACCCCGTGGGTTTGGGTAAACACTGAATCACCTCATGGGAGAGCAGGGTGGAACTATTAAAGTGAAAACTCTCATCCATAAAGTGATAGAACGAGATTTTTGATGGAATGGGAGCATTCTCCTGATCGCTATGAGTTTGGTAATAGCGACTGAGCTGGTGCTGCACCAGCTTGCCATTTAGGGTGCGGAGTCCGCGAACTGTAAAGTACTGACAAGCAAGAAAACTGTTGCAGGCCGAAATTAGTCCAAATGCTTGCAGTTGCAGCTGCTTCCACCATCGTTTTAACTGATTAGTGTCGGCAAAAATCATCGTTTCCGTAAACGGTCCCCGCATGGGATAGCTAAACAGCCGCTTACCCAGTAAGGCCTGTTCCGTTTGTTCTGCCACAGCACGAAACGCACTGATGTGGGCCCGTTCCTGAGAAGACTCTAGATCCAGCATGTCGCAGATGCTACGAAACCCATCGTGGGCATACAGAGCCGCCGCACTCGTCTGGTTAAAAAAGATAGTGGCAATTTCAGCAGAGATAATTTGCGAGTAATAAGCCACCCAATAAAGCTGGTTCAAAACCATTTTCTGAGAGTCACTCGCCTGGTCCCACAGCGGCGTACCATATAGTAGCGAGAACGCTTCCGGATTCCAATAGCTATCCCTACATTCGTCATAGCTAAACGCCTGCCCCGCTTCATCCAGCAGCTGAGTATGGTCCTGTTTTTGATTGCGCCGATAGTTAATTTCTAATCGACGCTGTAGGGGCTCATTAAGGGCCGTGGCTGCAGGCGCTGTCTGTTTCGCTGGACCTACCTTGCTCAGCAATTGAGAATGACAATTTTTATCCATAACAGGCTGCTTCCTCTGCACTCAGAGGTGCAAATAAACCTTTCTCTTCTAGCTGGATCACAATGGTATTGCCAGTGCTAGCCATTAGTGATTTGAGTAGCTGCAACCGTTGATGACTGTGGCTAACGGTATCTAACTGTTGCAGAATTTGGATGTGCTGGGGGCGGGAGAGGTGGCCCTTTACGGTTGCGATCGCACCCACCACCCGCTGTGGCCCCACCCTGACCATTTGTAAAAATGCCGCCAGGCACTCCACAATCACATCCTTGCTACTGGGCGATATCTCAATCTGGTTAAACAAGGTCACTCCAGCCCCATGGTGTCGTGATTCCGCCTGCAAAAAACTCTGGAATACATCTCTGAGGGAACCATCGGTACATCCCTTTGCCAGGCTGCGGTAATGGGTCAGTCCCCATCCCTCTAACACCACTTGCAAAACAAACAGGAGAACACTTTTATCGGCACTCTCGACGATGTCAGACAGCAATTTAAAGAATGGATCGTCTAGTTCAGAGGGCCACATGTCTGATGAAACATAGGGTTGCAACTGCGCCAGGTGAGTTGTTTCATCTGCTGCGAATAGGCTGTAGAGCATCCGCTCCTGGGTGCTTTCGGCCATCAGCACCATCTTAGCCATATAGCCCACACCCGCCTGCTCAATGGCTACAGACTCTTGCAATAAGGCCTGATTGAGCTGCTGTAAAATCTGTTGCTGTTCCAGGTTGGTCGCTTCTTGAAAGATAGATACACGCTCCAAATCAAAATACCCTGCTTGCCAGTAGAGGGGAGGTTGATTTGGTTCAGACGACTCATTAATACCTCTTGCTCTCAGAGCAGAGGCCAACACACGGTTGAGTTTGTCATCGGATTCGAGGGCTGGCAGGTCAAAGCCAGCCACGTTAGGGTTGTTAGTTACTATCATGTCACGCTACTCCAATCTCCCCAGTTCAATGCCTTTTGGCGATTCACATGGTGGGCAAACTGTATGATGGACTGGTCCGCTTCGAGCGGTGTTTTAAAGTCAAACCGAATTCCCTGAAATACTTGAATATCACCCGTGGCAAAGTAAGCCGCTACCTGTTGAGTAATCCATAGGACAACTGGGTTAATTAGCCTCCCAGCCAACCGTTTTGGTGTGATTAAGATGGTCCAGCCTTCGGTTTTGCCCCTTGCTATGGGCCGCAGTGCAAACATAATGTGAAAGTGAAAAAAGTCTGGTCCAACGGTGACCGTGCCGGTGCTGCCATACCAGTAACACATCTTGTAGGTCACTTCATTTTTGTACAGAGGACGGATCAGTTTGACAAACTTTGATGCCTCACCCCCACGGGTTGTATTGTCTAGACAAAGGGCATTGTCATTAATTGCCCTGGCCTTAAACCTGACCTCCAGGGGTAGATTGTGAACAGAATTAAAGTGGTGGGCATCAATGGCATTGATCATCAACACATTGGGATGACAGTTGCGCTCAAAGCGATAGCTCAAAGCCGCATCGCAGGAGACACCTTCTAACTCAGGGATGTACGGGGGTGGATGCGTCGGGGTGTCACCAGTCCAAATCCAAATCATGCCGTAGTGTTCAGCCGTCGGCCAGACATGAAGTTGAGTATTGGCGATGACGTTATGGTGTTGGCCAAGGGCGGGAATCTCAACACAGTGCCCCCTATGGTCAAACCGCCAGTAGTGTAGGGGACAGCGAATGGTTGTGCCCTCGATCTTACCCTGGTCTAAGGCAGCTCCCATGTGAGGACAGTATCGATCTAAGGCGATCACGTCCCGAGCGCGTGTGCGATAAAGAACAAGTTCTTTGCCCATTAAAGAGATAGACTGACTCTGTCCAGGCTTTAGATCGCGGCAGGGCATAGCCCAATACCACCCCTGAATAAATCGATCGGAACGATTAAAAACGGGTTGTTGTTGACGTTTTAGTTCAGAATCAACAGAGGAGTATTGACTCTGGGAGATCGATTGACGCTTCATTGAATTACCCTAATTACGCCACCAGGACTTGATTACGGCTAAACCACATCCGTTGCCCAGCGGCTGTCAAGTTCTCAGCACAGATTTCTGTTAGACATACCAGCTCATCGCCTTGGCTGTGGTCTGGATTGGTCCGCTCAAAATATTGAATATGGGGATCGAGGCGGCGCTCTGGCGGTATTGTGCCCAAAATAGGAGATAGCCGTTGGGGTTGGGCAAACCGGACGATGCCTGTCTGACGGTCATAGGCTTGACCAAATTGTTGTTGAGCCAGATCATCCATCAGTTGTTGCATGGGTTCTGGTGTCGGCTGATCATATCGAGGATAGAAGGTCTGCCAAAATGTTGGCAGCAGGCGGTAAGTGCGAAAGCCTGAGGAAATCAGTAACCAAAAGAGACGTTGATTAGGGGGACGCAGCTGATTAATCGCCTGAATCCAGGCTCGCGGTAAGGTAGCACTGCTCCAAGCACTTGGATCGACAATCGTGTCGCCAGAGTAAACAACACTAAGAACCTCACCCTCGATGGTGAAATCATAAAGCCTTAGGGTAGAAAACCCTTTAAGCTGCCCGCTTTTGTGTTTTAGCAATAAAATCCAGTTTTTCTGGGCCAGGTCGGTAGCAAATGTGGTCGGGGTGACACCGCTAAAATGGTGCTTTAACAGACGATACATGGCGTCACGATCGTCAGCATTTAATTCACAAGTAGAAACCAGTTGGGAATGCATCATAGTTTGGAACTGTGTTGATTGCCTACTCCCATTGGTTATGGGAAAGAGAATTTGTTAAACCAATGGGACTCGCAAAATTCTGTCTAAGGAATCAGAATTTATTAATGTCCAGTTTTTTGGCCCACTCCGCGAGCAGCCGCTCAGGTGTCTACATCCTAAATCCTTCTCAGAGGAGAAGGACTTTGATCTGACTCCCCTTCTCCCCGCGGGAGAAGGGGGTGGGGGATGAGGGCTATCCGAACATCAGCAAAATCGACACTGTTTGCTCCCCATTCCTAATCAAAATTTTGCGCTATCTGATTGAATTTAGCCCGATCGCTTTGAGAATATGCAATGAGGCTAATGAATTAGTGACGTAGAATGCGTATCCCCACGAACCGAGGAGTAGTCAGGCGAAGTTTCAATGTTAGACAAACTTTATGCACTTATAACGGTGTCACTCAATCCGCAAAAATCCCCAGAGGATTAGCCTAAAACGACCTTTTCATAAAGGTTCCATAAATTCACCTACAGATACTTAGTGCTTTTTCGATCAAATCGCTAGTTTGGTAAGGCTGCTGTCCTTCCAAAGCTGATATGTACTCATTACAGTCTGTTCAGGCTCGTCAAAAGTCCAACAAAGCGATGGGCAAAATGATTCTGGTGGCGGTGTTCGGCACAATCATGACAGCAAGCACGTGGGTGATTTTGTTTACAACCGAGGTGATTACCCTGGGTGGAGTGCCCTATTCAGTGCTGATGAAAGTGTGGCAAGACCCGACGGCGCGTTCAGCCCTTTTGGGTGGAGATGAAACTGAGCTGCACGATCTGATGGGTGGCCTTGGCATTGAATACGATATCAAGGAATACTACCGTGACCGCATTGAAGATCCGGTCAAGCTGGATCAGCATATTCACCAAATTCTTTTTGACCGCACAGGTTATGTGGGCGAGGCCTACACCGTTAGGGGCCGTACCCTGGTGCTAAAAGATCCTGGCAAAATTGAAGAGCTGCGGAACTGTCCGAATTGTTAGTCTGAGCCTGACTATTTTCATCGTCTGAATAACTTTGCTCTTATCCGATTGATCAGCATTTTGGCTTCAGGGATACCTAAGGCCAGGGTCACGGCTGCAAATATGCCCAGACTGATTGCGCCAGATACGCATAGGACCGTCAGATTAATTAAAAATCCTTCGGTCCCCAGCCAGTTTTCTAGCCCTAGACGGCTGGCCCAGGCGGCTAGGCCTGACAGACCGCTGCTGAGTATTAACAAAATGAGTGGTCTGGCCCAGTCGAGCCAGGGTAGGCCATTGATTTTGTGTGATAACAGGATGAGTAGTGCCACCATGGACACCAGATTGACTCCTACGGTGGCAAGTACTAAGCCGGGGGCACCGTAACGGCTGATTAGAATAAAATCCAGTAGGGCGTTGAGGCCAATATTTAACACACTGATGCGAAAGGGGGTATCGCCATCGCCCAGGGCATAGAACACCCGCACTAAAACATCTCGCCCCAGATAGACAAACATGCCAACGCCATAGGCAATTAATACGGAGGTCACCAATTGAGATGCATCTCTGTCAAAGGCTCCGCGCTCATAAACCACCCGCACCATGGGTAGAGCTAAGGTGACGAATATGGCGCTGAGGGGCAGCATAGTTAAGGCTGTGAGCAATAATCCCTGGCGGATGCGCTGTTTTAGCTCGTCCCAGTGGATGGGGTCGGCTAACCGGGCAAAGATGGGTAAAAAGGGGACCAAAATGACATTAGAGATAATGCCCAGGGGGGTTTGCACCAATAGATTGGCATAGTCTAGAGCTGCGATGGTGCCAGGTAGGGCGGCGGCAAAAAATAGATCTACCTGGACATTGATCTGCATCATGCCCGATGAAAATGTGGCTGGGCCGAGGACGTTGAGGACGTCTTGGACAGCTGGATCTTTAGTGTTAAACCTGAGCCGCAGTCGGCCGAGACCTTGTTTCCAGAGAACTGGGACTTGGACCAACCACTGTAGAATCGCGCCGACCAGGGTGCCGATCGCTAAGGCGGCCCCACCGATGAGGGCATAACGGGGGTCGGCTATTTTGTCGCCCAGGGTGAAAAAGACGATGCCCAGGGAGACAATAACGGCGCTGCTGGAAAATAGGGGGCTAATGGAAGGTAGCCAGTAGTGGTCAGCTGCATTCAGGGTGCCAAAGCCAATGCCGATGAGGCCAGCGAACATGGCCATTGGGGCCATAATCCGTAGCTGCAAAATGGCAATATCGCGGGTGATGGCTCCGGCGGCGACATTTTCGTTCAGACGCTGGCCGAGGAGGCCAATAATGGCGGGGGCAAAGATGACGATGGCCAAGGTGCCAACCAGTAGACCCAGACCCACCAGGGTAGTAATGGTTTCTACTAGGGGTGCGATCGCATCTTTTTTTCGATTGGCCACACCGCGCACAATGGCGCTGTGAAAGGGACCATTGATGCCCCCCAACAGGACCAACAAAAAGCCAGGAATGGCATAGGCCAAACCATAGGCATCAGCGACCGGCCCGACGGCAAAGGTCGCCGCAATGGCTTGAGTCCGCACCAGACCAAAGACTTTACTAATTAGGGTTGCGATCGCAACAATACCGGCAATGCCAGCTAAAGAACGTTTGCTCACTGAGTCCTCAATACTGAATACTCAACTATGGCGTGTTGTGAAGCCAACCACAAACTAACAGATTACTTAGGAATGAGGTTCAATTAGGCCCTATCTTTTGCCGTACAGGCGTTCCATGGAACGCCTCTGCAGACAACATTTTTGGATCTTATAAAATCCGGATCCCTTAGCAATTGGGCGCTCTGGAATTAGACACCGCCGCTTCGATCAAAAGAATCACTCGGAGCAAGACTAACAAAAACGACAAATAGCGTTAGTCTCTCGATGATCACCTTTCAAGGGCTGTATAAAAAGATATTCAAATCCGTACAGAAGAACAAAACTGAACTAAAGGCAAAACCACCCTGCTCTGCTGCCAGTTTGCATTCCACAATTTCACAGGAATTAGAGACTATCAAGTTTTGCCCCACAGTTCAATACGTATTTTTGCGGTACTGATGGTTGGACACGGTACATTGGCTGAGTATGCCGATGGTTTATGGGGGCTCAAAGCTAGCCAAAATTGCTGTTAATCCGACCCAATGCCCCATAACCAGGACATTATGGGCCTTTTTGCCATCGTTTGGCCGCTGCAGGCAGCGTTGTTCCAACGTAGGTAATAACCCTGATGACATCTCTTCTCTCGATGCTTTGCTCTGTTCAAAATAATTTCCTATGCTGCCAACCCAGGTCCACACGTTTCCTCCATTGCTAGAAGGCACACTGATCAGACGCTATAAGCGCTTTATGGCCGATATTGAACTAGCATCCGGTGAAATTGTTACAGCCCATTGCCCTAATACAGGCTCCATGAGTGGTGTGTGCCATGTGGGCGGACGGGTAATGGTGTCTAAGAGTGATAATCCCAAACGCAAGCTGGCCTATACCTGGGAACTTTCGGAGGTGCATGATAATGAGCCGATTTGGGTCGGTGTAAATACGGCGTTACCCAACCGTGTGATTCAAACAGCCCTCCATCAACGAGTGTTTGAGCAACTGGAGCCCTATGACACCATCAAGCGAGAAGTGCCCTATGGCACTAAAAGCCGCATTGATTTTTTGCTGACCACTGATGAACGCCCTATCTATGTGGAGGTCAAAAACTCAACCTGGGCTCAAAAACGTCTTTGCCTGTTTCCAGACTCTGTCACCACCAGAGGCCAAAAACATCTGCGAGAGCTGACAGCGCTCCTGCCTGATGCTCGGGCGGTAATGCTGTATTTCATTAACCGGGGAGACTGTCACCAGTTTGCCCCAGGCGATAGTGCTGATCCTGAATACGGTCAGCTGCTGCGGGCTGCGATCGCAGCAGGCGTGGAGGTATTACCTTGCCGTTTTGAAATTTCCCCCACTGGTATCAACTACATCGGCTTAGCTGAACTGTTGGTGTAGCTCAGAACACATATTAATCATGATTGTATAGTTCGCATGAACTATTTTAGGGATTGCGCACTAGCTTTTTGGTACTTTTTTATACATTTATTCAGTAGCTTCAAATACCTTTTGGCAACAAAATTGATTCTTATTTTTCCCCATACTTTTCCCCACACAATCCACAAGGTTTCCACAGGGTGATAGGGGTTTTCCACAGGTTTTCCACAGGCTGGCACGAAGGATGAACCCATGGCCTACATTCTGGGGATAGTGACATGGCTCTGGGAAATATGAGAAAAGGCCGGATCTTAGTAAACTAATGTTACAGAAGTAGGGCTGAAATCCTATAATTACCGTTCGCTTAACTTTGTCAATAGCGGTACTAAAATCATATTGCCGTTGACAACGCCTCATCTCGTTAGCAGAATTATTTGACCACCCCTTGGGTTATGCCGGTTCCAGTGACAGTTGTCGATGGGATTGGTGATTCCTTGCTGCCCTGCTGCCGTTCTATTTCTCAAGTTCTCAGAACGGACGTGCTGCAACTATTGAGGTTTTCCCATCCATGAAAATTACTGTTAGTATTCTGGCGGAGATTCCTGAAGAGCTTCATGAATCCCTTAAAGGGTATTTAGAAAGTCATCCTGCATGGGATCAAGATCGGGTATTCTCGGCAGCGCTTTCATTGTTCCTTTTGCAAAATGGTGACAGCGATCGTCGAGCTTCTAGGGTTTATCTAGATACCTTGTTTAACTACGCTGCCTAAGATGTTGGGCTGCCTAAGCTGTTGGTTGGATGAATAGGTCCTATCTACGATTCATCTAACTTGGTCTTCAATCAGCTATCAGGCTAGACTTCCCCTTGCCTAGAAGGTATTTGGTAAAAAATACCGTCCAGGTGAGGGGAATCCTTGATAAGTTTCAACAATTAAAAATCAGAGGTATTAGACTATATATTTAAAGTCTCCTTTAACGGTTGCTCTAGGAGCTGCAGGCTTTTAGAGCCTTAGGCTTCAGGAGGCTTGGGTATATTAGTATCATGCAATAGTTTTAAGCTCTATCCATGGCTGAGCCCTCTGCCAATTCCGGTTCGCGTTATCCCACTAGTCAAGCTGCTCAAGAATTAAAAAACATTTTTCAGCAGATTACTGACCAAAGCTGCCCCCACTACTACAACTTTCATATGCATACCCATTGTTCTGATGGGAAGCTGAGCCCCGGCGACCTGATGGAACAAGCAATTAACTTGCAGCTAAAGGGATTTGCGATTACTGACCACCACACTATTCGAGGATATCAGCAGGCCTGTCGGTGGTTGGAAAACTGGCGCTGGCATCATCCATCGACCTGGTCTGCTAAGCAGTCCCAGTTTAAGTTGCCCAGGCTTTGGTGTGGCATCGAAATTACGGCCAACCTGCTAGAGGTGGATGTGCATATTTTGGGCTATGCGTTTAATCCGCAGCATGAAGCCTTTAGAGGCTATGTGCAAGGCGGTGCTCCCAGTGGTGATCAACGGCAGGCTCAAGCTGTGATCCAGGCTATTCAATCGGCTGGCGGTATAGCTGTTTTAGCCCATCCAGTCCGCTATCGTCGTTCTCCTGAAGAACTGATCCCAGCGGCAGCCGCCCTGGGTATTGATGGTGTCGAAACCTACTACGCCTATGATCATCCGGCGGAATGGCGACCAACACCCGAAAAAACTGAGCGGGTTGAAAAGTTGGCCAATGCCTATGAGCTACTCAGTACCTGTGGCACTGACAGCCATGGTCTGACCCTGACCCGACGGATTTAAGGTTCTTGAGGTGCTTGAGAGTCTTCTGCAGCCGCCTCTTGCTGGTTGGTGCGTACGGTTTCCAAAATCTCCTCAGCACTTTTACAGGTCTCGGCATCATAATTCACAATTACCTCAAATGGATAGCGTACAGCTGTTTCTGTTTCCGGAAATTCGCTATTCATTAAGGTGTCAATGGCGGCTTGATTTAGATACTCATAGCCTGTGCTGCGGAGAACGGTCGGATTACTGGGGGTACCATCTGGGGCTACTAAAACACCAACTTCTCCATTCATAGGTGGATTAGCCGCACAGAGATTAGACTTGGCTTCCAGGTTTAACTCTCCTATTTCCGCAATTGCGATAGTGAGTTCAGCCTCCTCTTCTTCTTCGGCAGGTGTCACCCATGCTTGATAGTTAGCTTCAACTTCTTCAGGAGTAGTGTTAGTCGGGTCGTAGTTAAATTTAGCCTGTAGTCTCTCCAGACGACTGGGTTGGCTGTCTGAGCCAGGGTTGGCTGCAATTTCTGGAGTCTCATCTTCAGGCTCTGATGGTTGTTCAGACTGCTCCGGTAGTTCGGGCAATCCCGCTGGAGTTTCAGGTGTCTCAGCTGCAGGAGGTTGCTGTTGGTCAGGCTCTAAATTACTGGCTGATTGCTCTGGATCGGTCTCTGGGTTGACGATCACGCTGGGAGGAGGAGCCGGGATATTGGTAATAGCTGCGGTGCGTCGATCGCTGCTTTGCTCTGATCTAGAGGGTGTATTCCTAATCGAAAGATTAGGCCTCGGAATATATGGATTACGGAATGGGCGATTACGGTTTAGTAGGCTGGGCCTACTAAAGGATGGAGTGGTGATCTGGCTGTTGGAGCGGTTAAAAATATTAGGGACATTAGGGCGATTGAGCGTACTGGCATTCGGCAGGCTGTTAATCGTGGGAGGACGTGAGCTAATGTCGGGAATTGCTGGCAGCTGTGGTCGATTGAAATCGGGGAGTCGTCCTTGTTCTGCAGGGGTAAGGGTGACGAGGGGGACTGTGCGCGGTTCAGCGGCTGCACTATCCTCACTAAAGGCGGCGAAGGAGGCGGATGAAAAGCGCGGCATGGCGGCAAACAGAATGCCGTGAAAACTGAGTGATGCGATCGCAGCCACACCGTAAGGGCTGGTTAACATCTCCCTGATTTTACGTAGGGCCTTGGTTGTCAGGGATGAACGCTTGGAAGCTAGCTCGGGATGGTTAGACATGACGCATTGAGAGCACTATTTCCAAGTGCAAGGGGCTACTTGGTTGATCAGTAAAGAAAACACAGGGAATCTAATCAATCTACCTAATCAATCTAAATATTGAGATCAGCATAGACAATTTGGGAAAAAGTTGTGACAGAGGAGCGATCGCACTCACGGCGTTGGCACACTATCGGAGGATTGATCCTGAGGTTTGGCTGGTTCTGCAGCGGTGCTGCCATCTGACTCAGCTACCGTTGGCCCAGGAGTTGGTTCCGTAGATGGTGGTAACGTATCCGTGACCAACCGACCAGTGCGTTTTCCCCCTGATAACCGTTTGAGCAGCTGCGGTGTCGGGTCATGCATCAAATAAGTCACTGTATCTCCCGGTTGCCAGGTAACTGGACCCAGAACCACATCCAGTTTGCCATTCCGCTTTAGGGTAATGGGTAACAGATCGCCGCTACCAATCAATTTATTCAGCTGCTCTCGCTGCTTATCAAATTCCTCGGACTGGAGCTGGGTTGTTTTTAGCTCAGCAGCATCATCTTTCAGATACGTATTCCAGGTTCTAATCGCGAGGGGAGTCGGCTTGACCTTACCCCCTTTGCCATTTGGTTTAGGCTCTGCCTCTTTATCACTACGGGGCAGCACTGCTAAAACCCGAGGTGGTTGAAATTCTTCGGCTGCCCGTTCAGCTACCACGGAGTTGACTTCGCCATTGGTGGTCAAAGCCAAAAAGGTGCCAATGGAACTCAGTCCAGCTTCATCCAATAATTCAGCATCCAATGCACTGCTCAAATACACCCGCAGTCCATCCTTTCTAGCCAATTCGCAGGCCTCTTCATCAGTGTCAAACATCACCACTGATTCACCCTGCTGGTTAAACAAACGACCCACTAATCGGCCTACGGGGTTGCAGCCAACGATCACTACTCCGGTCGCATCGGCCTGGCTAATTCCCAAAAACTTAGCCACGCTACGGGCCGTGAGTCCCTGGATAAACACCGTCATAATGATGGTCAAAAAGACCAGAGCTTTAATCGAGTCGCCCCCGTTAATGCCCCGCTCAGTGAGCAAAATGGCAAACAAGGATGCCACCGACGCTGACACGATGCCACGCGGCGCAATCCAGCTCAAAAATAGCTTCTGCCGCCAGTTGAGATCGCTATTGAGGGTACAGGCATAGATATTCAGCGGACGCACCACCAGCATTAGGGCTAGCACCGTAAACACAGAGCCCAGACCGAGGGCAAACACACTGTCAATGGACAGATCCGCCGCCAGCAAAATGAACAGTACTGAAACCGAGAATACCGTTAGCTGACCTTTAAACCGTCGCAGGAGTCGTTCGTCTGGCACAGAGAGTGCTCGCAACACCAGGCCAGCGGTGACAGTCGCCATCAACCCCGATTCGCCACGCACTTCCTGGGCCAGGCCAAACAGTCCCCAGACGCTAGCCAGAACCACCAAGTTACGCAGTTCCTCTGATAAAAAATCGGCCCGCTTTAAAAATTGCCCCAGCAAAGCACCGCCAACGCCACCAATCACCGCACCAATGCTCAACCGCTGGGCTAGCCCGCCGACAATAAAGCCAACGTCGGTATCGCCGTTGAGTAAGATATCCAGCACCACCACGGCTAAAATCGCCCCGACAGGGTCAATCAGCACACCCTCGCCTTCTAAAATAGTGGCGACTTTTTTCTCAACTTGTACCTGGCGTAGCAGTGGGGTAATCACTGTTGGTCCGGTGACGACTACCAGGGAGCCATAGAGAAATGCCAACGGCCAGGGAAATTCACCAAACCAGTGGGCCGCCATGCCACCACCGAGCAAAGTAATAAACGTGCCGATGGTAATCAGGTTGCGTAGGCTGCCAGATACTTGACCCAATGCCCTCAGTTCTAAGTTGAGACCGCCCTCAAATAAAATTAGGGCGACACATAGAGAGACGATGACTTCGAGCCCAGTGCCAAGCACTTTGGGCTCGATCACCCCTAGCATGTCAGGCCCTAACCCTACGCCTAAACTGAGTAGAAAAATAATGCTAGGTAACCGAAAATACTCAGCGACAACCTGGGCAGTGATACCGGCTAGGACCGCTAGTACGATTTGCAGAGTGATATCAAACGGGGTTGCCATCGACTAAGTTCTGGCGGCTGCCTCACAGGCAAAGCCTAGACAATATAAAGCTAATAGGGACGTGAGTGAAAGTCTGGAATAACGGTAATAGCTGGTATAAACCCTGAGTAGCATTCAAATCCTTAATCTAGCATCTAATGTGTGAAGGGGACGGATGAAGTATCGACGTCACCCCTTAACTCTGATCGGGGTTAAAAAAAAAGGGTGGATCAAATCCACCCAAATCACAGGAGTTATAAGGAGATACGACAATACGACCGCCGGTAGCTCACCAAGGTCGAATGCCATGTTGGGTAGCAAAGTCAAAACAGCAGAAATCGCAAAAAATTGCGTTAATCCAACGTTAAAACTAGCAACCCACGCATATATCTTACTGGGAGTTTTTTGAAAACGGTTAGTCTGTGGACGCAGCTATGGGATTTTTTTTTCAATAGATAGTATTGAAGTCAGACAACGTTACAACCTGTAACAACTCTAAAATCGATCTTAACAATTGCTCGCATTCACAAAAGTAGTCGCTACTTTGGAATGAGGGAGAAAATGTAACAGACCGTTTTCGCATCTAGCACTTGAATTTGCCGCTGCTGATTTAGAGGATGAACCGATCTGTTAGAAACGCCATATATCAGTATCTTGCAGATGAAATCATAGTTCGGCTCAGCAACGCCTGAATTTTACATATCTGGCCGCTCGGGGTGGTTTTGCCCAATGGTCTTACATTTCGCTCCAGTCCCTAACCCCCTCTCTTCAAGCAAGTGCTGCGCAACCGAAAATTTTTTAAGGACCGAGCCCTGCGCTCCCAAAAGCTGGTTCAAAAAATAGATTTGAGTGAAGTTTACCCCTGTCCGACGTGTCGCCATCGGGGCAAAATTCAGGGCATTACGCTGACTGAGGCATTTGGTTGCGATCGCTGTCAGCAAATTTATGTGATTCGAGATGGCGGGTTTGGCCTGGAGCAGCTATCAGGAGCCCATCCCTATCGACGGTTGTGGCGTTGGACTGGCCATCAATGGAAGCAATACAGCCATCTCCCCGCCTCTGGCTGGCTGGGGTTATTGATCGTGATCGCCATACTGCTAGCCATCTCCGGATTTTGGCTGCTCTTGTCAACGTCCTTGAGGATTTTAGCGGTATTAATCGCCGGGCTAGTCGGTGGTGCCATTCTGACGACCCGGCAATAGTTTACGCTCAGCCCCTAAGTAGTGGTCCCTAAGTTGATAGAGCCGCCTGCTGCATATCTTCCTGCTTGGGCAACTTGATCTTGGTTGCTAGCCCCAGCTTAGCCAGCAGCTGAATGGTGATCCAGGTGACATCAACTTCCCACCATTTCAAGCCATGGCGTGCAGAAAATTGAAATGCGTGGTGGTTATTGTGCCAACCTTCACCATAGGTAACTACAGCAACCCACCAACAATTGGTGGAGTAATCACCCGCGTCGTAGGTCCGGTAACCAAACTTATGGGTGGCGCTGTTAACAAACCAGGTGCAGTGGTAAACCGCCACCAGACGCACAAAAATGCCCCACAGGACAAATGGCCAACCACCAACGGCGTACAGCAATAAGCCCAGGGCAATTTGCATCAGCAGGAAATACCGTTCACAGAATAGATAGAACGGATCGTTGGCAATATCCTTCGTCAGACGGGGTACATCGCTATCAGCAGGTACTTCATGGAAAATCCACCCCATGTGGCTCCACCAGAAGCCCTTTGTGGAGCTGTGGTGATCGACAGGCTGGTCAGAAAACGCATGGTGGTGACGATGTAGACCAATCCATTCGATGGGACCGTGTTGGCAAGCTAGACTGCCGCAAAATACAAAAAAATATTCCACCCACTTGGGGGTTTTAAAGCTGCGATGGGCAACCAGACGGTGCCATCCCAGGGTAATCCCCAAACAGCCTGTAAGCCAATGTAAAAAAAGCGCCACAGCTAGGGCGCTCCAACTAAAATTTCCTGGTAAAAATGCTAGTAAGGCAATGCTGTGTACAGCAACCATAAAGATGGCTGTAGGCCAGTTAATAGGTGGTTTTGGAACGTTTGCAACAGTCATGTAAAAATCTCAGCGTTAACGTAGGGGCCAACTTGCGTCACAATTAAACCCGCGCAATTAGCCCAAGTGAGCGAGTGAATAGCCTGAAGACATTGCAGCCAACAGAACAAGCACTATTTTCGATTTTTTACGCAATTGACTCCCAGGTCAAGGTAAATGTTGCACGAGTATTGACGGCGTTTCGTGCACATAAAGTGGGAACGCATCATTTCTCCGGGGTTTCAGGATATGGACACGATGATTTAGGACGGCAAACCCTGGATCGAGTATTTGCGACCTTGGTTGAGGCTGAGGCGGCAGCCGTTAGGGTGCAATTTGTATCAGGTACCCATGCGATTACCTGTGCGTTATTTGGGGTGCTGCGGCCTGGGGACGAGCTGCTGGCTGTGACTGGAGCCCCCTATGACACCCTAGAGGAAGTGATTGGTGTGCGTGGTCATGGGCAAGGTTCGCTGAAGGAGTTTGGGGTCAGCTATCGTGAATTGCCCTTGACTCCAGCCGCCACTGTAGATTGGTCAGGCCTCTCCACTGCGATTCGCCCCAATACAAAAATGGTGCTGATCCAGCGCTCCTGTGGCTATAGCTGGCGAGCTAGTTTAACCATTGAGGACATTGGGCGAATTGTGCGCTCGGTAAAGGCTCAAAATCCGGACACGGTTTGCTTTGTTGATAACTGCTATGGCGAGTTTGTAGAAACTCAAGAACCCACGGCGGTGGGTGCCGATTTGATGGCGGGCTCGCTGATCAAAAATCCTGGAGGGACGATTGCGACTACTGGCGGCTATGTGGCCGGACGTGCCGATTTGGTGGAAGCGGCTACCTGCCGTCTGACTTCACCAGGGATTGGTAGTTCGGGCGGGGCGACGTTTAATCAAAGTCGGTTGCTATTCCAGGGGCTGTTCCTAGCTCCCCAGATGGTGGGTGAAGCTTTAAAGGGAAATTATTTGCTGGCCCATACGTTTGACCAGCTGGGCTATGGGGTGAATCCGGCAGTGGATGCTGGGCAACGGGATGTGATTCAGGCGATTCGGTTAGCAGATCCGGATAAGCTAGTGGCTTTTTGTCGCGCAATTCAGCAGCATTCGCCGATTGAAGCCTATGTTGATCCGGTGCCTGCTGGGATGCCTGGCTATGACAGTCAGTTGGTGATGGCGGGGGGAACCTTTATCGATGGCAGTACCTCAGAGCTGTCGGCAGATGGGCCATTGCGGGAGCCCTATGTGGTCTATTGTCAGGGCGGTACTCATTGGACCCATGTTGCGATCGCAGCTGAAGCCGCCGCTCAGGCCATTGGTCCGGCATGACATCGACCGTAGAGAATCCAGAACGACCGATGACGTTTGTTTGTTAAGTAAATTGTTAAGATAACTACAGACTTTATACCCTGCCGCCCCAAATGATTACCGTCGCACTACCTAAGGGCTCGTTGCTCAAAGATACGATCCGGATGCTACAGGGGGTCGGGTTAGACTTTAGTGGATTTTTAGATAGCAGTAACCGGCAGTTGCAAATTGTTGAAAGCAGCGGTCGGGCTAAGGGGCTGCTGGTTAGGGCCCAGGATGTGCCCGTTTATGTCGAATATGGTCAGGCCCAGCTGGGAGTGGTGGGCTACGATGTGCTCTACGAAAAAGAACCTAAGGTTGCCCAGCTAGCAGATTTAGGTTTTGGCGATTGCCGGTTCTCTGTGGCCGTTAGAAAAGATGGCCCCTACCGTTCTGCCCTCGATTTGCCTCCTCACTGCCGCGTCGCATCCAAATTTGTCAACAGCGCCCGTCGTTACTTTCAGAGTATTGATTTACCCGTTGAAATTATTCCCCTGTATGGTTCGGTTGAGTTAGGCCCCATTACCGGCATGTCCGAGGCAATTGTAGATTTAGTCTCCACTGGACGCACCTTAAAAGAAAACAACCTGATGGAGCTAGAAGTGTTGTTTGAAAGCACAGCGCGATTAGTAGCCCATCCGCTCAGCTACCGGCTCAATGTTGATAATCTGAGTGAGTATGTCGACTTGATTCGTCAGCAGGCTATGGTGGCGGCCTAGGCTATCGTGTCTTTAATGAATTAATTAGGTGGAGATAGTCTGTCGATTGAAGGAGTTGACAATCGCTTTTTCCCCTGACTAAGGGGGCAGTAGCCTGGTCAAGTGTTGAGATGCCTCTGCCTACAGTACCTCCCCTTCTAGAGGTTACGGTATACACACAAGTGATTGGACATGGCATTTACGGTTGTATTACCCCCCTTAGTCAGGGGGTAACTTCAGTCCCCCTGACTAAGGGAGAGTTAAAGGAGGTAATTCAGGATTTTGCACCTCAATTTGAGATGTGTATGCTCAGCAGCTCCTGTTAAAGGGGAAAAGCAACTGTGAAATAATTTCGCTACTACAATTTTGTTACCGTTTGGCCTCCTAAAACTTCTCTGCATTTGTGCTCAGCTAACATAACGATATTTTTTCAATCATCAAACATCCTCCCCCATACCTCCTCCGCTCTAAAAGACCCATCAATCCCTTATGGCTTCTTCTTCAGTATCTACCGTTCAAAAAGGCGCTAATTACGACTGGCAGCTGTTTCAGCGTCTGCTTCCCTACATTCTTCGCGAGAAAAGAAATCTCGTTTTACCGCTGCTGCTGCTAGTGCCCCTGGCCTTTGCCCAGTCATTGCAACCTGTTCTGATTGGTCAGGCGATCTCGCTGATTAATCAAGAGACTGGTGCCTGGGATTTTTTGGTGGCGCGACCTTTACAGGATGGTTTAAACATTCTGATTATGTTGCTGTTGCTATGCATTGGGACTCGGCTAGCGTTAGACGGCTGGCAGAGTTTTTTAGTGCAGAAGGTGGGACAGGATATTACGCGCAACATTCGTAATGACATGTTTCACCATGTATTAGCGCTATCGATGCGATTTTTTGATCGCACGCCTGTGGGTCGATTAATTACGCGTTTGACCAGCGATGTCAATGCTTTAGGCGATGTGTTTTCCACCGGGGCTATCGGCATTTTTAGCGACATGTTTTCGATTTTAGTGTCGGTGGTGATCATGTTGTTGATCGACTGGCGCTTGGCCCTGAGCCTGATATTTTTGTTGGTGCCAGTAACGGCAGTTATTGTTTATTTTCAGCAGCAATATCGTAAGGCCAATTATCAGGCCCGAGAAGAACTATCGGCGCTGAATGCTAATCTGCAGGAGAATATTGCCGGAATTGAAGTGGTGCAGCTGTTCCGGCGAGAGAATTTTAATGCCAATCTGTTTCGTTCGACTAACCAGCGCTATATGCAAGCAGTTGATCGTACGATCTTTTATGATTCGGCAGTGTCGGCTACGTTAGAGTGGATTGCCCTGGTTGCGATCGCAATCGTTCTAGGTATTGGTGGCTGGCTAGTGCTCGGTGAAAACATGGAAATCGGCACCCTCACCACCTTTATCCTCTTTGCCCAGCGTCTCTTCGAACCACTACGCCAGTTTGCCGACAAATTCACTGCCATTCAAGCCGGATTTACCGCCGTCGAGCGGTTAAATGACCTCCTAGATGAACCCATCGAAATCAAAGACATTGATGATCCAGCAATCCTCCCCGAACCCATTGACCAACGCGGCAATGTACTCCCTGGTGAGATTCGGTTTAATCATGTCTCCTTTGGCTATAAAACCGATGAATACGTTCTACGAGATTTAGACTTCACCATTCGTCCCGGCGAGAAAGTTGCATTAGTTGGACCCACGGGGGCTGGGAAAAGCTCCATTATTCGCCTACTCTGTCGCCTTTATGAAGTCAGCAAAGGACAGATTTTGCTAGATGGCGTTGATATTCGCGATTTGGCCCAAGAAGACCTGCGCACACGCATGGCGATTATCCTGCAAGATGGATTTCTCTTTTCAGGCGATGTCAGCAGCAACATCACCCTGGGTGAAGAGTATACCCCTGCCCAAATCCGCCATGCAGCCGAGTCGACCAACGTTGCGGGCTTTATCGAAAAGCTGCCCCAGGGCTATGACACCATGCTGCGGGAGCGGGGGACCAATCTCTCTGGTGGTGAAAAACAGCTGTTAGCCTTTGCCCGTGCAGCCATCCGCAATCCTGGCATTCTAGTTTTGGATGAGGCCACCGCCAATTTAGATGTGGGTACTGAAGCACAAATTCAGTCCGCCTTGAATACGCTGCTAAAAGATCGCACAGCCATCATCATCGCTCACCGGCTATCGACCATTCGCAATGTGGACCGGATTTTGGTGCTGAAGCAAGGCCATCTAGTAGAACAGGGGAGCCACGATCAGCTGTTAGCAGCAGATGGGCTATATGCCAGTTTGTATAAGCTGCAGATGTTAGGGCAGTAGGCTGAGCATGGTCGAGGCTTTTATGCTTCACAGTTATCCACTAAAGCCGTTAATGAGTATTCGCCCCCTAAATAACCGTAAGTGCCAATATACCAGCGACCGCTGCTTAGCTCTGGTCGAGTTGGATCGTTGAGGATAACAGTCTCATTGCTGCCATTGAGCCAGGGCCGAAAGTCATAACTACTTAAAGATGGTTCTGCCTGTTGACGCACATAGAGATCGACATCGCTCCTATGATCTTCGTTGGCTGCCATCAGCTGGATTTCTACCTGAGTCGTTCCACTGGGAATATCAAAATAATACTGTCGCCATCCGCCGTTACTCACATTTTCTGTGATTGTTCGACAGCTTCTCAGGGGCGACGAGCCCAGACGTTGCTTAGGAATAAAAAAGTCTTTAATCACAGCCATATGCTGCATATTGGATGCATCGCTATCGTTACGGCGAATGGGTTCAACGTCTGACAGGGGAGAATAGACTCGACTGTCAAACACGAGACCGTGGGAAAATGTATTTTCCCCAATTTCAACCGGCACTTCATATTCCTGCAAGTCAATATCAGCAAATACCCAATCATAGGGACGACTGCGACTAGCGTTAGTATCGATGTCACCGTCCTGGTCGATTGGATAGGGTGGCCGAGTATTCACCACATTGCCCAAAGTTTGCAACGCAGATTCTGTAATATTGCGAGTATTTAAGTCTCCGCCAATCACCAATAAGTCTTGATCAGGAACATGCGCTTGAACAAACTCAACCAGAGCATTGGCTTGAATATTGCGTGTATTATCACTACGGGTAAGAAAATGTACGCTGATGGCCCACAGATCCTGCTCACCAGGCAGATCAAGTTTAGCCCAGGCAAAATCGCGATTGCTGACGGCAGGATCGTCCCATTCACCTGATTCTAAGATGGGATAGCGGCTGATGATACCGTTGGGAATTTGGGCATCGTATTCGCGATAGTAGACAAACTCTTCTCCAAAGGTGGTGTCAATCCACGCCTCAATGTCGTTCTCAGAGTTGTCACCGATATTGAATTCTTGGATGAGAACAATATCCGGTGTGAGACCCTGAAAGATACGAGTACCTTCGCCTGGGTCGTAGGATTGGAAATTACCACTTGTGGTATTGGCGGCCATGATGCGCAGAGTGGTTTGGGCGGCAGTGGGTGGTGAAATCGCCACCCAAACAGAAATAACGGCCAATAACCAGACAGGCGACACACGCTGGATTAGGGAACACACCATGATAATTTCCTCAAGGAGGCATACTTTTGTTGTAACTAGCCTGTAAGCATTGTGGCGTAAGACGGTCACCTTTATTTGTAATTGTGGGCATTTTGCAATGACTCTATGGATTCCGGATGTGTATATCAAAGCCTGGAATTTTGCGGCAGATGCCCATCGCCCACTGCCCACTGCCCACTGGACCCACTGGTACTCAGCCACCACTGGTACTCAGCCTCTGACTGAGTACCAGTGGTGGCTCCAGCCCATCCGGCGGGGAGTTATCCTATTGAGATTCGTTAATGAATGGTAGCTTCGCGTCAGTGATGGCTTAGCTTAAAATTACTTGCCTACTATAAATTTTCCAGTCAAGCTAACTTAAATTGGTCGTTTTTATGAACGCTACCTACAAAATTTCTGCCATTGCTCTTGGAGGGATGGCCTGTACTGTTCTGGCAAGTTTGCCAGCTACTGCCATTACGTTTGTCTCTGATCGGTCAGCACTGCAGGGGACTGATAGTCTGGATTGGTCAAGTTTGGGTAGAGTGTTTACTGGTGTGCCTGATCCTAACGTGTTTTTAGGTGATTCGTTTACTGCAACAACAGAATCAGGCCTAGGGTTGACAGTGGAAATTCCGGCAACAACTAACCCAGCGATTTTGCCCCCATTTGTTTTTCAGACCCTTAGTGGCGGAATTGAAACCAACTTTGCGGATGGAGATTTTATTCTCTTTACAGGCTTGTTGCCTGCACCCCCACCGGCTCCTGGTAATCCGGGGCCAGTCACACTGATTTTTGACCAACCTGTTGCGGCAGTTGGCAGTCAGATTGCTGTGGATGATATTTTCTCATTTACTGGTTTTATTTCTGCCTTTGACATTGATGGCAATCTTCTAGATACGTTCTCAGCGCCGGGGTCATCGTCCTTAGCCTTAGATAATTCTGCTGCCTTTTTTGGGGTAGCTAGCGACGAGGCCAATATTGCCAGGGTTGCATTTAGCAGTTCAGTGTCTACCAGTGCAATTGGGATTAATGCTCTGAGTCTTGTGCCTGGGACAACAACATCCGTTCCTGAACCTGCAACAACAGTTGCCTTACTGTTGGGGTGTGGGTTGATGGTGGGTTATCGCAAAACGCTAGCCTAATTGTTGCCTATTGATTTCCTTTTGGGAGGAGAAATATCTCCTAAAAGGAAATTTAGTTCACTGGTTTGAATGTTTAGCGCTATCAGTTTCTGACACTCATCACTCACTACCTATGAACCTATGGACTCCAGATGCATACACAAAGGCGTGGAATTTTGCGGCGGATGCTCATTGGGGGCAACGAGTGCCAGGTACGGAGCGCCCCTACATTAATCACCTGGGTAATGTGGCAATGGAGGTGATGCGAGCGATTGCGGCGACACCGACAGTGCAGCAGCCAGATTTGGCGGTGCAGTGTGCGCTGTTACACGACACGATTGAGGATACTGCCGTGACTTATGAGCGGGTGGCGTCGGAGTTTGGGTCGGAGGTGGCGGCTGGGGTGTTGGCGTTGAGTAAGGATCTGGGGCTGCCGAAGGAAGAGCGGATGGCGGATAGTTTGGAGCGGATTCGGCAGCAGCCTGGGGAGGTGTGGATGGTGAAGCTGGCGGATCGGATTAGTAATTTGCAGGAGCCGCCGAGGCATTGGCGGCAGGAGAAGATTCGGCGGTATAGGGCGGAAGCGGAGATGATTTTAGAGGCGTTGGGGGAGGCGAATGAGTGGTTGGCGGGGCGGTTGAGGGATAAGATTGTTGCCTATGAGGTTTATGGTGAGACATGAGGGGATGCCATCTTCTTAGGAGCGTTGCATGCAACGCTCCTACGGTGTACCAGAATGGAGCCTTTGGCTCTGGCTTTTGGCAGTTGCTAGAGGCAAGAGTTGCGTGCCCAGCGAGACGCTGGGTACGAGGGGCGAGGAGGTGTCTACAAGCGTCTGACTAGCATGCTGATTACTTCGTCTGGCTCTGGTCTTAAAATTAGCCGATTATTGGGCACTTCGATCAGGGGGCTCCACTGGCTGGTTTCCATATAGCGCAGATTGTGGAGCAGGTGAATGGTCTGACGAATATGGCTGGGATGGCCGAGCAGTATATGGCGAATGGAGCTGCCTGGGGGCAGGCTGCTGGAAAAGTCGGCAGGTAGACTGGGCGGCACCTGGGGTGCCTGGTTTGAGAAGGTCATAGGGGCGTTTTCCTTTGGTTAATGGGTGGTTTTAACCACGAAACGACAGGGAGGAAATGCCCCCAAAAAGTTAGCCACCCTGCAACTAAAATCAGGGTGGCTGTAAAATGCTCACAGCTCACCAACTGGTAGTAGCAGTTGGAGGGTTAGCGGGGTGTTGGTGTTGGTAGCACCATCATCTCGCGCAGCTAATTTTTTGGGTGCGAAAAACAACTGAGGTCAGTTGCTTATTGTGTAGGCTATCAGCCCCAGATCGCTGAGTCAAGCATAGGGTGGGCAGGCTATAATGTCTGTCCAATTAATGGTAGCTCAGCCTCAATCCACGCTTTTCCTGAAGAGTCGAATGCCGGAGTAGGGCCAATTCTCAGGATTTTGCACAAGGCCATATTTCACCGGACTGTGATGAATATACTCAATATGCCGAGATCTTAGATGATGGGATCTTTAAAAACTCTTTTGATCCATACGCTGTTGTAAGCCTACCTGAGATTGAACTAATAATATTCCGAGAGCAGTCTAAAAATATCTGATATTCTTTATCTTCAATTCCTGCTTTACGCTTGCCGTGAGCAATATCATTCCTCACATTAAGTAGTCTAGTCAAAGGTGAATAAATACTCTTTAAGTCCTCATATTCAAGACCAACTTGGAACAAGAGTTTTTCTAAAACCTCCTTGCCAACATTATTATTAGTGTCTATAAAACTTTCAGGAATTGATATTGGATGGCTGTAAAAGCCTCCGATATTCTCAACAAATTCTATATCCCTTGAAAAACGACGTAGATATTTATCATCTGAAGATGAATTCTTAAGAAGCTTGCTTCTCATATCTATATTTCTAAGTGCATTAAATTCCTTATGCAAGGCAGCGGCAGCAATAGCAGGTTTAACATCAGAACAAACAAGATTCTCTTTGTTGATTTCATCAACATAAAGTGAGAAGGCAAATTGAACAAAACCTTCAATATGAGCATAGATAAGACACAAAATAGCTCGACGCATCAACTTTCTATCGTTGTCATTGCTTAAAGCCCTTTGATTATTATCTAAAAAGCGGATTTCAGATTCTCTCCACTCGCGCTCTGTTTCCAATTGAGCCTGAAAATTCTCTAAATTCATATATTTATTTCAGATAATTTATTGGTGGCTATTTCAACCCTTCGCTTGAGTGGTCCTGGTGAGTTTTTACCACCTCCTGTCGTAGCCGCAATAAAGTCCTTATCCGCTTTGAGCACTTTAAGCTTATTTTTCACTTGTTCAATATGGGAATCATTGTCAACATCTATTTTTTGTAAAACTGCCTGTATTCCTGTGCAAATTGCTTCAAAGTGATAAACAGAGAAATTTGATTGAATTTTATCTTTGCCATGCCTACCAAATGCTTTGTTGCCCAAAGCCCTACTTAGAACAGAAAACGTCTTGTCAAAAATTTTTTCTTCTGATGAATAATCAAAAATAATTTCTTTATCATCAGGATCTGATATTTTCTCCATATATTCAGTAAGAAAATCAGCAACGTCATGCACAAAGTTTTGCCTATGATTCTTGAAGGCAAGAAAACGCAAGACAAGCTCCTGATCAAAGGCATTTAGGCTTTGAGTATAGGAAATATTTTCAATACATTTTTGATACTTTTTGTTTTTGCTTAGGCCTATGACAAAGTCTATAAATTTTGAGTCTAGCATTCGTATGGTGCAGTTTCGGAGCTGTTGTTGACTTAATGGTTCTCCTCCAGTATTTAACCTTTTAAACATATGATATCTAAATCTATTGTCACTACCCTTTCGAACAACTTCAACACGTACAAAAGCTCGCTTTAGTCTGATTTTTAGCGAAGTAGGAAGAGTTTCAAAGGTAAAACCATTTAAGTCTGTCACAATATCGCATTCTTGCAGTTCTAGAAACTCACCTTTTTTTACGGGAGGGCTTAAGTGATTGGCTTCAAGTGCACCACGTAAATGTAAGTATGATGAAAACCTTTGTAGACCGTCAATAAGCTGATAGGAACCAACTTCTGACTCAACAACATATATTGGTGGAACAGGCATTTCAAGTAATAAAGATTCGATAAATCTCGATCTAGCTCCGGGAGTCCACCTAAAAAGCCTCTGATAATCTGGATTTATATCCAATTCTTTGTCACTATACATGGCAAAGAGCTCATTAAAGGATAAGTCCAGACTTTGGGTGTGAACCTTATCTACCTTCTTTTCTAGAGATAGAATCAAGTCTTCTTTAGTCATATCAACCTCCTTTTCTAAAGCACAAAACTGCTTCTGAAACGGACGTATTTTTACGATAGGTTTTTCCTTTTAAATTAACATTTGCCATATTCTGCTTGTTCTCAAATTCTGAATGCGTTACTAGCCTTAGGTTATTTTTCTCTGCCATATCTATAACTATTCCTGGTAAATCACAATACACATCTTTATAAAAAGAGCCTTGCACTACACAAACAAACTTTCCCATATATTTAAGAACCCTATTGATCTCCTGGATTGATTTATCCAAAGATATAAAATATTGAGTGAAATTTTTGTAATAGTAAGATTTAGATGCTTTTGATGGATGAGCTTTAACCATATGGAGAAAACTCAAACACTTTTCTCCAATTGCATTGGTTATGCATTGCGGTTTTTTAGGTACTGTTGTGGTTCCCATTAGGCTTCTTCGAATTAACTGAATCTCACTGATTCCACCTGTTGATAAAAGAGCTAACTCAGGAAGTGTAGCTACTCCATAATCTATTCTTGTGCAGTAGGGAGGTGAGGTTAGAACAAAGTCAATAGAACTATTTTTTGATGGAATATCTAATGATGATCCAATAATGAATTGGCTAGGTTTATAAGGCCATTTTTTGCTTTTGGTTTTTAAACCATTGTAAATTTCATCTAAGATTTTTAGGTACGTTTCCTTAATATCTTTTGGTCGAATTTCTAGTTTGTCTGAATCAGTTTTTGGCTTTTTTATCCATGTTGGATTAGATGGAATAAAAGGCTTTAGATAATATCGAAGAGTCTTAAATAATGCTGTATATAGTAAGCATTTTTTAGTGTTTAAGGAGTTGACAGCTTGATTGGTTGATTTTTTCTTTGTATTTGCTAATATTGCAGTTTCTATTCTTCTTATACTATTGATTGTTGTCCTTGAAAACCATATTCCTAAAGGATCGGAGATGGTGTCTTGAACGGATATTCGTGGAGAGAGAAAAAGATCTCTTATGTCAAGTCCTTCGATATCATTTGGAGTTGCTTGCTTTGCCTTTGCAATGATTTTCATGACTGGATTGAGGTCTATCCCGATCGATGAATATCCGGCAATTGATGCCATAAGTGTAGTTGTTCCAGATCCATTCCATGGATCTAAAATGACTGAGGTGCTATGGAGATTGCTTGATTCGATAATCCTTCTGGTAAATACGTGGGAGTAGCCAGCATAGTAGTCATACCAATGTGGTTTAGTAGTTATCGATTCATTTGATCGTTTAGGATTGGTGATTAGCAAATTAGTGTCTGGATAATCTGTACTGGCGATAGCTCATATATTAAGCCCAGACTGTGTATCTAGTTAATATATGACTCCGCTTAGCCCTCGGGGGCGGATTGGCTGATAATGGCAGATTTTGACTTTGCTCAGTCCTCAGGTGAATATCTGGGGGAGCAAAGCCGAATCCAGCGGCACGGCCTACCAGCCCCATGTCATCATCTCTGTAAACAAAACTATCCGTTTGCAACAAAGACGCAGAAATTACAAACAAAACTTTAGCTAGTGAACACAATGGGAAATAGGCACTCGCACAATCGGAGGTCACCCCATGGTCGTCCAAGGTACACCCACCACACCCACCGCTGCGCCTGCCTACGAAACCGCCACCCAAATCATCGCTAAAGAGCTGCTTGCCCAGACCAAAGAACACCATGGCTGGCTGGGGCAAATTCGCGATCGCATCCAACTTCACGATCAGCTCCTCGCCTTCGCCATGGCCAACCCCGGCCTGCGCGTCCAGCTCTTCCGCCTGATCGACTGCCTTCCCGGGCTCTCCGACAAAACCGAAATCGCCCGCCACATTCGCGACTATCTAAGCCAAGACATCGTTGAGCTACCCGTTCCCCTTAAAGCACTGCTCAACTTTACCCAACCCGACTCAGTCCCCGGTCACCTGGCCGCCACCACCTTTTCCACCACCGTCGCTATCCTTGCCAAAAAATACATCGCAGGGGAAACCATCGACCAGGTATTCAAAACCCTAAACCACCTCAAAAAACAAAATCTCACCTTTACCCTAGATCTCTTGGGTGAAGCCGTCGTCACCGAAACAGAAGCCGAAGACTATCTCAACCGCTATCTGTTGTTAATGGAACAACTGGCGGCTTGGTTCCCTAGCCAACAAACGTCCCCTTCGACTACGCTTAGGGAACGTCTACCTAATGCTCAAGTTTCAGTCAAATTAACCGCCTTTTATTCCCAGTTTGATCCCTTAGACCCGATTGGTACTCAAGCCAAAGTCAGTGAGCGCGTCCGCAAATTGTTGCGTAAAGCCGAAGAGCTAGGCATCGCCGTCCATTTTGACATGGAACAATATGTCTATAAAGATCTCACCTTGGCAATTTTGAAAGAGGTGCTGATGGAACCTGAATTTCGTCAGCGTAGCGATATTGGCATCACCCAACAGGCCTACTTGCGAGACAGCTATCAAGACTTAAAAGAGATTATTCGGTGGCTCACTGAGCGCGGTACCCCCCTCACCGTCAGGCTGGTTAAAGGAGCCTATTGGGACCAGGAGATGATTAAGGCGATTCAGCACGGCTGGGCACCGCCGGTTTATCGCCATAAGGTTTCCACCGATGCCAACTTTGAACGGATGACTCGGCTGCTGTTGGAAAACTATAGCGTGGTCTATGCCGCCATTGGTAGCCATAATGTGAGATCGCAAGCCCATGCCCTCGCTATTGCCAATGCTTTCCACGTTCCTGATCGGCACCTTGAGCTACAGGTACTCTACGGCATGGCCGACAAACTAGCGGGTGCTCTGGTGAATCGCGGCCATCGCGTCCGCGTCTATTGTCCCTATGGCAACCTGATTCCAGGCATGGCCTACCTTATCCGTCGCCTGCTAGAGAATACCGCCAACACCTCATTCCTGCGCCAAAGGCTAGAAGCTACACCCACAGCCGATCTCTTAGCCAAACCAGAATTCACCGACATCGACACCCAGCCTGCCGAGCCAGTAGCCCTTAACCAGTTTGCAAATGCCCCCGATACCGACTATGCCCAGACCCAAGCAAGACAGGTAGCCCAGCAGGCATTAGCCCAGGTGCGCAAGCAACTGGGTCAAACCTATTGGCCTTGGGTCAATGGCCAGTACTTGCAAACAGAAACCCTGGTGCCGTCCGTCAATCCCTCCAGCCCCAACGAAATCGTTGGTCATATTGGTTTACTGGACGCTGCCCAAGCCGATGAAGCTGTTGCCGCTGCCAAAGCGGCTTTTACCACCTGGCGACATACCCCAGCTTCAGACCGAGTTGCCTGCCTGCGCCGAGCGGGTGAATTAATGGCCGCTCGCCAGGCAGAACTGGCCACCTGGGTTGTTCTAGAGGTGGGTAAACCCCTGCGGGAAGCCGATGCGGAGGTTTCAGAAGCGATCGATTTTTGTCGTTACTATGCTGACGAGATGGAGCGTTTGGATCGAGGTAGGGCTGCCGATCTGCCTGGAGAGACCAATCGGTATCGCTATTTTCCTCGCGGGATTGCGTTGGTGATAGCACCGTGGAATTTTCCGATTGCGATCGCAACTGGTATGACCGTCGCCGCCCTCGTCACTGGCAACTGCACCCTGCTCAAACCTGCCGAGAACTCTGCTGTCGTTGCCGCTAAGCTAGCCGAAATCCTGATCGAAGCTGGTTTCCCTCCTGGCGTCTTTCAGCTAATCTTCGCCCAAGGCTCCACCGTGGGAGCCCATCTCGTCAAGCATCCCGATATTCACCTGATCGCTTTCACAGGTTCCAGAGACGTTGGCTGTCGCATCTATGCCGATGCCGCCCAGCTTAGCCCCGGCCAAAACCATCTGAAGCGAGTGATTGCTGAAATGGGAGGCAAAAACGCCATCATCATTGATGCCAGTGCGGATCTCGATCAGGCCGTGCAAGGTGTGGTGCAATCCGCCTTTGGCTACAGTGGGCAAAAGTGTTCCGCCTGCTCACGGGTGATTGTTCTAGAAGACATTCACGATACGTTTGTGCAACGACTGATCGAGGCAACCCGTTCCCTTAATATCGGTGCTGCTGATTCTCCTGGAACTAAGGTTGGTCCAGTGATTGATGCCACGTCTCAGCAGCGGATTCAAGAATTTATCAAGCGTGGAAAACAGGAGGGAGAGATGGCTCTCTCCATGGAACCCCCAACTACTGGCTACTTCATCGGTCCAACTATCTTTACCCAAGTTTCTCCTGATGCCCAAATCGCTCAGCAAGAAATCTTTGGTCCTGTGGTCGCTGTTATCGCAGCAAAGACTTTTGAAGAAGCGCTTACTGTTGCCAACAATACTGACTATGCTCTCACAGGTGGACTCTACTCCCGCACTCCTGAACATATAGAACAAGCCCAAACCGCCTTTGAAGTTGGCAACCTCTACATCAACCGAGGCATCACCGGTGCCATTGTCGCTCGCCAACCCTTCGGCGGCTTCAAACTCTCCGGCGTTGGCTCAAAAGCTGGGGGTGCCGACTATCTCCTCCAGTTTATGGAACCCCGCGTAGTCACTGAAAACATCCAACGCCAAGGATTTGCTCCCATTGAAGGCTTTGATTAACAGAATAGTTTTGTAAGATATAGCAACGTGAAGGTTTTACCCCCTAATCCATAAGCCCATGGTCAAACCCCTAACCCGATGGACGGTTGCCGACTATCACCATATGATTGCCACTGGTCTGTTGGCGGGGCGATCGGTAGAACTTATCAATCTTAAGTTTGCTCTACGCCATCGCCTTTTGAAATCCTTTGTGTAGTAGCGTTATTGACTGAAGTCGTAAACGCCCTACTGCAATGACAACCAACTGGTCTAGTCTGCTACAGCAGCTCATTGATAAGCAGTCCCTCTCAGTCGAACAAGCTGAATCGCTGATGCAGGGCTGGTTGACGGAAGCGATTGATCCCATTATGTCCGGAGCGATCCTGGCGGCCTTACAGTCAAAAGGCTTCTCCGCAGATGAGCTAGCAGGTATGGCCCGAGTCTTACAGGGCCAGTCCTTGGGTGGCATGCAGGCTGATGACTCATTACCTACACCCCGTATTGATACCTGTGGCACGGGGGGTGATGGTGCCTCTACGTTTAATATCTCCACCGCTGTGACGTTTGTAGCTGCCGCCGCAGGCATTCCCGTAGTCAAGCATGGTAACCGTTCAGCATCAAGCAAAGTGGGTTCTGCTGATGTGCTGGAAGGGTTAGGTGTGGACCTGAGTGCGCCTCCTGAAAAAGCTAAGGCAGCCGTTAAAGAAGTCGGTGTGACATTCCTGTTTGCCCGCGGGTGGCATCCAGCGATGAAGGCGGTGGCTCCCATTCGCGGCACGTTAAAAATTCGGACGGTCTTTAACCTACTGGGGCCTTTGGTAAATCCCTTGCGGCCTACCAGTCAGGTAATTGGTGTGTTTGACCCATCGGTTATTTCTACCATGGCCGCAGCGTTGAACCAGCTGGGCATGGGGCAAGCCATGGTACTCCATGGCCGTGAAGGGCTGGATGAAGCTGGTTTGGGAGATGCAACAGATGTGGCTGTATTAGCCAATGGTCAAGTGTCAGCCCAGGTGCTTGACCCGCAAAAGCTAGGTTTGGCGAAGGCTGACGTAGCGGACCTACGTGGTGGCGAGCTAGAGGAAAATATGACCATTCTACGCAATGTGCTTCAGGGTAAGGGTACCCAAGCTCAGCAAGATGCCGTAGCTCTAAATGCGTCCCTGGCCTTGCAGGTAGGGGGTGCCGTACCAGGCGATACCTTTGAGGCGGCCTGTGCTCAGGGTGTGACAAAGGCCAAAGAGATTATTGCGAGCGGCGCAGCATGGGACAAGTTGGAACAGTTAGTGGCTTTCCTGAAAGGGAGACACAACGGCTAAAGCGTATCTAGGACAGCTTCTATAGCTCTTAACCCTCGTAAATGATACTCAATTTTGTTTCGGTCGAGTCTCATCAAAGCCTGAACTTGTTTGTGGCAACGGTGCCAAAAAGGAACCCAGCGATAAGCGGTTAATCCGACATGAAAAGCACTGTGTCGCTTTTGGTTAAGGCCTTGAGTTTCGGGTCTAGCAATATACTTTTGCAACGCCTTCTGTTTAAGCCGCTGTCCCTGAGTGGTCGCACAAGTATAGGCAATGGCGATTAAGAGCACCATGGTCATAAATCGCCTGCCCTCAACTCGCGTTTTTTCGAGGCAGTAGCCCCCTAATTTTAGGTCACGAAACAGTTCCTCTATGGAGAACCTCTTCTGATATCCTGAGATCGCCGCATCCAGGCTATCGAAGTTGGTGAGAATATACCAAGGTTCGTCAGGTGCAAAGCCCTGGTAACGTCGCTTCCATTTTCCCGCGACCTGAACCGGTCCAAACCCTTTGCTTTCGGTGACCGTAATTTGATTGAAAAAACAGCTCATTCCTGGTGTGAGTTCAAGCTCAGAGAGGGCTATCCAGTCATCATTATTGGACTGAATGTGGGTTGATTTCTTCTGCCGCAGACAAAAGTAACACTGCTGCTCACCCAGCCAACAGGCCAAGTCTACCGAGCAAAACTCTCGGTCACCGAGTACCACTACCTTGTAGTCTGAGAGTCTCGATAAGGCTACTCGCAGTACTTTACGCTGAGTCCTGAGGTTGCTATTACCCAGATTCTTTAGCCGTTGCCAATAGAGCGGAATGGCTCGGTTTCGCCAGATCAAACTCACCATCAACAAATTGATCTGCCCCCAACTTGTGCGGTCGATAGCCACGTACACGGTGCTACCTCTAGTCACCTGCTGATGCCTTAGGAAAACGGTGAATAGGCCCAGCCAGAGACGATTTACATCCATGGCACCCAGCATAAGGAACCGTTGTACTTTTTTCGCCGACTTTCAAATAGAATCGGCAGCGGCAGGGCCTCAGCTATGGTCTCTAGTCGCACATCACGGATCGTGTGCACGACCGTGACTAACAATGACAGTAACAACGACTGACGGGCACTGAGCTTCTTCTCTAGATAGCTTTGGTAGATTGACGGTATCATAGGTCGTGATAGGTCGTGTTCGTAAAACTAGCCTATCTTTTTTTATCTACCCATTCTTAACCACTGAAGTTATAGGCCTTTCAGCAGTTGTGTAACCCCGTCAG
>NZ_AWNH01000062.1 GCF_000482245.1 Leptolyngbya sp. Heron Island J | reverse complement strand
GGCTTCCAGTCCCACCAACCTGCACGTTTTGTGGTGTTCGTTTCGATATCTCGGGCTCGTATCGGGCCATCTGAACGGATGCGGGCCAACAGCTCTCCCATGAGCTTTGTATCACGGTTTCTATACCAATGGGTTTGGCCGCTTTTAATGGCGTGTTTGTAGGGTAAGGAGAAGCGAAAATCGGTAATGGGGAGAAAAGCTGCCGCGTGGGCCCAATACTCAAAAATGTCGCCATTGAGCAACATTTGATTGGTCATGGCGGGCTTAAATTTCGGCACTCTAGAGTAGAAGACATGATGGTGTGCTCGTTCTACCACCGATATAGTGTCGATCTGTACATACCCGAGGTGGTTAATGGCTTTGCGTGCCCCCGCCAAACCACGTCCATAGGGTTGAGCCTGCAACAAACCTTGTGCAGCCAGGGCAAGGCGGCGTAAACGTACCTGCTCTTGTGGGTGTTTAATTTCAATCATGGTCATACTTGCCCTATAACAACCAGGATAACCCAGTGCCGATGAGTGGCTATCCATATCAGGTGAATACTATGGTTTTCATCATACTTCGTTCTCTCTCCTTGGTTTAATACCGATCGTAGCTATGCACATCCATTTCGACCAGCCAGTGCCATAGTCAAAGGACCTCACGGCCTCAAGTCCTGCTGCTTGCAGGAAAGAGTCCAGCTGGTTAGAGGCATATCCTCGATTTTGCCAGCGCAGGGATATGAAGACTTGACCCAGTCCTTTACGAGTCACTGAACCGATCAGAGGGGCACCCGGTTTCAGGACTCGGACCATCTCACGCAGCGTTTCTATAGGATCGGCCATATGCTCTAAAACATGGGCAAATATGACCGCGTCGAAGAATTCATCGGCAAAGGGCAAGCTCTTGATATCTCCCCATCTCAAATCGAGAGTCCTGCAGCGATTTTCCAGAATCTGTTGAGCGTGGGTCAACATGGGGTGAGAAATATCGACGCCAGAGACATGAGCGGGCTGATTGACGCTATCTAACAGTGCCAGACTGAAGGCTCCTGTTCCCACCCCACAGTCGAGAACGTGAGATGTCTGGTCAACATGGCTCAAGCAGGTACGCACTGCATGGTTGTTGAACAGCAGCTGATAATCGTGGAGCTGCCCCAGACGGGCCAAATTGTCCTGCCATTGAGGGGCAGATGCATCGTAGATCGAGCGAAGGGTGTCGATAGTAGGAGCAGTTCTCCAGCGGTCTAATGTGGGGATTGTTGTATTTAATGGCATGGCTAAATCGCCCCCTTGTTGCAGAGGGTTAAACGCTTTGTTGATTTGATTTAATGGATGGAAAGCTGTGGCGACCCTAGAACAGGGGTTTGAACGTTCGGGCAGAATGGCGCTGAATTAAGGCTTCGACGGTGAGCTCAGCCGAACGGCTGGTGGGCAGTGCCTAACCCTGGTGTGAGGCAACGCTCATCTTCTATACGCCCCGATTCATGAGGCGTTGAGCGCGTGACCGATGATGCCTGAGGCACCGGCAATAAAGATTCTCATGGTTGTTTCTACTTCAGAAAAGATTTAGTTATGGGTGAGTCAATCTCTTACATCTCAGCTGGAAGATTGCTGAGCTTATCCGGATTGCGAACGGCATACAGTCGATAGATATGCCCTGCATGGACATCAATGGTGAGTGCTGTTGCCAGTTGACCATTTTCATAGATGAGGAGACCAGAAGAGCCATTGAATCGCAACCACAACGTTTGAATTGCGATCGCGTTTCGCTGATAGCGACCAAACACAGAGACAAAAAATTTAGCGACTTTTTCAGCTCCGCAAAGGATACTGGGCAATGCTTCCACCTGACCGCCACCATCGGAATATAGTTCCACTTGGTTGGCAAGTAAGGTAACAAGCCGATCTAGCTCACCCTGTCTAGCTGCACTGATAAAGGCTTCCAGCAGGGTTTGGTGTTCTTCTGGAGTGGTTTGAAAGCGGGGGCGATGCTCACGAATATGTTTGCGTGCGCGGGTAGCCAACTGACGACAATTAGCATTGCTTTTTCCTAATATGTTGGCAATCTCATTAAAACTCAGATTGAACACATCATGCAGCAGAAAGGCTGCTCGTTCTGAAGGAGAGAGTCGTTCCAATGCTAGAAGTAGGGCAACCGAAACCGTATCATCTAATTCTAACTGCACCCTCGGATCTTGATTAAGCTGATCGGGCAAGGGTTCTGGTAACCATTCACCGACATACAGTTCTCTGCGTACGCGGGCAGATTTAAGTTGATTCAGTGCAATCCGGCTGCACACTGTGATTAGCCATGCTCGTGGAGAATGCACTGTGCTGACATCAATCTCACACCATTTTAGGTAGGTTTCTTGCACAATATCCAAGGCACCGGACAGTTCACCTAGCATACGATAGGCGATACCCTCAAGTGTGTGGCGATTTTGCTCAAAAATTAGGGTTCTTTCGTCTGACATTTTACGTTCACTCGTTTGGATTGGACATGAGCATTGCAAAGCGCCAGCCTTGCGGCGTCAGGCGAAAAACATGGGTATATTTCTGACAAGTAGAGAATATACCATCCGTGTCATGATGTTTGTGCATTGTCACTTCTTGACGGCCAACTTCGACCGCTAAATTGCCGCTGCGCTCGATATGTAAGGGAATTTTTTGAAAACTCGCAAACTTGGTGCGACTAAAGAGTTTTTGCTCTGCTTCCAGTAAAGCGTTACGTCCAGTAATCACATCCTGTGACGGGATCAGGAGTTGAATATTATCTGCACACAGTTCAGCATAGGCTTGGGCATCACCCTTAACGATTGCGTCCGCCTGACCAGCCCGCAGGAAGTTGATTTGCTGCTTATCATACTCACTGAACTCACCTTGCCAAACAGGAGAGACTGTCCGATTAAGTAAATCGTCTATTTGTTGTTGAGCACAAGAAATGGCCTTTTCTTTTGTTTGCTGGTCCAGGGTCAGTCCGTCTAGGGCAACGACATCTACTGCATCAATGCCGATAAACGCTAGTATTTTTCTAAGATAGGTTGTCTGAAAATCGTCTGTAGGCGAGGATTTACTACCCCGAGCCGTAATCAACGTAGCCGTCTTGCCGGTCAACAGGCCACGATAGTTACCCTGTCGGACTTCAAAGGTGAGACCGGCTCGCACAACGTGATCGAAATAGGCTTTAAGTGTGGATGGCAGGGTCAGGTTATAAAGGGGGCTACCGATAAGCAGATGATCGGCACGTTTAAGTTCATCAATCAAGGTATCGGACAGCGTTCTGTTGCTTGATAGCTCATCGGCATGCTGGAATGCTTTGATTGTTTCATTGGTAATATGGGGGATGGGATTGCTCGCCAGACAGCGGTGAATGACCTTATCTTCTGGATTATGGCTTAGCCACTTAGTTTGAAAATAGTCTGCAAGGACTCGAGTATTTGAACCGTTTATGCGGGCACTCGCATCAATACGCAGTAGTGTCTTCATGGATAGCTTTTGGTGTCTACTATCTATAAGACAATTCAAGTTTGAACTATGTGACAGGATTTAAGATCGAGCGTCACTATGCTGAGGTTTGTGCTGCTATGGTTTGGTAAAACTGGGTGATGTCCTGGCGCGATCGCAAATGGTAAACCTGCTTTGTTGCTTTCGCTGCTTCCACATAGGTCCGATACCTGGGTGTGAGCTTTGTGTGACATAGCCAGACCGTGTTGTAAGACGTCAGCGTGCCTTTCACCAGGGGACTATTGTCGGGCCAACCTTCTGGGGGGACCCATACCCCTTTGATAAATCGCTTTGTCACCCACCAGTAATGACGCAGCACCGGCATATCGAGATAGACCAGGGTATCGGCTACGTCCAGCCGTTGCCACACCGTATCCATCGACCCGAACCCATCAACGATCCATTGATCCTGTTGCAGTAGTTCATCATGGGCAGCTTTGAATTCAGTATGGGGTACCTTCTCACCGCCGGGTCTATATTGCATCAAATCGAGCGGTACCAGCGGTAATCCAGTGATTTTGGCTAACCGTTTGCTCAGGGTGGATTTACCACCACCGGTATTGCCAAATACGGCTACTCTATTCAAGGTTATCGCCTCCTTTATAGTCGGTTTATGACTTGAATGGATGTTTATCCAATTGCTGTGCAGTCTCATCATTCAATTCTACTCAGCCTTCTTGGCTACGATAAACACAATTTTCGCGTTGCCAATTGGTGACTTGTAATCACCCGGTTGCCATTGGTAATCAATCACAAACCCCGCATCCGTCAAACTTTTCTCTAAGTCTTTGATCGTAAAGACATTGACTGATGGAAACAGACCCAAGAATTTACCAACAGGTGCAATCAGCTTAAACCAAGCCATCGTATCCCCCAAGCATACTGTACTGGTGATAAAAAGTCCGCCAGGCTGAAGCATGTTATGGACCTTAGCGATTATCTCTTCCTTATTTTCTAGTAGGTGTAAAACATTCAATCCCAACACAGCATCGTAAGTTTTGTCGGGGACGCTCATCTGGTCAATGCTGGCTGGCTCAAAGGTGACGTTTTGGATGTTCTGGGCGTCGGCTTTTGCTTGGGCAATCTCAATCATGTTTGATGAGAAATCAATGGCCTGGATATGTTGCACGTAAGGGGCATGGGCAATGGCCGTCGAGCCGGTGCCGCAGCCGAACTCCAGCACTTTCATATTGGGTTGAAAATACTCTCGCGTGACCTGTAATTTTTTCTGGTAGGCGGCTTCACCCGCGATCGGTTGTCTTGAATAACCTGCGGCGACTTTGTTCCAAAATTTAGCTGAAGCGTTCATTACATTCTCCTTGATTTAATCAAATCTTTTCTTCATTCCTAGAGGCTGGGTTGAACGGAAAGAATAATGACACCTCCAGCGATCTCCATAACAAATAGCGTCAGAAGAAAGCCTGAAGGGAAACCACCTCTAAATGTGGCAATCACTCTACCCAAAGGTTGAGCCAACAAAAAGATAGCGACTAAGTTTCCGAGCATGGTATCTTCGACGCGAGTAAAGGCTAAGACACACAACAATGCTTGGGCGAGGAAAACACCCACATAGATTGCATGAAACTCACTGATGGCATTCTTTGATTTCAGTTCGTATCCCAATATAGGTGTGAGTGACATTGGTTGAAGTACCGCCCAAAGAGCGAAAAAGCCGAAGATACAACCCGTAGCTGCTAGTAGGAGCTGACGGATTAAGTCATCGTAAATCACAAATCATTCCTCTGAGTTCATTAACAAACCAGTTTGCGTCGTTTATGCTTCTTGACTCATGGCATGCCGTTTTGGAGATGGGTTACGCCACCGCCATGCTGACCAAATAACCAGGGATAGTGCGGCAATCTCCATAACTAGATGGAAGGTATCGTCTAGATCGGTGGTGCCAAAGGCCGGGACCAGCACCCCATAGAGTATCGCGACAATCATGTTGGTCCAGCGGTTGGCACTGTAGGGTAATACGCGAGACAGCAGCACCATCGCAATCGGCACTTCAATCATGACTCCACCCAACAGCAACATGTGTTCTGTGATGGGGTTGCCGTTCACGGTGCCGGTCAGAACCTCTTCCATGAATCCGGGCTCAACAAATTCGTGAATATCTCGAAAAATGATGTTGAAGAGGAAAAACATCCACAGGGTAGAGAGCTTGGCCTTCATCGCTATTGTCCGTATTTGTCTCTGTACATTTATGTTCTGTGCAGTCATTGTTCATGCTCCTTGGTTTGACTCTTTTGGTTGTTTGGGCCGGACTGGCATGACTGAAATTAGCGGTAACCCCAAATCGCGAACCTTAATCAGTACGCCGTAGAGGGCGGCCTGGTCTATTACCGGTCCAGACAGCAGCGTTTCACCATTGTCTTGGGGTGCGATGGTCCAAGACCGGCCTTCGGCCATCGCAAATCCCTCAAACCAATCGCTCCAATGGGGAGCCAGATGTCCCTTGACACAAATTTCGTACTGGGGACGACTGTCAGCGGAACGGCATAGTTGATTCATGGGAGTTGAGATCGCCTGCAACGGCTGCTTGCGTTAACAACTCAAAATTACAAATGGACGTGGGGAGCCGTAGTCCCCACATGTGGGGATTGCACGTGGGGATTTATCGATGTTTAAGATTTATGGGCAATCACGACCTTGCCTTGATGCTGGCCTGCACCAAAATACTGAATTAGCCTAGGCACCTCATTCAGAGGATAGGGACCATCAATTATCGGTTTCAACTCACCCGTTGCCAACAGTTCGTTGACATAGGCCAAATCTTTATTCGGTTGCAGACTCACCAAACACACGGTCTTCTGGGTCAACCAACGAATTATTGGCGCAAATAACAGGATCTGAAATAGTCGTGGCGTTAAACCGCCAACAGTCACGTACGTGCCACCAGGATTAAGCACGGGTAAATATTTGAAGGGAGAACGATTTGTCTTGGTATCTAAAATCAGGTCGTATTGTTCTTGACCTGCCGTGAAATCGGTTTGGGTGTAATCGATGGTGTGGATAAACCCAACTGAACGCATCAAGGCAAATTTGCTGGCACGATCGACACCAGTCACATCTTTAACCCCAATTGCATTGGCAATTTGCACCCCCAAGGTACCCACACCACCACCGGCCCCGTTGATCAGGAGTTTTTGAACCGGCTGTAGTTGCCCAGCCAATCCCTGTACAACCAACATCGCGGCATGGGGAATCGTTGCCGCCTCAGTAAAGGTCATATTCTCAGGAATTGAAGCCAGAGCGGTTTCCGGCACACACACGTACTCCGCAAAGCCCCCAAACCCACACTCGGAAATGTCGCCATAGACCGCATCACCCACGTGAATAGAATGACTTGATTTCTTCAAACTTCGTAGTATGGATCGTTAAATCAGAAATACGCATGATCACTCCAGATACTCAAGTAAGCGTTGGGTATCAATTTTTGGAGTTCCTGCTGTACGCAGGTTTTTCAAGCAAATACCTGTTGAATTGCTTGTTTTCTAACGTGACTGTTCCATGTTGCCGAAATCCTAGTCTTAAAAGACTGTTGGCACTTTTTCTGGTGACTGGCAGAAGCGCTGAAATTGCTTTAAGTTTCATTGCTCCAAACGCACGTTGGACAATTTCTTTATAGAGTATGTTGCCGATTCCCCAATGATTGGGGTGCAGGACTAAGGCGAGATCAGGATATCCATCTTCAGATTGTAAGCCACCCCAGCCTGCGAATTCATCATCAATAAAGAAAGCCCAAGGACCATATCCGTATTCTGTCCATAAAGCTTCCTTTTTGGATAGAAAAGACTCACATTCATGAACGCCAAAGTTATCGTTTGATAGTGGCATGTGCCTACGGACTAATGGGTTGTTCATTAGTTCGACTAAATCCGATATTTCGACCGTGCCTAGCTCTCTAAATTCAATATTCATATTCTGATCTTGATACCCAACGTTGATCGTCAGCGGCGCACGACCAATTTGCGGAAAAAATCGATGTAATGTTCTGTGCGTCCGCTGCACGAGTTAGTTAGCAAACACAACATAACAGATAAATCTTCAGCACTCCTCGATTTCAAGAGCATGTCAGGAGAAATAGAATATATATCTCAGAGTCATATCGGCAACACTATAGTGAATCGACTTACTGCAACCAAATAATTGAATCATAGTGTTAGCTACCCCATGATTCAATTATTTGATCTTTATCTTTCATGAAATACCACCATTCTCTTCCCTCTTTAACTCTGTAAAACAATTTAAGCTTAACTAAGCCATTCAAGACGGAAGACGCTGTATTGTATGAACAACCTAAATTTTTTTCCACATCTCGGATTGTGAAAGCAGGTGCAATACCACTTTTCGCCACTTGAAATACTGTTCTTTGTTTGTCGCTAAGCTTTTTGTAAAGACCAGAATCCCAGAGCCACTTATTAAACCTTTCAATTTCTAATGCAGCATTTTGATAAGATGATTTGAAATTTTCAATGGCTCTGATTATTATCCCACTCTGATACTCTATAAAATAAGTTAAATCCATATCATCGGTTTCTGTATAAAGGTAACTTTTGCCATATTTTATAGGTGCTTTTTTTAGCAAAACACTAATCGGAATATACCTGAATGCAGCAAAATCACTTTTAAACAAGTACCAATAGAACAGTGCTCTTGCTACACGCCCATTTCCATCTCTAAATGGATGCTCAAAGCCGATACAAAAATGTAAAACTATGGCTTTTATTAGAGGATGAAGATATGAGCTTTCTCCAATGTCATCGTGATTTGCATTGCACCATTCAACTATCGATTTAATCCTATTCTTTAATCCACTAGCTGGAGGAGGTGTATGTACAATATCCCCTTTAGAGTCAACAACATAAGTATCATCATTTCTACGAAATTGACCAGGCATATAAGTATCATCATCTATACCTTCTACACCAACCTGATGAAGTTCTTTTATAAGATCTATAGATAATGATTTATTCCTCTTTTCCCAAGCAAACATCATCATTTTAAAATTACCTAAGATCATTTTTTCACCTGCATTCCTAGGCTTTTTATTTTTTCGTATTAATTCCTTTGCTATTTTAGTAGTAGTCGCTGCTCCCTCAAGTTGACTACTACTAATCGATTCATCTTCAATCAAGTCATTCAATAAGTATTCTATTTGAGCCCTCTCCCCGATTTTACTGCTAATCCACTCTAAGGAAGCGCTTGTGGCATTTCTGTCGGTCTCTGAGATAGCCTTTTGAATAAGAGGAGTGAGGACAAAATGGCAGCTAATTGCGGGATCTCCCAACTGAATTAACGGAGACTTCTGCCTATTCCTTGCAAGCTTAACGATTGACCAGGCCAGTTCTATATCAATATTTGGCGGTACCCGATATCTCAGCTCATCAAAATGGAGATACCTTCCCTTCTTGTCAATAGGGGTAAAAAACTCCAAATACTCATTTAGCTTATCAGGACTATCAGAGGCTATAACTGAAAAAGGATCTGCCTCAATCTTCGGAGGACGCTTGATATTCATTATCTCAAATTAAACATATTTTGAGATAATTATAGGCGATAATGCAAATTCAATCTCAAAATTTATAGTTTCTGAGATAATTGTGGCAGATGCCTGAAAGTTATGATTGGCTAACTATTATGTAGAGGGAAAGTTTCCATCTAAGATCCTGATATGGGATCTTAGATGGAAATATTTCAGCCTAAGATCCTGTCTGAGGTGAATAGGTGGAAATTCGTCAGTCTAATACCTCGATATGGGTGATTAGGTAGACGCATTCAGTATAATCGCCATCCCAAACCCTGAGATTATCGGGTTGGTATTGGGGCGATCGCCTAAATCAGGTCTAGCTCTGTGGCTCGTTTCACAGCAGCTCGACGATTGGTGACATTGAGTTTGCTGTAAATCCGCTTGGTGTGGGTACGCACGGTACTCAAGGCTACGACCAGTTCACCGGCGATTTCTGGACCGGAGAGTTCGGTATTAAGCAATCGCAGAACGTCCAGCTCGCGCTGGCTGAGGGGTTCGATCAACGGTTGGGGCGTAGGGGAAAGGGGGAAGGGGGAAGGGACGTTGGGCTTTTCTCCCCAAGTTTTTAATGCGGTCAATAGCTGTTGGGTATAAGCGGGGGTGATGCTGAGGGTCATGGCCTCTTGTAACAGTCGCGCCATTGGGGGACCGCACTCTGCAAAGATCCGAACATGGCCCTCCGGTTCGCCCAGGGTTAAGGCGCGTTCTAGGGATGATAGGGCAGCCGATAAATCTCCCTGGGCCTCATTTGCCAGAGCCAGAACCACCAAGATTTTGATCACGCTGCCCGTGCGGTTCTTGGCTTCTGCGGCGCTCAGCAGTCGAGACAGAAGACTAATGACCGGATCGATTACCCCATTTGTACTGTCTCGCCGGTACTGCACAATTAAGACTCTTGCTAGGGTCAGGTGTTCATATTCTCTTAGATAATCTGGCTTATCGTCTACCGATAAACTAATCTCCTCCAACCAGCTCAGTGCGATCGCCAGTCGGCCCTGCTGCAACCACCATCTCACCATCAATGCCTCAATCGGGCGGATATTCGGCAGCGGCGATCGTCGATATAGCTGCGCGGCCTTCTGAAGTTGCTCAAGGGCCTTGTCTAAATCCCCCTCAGCCGCTTTCAATTGTGCTTTAACCAGCCACAAAAAATAGTCAAACCCCGATGTCGAACCCTGCTTCCGCAGCTCCTCACCCGTTTGCAGCAGCTGATGGGCCGTGTCTAAATGCCCCTGTTCGTAGTAAAGCTCGCTTAACACCAAATATAAATCCGCTGTCCCCTGCAAAATCGGTTCCGGCTGTTGATCTGCCAGCTGTAGGGCTTGATGACAGGCTGCGATCGCAACTTGCAGCCACCCCTGGGCTAACCCCATCTGGGCAAGCACTGAGGTTGCACAAATTGCAATCCGAACACTACCCATCTTTTGAAACAGCTTCAACCCCTCAGCAAAGGATTGATACGCCGCTGCAGCATCGCCACTTGTCCAGTAGGCCAAACCGAGGAAAGAGGCGGTTACACCCCGTTCGCTATCGTCCTCGGAGGGTAACAGTGCTAAAGCCTGCTCGGCATGGGCAATGGCTCCAGCAAAGTCGCCCAGCGCCTGGGCGTGAAAGGCACGGGCATTGGCAATGGTAGCCGGTAGAGATCGATATTGTTGTTCTACTTCTGAATTCTTGACCGCAGTCAGTGCGTGTTCAGCGTCCTGTAAACGGTCTTCAACCGAGTCTATCTGTCCAGTATTCAGCAGTGCGATCGCATAGGCCACACTTAGAATAGGACGGACTCGAATAAGCAAATCCGGTAGCGCTTTTAGCCAGCCCAGCACCGTTCTCTCCTGCTGACGGTTGCGCATCGCGGGCCATACCTGCTCAATTAAACCTGCCGCATGTTCAAAGTCTTTAGCGGCCAGGGCATGGCGAATCGCATCAGAAAATAGCTCATTCTGTTCATACCATTTACTCGCCTGTCCGTGCAAAACGGGCATCTGTTCCGGACACTCTTTTAGGGCATGGGCCTGAAGCACATCAGCAAACAAATGATGATAGCGGTACCATTGGCGCTTGTTGTCTAGCGGAATAATGAACAGATTTCCCCGCTCCAGCGTTTCTAACATGCTCTGACCGTTGTTTTGGCCAGTGACCGCATCACAAAGAGAACCACTTAAACGGTCTAAAAGGGAGGTCTGCAACAGAAAGTGACGGACACGATCCGGTTGGCGCTGCAAGACTTCTTCTAGCAGATAGTCCACAATATAGCGATCGTCTCCCGAAAAAGCCGCCACAAAATCAGAGACATCCTCACGTCCTTGTAGGGATAGCGCCGCCAGCTGCAGCCCGGCAATCCAGCCTTCGGTCCGCTGCTCTAACGCAGCAACGTCGCCCACTGAAATCTCTAAACCCATCCCTTGGTTTAGAAAAGCCGCCGCCTCGTCCGGCGTGAACCGCAGGTCGCTGACCCTCAGCTCAGTCAGCTCTCCATGAGACCTTAAACGTGCTAGAGACAAGGGTGGGTCGGCACGGCTGGCGATAATCAGATGCACTTGGGTCGGCAAATGGCTGAGAAAAAAGCCGATCCCATCATGAATGGCCTGAGTCTCAATTGAATGGTAGTCATCTAGCACTAGAGCAACATCCGCCTTAATAACCGTCAGTTCGTTGAGCAGCAGCAGCAAAATCGCTTCTATTTCGGGGGGCTGAGATGATTGCACTAATGAGAGTGCCCGCTTACCGATATTAGGCTGAATGCTTTGCAGCGCAGTAATCACATAGGTCCAGAAGCTAGCTGGAGTATTGTCACTCCGGTCTAAGGAAACCCAGGCAACGGATCGCTTAGGTAAAGCTGAAATCCACTCTGACAGCAGCGTTGTTTTGCCAAAACCTGCTGGAGCTGAGATCAGTGTTAATTTACGCTTCGGGTAGATGCGATCGATCAGCATCGGGCGCGAAACCCGATCAGTAGTCCATTGGGGGAGATAGAGCTTGGTCTCCAGCAGAGGGATTCCTGCAGTCATAGGCTCACCAACGCAGTTATGACTATATCATCACGCTTCTAGAGACCGCTTGCAAAATGATTACAGGTTAAATTCAGGGATTTTTCTAACTATATAGAGTCTCCGCTTACTTCTGGGTGGGGTTTCGAAACTCATGGACCGGCATTCCAGCGATGCCCCAATCTTCAGTAGCCACCTCATCAATCACTACAAATGTGGTATTAGGAGATTTGTTCAACACAGTCACGAGAAGATCCGTAACGCCTTTAATCAGGGCGGTCTTTTGCTGAGGTGTAGCTCCCTCTCGGGTGATTCTGATATTCACGTAGGGCATGTTATTTCTCCTGCCAATTCAGTTGGTTTGGTCGGCTGTTTAGATCGCGCATTGATCTGGTGTGTATAGTGAAAAACTTTCGAGATAATCTGCCATTTGCCATGGATTTTGATCAGGGCTAAGAGATCGATATAGTCTTTTGAAAACAATGAGCTGCGCATGCGAGCGAGAGCGGTTACGTCGCCGACAACCTCAATTGAATCGATGGCAAAACCATAGGTTTCACCCAAAGATTCAGGTGAAATCTGCTGTTCAACAATCGGAAAATAGGTCTTCATATCGAGGTGCAGCAGCTCTCCACTCGATGCTGTGAAGTATTGAGCACTGGGATGAAAGCCTTGGGCTAAAAGCTCGGTATCACAACGATAGAGAGCGTCATAATATTTCTTGAGCACCTCAACACTGGCTGAGTAACCCATTGCTGGTTGCTCGTCTACGTGGACTTGATGCATTGTTCCTCCTTATGCCGAGTTGGTGCATCTGAAAGCGAACAATTTGACAATAACTCTTTACTCAAAAAGGATAAATAGCAAATTTATTGAAAGTCTTTTTACTTATAGTGAATAATATAAATGCGAGCTTAGTGATCAGCTTTTATGGATAAATTAGTGGCGTTGCAAGTCTTTAGACGGGTGATTGAGTTAGAAAGCTTTAGTCGTGCTGCCGAGGATTTGCACCTATCCAACGCAGCCGTTAGTAAAAATGTGCGCGAACTGGAACAATCACTCAAGACTCAGCTGATTCAGCGGACCACCCGACGATTGAGTCTGACAGAGACTGGACAGCTCTATTTCCAGAAGGTTTGTTCGATTTTGGATGAACTGGCGACGGTTGAGGAGACAGTTGCCGATCTCACGGTTAAGCCCCACGGGCTGTTGCGGGTAACGGCACCGATGTCGCTGGGGTTAACCCATGTGGCCACAGCCATTTATCAATTTCAATTGGCGTATCCAGATATTCAGTTGGACCTAACTCTTTGCGATCGCTACGTTGATTTGATCGAGGAGGGATTTGATGTGGGGATTAGGGGGAGCGGCGCTACCCCAGATAGCAGTCTGGTGATGCATCGCATCTGCGAGTTCCCACGTGTGGTCTGTGCGTCACCCGCTTATCTTCAGCAGTATGATGAACCGGGAGCGCCGGATGAGTTGAAGCATCACCAGTGCGTCATTTATAGTCTGGCGAGATCGCCCTATGAGTGGCGTTTTTGGCAAGGAGATGAAACCATCGTCGCCCATGTCGATGGGGCGGTAAAGGTAAACAATAGCCTAGCGGCTAGTCAAGCCGCTGTCGCTGGACTCGGGATCATTTTTCTACCCATCTTTGTGGCATCAGAGGCATTAAAACAAGGGACGTTGCAAATTATCTTGCAAGAATGGTCTACAGAACCATTGAGCTTGTATGCGATCTGTCCCAAACATCGTCAACGCTCTAGGAAGCTACAAGCATTTATAGACTTTATATCACATGCACTTGCATCGATTACGAGGAAGGGAGCATCTGCTAAATCAGCTCTAGCTCTGTCGCCCGTTTCACCGCAGCCCGACGGTTAGTAACATTGAGTTTGCCGTAAATCCGTTTGGTATGTGTGCGTACGGTACTCAGGGCCACCATCAGTTCACGGGCGATTTCTGGTCCGGACAGTTCGGTGCTGAGCAGTCGGAGCACATCCAGTTCCCGCTGGCTGAGGGGTTCGATGAGGGGGTGTGGAGAAGAGACAGCAGCGTTTCACCACTCAGCAACAGCTGGCTGGCAGCCAACCGATCGCCTTGTTCGTAGCGCACTTCGCTCAAGGCCAAATACAGTTCTGGCGTGCCCGGCAGCACCATCTTGGGCCGCCAGGGCATGGTGAATCGCATCGGCGAACAGCCCTTGCTGTTCATACCACTCGCTGGCCCGAGCGTGTAACATTGGCAGACGGTCTGGCTGTTCTGCCAGGGCATGGGCCTGGAGTACATCGGCAAACAGGTGGTGATAGCGATACCACTGGCGCTTGTTGTCTAGTGGGATGACGAACAGGTTGCGACGCTCTAGATCAACCAGCACGTTCTGACTGCTGGGGCTGCCGGTATTGCCAAAGACGGCATCACAGAGAGAACCGCTCAAGCGTTCCAGAATAGACGTTTGCAATAAAAAGTGACGGACTTTTTTAGATTGACGTTGAAGAACCTCTTCGATCAGATAGTCCACGATGTAGCGGTCATCGCCGGAAAAGGCAGCGACAAAGCCGGAAATATCGTCTCGCCCCTGCATAGAAAGGGCTGCGAGCTGTAGTCCGGCAATCCAGCCTTCGGTACGCTGCTCCAGCACTGCCACATCCGCCGCTGAGATCTCTATGCCCATGACTTGGTTGAACGATCTCTCGTACAGAGAACAATCTCAGCCAAGTGCCTTTCGAGGTCCTGCATCATGGGTGTGGTGTCATCGACAATGCCGATATCAGTATTAATCTGAAACGCAATGGCGACGTCATAATCTGGATAATAACGGAGGCTGGAACTGTATCCGGGTATCCAGCCACCATGACCATAAACGGGGCCAAAGGGACTGGTACGATAAATTCCCACACCGCTGCCATACTGGATGTCATTCGTGTCGGGGCTAATAGAGACTGCGTTGAGTAGCTCATCCAGATAAGGGCCAGACATTGCGATCCCGCCAAATAACGCGGCTCCCCAGCGAGCCAAATCGCGAGAATTGCTGATCAACCCGCCGCCCGTCCACTCAAATCCGGGATGCCACGCCATCATCCCGTCCGCTGTGGTCGTTTTGCGAGGAAAGCCGAAAGGGTTATCTATTGCCATGTACCCTGCGGCTAATCCCGGCAGAAAACGGCGGTCGGAGGGCGATGTCAGCGTCAGCCCGAGCGGTGTCAGAAATCGGTCTTGAAGTTCATCGTAGTAGCGTCTACCCGTTGCGGCTTCAATCGCGAGTCCGGCCACTATGTATCCGGTGTCGCTATAGGCCCAGCCTTCCCCTGCTTCGAATAGGGGAGGCTGATCCAACACAAATTCAATTAAAGATTCTGGTGGAAATGGATTGCCGAGTTCCTGCCAGCGACGAGAAACAGCCGCTGCAAAGCTGGCCAAATAGACATGGTCAGGCAGGCCCGAACGGTGGTTGAGCAGCTGGCGCAAAGTGATGTCGTCATCGTGGTTGGGGAGTCGGGAGAACCAGGGTCGATCGCTCAACCACTGGGATATGGGAGCATCCAGATCCAGAAGACCTCCTGGGCGAGCGAGATCGCAGTGACCCCCACAAAGGTTTTACCAATACTGGCTGCCAGCATGCGCGATCGCACCGTCATCGGTGTCCCCGCTTCGATATCCGCTACCCCCGTGGCGGCCATCCCCACGGTGCCATCTGGCAAAGCGTAAGCCGCCGTTGCTCCTGGGAATCCGTACTGTTGCTGAGCATCATCCAGTGCTGATTGGACAGCCTGCGTGAGATCAGTGGCAGCTATGGGGCGGTGTGGGACGGCTATCAGCAGCAGACCCAGGCAAAGCAGCAGCAACCAGAATGCTGAGCGCGCCACCCGTTTTTTCTCCAAGACTAAGGGCCAGAAGCGATAGTGAACACGCTGCCCTCGATAGAACCTAACGATACGCTTCAGTGTAGACAGACTCACGGTCTGGTTTCCTCAGTGAGATCTCCCGTGAGATCTCCTGGCCTCCCTCTCTTGGCAGTGAGAGGAACGACCCGCATTACCGCACCGGCTTTGCGGAACATGGTTTTGCGGTTGAGCGCAATAATCACGAGAGCAGCTGCCCAAAAGAAAACGATGTCGTAGGGCTGAGCATCAGGCCAAATCGGATTAATGAGCTGCCAGTGAAACAGGAAGACCAGCAAGATACTCCCTCGCGATGCATTGAACAACGGCGTGACAATCAGGCTCAGGGCCACCGAACCGAGCAAAAAAGGGGTGAATGACCAGGCGCTTTGCGGTGTGCCACTCAACAGAAAGGCGGGCAGATGCCAGATGCCCCAGATAATCCCCAATATCAGTCCGGCCCAGATGGGCGCAAACCGCCGTTGCAGCAGCGGCAATGCTAACCCGCGCCAGCCAAATTCTTCAATCGGGCCCAGGATCAGGGTAATGGCGATGGCTGCCAGCAGTGCTGGCAACGAGGTAAATGGGAATGGATCGGTAAAAAGGTTGCCCTTTACGGCAGCCCCGGCGTAGAACAGTAGCGGCACACCCAATAAAAAGGCGTACCAGACCGGATGGCACTGCCAGAGTAACATCCGCGATAGGTAACGCCGTAAGCCTGGTAGCTCAGCGTGGTAGGTGATGACGATAAACGCTGCGATCGCGGGGCTCCACACAGCCAAGATAAAGAGCGGATGGTGCCCACTTAGCTGGCCAAACATCGCTGTCATTGGCCCCGGCAGTAGGATATAAAAGGCCAAAATCCCCCAGGCTACGCCGAAGGTAATCAACAGAAAAGGGGCCAGGGCGATCAAGGGAACCGGGTATCGATGGGCACCTGCTGAGTCAATGGCCATGAGATTGTCCTCGACTAAAAGTTAGGGAGTTGCGATCGCGGCAATATCGTCGCCTCTAAGCTGATCATGGGCAGCTATGACGTTGTTATCCGTGGAGTGAATGCGACCAGTCTGCAATCACGCGCTCAGCAAAGCCTGAAACACTCCCCCTGAGAGCGTTTATTGATAGTCAGCGAGTCTCCTAGTTTAGACTAGGCCAGCGCCTCTGTCAGTTAGGCTAGCGTAAATGAATAGGGGTAGTGAAAGCCTGTAAATTTCGTTCAAATACCTAGAAATATTACCTACAAAAACTTGTGAGAATTGCCTTTGGGCAACAATTCTTATTTTGAAGTAGAAACAATCACTTTCCAGCTAACGACTTAAGAGCAGCAGCAGCAGACAACCTCAGCATCTCCACCAATATCTCTCGTCCGTCCGCTTCATCGACTTGTTATGCTGCGTCCTTTTCACCTCGATGCCTGTGTTGAGATCATACGGCTCCCCCCAACTGTCCTGTCACAAACGCCAGAGTCTTCTCCACTAACTCAGACCCCGCTTTTTCGGGTGATCCAACATCAAATGGCGGTGCAGGATTATACTCAATCGCCAGTTGAACCATCTTAGCTGCTTCCTCTCCCCGCAGTACTTTAGCGACCGTCAGACCAAAATCAATGCCTGCTGTCACGCCACCACCCGAGATCCGATTACCATCGACGATGACTCGTTCGGTTCCAACTTCAACACCCAACTTGGCGAGTTCTTCCCGCATCGCCCAATGGGTTGCAGCACGATACCCTTGTAGCAGTCCTGCCTTAGCCAAAAACATAGATCCACCACACACTGAAGTGATGAACTGAGCTGTGTTCCCCTGTTTCTTCAGAAATTCCAGCACTTCTGGATCATCTACGATCATCATTTGCTTCAAACCACCACCAATACAAAGCACGTCCAACGACGGACAATCTGCAAAGGTTGTATCTGGGACAACTACCATGCCATCATCGGCTTCAATCGGCTCTAGCGCTTTCCAGATACGATGGAGTTTAATGCCAGAAAGCGCACTAAATACGGTCTGCGGTCCTACGATATCAAGGGTGGTCATGCCAGGATAGATCACCAAGCCAACGGTATACGGTTGTAAATCACTCATACAACGGTCCTCCTAGTAACAGTTACTACGAAATCTTCTTCTATACTAGGAATGACAATCCATTGCGCCTAGTCCTCGATCGAGTACTCTTTCCACCACAACATTCACGGCATGTTAAATAGAATTGCAGCCGGTTTGCCAATTATGGAGGCACAAGGCAGCGGACAATTCATCAATACGGCCTGAAAGGGAGACACAACGGCTAAAGCGTATCTAGGACAGCTTCTATAGCTCTTAACCCTCGTAAATGATACTCAATTTTGTTTCGGTCGAGTCTCATCAAAGCCTGAACTTGTTTGTGGCAACGGTGCCAAAAAGGAACCCAGCGATAAGCGGTTAATCCGACATGAAAAGCACTGTGTCGCTTTTGGTTAAGGCCTTGAGTTTCGGGTCTAGCAATATACTTTTGCAACGCCTTCTGTTTAAGCCGCTGTCCCTGAGTGGTCGCACAAGTATAGGCAATGGCGATTAAGAGCACCATGGTCATAAATCGCCTGCCCTCAACTCGCGTTTTTTCGAGGCAGTAGCCCCCTAATTTTAGGTCACGAAACAGTTCCTCTATGGAGAACCTCTTCTGATATCCTGAGATCGCCGCATCCAGGCTATCGAAGTTGGTGAGAATATACCAAGGTTCGTCAGGTGCAAAGCCCTGGTAACGTCGCTTCCATTTTCCCGCGACCTGAACCGGTCCAAACCCTTTGCTTTCGGTGACCGTAATTTGATTGAAAAAACAGCTCATTCCTGGTGTGAGTTCAAGCTCAGAGAGGGCTATCCAGTCATCATTATTGGACTGAATGTGGGTTGATTTCTTCTGCCGCAGACAAAAGTAACACTGCTGCTCACCCAGCCAACAGGCCAAGTCTACCGAGCAAAACTCTCGGTCACCGAGTACCACTACCTTGTAGTCTGAGAGTCTCGATAAGGCTACTCGCAGTACTTTACGCTGAGTCCTGAGGTTGCTATTACCCAGATTCTTTAGCCGTTGCCAATAGAGCGGAATGGCTCGGTTTCGCCAGATCAAACTCACCATCAACAAATTGATCTGCCCCCAACTTGTGCGGTCGATAGCCACGTACACGGTGCTACCTCTAGTCACCTGCTGATGCCTTAGGAAAACGGTGAATAGGCCCAGCCAGAGACGATTTACATCCATGGCACCCAGCATAAGGAACCGTTGTACTTTTTTCGCCGACTTTCAAATAGAATCGGCAGCGGCAGGGCCTCAGCTATGGTCTCTAGTCGCACATCACGGATCGTGTGCACGACCGTGACTAACAATGACAGTAACAACGACTGACGGGCACTGAGCTTCTTCTCTAGATAGCTTTGGTAGATTGACGGTATCATAGGTCGTGATAGGTCGTGTTCGTAAAACTAGCCTATCTTTTTTTATCTACCCATTCTTAACCACTGAAGTTATAGGCCTTTCAGCAGTTGTGTAACCCCGTCAG
>NZ_AWNH01000061.1 GCF_000482245.1 Leptolyngbya sp. Heron Island J | reverse complement strand
CCAACTCCAGCAGACCAGTCGCTCGTTTGAATTGCCGTGCCCCCAGTTGACCTTTGCTCAAAAGGGCTTCTAGGTCGCTGCGGTCAGTGGCGCTTAACTCAAGATGACGTTTGTTCATTTGCGAATTGATCGGGGGTGGAGACGTTAATTCAGCCTATCGAACCCATCTACGATATGGCAATAAATTTACTTTCCAGAGTATTTAGTACTGTTTCTAAATCAGGTCTCCTGCTTATCCCTATAGATGTGATATTTTTGTTGTCCTCTGGATAAAAGGAGGAATCTGCAAAGCCTGGTCTGCCAATGGGGGTAATGTCTAGAGCAAATGCGGCCATCAAAGGCGCGGAGTCTAGGACAACAACCCGCTTCGGTGAAATGGGAACCTGTGTGGTGCCCATGGCATGCTCAATTGAGCGCATGGGCACTTCGGAAACATTAGAGGACGGTACATCTGGCTGGCAGCTCGTCAATAAGCCACCTACCAGTATCCCGATTAACCCTCTATGAAATCTGCTGACCATTCTTAAAACTCGACAGAGTAACGCAGACTCGCCGTAATGCCCGGTCTGGCAAAGCGTCGATCCTCCGTGAAACGAATGCGCTCCTGCGCATTTAGCACTAGCTCATCGCTATTTAGCAAATTCTCAAGACCCAAGGTAAGCCGACCCGGACCGACTTGTAAGCTGCTTAGAAAGTCTAGGGAGAAATAGCTCTCGACCTCAAAGCGGTCTACACCTTCGTCAAAGGCGCGATCGCGATCCCCCACAAACAGTAGCTGCAGCCGATTGCTCCAGCGGGGAGTAGTTTCGTTTTCAACATACAGCCCCACTTTAATAGGAGGCACACTCAGAGACGTTAACGGCTCAAAATCACCGTCATCATCACGATCATTTTCTCCTTCAGACCAGGTAAAGTTTCCCCCGAGCTTCCAAATATCGCTGGGCTGCCAGTTAACGGCAACTTCTACACCATAGTTACGCTGGGGCGCACGATCCAACGTCGTAAGATTAGTATCCGGGTCAAAGCGCAAAGTAGCACCTAAATCTGATTCGCTGTAAAATCCGGCAATGCTGGCTTGAATCGTGTCAAACTCGGCCCGCGCGCCAATCTCATAGTTATCGACCGTGATGGGTTCCAACTGGATGTTGTCAGGATCAAAGGTAGGGCCATTGTTTAAGCCTCTACCGACATTGGGAACTGAGAACCCCTGGGAGAAATTGGCAAACAGCCCGACCTCTGGAACCGGTCGATAGAGCAGACCAGCATTAAATGAAACATCATCAAACCCCCCGCTGCCGCCCTGGCGTTCGCGAGGTAGCTGGCTTTCATTGACAAAGACCGCTATGAAATCATTGGCATCAAAGCTAACGTTGTCGTAGCGCAAACCACCGCTAACCTGGAACTGATCGCTAATATCCCAGCGCGCCTGAGCAAATAGCCCTAAATTTTCTAGCTCGTAGTCAACGGAGGTAAACTCTTCAACAATATTGAGTTCACGATTAGCATCAAAGCCTGGAATATCCAAAATAGCAGTCGAACCCTGGTTCTCCTCTTGAGAATAGTCCACACCCCACAGTACATTAGCCGTATCACCCAAGGGTGTATCTACCTGCACCCTGGTACCTATCTCCGTGAAATCAAAAAAGCTCTGAAAGAGGTCTGGAAACAACTCCGGCAGACTCGTATTCGCTCTGATATCACCAAAGGTGGCTGTATTGTCAAGACTATTGTAATAAACCTGAGCGTCTAACTGAGAACCCAACAGGTCGGTATGGCGATAAGTCAGGTTAGCCACATTAGTAATTCTCTCAGGCTCTCGTTCATACTCAAAATTTCCAATAAATATGGGTCGGGCAATCTGATTGCCTGGAATTTCAAAAATAGATGCGTCTGACCCAAATTCAGTGTCAGCCGCATCTCGGTAGTAGCCATAGGTTAGGCCTAGGCGCTGATTTTCATCCACATCATGCCCAACCTTGACCAGCAGCGCTAAGCGGTCAAACTCATTAAGACCATCTACTGGAATAATCCGATTGCCGTCGGAATCGAAGCTAGCATTAACCACATCGTAATTGAGAGATATGCGACCATCAGACTTACCATCTGAGCCAGCCACATCGATGCCGCCTGAGTAGCTAAAAGCACCGTCATCGGATACATTGGTCAACGCTACGCTGGTACCAAAATCGATATTGTAAACAACTCCTTCTTCCTCAGCTGGAGCTCGTGTAATCAGGTTAATGGTGCCACCAGCGGCTCCGTCACCATAGAGTGCGCTGGCTCCGGGTACTACCTAAATCCGTTCTAAAGACTCTAGGGAAAACGTATCTAACTCATTATTTACAAACCCATTAGGATTCTGAGGGACGCCGTCTACTAAAACTTGAACACCGCGACCTCTTAGGGTAAAGCCACGGGCCCCGCCCCGCAGCGGCGGTGGCGAAAACCCCGGCAGTAGCTGCCCTAGAATATTGTTTAAGTTAGGATTAAACTCCAGCTGCTGCTCAATTTCTTCGCGATCAATCACCCGAACGGTTCGAGGCACGTTTGTAATCTCTTCTTCCGTACGTGTGGCCGTAATAACAATACGTAAGGTGTCCTCAGACTCTTCTGCCTCAAGATCTTCATTTTCGGCCGCATCCTCCTCCTGTTGTTGCTCTGAAGAGGCTTGAGCCAGCGCTGATGGGCCATCAACAACGCTAATATCTTCAATGTTGTTGTCTGTATCCACAATTTCAGTTAGTATACCATTGGCCAAATTTGGCTGAATAAAAATAGCCCAAGCAGCACTGACTAGCAGGTTACAGCTAATCAGCTTATTCAAAATTGTCATGATACCTCACACCTTAGTTGTGTAAACCAAGCTCGCCAAACTATAGTTGGCGATGGTCACATAGCAGATATTTGCCAAAGCTGATTGAAATCAGCTTTCAGGCAAGGCTTGTAAGTCCACCTACAGAAAATAACCGTTCACAGGCAAGACTAACGCTTGGTTTATATGGTAAATGTTGGGTCGCTGCATCTTAACCTAGCAGTGTCTTCAATAGCGATTATTTTGTACTATTGCCAATTTTAAGGGAGCTAATGGGTGCGCACACCCTATTGCTTTAGATAAATACTAGGAGTCACCTTAAACCTTTTTTTGAACGCTGTGACAAAGGCAGGGCGGCTAGCGTAGCCAATGCTGCGAGCAACTTCTTGAATCGTGAGGTTGCCTGTCTTTAACAGCTGGCAAGCTTGTTCCATACGATAGTTGCGTAAATAATTAAAGACACTAGTGTTAAAAACCTCTCGAAAGCCCTGGGTGAGTCTGACCTCAGTCAGCTCTACCTGCTGGGCTAGCTCCCTCAAAGAAGGGGGTGCTGCCGCATTTTGAATCAAAATATCTCTAGCGGTATGAATGCGATCGCTATCCATTGGATTGATGGAGCTGGTATGTGAGGTGCTTAAAATCTGACTGATATGAAGCGCTATTAGCTCTAGCACTTTGCCTTCCAGGTAGAGATGGCGAGCTAATCCTTGGTAGGGCCATTCAAAAATCTGCTGTATGATCCGGTGCTGGGATGGAGTAATTTTGCTGGGATGATACAGGATTGAATCGGCTGGTTTTTCTAGGGTATCTCTAAGGGGCATGGGGAAATCATCGATGCGATCGCACAGCTCGAACATCAGCTCCGGTGCTACTTGAATATGGAGAAAACAATGTCTCCCCGGCGGTTGTCGTTCAATTTCACCCGTCTTGGGTAAACGATATAGATAGCTTTTGCCAGCGACTTCTTCCACTGCACCCCCTAGGCCATCATTGTCTATTTGCCAGACACCGGCCAGATAGTACTTAAACGTAAACGGCATATCCACAGGATGATGTCGAATTTTGTTTATGTACGTAAAATTTGTATCAGAGTCTCTAATGTAAAGATTGAGACCCGGACGCCGATGCATTTTACGGACGAGACCTCGACCTAATCCTAGGGGATAGTAACACCAAACTTCTGATTTATCGCAATATTCTCTAAGCTGACCGTTAGAGCGAAACTCTTGCACAATTTCATGTAGTTCATGCGGTCTTAAAACTTTAGCCATCGCCCAGCAGTGGTTGCACCCTTGTCAGTATGACACTATTGGTAATGATTCTCAACTGAAAACATGTTTAGGAAAGAAGATTCAATTACTTTCAATTTTTGCTCTCACCCTAAATCCCTCTCCCGCGGGGCGAGGGACGTTGACTTTGGCTCCTCTTCTTTACGCGAGAGAAGGGGCTGGGGGATGAGGGTTGCTTTTATAGAGCAAGAGCGTTAGGAAGTTATTGGATGCTCATTCCTTAGTTTGTTTCGGCCCCCTCCGATTGCAAACATGCTTTAATATCTGTCAACACCTGATTGGCCGCTAAAATATAGATAGCTTTTTCTGGCAACTTCTTCTACTTCACCCGTTAAAACGTCATTGTTCACTTGCCAGCCACCGGTCAAGTAATACTTAAACGTTATGTCTTCTTATGGCACTTTGTGTGTCTTCTAACCGGGCTTTTCATTGGGGCGAGGTTAATATCCATGGGCAAACGTCTCTTGAGACTCTATTCAGGGGGACATTTGCTTAAATGATTTATACTATTAATAATCACTATCAATAAACCTTATTGATAGCATAGATAATCAGAAGGGTAGCGTCTGGAGAATCTACCTCATGCAAGTAAGATTTTCTGCTAAAGATATTGATAATTTGTTTATGGAGTGCGGACGTACGATTGGTACCTGTGTCCAGGTAGGGCCTTCTGAAACATTGATCGAACTATTACCCCATGTTGGCAAAGGCTACTTGCAGCGAATTAAACTTCGTCCAGGTTTGGAAATATCGATTGAACATTTTGAGGTTTTAGAACCTTTTATGGCAGAGATTTCCAATCATTTTAATCGGGAGGTTATTGAATTTAAGTCGTCTTTATCAGGCTATGCTAAAGGTGATTTTTCAGACTTTGAAGATACATATCATCTTGCTCCTAGACAAAGTAGGATTAGTTTTGCTGCAAATTGTGGAGAATGGATTGAATGCCAGCCGCATGAGCCTATTATTCACGTTGAAGTTAATGTTGAACCCTCAATATTAAACAATCTAATTGGAGGGCGAGCAGATCAGGTTTCTGGAGATTTGCGAACCGTTTTAGCCGGTAGGGCAACTGCTCCCTTATCTCTAACTCAGACGATGTCCCAGGCGACCTTTCAAGCGGCAGAACAGATTTTAAATTGCCCTTATCAAGGATTGACCCGTCAGTTATTCTTAGAAAGTCGGGCCCTTGAGCTGATTGCGTTGCAATTACCATTAGGTCTGACTGAAAAGGAGATACATTCATCTCACTACATCCTCAAAAAAGATGAAGTAGATCGAATTCATTATGCTAAAAAGATTCTGTTGAATAATTTGGAAAATCCTCCATCGCTGCTTGAATTGGCCCAACGAGTTGGATTAAATGATTACAAGTTAAAGCGAGGTTTTCGTCAGGTGTTTGGTACTACTGCATTTGGGTGTTTGTACCAACACAGAATGGAGCGAGCAAAAATATTACTGCAGTCAAATTACTCGACAGTAACAGAAGTTGCCCAAGCGGTTGGATACGCCAGTACTACATCATTTAGCGCCGCATTTAAGAAAAAATTCGGAATGTCCCCTAGAAACTACAAGCTTCGCTCTTAGCCTCAACAGCGATCCGTTTGCAATAGAAAAAAATCCGTTTCGAAGAGGACATGGCCAATCACCATCTCATACCATCACGTCAACGTTTGTTGAGAACAGTTATTATTAGCTGTTTCATGCGTTTGCCCCCTATTATGTGAGGAGATAACGTGAGGCAATTGTATCTAAGCCTATGTCTGGTTGGTCTTTCATGGATTTTTCTCTGTCAAGCAGTTAGGGCTAAATCCGCTGCTTCAATTGCAGATTTAGGCTTAAATCTTTCTGCTGTAGATGAGCGTGCAGAATCTGCTCCAGTGTGGATATCTCAGTCCCCAAGCTTGGAGGCTGAAGCCGTAATTCAGATTACCGATGTTCAACTTGAGCCCACTGAGTCGGGTTTAGCTTTGTTGCTGCAGATATCAACGGGGCAACTGTTGCCGGTTTCTCCATCTGTGGAGGGGAATGACCTGGTTGCCGATATTTCCAATGCGGTTTTGGCACTGCCAGATGGCGACGAGTTTCAATCGGTAAACCCAACCGATGAGGTGGCGTTGGTAACGGTTTCAAATCTATCGAATAATCAGGTACGGGTAGTGATTACCGGTGTCAGTGAGGCTCCGGTGGCTGAGGTGAATGCCAGTGAAGCAGGGCTGATCTTTAATGTGGTGCAAGCGGCAGCTGATGAGGCAGTTGAGGACAATACCCTACGCATTGTGGTGACGGCGGAAAAAACGCCTGAAGTTTTACAGGATGTACCGATTAGCTTAACTGTGCTAACCGAGGACGAGCTGGAAGACGCAGATACTACCACTCTCGATGGCATTGCTGCCAATACCCCTAACTTTTCCTCATTTTCGGCAACTGGCAGCCGCAGTTTTACTTTTTATAGTATTCGCGGTCTGTCTAATCAAAACTTTGGTTCTCGGGATCCGGTGGCTTTCTACGTTGACGATGTGCCCTACGACTACGGCAGCTTTATTGATCTTGACCTACCTGACCTTCAGCAGGTGGAAATTTTGCGAGGACCGCAAAACACCCTATACGGTCGCAGTAGTCAGGCCGGGATAGTCAACATCATCACTCGTAAACCCACGAATGAGTTGTCGTTCAATAGTGCGGTTAGTTATGGCAGCGAAGAAAACGTGGATCTCCGCGCTGGTATCAGCGGTCCGATTATTGAAGATGAACTGTTTTATCGGCTATCTGGTAACTATGAACGGCGCGATGGCTTCTATGACAACAGCTTTCTAGATGAGGATTATGATGAGAAGTCTGGAGGGACAGGCCGGGCGCAGTTACGGTGGACACCAACAGAAACCTGGGATGTTTCTTTGAATGCCTCCTTTGAAGACTACCAAGACGGGGCTTATCCGTTTGTTGCCCTGGATGATGATGATCCCTTTGACATTGAGCAGGACTTTAATGGGTTCAGTTCGCTGAGCACTAATAGTCAATCCCTCAAGGTGGCTTATCTCCAGCCAGAGTTTCGAGTGACTTCAATTACCACACGTCGTTTTTCAGATTGGGCAGCCGATGGAGAGATTGATCTGACAGTGGCGGATGTGCTTCGCGCGCCTAGTGCCTTTGATTCGACTGTATGGACGCAGGAATTACGTCTGCAAGCTCCGGAAGAGGCGGAGCAGCTGCAGTGGATTGTAGGGGGCTACTTTGAGTCTAGAGAGTTTGATAATAATGGGTCTGGGTCGGTTTTTGGAGAGGATGCAGCAGCAGTCTTTGGACCGACGACGATGCCGGGCTCTAGCAGTGTTACGACGGCCGATTCTCGCGATACGACTTGGGCTACGTTTGGCCAGGTCAGCTATCGACCGATTGATCCCCTCAACCTGACCGTTGGTCTAAGATATGAAAATACTGACAGTGAGCTTTCAACCCTTGATCAGGTGTTCCGCATTCCTGGTTTGCCAGATACCTCCCTGTTGAGCGTTAACGATGTCGACCAAAACTCTGATGCGTTCTTGCCGCGATTCGCCATTGACTACCGATTAAGTCCAGAGGCTACGGTATATGGCAGTATCTCAAGGGGGTATCGCCCAGGTGGAGTCAATGTTTTTGCTGATAACGAGGCTTCTTTTCGGTTTGAAGCCGAGCGCTCCTGGAACTACGAAGTAGGGGTGAAAACCACCTGGCTTGATGATCGACTGGGGGTAAATCTATCCCTCTTTCATAACCCTGTGGATAACTACCAGGTGGCTACCTTTGACCCGGTTACATTATTTACCGACAGTGTACGCAATGCCGATGTCAGTATTACGGGGCTGGAATTGGATGTGAGAGCGACGCCCCTTGAAGGGCTGGATTTTATAGCGGGGTTGGGCTTGGTTGATGCCGAATTTACCAACTTTACCGATCAAACTACGGGAGCTAATTTTGATGGCAATAGCCTACCCTATGCTCCAGAGTTTACCTACAACTTCGCGGCTCAGTATCGAACATCGTTTGGATTGTTTACCCGGCTAGAACTGCAGGGTGTGGGTCAGACATTCTTTAATGAAGCCAACACTGTGGAGCAAGATTCCTATGCGTTGGTAAATGCTCGTCTGGGGTATGAGTTTGATCAATATGGAGTGTATCTCTTTGCCAACAATCTTTTTGATACCCGATATATTGCTCAAGGCTTTGATTTTAACGGGACACGGGCAGGAGCTTTTGGTGCCCCAGCAACCTATGGTGTTCAAGTTAGGTCTAGTTTCTAGTGAACCATCGTCAATGGAACCATAAACTTTTACTGTTGGGCAGTTTGTACATTTCGCAGTACATTTCGCTGATGTTTTTTGTGCAAGCGCTGCCTGTTTTTATGCGAGAGCAGGGGGCATCATTAGAGTCTGTTGGGCTGATCTATCTGTTGGCGCTCCCTTTGTTGCTAAAAGTGTTTTGGTCTCCTTGGATCGATCGCTATGGCTATACTCGTTGGGGCCATTACCGTTTTTGGATTGTGATATTTCAGTTGCTGTTGGCGGCAGTAGCGGCTGTATGTGCATTTGTCAGTCTCCACACTAATTTTATGCTCTTGTTTGGGCTACTCATGGTGATGGCGACGCTAGCGGCTAGCCAAGATATTGCCACAGATGCTTTAGCCGTTGGGCTTCTGGCTCCGACAGAACGAGGCTGGGGCAATGGCATTCAGATGGCGGGTAACTATCTGGGGGCAATGCTAGGAGGTGGGGTCATGCTGGTTTTACTGAATCAGTGGGGCTGGCGACGTAGTTTGCTGGCTCTATCACTGATGGTGATGGTGGCACTAGTGCCCATACTGTGCCATCAAGAGCGCTTGCCTCAAAAACAGGCTAACAGTCAACTGGTTCCCGTTTGGATGGATTTGGTTAACTTTTATCGTCGTCCTGGAGTATGGCATTGGCTAATGTTACTAACGCTGTATGTCATTGGTGGCAGTATGGCAGAGAGTATGTTTCGCCCTCTTTTGGTGGATATTGGGTTGTCGCTAGCTGATATTGGTTGGTTGTTGGGGGTGGTGGGTAATGGGGCGAGTATTGTCGGGGCTGTGGTGTCAGGATTGTTGGTGATACCCCTGGGACGTAAGCAAGCGCTGCTTGTCTTTGGCCTATTACAAAGTATCGCTATTTTGATGTATTTGTTGCCAGCACTAGGGGCGATCAGTCGTCCAATGCTCTATTTAGTGACGATTGTGGCAAGTTTTGCCAACAGCGCTATTTTTACAGTGTCATCCACAGTAATGATGGACAAGAGCCGCTTAGCCATTGCAGGGACAGAGTTTACGGCCCAAACGTCCATGGTCTATTTTGGGGCTTTTGGGGCTGCGAGCATTAGCGGGGTGATTGCCTCAGCTATTGGCTATCAGGGATTGTTTGGGATAAGTGCAGTCGTGGCATTACTGTCGGTTGTTTTAATTAGTCGAACGTTGTCGTTGGATTAAAAGAAAAATCCGTTTTGGATATGAAAAAATCCGTTTAGCGAATGTTACACCGCCTAAATTTGGCTATTATTTCAGCATTCCAAGACCATCCTATGGCTAATCAACACTTTACTAAACCGCCCACTGGTGTCTGGAGTATGATGACTCCGGTGAAAGGTAAAATTATTGTTGCGATCGCACTCTCTGTCCTCAGCGCCTGCAGCAGTCTTGCCTCTCTTTTAACCATTCCGTTTATTACTGCAGAATTGTTGTCTGAGGCTCCTGAGCCAGATATGATCAGACGTTGGGTTGCTGGGGCCATTGGCCTGGTCATGATTGCATTTACATCTCGTACATTTGCCTTTAGAGTTTCCCACATCGGCGCATTTAATCTTGAGGTGATGTTACGCACAGCCCTGGCTGACCATTTGGCCCAAGTGCCCCTGGGCTATGTGATCACCACCGGGTCAGGGGCTATCAAAAAGTTGGTGCAAGATGATGTTAAGTCTCTCCATGCGTTTGTTGCCGATAGTACCCCTCTCATTGGTCAAGCATGTACTGTCCCAATCGTCTCCCTGGTGGCGATGTTAATTGCCGATTGGCGTTTGGGGTTGGTGACTCTGGTGGTGTTACCGGTGGGGCTGATCTTTATTCAACTGGCACTGCAAGACTATGGAGAGCAGCGAGATGCCTATAATCGAGCCAATGAGACCATCAACGGTGTGATTATTGAGTTTGTCCAGGGAATGCAGGTGGTCCGCACGTTTGATGATGGTAGCAGTTCGTTTGGGCGGTTTCAGACTTCCCTTGATACCTTTACCCAGACTCTGCGTGATTGGAATGACAAAACTCAGTTTTCTGCTCGTTTGGGCTCTCTCCTGTTTGAGCCGCTACCCACGTTAGTGGTGGTGTCGACTGTAGGGGTTTGGCTATTCTCCCAGGGTAGTCTTACCCTACCGAGATTTTTGGTTTTTCTACTGCTGGCCCCCCGGTTATGTGGTGCATTTAAACCGATTTTGACCCTTTCTTATTTAATTAATCAGGCCAATGCTGGCGCATTACGAATCGCTTCAGTGTTAGCCGAACCGATATTGCTGCAGCCCGTACAGCCACAACAGCCTGTAGACTCGTCTATTTCCTTCCACAATGTCACGTTTGCCTATGGCGAAGGTGCCCCGGCCTTACAGAATGTCTCTCTTCACCTGCCGGTGGGTACGGTGACTGCTTTGGTGGGGCCATCGGGGGCTGGCAAAACCACCCTGGCCCGGCTGATTCCTCGATTCTGGGATGTGGATGAGGGAGTGATTGAAATTGGCGGTGTAGATATCCGTCAGATGACTTCGGATACGCTCATGTCCTGGGTCTCTTTTGTCTTTCAAGATACCTTTTTATTGCATGATACTATTTTTAACAACATTAAATTGGGGCGTCCTGACGCTACTCGTGTTGAAGTGGAGGCAGCCGCCCAAGCGGCCCAGGCCCATCGGTTTATTTTGTCGTTGCCCCAGGGATACGACACCCTGGTGGGAGAACGGGGAGGGCAGCTGTCGGGGGGACAGCGGCAGCGAATTACCATTGCTCGCGCCATTCTTCAAGATAATCCCATTGTGGTTTTAGACGAAGCAACGGCCTTTGCCGATCCGGAGAATGAGGTATTGATTCAAGCTGCGATCGCGGCCCTTACCCAAGGTAAAACCCTGATTGTTGTGGCCCACCGATTGGCCACCATCACCCAGGTAGACCAAATTGCCGTACTAGATTGCGGTCGTTTAGTCGAGCTGGGCAAACATGAGCAACTGGTGAGCGTGGGTGGTCTCTATGCTCAGCTATGGTCTCGCCACCAGGCTGCCCAACACTGGGAACTGGGTAATGATCAGCGCGATCCTGTCCAAAAACAAGCGATTAATAATGTTTGACACCTATCGTCGCATGATGGATGCTGCGGGCTCCCATCGGCTTCAATTACAAACGACCCTGTTGTTATCGGTGATTGCGTCTATTATTCAGGGGATTATCTTTGCCCTGTTTTTTCCAATATTATCTGCTTTAATGGCATCTCCCCCAGCTATGCAGCGGGTTTGGATGCTGTTAGCACTGTTTGGATGCCTGGTGGTTGTAGAAGGGGTGTTGCGCTGGCGAGAGCTAGACTTTGGCTGGGTGACCTCCACCGATATGGCCCATGAAATTCGGTTAAAGCTGGCAGAACAGCTGCGAAAAATGCCATTGGAAGAACTTAATCGGCGACAATCAGGGGATCTCAATATTGTCATGAGTGGCAATGTTAGTGAAATTGTTCTCTGGATTGGTAGTTTAGCCACAATGATCATTCAGACGGTGGTTGTTCCGTTGATAACGGTGCTAGTGACATTATTGATTGATTGGCGACTGGCCGTGGCTTTGCTACTAACCTTTCCCTTGGCCATTCCCATTTATCGCTATACGCGAGATGTCGTCAAAGTGTCGCTGCGAGATATCTCTGTGGCCGATGCTGAAGCGGCCTCACGGATTGTAGAGTACGCTCAAGGACTATCGGTACTCAAGTCTACCGGACAAGTGGGGGCACGTTCAAAATTGCTGCAAACGGCCCTGGAGCGTCAGCGTCAGGTGCAGGCCAAGGGAGAACGGTTAATCACCCTACCGTTGGTGACCATGGCCACCTTGGTGGAAGCTGGCATTTTGGTGATCATCAGTTTAGGGATTTTGTTTATTTTTCAGGGTAGTCTTTCCCTGCCAGTTTTGCTGGCATTGATTGTTATTGCCATGCGACTCACTGAGCCCATCTCTCAGTTAATCGCGTTTACTAGCATTCTAGACTTGATGGAAGTTGGGTTAGAACGGGTGGAAGCGGTCATGGCTATTGCGGCTCTGCCAGTAATCTCCCCGACCATGCAGCTTACCCAGTTTGATATTGCGTTTGATCAGGTTTCTTTCCGCTATGCCCAACAGCAGGAGTGGGCACTGCAGAACGTGTCCTTTCAGTTGCCTCCGCAATCACTCACGGCTCTAGTGGGTTCGTCTGGCAGTGGCAAAACAACTATCACCTGTTTACTGAGTCGCTTTGCCGATGTGCAACAGGGCGCGATTCGTATTGGTGGCGTTGATGTGCGCCAGGTGGACCCTGCCCAGTTGATGCGGTCGATCTCAGTGGTGTTTCAGGATGTGTATCTGTTTGACGACACCATCCTCAACAATATTCGCATGGCCAAACCCGAAGCCACCGATGGGGAGGTAGAAGCAGCGGCCCGAGCGGCTAACTGTCACGAGTTCATCGTGAGACTAGTCCATGGCTATCACACCCGCATTGGTGAAATTGGTGGCACCCTGTCGGGGGGAGAACGTCAGCGAGTGTCCATTGCCCGGGCGATTCTCAAGGATGCTCCGATTGTGTTGCTCGATGAACCCACCTCCGCCTTGGATACTGCCAGTGAAGTCGCCGTTCAAACTGCTATCAACCGCCTGATTGCTGATAAAACCGTCATTGTCATTGCCCATCGTCTGTCCACGATTGCTGAGGCCGATTTGATCTTGGTGTTGGAGGATGGACAGATTGTGGAACAGGGAACTGGTTGGGAGTTGTTAAACCAACAGGGCCGCTATGCCAACCTATGGAACGCGCAGCAACAGTCTCAGGGTTGGCGCATTGCGGCTTAGGAAACAAAATTAACTAGGTTCCACTATTGGCTGTAGAGACGTTGTATGCAACGTCTCTACAGCATTAATTTTTGGATCTTACAAAAGCCTGATCCTTTAGCGTTACCACATTGAATCTATGGCTCGCCCGCACAGCCTAACCGGGAAACGGTTTTTTAAGCTTGCTTATCCCCCCCAGGGGGATATAGTAGAAGTAATGGGTAGATGCCCCCTGGGGGTATCTGCTCAACACATTAAAAAACGTTTGCAATTCTCGGATAAATTATTGGGATTTTTAGCATGTGGAAACAGCGTCCTCGATGGCTGCAAGGGTTGGCCAATCCCGTTTTTGCCAGGCTTTATCTGGCCCAAACCGTCAACTTGGTGGGGGAATCATTCACCTGGCTAGGTCTGGCTTTATTAGCCTTTGAATTAGCGGGTGAACAATCAGGGACTATCTTAGCTGGAGCCCTTACTCTGCGGGTATTAGCCTTTGTGGTGTTGGCTCCGATTGCCGGTGCGATCGCAGACCAGATAGATCGCAAACGGCTGATGATTATCACGCACCTGGTCCGCATGGGCATTGTCTGTCTGTTACCCTTTATTACGCAGCCCTGGCACATTTACGGGATTGTGTTTTTGTTAAATGTGTTTTATGCCTTTTTCACCCCGACCTATACCGCTACTATTCCCCTGGTTACCACAGAAGAGGAATGCCCTAAAGCCATCGCCCTATCCAGCGCCACCTATCAGCTGCTAGGTGTTTTAGGCCCCGGTTTGGCCGGCAGCATTGCCGCCTTGGTGGGAACACGACAGGTCTTTTTTCTAGATGCCATCACATTTTTGGTAGCGGCCCTTTTGATCGCCACCTTACCAGGGCAGCTGCGAGCGAGCGACAGCACGTTGGCAGATTCTAGAACAGATTTAAACCCGGTTAAAACTGTTATTCAAAATATAAAAGCAGGGACGGGATGTTTATTTACCGATCCTCCGATGCGGTATGCATTAATGCTGCAGTTGGTAGCTGCGATCGCAGGGGCACAAATCCTCGTCAATACGGTGGGCTATGTCCAGGGTACTCTGCAGTTAGGAAAACTCGAATATGGATGGGTGATGGCCGCTTTTGGGATTGGGGCCACGCTCGCCGCTATTAATTTGGGCAATGCCAGGAAGAAGAATAACCCTATTTTGTTAGCCAGTGGGGGGGCAGTCTTGATTACCCTGACATTGGCGAGTGCTAATTTTGTTGATTGGGCTGGATTGTTGTTGCTCTGGGCATTGGCAGGGGCAGGGCAAACCCTGATCAATGTTCCCACCCAAACCCTCATTGCTAGTCGGGTGGCAAAAGAGGCCCAGGGTCGGGTGTATGGCGCTCAATTTGCCTGGAGTCATTTTTGGTGGGCCTTAGCCTATCCCCTGGCAGGCTGGTTAGGCAACTATGCTCCTGGCTATTATTTTCTCTATAGCAGCCTGATTGGAGGGGGACTATTGATTGTTGTGTCCCTATGGTTTAAACCCCAACGTCTTACAGGGCTACAACCTGGCCTCTGGCACGAACACGAGCACACTCATGACGAACACCATAGCCATGATCACAGTACTCATCGCCATAGCCATTTCCACTTCCATGACACCATAACACCTGGACTTAGGGATTCAGCTTCGGTTTGAGAAGAGAGGGACAGCCGTAGCAAAGCTCCATAATGCTATGCCAGTCGGTTCTTCGGGGTGAGAGGAGCAGCAATGCCAAAAAATAAAATGCGTTTTACACCCAAAATGACTAGCAAGATGCGATCGCTTCGTCCTAATCTAGCGAGATTGATTCTATCTAGTCGTTTCTAGCGTATGTATTCCGACTGCCATGGCCTATCAACCTTCTAAGACTGCGTCAGGGGCGCTGCTGAATAGGCGGGGATTTAACCGTCAGCGTCGATACTTTGTGCTGATGGGGATAAGTACAGTATTGCATCTGCCTGTACCAGACCTACTCAGCCCAATGCTCTATCAATGGCCACTAAGCGGATTCTACATGGGTTGGGTGCAACAGATGTTCCAGTGAGGCCGACCCGCATTGTCGTGACGGGGTATTTCACAGTAAAGGCCATGATGGCTCTAGGGATACAGCCCATTGCCGCGCCCGCTGTGATTATTGATCACCTGTTACACCTACTGCCCCTAGAGGGCGCGATCGCAGCTATCGGTGTACCTAAGCAAGCGTAAGTTTTGACACAGCTTAGACTGACACGAAGAGCGTATAATGCAATCCATTCTCATTAATAGCGTTTGTCCTCGCCATGAAACCAAGACGAGTCCTGAATCATCGCGAAGACTGGCTGTTACCAGGCAGCGTTGATGATTCACGGTTGTTTCATGCGGACCCATCTGATCAAATTTTGGTGTATCCGTCTTCTGTGGGGCAGGGGTATCGGCAAAAAATTCAGTTACAAGACGATCTGACCCTCGTCATTATGGATTATGTACTCAACTACGATGTTCTGTTTGATATTCCCGGAGAGAAAGCTTGCACTAAGTTTGAGTTTCCGCTAAATGCCGGTCCTAGATATAGTGAATTCATCCCTATTATTGGCTTTAGGATGTTGGGGACTGGTCAACCCAAAAAACGAGTCTTTGAGATTGAAGTTATTTTTGAAGGTTCTTCCATCTTAACTTATGCTCAAGCTTGCTTGGAGAGGTTTCCTGTCCATACGCAACAGATTGTAGAAGAGATTATAAAGTCCCTATGGCGTTTTCAAGGAGGACGTTCGGGGCTAGATACAGCCGAAATAATGAACCGCTTGGTCGCCTATGCAGCGAAAGGAACACTGATTTCATGCAGTGACCTCACCCTTGGGCATATTGTGTCTGATACTCTCTACACTAAAGCCATTGATCTTCAGTATGCTAACCGGGCTCCGATTACACCGCCAATGGAAGTAATTCTGGGAGAAATCCTGAGTTGTCCTTATCGTGGCACAACCCGTCGTCGCTACTTAGAACATAAAGCTTTAGAGCTGGTGCTGTTACGGTTGCAGGCGATTACTCATCCATCACTTAAGCAGACTGATCTCAACATTATTTATCAGGCTGCTTCTATCTTAAGGCGTGAGATTGTCAATCCACCGACGGTAGAAACCCTGGCGCGCAAAGTAGGCACCAATCGCCTCAAGCTAAACCAGGGATTTCACCAAGTGTATGGCACAACGCCTTTTAAGTATTTGCGAGACTGCCGCCTAAATCAGGCACGGCGGCTATTAATGACCACTGATATGCCGGTAGAAAGTGTGGCAGCCGCTGTGGGCTACAGCAGCCGTAATCATTTTGCTAAAGCCTTTCGTCGGAAAACGGGACTAAATCCCAAAGCATTCCAGATGCAAGTGTGGCAATGTGCCAGCTAGGCTTGATGCTCTGAGCTAGTAACGGCAAAAAATGCGTTAACCGCCCAAAATCTCTAGAAAGCCATTGAGAATTCCCCTAACCTAATTGAGAATGATTTGCTTCAACCACAATTTTTGACTTGGATGGTGTCCAACAGTGCACTGTTCAGATTCCTAATAGGGTTGGATTCTGGTGTGAGGGATATAATGACGAAATTGTTGCAGTGTGGAAAACTTGTTGTAATCGGAACGCTCATAGGTAGTTCTGTTTTATTGATTGAACCAGTTCAAGGGAAATTATTACCCAGCCACCATTCTCCCTTCATTACGGCTCAAGTGCCTGACACCATTCAAATTATTGATATACGGCTCAATGTCACTGAGACGGGGCTAGAAATACTCTTGGTGACTGAATCTGGAACACTCTCTCTGCCTCAAACGAATACTGTCGAGAATACGTTAACTGCAGAAATTGCGAATGCGGTGTTGGCCTTGTCAAATCAAAATGAGTTTCAATCAGCTGAGCCAGCTGAAGGGATTGCATTAGTGCGGGCAGTGAACCTATCTGGAAACAGGGTTCAGCTCTCGATTATTGGCGTAGAATCTCCCCCTGTGGCGGATGTGGCTGCTGAGACGCAAGCGCTGCGTCTGACTGTGGGACTCGAAAATCTAGCTACGCTAGAAGAAGAACCGCTCAGATTAGTGGTGACAGGAGAACAAGACAGTCGCTATGTGGTTCCCAGGGCGTCTACAGCAACCCGTACGGATACTCCACTAGATGAGATTCCTCAATCTATTCAGATAATTCCCGAAGAGATTCTGGATGATCAGCAAGTGATTCGTCTGAATGATGCCCTGCGTAATGCCAGTGGTGTTGTTTCGAATTCTCTAGATCAGCGAGGGCAGCGATTTATTATTCGTGGTTTTAGTAGTTCGTCTATTTTGCGGGATGGGTTTCGCCAAACTGACGGTGGCTCCGGGAACGCAGGTTTTCAGGAACTGGCTAATATTGACCGGATTGAAGTGCTGAAAGGCCCGGCATCGATTTTAGCCGGGTCGCTGGAACCTGGTGGTGCCATTAATCTGGTGACTAAAAAGCCGTTGTCCGCACCATTTTATCAGCTAGGTTTACGGGTGGGAAATCGAGAGCTGATTGAACCCAGTATTGATATTTCGGGACCGCTGACAGAAGATGGGCGACTGCTGTATCGTCTGAATGCGCTGTATCGCAATGAAGATTATCATCGAGATTTTGATGTGCCAGTAGAACGGTTCTTTATTGCGCCGGTGCTGAGTTGGGCCATTAGCGATCGCACCGACCTCACCGTTGAACTCGAATACAGCGACGAAACCCGTCCCGCCGACTTTGGTGGCATACCCGTGATTGGCGATCGCGTTGCCGATGTCCCATTTGACCGGATTACGGGAGAACCCGATGATGATGCATCTAATGAATTTCTGAGACTGGGCTACCAGTTTGAACATCGCTTTAGCGATCGCTGGAAGGTTCGCAATAGCTTTCGCTACATCAGCTTTGACAACGACTTCGTGTCTAACGTGGCGTTTGGCACCAACGAAGCTACAGGCGATCTGTTTCGCATCTGGATTCAAAACGCTCAACCCAGCAACAGTTATGAATTGCAAGCTAACGTGGTAGGTGAATTTGCTACCGGCTCAATTGAGCATACCCTCTTAGCAGGTGTCGATCTATATCGACGAGATGGTGAAAACCGTAGACGCACCGACTTTACACCCCAGCCACCGTTTAATGTTTTTGATCCGGTCTATGGATTGGTGTCTAGACCAGACAGTTTTAACGAGCCACCACCCCAGATCACTGATTTCCGTACTGATAATCTGGGTATATATGTTCAAGATCAAGTCACCTTGCTAGACAACCTATTTCTGTTAGCGGGTCTTCGTTACGACACGGTGACTGAGGATATTGACGATCTAGAGCGAAATACCAGCGACAGTCAAAGTAACGATGCATTTACCCCCAGGATAGGCCTAGTCTATCAGCCCACTGACAATCTCTCTTTATATACCAGTTACAGTACGTCGTTTGTGCCCAACTCAGCTAGAGATCGCTCCGGTGATTTACTAGAACCTGAAGAAGGACGACAGTTTGAAATAGGAGCCAGAGCCGATCTGTTAGATGGCCGTCTGTCTGCAAATTTAGCTCTGTTTAATATTACCAAGCAGAATGTTGCCACTGCCGATCCAGAGGCTCTACCAGGGGAGTCCTTTGCGATCGCCACCGGTGAACAGCGGAGTCAGGGGGTGGAGTTGGATGTGATTGGTGAAATTCTGCCGGGGTGGGATATTGTTGCCAACTACGCTTACACAGATGCTGATATCACTGAGGATAATAACGGTCTAGAAGACAATCGTCTGTTTGGTGTACCTGAGCATAATGTTAACCTGTGGACCAACTACGAAATGCTACAGGGAGATCTGGCTGGTCTGGGGTTTGGTATTGGCGTTAACTATATTAGCGATCGCTTTGGTGACAATGAGAATAGCTATGTGTTAGAAGATTATTTTCTGACCAATGCGGCAGTTTCTTATCGGAGAGATAATTGGCGGGCAGCCCTCAATTTTCGCAATCTGTTTGATGTGGACTATATTGACAGTTCCGAGGGGTCCAGGGATTTTGAGAATCGACCTGGTGAAGGATTTACTATCGTAGGTTCGTTCTCTGTTGAATTTTAAACAGGCAAGGTCGACATCCACAAGCGTTGCGATCGCGACTTCTAGGCTCATGCAGATGACTTTGGGGATCTCGATATAGAGATTGAACTAGTACAATCACCCCACTAGGTTGCAAATGCTGAATGTGACAAAATCCACCAGGGATAATACTGACAAATCGGCGTTTGCCAATATCCATAATTCTCAGGGGGGATCTCAAAAGGGTCCTGGGACTGGATGAGAACAGGATTATGCCAAGAGAGAATTGGCAGATGACCTCTAGGGGCCTCTTGATAGCTATAAAAGGGAGGAAAGCCAGAGAAAGGTATTCTGACCCAGCCAACTTTGCCTTGAAATCGCCTTAAATCTAAAGGCTTGGTATACAAGCGGGGATCTTCACCCATAATAATTTCTCCACCGCACTCTAAAAAGATTTCTCGCTGCACACTAAAACCGAATTTTCCATTGCTACGCTTGAGCCACAAGCGATCGATTTTTCGGAGTTGTTCAGCATCAATAGCGCTATTTCGCTCATGCCAACACTTAAAGGCATCAGGGATGTGATCCCATAAGTCGTTAAGGTGCTGACTGATCCGAATCAGGCTTATCATGATTCGATCTTGATCTAACCCCGACCCACCAGGGAGTAAATGGTGGCGGTGAAACAGTGTTCGCAGTTCCGAATTGGATCGAAATTCCTGCTCATAGTCGGGAGATTGCACCCGCTGCCAAAACTCCTGACGCAATTGTCTCCAGGCATTGTCTATAGGCTCGGCTTGGCAATGACTACGAACCACGATGTTAAAGAGCAGGTCATAAGTGACTCGATCGGCAGCTGCCCAACTGTGGTTTAGAGCATTGCGCAGGCGAGTGAATTGGTCTGCTTTACTCATGATAGTTCTGCTAATAAGACTTACAGTTGATAGCCCATCTCGATGACTGCTGCTGCTTTGTAAATTTATGAGCGATCGCTACTTGTTCAATTGTGAGCTTTTCAATATCCTGTTTGAGAGATTCACTAGTGACTAGCATAGTGCAGATATTAATAGACTGTAGTGACGCAAAAAAGTGGGGCAGGTCAAAACATCTGCCCCATTGCATCCGAGACCTACTGATTACCTATTGCCCTTACTCTTTTTAAATTGTCGTATGGTTTGAGTGCGCGATTTCCAACGAGCTTTGCTGTTTTGCTGAGCTTGTTGGTGCTGTCGCCGGTGTAAATGGGCCTGTTCTTTTAGCAGCTTGTGATAGCTTCTCAGGCGTTTCTTAGATAAGTCTCCTGAGACTAACGCTGCTTGGATGGCACAACCCGGCTCTGACTGATGTTGACAATCGCGGAACCGACATTGCTGAGCCAGGGCTTCGACATCAGCAAAGGTTTCATCCACACGATTATCCAGACTATCCTCAGCCAGCCATAGCTGTAACTCACGCATACCCGGAGTATCAATTAAGAGAGCTCCGGTGGGCAGGCGCAGCATAGTCCGAGAGGTGGTGGTATGACGTCCCTTACTATCGTCTGCACGTATTGCTTGAGTCGCCTGTAGGTTACTCCCCATCAGCTGATTGGTCAGGGTAGATTTGCCCACACCAGATGAACCGAGAAGAGCCAGGGTTTGCCCTACTTTAAGGTAAGGCTTTAATGCCTCCAGATTATTGTGTTGTAACGCGCTCAGGGTAATAATTGGCACACCAAACGCGATGTCTTCCACAAGCCGACGCTTGTGGTCCAGGTCCTCACAAATATCGGCCTTATTTAGCACAATTACTGGACTAGCCCCACTCTCCCAAGCCATCACCAAATAGCGTTCAATGCGACGCAGGTTAAAGTCCAAGTCTAGACCACTGACCAGCAAAAGAGTGTCTACGTTAGCGGCAACAACCTGGACATCGGTACGGTTACCGGCTGCTTGACGAAGAAATTGGCTTTTGCGAGGTAGTACAGCCTCGATTAACGCTGGATCTGCTTGACTCTGGGGGTGAAGTACAACCCAATCGCCCACAGCTGGAAAGTCTGATGAGCTTTGAATCTGGTGTCTAAATCTGCCAGTTAGAGTTGCTGTTGTATCACCTTGTTCAGTATAGAGATGGTACTGACTGCGATGAACCACAGCGACACGTCCTACGCGATACCCTTGTTCCACGTAGGGTGTAAAGCTGCAAGCGAAGGTATCGCTCCAGCCTAAATTAGCTAAAGTCATGATAGGAAAAAATCCTCTAGGTTAACTGAGTCTGAGACCTACAGGGCGTCTGCCCATAGGCCATAACCGTAGAGGAATGGTGCAAAGAAATGCTGTCAGGGATTATCCCAGCAGTTGCAAGGGTGCATTCCCTACGGATTTAGAGATGTAGCGATAAGGGTCACCGACTCAGACATAAAGTTCAGCTCCTGAAAAGGGTAGAGAGAACAACTTTTATTGTAGCGGGGATGATGGCCTACTGTCGAGATATTGGTAAAGTTACACAACATGGACTCAAATGATGTACCAAAAATCGACGGCTTGTCTAGCCTATAAATAGGGGAACTGCTGCCAGTGCCAACTGCCAGTGTCAACTGACATTTTTAGAATTAAAACAATAACTATAAGAGGTCCCCTGGATGCAAAGGAGAAAGGTAGCCCATTTAAGCCTCTGGCTTGCGATTTTAGTTATGGGCATAGCCCTGGGAATTTTCAGGTTTGGGGGAGCTACTGGTAAGGAAGTCTACGTGCTACTGATTGTTGTTGTACTCCCTGTTGTACCGTTAACGAGTTCTTCTGACGGGGTTACACAACTGCTGAAAGGCCTATAACTTCAGTGGTTAAGAATGGGTAGATAAAAAAAGATAGGCTAGTTTTACGAACACGACCTATCACGACCTATGATACCGTCAATCTACCAAAGCTATCTAGAGAAGAAGCTCAGTGCCCGTCAGTCGTTGTTACTGTCATTGTTAGTCACGGTCGTGCACACGATCCGTGATGTGCGACTAGAGACCATAGCTGAGGCCCTGCCGCTGCCGATTCTATTTGAAAGTCGGCGAAAAAAGTACAACGGTTCCTTATGCTGGGTGCCATGGATGTAAATCGTCTCTGGCTGGGCCTATTCACCGTTTTCCTAAGGCATCAGCAGGTGACTAGAGGTAGCACCGTGTACGTGGCTATCGACCGCACAAGTTGGGGGCAGATCAATTTGTTGATGGTGAGTTTGATCTGGCGAAACCGAGCCATTCCGCTCTATTGGCAACGGCTAAAGAATCTGGGTAATAGCAACCTCAGGACTCAGCGTAAAGTACTGCGAGTAGCCTTATCGAGACTCTCAGACTACAAGGTAGTGGTACTCGGTGACCGAGAGTTTTGCTCGGTAGACTTGGCCTGTTGGCTGGGTGAGCAGCAGTGTTACTTTTGTCTGCGGCAGAAGAAATCAACCCACATTCAGTCCAATAATGATGACTGGATAGCCCTCTCTGAGCTTGAACTCACACCAGGAATGAGCTGTTTTTTCAATCAAATTACGGTCACCGAAAGCAAAGGGTTTGGACCGGTTCAGGTCGCGGGAAAATGGAAGCGACGTTACCAGGGCTTTGCACCTGACGAACCTTGGTATATTCTCACCAACTTCGATAGCCTGGATGCGGCGATCTCAGGATATCAGAAGAGGTTCTCCATAGAGGAACTGTTTCGTGACCTAAAATTAGGGGGCTACTGCCTCGAAAAAACGCGAGTTGAGGGCAGGCGATTTATGACCATGGTGCTCTTAATCGCCATTGCCTATACTTGTGCGACCACTCAGGGACAGCGGCTTAAACAGAAGGCGTTGCAAAAGTATATTGCTAGACCCGAAACTCAAGGCCTTAACCAAAAGCGACACAGTGCTTTTCATGTCGGATTAACCGCTTATCGCTGGGTTCCTTTTTGGCACCGTTGCCACAAACAAGTTCAGGCTTTGATGAGACTCGACCGAAACAAAATTGAGTATCATTTACGAGGGTTAAGAGCTATAGAAGCTGTCCTAGATACGCTTTAGCCGTTGTGTCTCCCTTTCAG
>NZ_AWNH01000060.1 GCF_000482245.1 Leptolyngbya sp. Heron Island J | reverse complement strand
GGCTTATGACTCAACAATCCCGCTAGCTGACCGTCTCGATAACGCTTCGCCCATTTTTGGACCGTGACCCGATGACGACCTAATAATTTGGCAGCTTGCTGGATTGTCGAAGCCTGTTCGCTTTTAAGCAAATAGAGGAATTGAATTCGCTCTTTTGACGAGGCCGTTTTTTGACTTCTCAGGAGAGCTTTGAGCTCGTCTTCACTTTCGGTAATTTCAAGATGGTAAATGCCTGACATCGCTCACATTGAAGGCTGCACCTCAGTTCTACCATGTGTAGCTCTTAATTACAGAATTGGTATTAGACCTATTGGCCAAGCGACTGATTTGGAGGAATAGATAGTCTCCTGAGGCGATGGTTCAGGTGAGGGTAGCGCGAGCACCAAAAACGGCCATGAGCCCGAAGTTAGTGTGATTTTGCAATTAAGGCCACATCCTGCTCTCATCAGGGCTATGATTAGCTTTCTAGACATGCGTCGCCATCTTTAGATGGGCTTTTACTATAGCTAGAAGCTCAGCCTGCGAGAAAGGCTTTTGTAAGTAATCTGTCGCACCAGAAGATTCGGCTTTTGCTTTATCTAATACACTGGCATTGCTGCTAACGATAATAATCGGTAAATCCTTAAACGCACTACTCCGTCTAAGGATTTCGCATAAACGTCGGCCATTAATACCAGGCATAGATACATCCATCAAAATCATATCTGGCTTCATGGCAAACAACATTGACATCGATTCCATGGGGTTTTCCAGTGTAGCGACGTCAAAGCCATCTGTTTCCAAATAACTCTTCAACGTGTCCAGCATTGCTGGACTATCGTCAATACATACAATCTTTGGAGCCTTTTGAGGCTGAGACACTGAAAGTGTTTGATGCGATATCTGAGGTAATATCCGACGCGGCACACTCGGCAGCTTATTTAAAGGAAAAACTGGATAGGTTAGCACAAACGTATGTTGCTGAATATAAGGAGATAACAGCTGTGCTACCCTCAGGCTATCCTGCTTAAGTAAAAATGCAACGTGATAAAGACTATTACCCTGCATCAGCTGAGCCAGCATTGACAGCAGTGATTGATTAAGCTGGCCATTAACAACAGGTTGATTAAGGCGGCTATTATCAGGACATGAAATCTGTTGATAAGGTGATTTCACCACAGGCTGTAGCTGCTGCCAACTCTGCAAGCGGGATTCTAGTTCATCGAGAACTGTCTCTAATGGCATTAGAGACATATAGTCAGTCTGATAAGACTCAATACTATGTTTAACCTCTGGTAACCACAGCAATGACTCTAAAGCATCCTTAGACAGAGAAAGCTTTACGGCTTTAGAAACTGCAGCCGTTATCAGGCCTTGCTGTTCAAGCTGTTTAATCGCGTTCTGAAGGTGCAGATCCCATGGTTGGGCGTCTTTCATTGAAGAGGTTAAACCTTCACGCACTGATACTGACAAAGCACACCCCAATTTTGCTAAATGATGCATCAGCATCTCTAACGTTTGCAGGGAATGGACAGCATATTGAAGTTGACCATTATGGACAAAGACTTTCCAGGTCACGCTATTTGCCTCAACCTGGAGGTGACTACTCCCATGGGAGTGAACCATTGATCGACACAGCTGGATAATATTGGCCCTCGTCCCCATGTCAACCTCCTGATACAGACCAAGCAATATCAAGAGTTCCCGTACAATTAAGGACACTCAACAGTAGCTAAGTACCTGAAAGACCATTGACAATATCGCCAAACAAGTTCCACTAAATTACTAAGCACTTTTTATTGCGACAAAAGCTTAGCAAACAAAAAGCCCTTCAGGCTGAGCTGAAGGGCTTTTTTCATTCTCCTAGGGAGCAATCAACTTAGCCAAATCGGCCAGAGGTCGATGCAATTAGGAAGGCAGCATAAGTCAGAACGTAACCCACAGTAAAGTGAGCTAGACCAACCAGACGCGCCTGAACGATGGATAAAGCAACCGGCTTATCCTTCCAGCTAATTAGGTTAGCTAGAGGAGTGCGCTCATGAGCCCAAACGATGGTCTCAATTAGCTCTTGCCAGTAACCTCTCCAGGAGATCAAGAACATGAAACCAGTCGCCCAAACCAGGTGTCCGAAGAGGAACATCCAGGCCCAAACAGCCAAGTTATTCATGCCGTAGGAGTTATAGCCATTGATTAACTGGGAAGAATTCAACCACAGATAATCACGGAACCAACCCATCAGGTGAGTAGAGCTGTTGTTAAACTGCGCTACGTTACCAGACCAGATAGCCAGATGCTTCCAGTGCCAGTAGAAGGTTAACCAACCGATAGTGTTGAGCATCCAGAACATGGCTAGGTAGAAGGCATCCCATGCAGAGATGTCGCAAGTACCGCCACGACCAGGGCCATCACAAGGGAAGCTATAGCCAAAGTCCTTCTTATCGGGCATTAGCTTAGAACCACGGGCATCCAACGCACCTTTGACCAAAATCAAAGTAGTGGTGTGGAGACCTAGGGCAATAGCGTGGTGAACCAGGAAGTCACCAGGGCCAATGGTCAAGAACAAAGAGTTAGTGCCACTGTTGATAGCTTCGAACCAACCAGGTAGCCAGATGCCGCTAGCAGCAGCAGTAGCTGCACTATCAGCATTGGAAAGTAGGGCATCAAAGCCATATAGGGCCTTACCAGAAGCAGCTTGTACCCACTGGGCAAATACAGGCTCAACCAGGATTTGCTTCTCGGGAGTACCAAAGGCAACTACAACATCGTTGTGTACATAGAGGCCCAGAGTATGGAAACCGAGGAACAAAGATACCCAACTCAGGTGAGAGATGATCGCTTCTTTGTGCTCCAGAATACGAGCCAACACATTGTTAGCGTTCGCAGCTGGATCATAGTCACGAATCAAGAAGATCGCACCGTGGGCAAAGGCACCCATCATGATGAAACCAGCAATGTACTGGTGGTGGGTGTAAAGCGCAGCCATGGTGGTGTAATCCTTAGCCATGAAAGCATAAGGAGGCAACGCATACATGTGCTGAGCAACCAGAGAAGTTACCACACCCAAGGAAGCCAGAGCCAGAGCTAGCTGGAAGTGCAAGGAGTTGTTGAGAGTATCAAACATACCCTTGTGACCATCGCCAAGCTTACCGCTAGGAGGCTTGTGAGCATTGAGGATCTCCTTGATGCTATGGCCAATACCGAAGTTAGTCCGGTACATGTGGCCAGCAATGATGAAGACAACCGCAATAGCTAGGTGGTGGTGAGCCATGTCAGTGAGCCATAGAGACTCAGTCTGAGGATGGAAACCGCCCAGGAAGGTCAAGATTGCAGTACCTGCACCCTCAGATGTACCAAACACATGGTTTACAGTGTCAGGGCTCTGAGCGTACACACCCCAATTGCCAGTGAAGAAGGGGGCCAAGCCAGCGGGATGAGGCATGACAGTCAGGAAGTTATCCCAACCAACGTGCACACCACGGGACTCAGGAATTGCAACGTGTACCAGGTGACCAGTCCAAGCCAGGGAGCTAACACCAAACAAACCAGCTAGGTGGTGGTTTAGGCGAGACTCAGCATTTTTGAACCAGGACAAGCTGGGACGGAACTTAGGCTGTAGGTGCAACCAACCTGCAAGCAGGAAGATTGAGGACAGCACTATTAAGAACAAGGACGCCGAATAAAGGTCGCCGTTGGTCCGCATACCGATGGTGTACCACCAGTGGTAAACCCCAGAAAACGCAACGTTAACAGGGCCAGTAGCGCCAGCCTGGGTGAACGCATCCACCGCATTCTGGCCAAAGTGAGGATCCCAAATCGCGTGGGCGATGGGCTTGGTACCGAGGGGGTCAGCGACCCACTGCTCGAAGTTACCTTGCCAAGCAACGTGGAACAGGTTGCCGGATACCCAGAGGAAGATGACTGCCAGGTGACCAAAGTGAGAAGCAAAAATCTTTTGATAAAGATTTTCCTCCGTCATGCCATCGTGGCTTTCAAAGTCATGGGATGTAGCAATCCCGTACCAGATCCGTCTTGTGGTTGGATCCTGAGCGAGGTCTTGGCTAAATTTTGGAAATTTAGTTGCCATAGGTTTCTATTAAGTCCTCCCTGCTAACCAATCGACAGAATTCGAGCATGGAAGAACGCCCAAGTTGTAGCAATACCACCCAGTAGGTAGTGAGCTACACCAACCGCACGACCCTGAGTGATGCTCAGTGCGCGAGGCTGAATTGCAGGAGCGACCTTGAGCTTATTATGAGCCCAAACAATGGACTCGATCAGCTCTTGCCAGTAGCCACGGCCACTGAACAGGAACATCAGACTGAATGCCCAGATAAAGTGAGCAGCCAAGAACATCAAACCGTAGGCGGACAGAGCCGAACCGTAGGAGTTGATTACCTGGGAAGCCTGAGCCCAGAGGAAGTCACGGAGCCAGCCGTTGATAGTAATGGCGCTCGTCGCGAAGTTACCACCAGCGGGGTGAGACACCGTACCACCGGAAACGGTACCCCATACATCCGACTGCATCTTCCAGCTGAAGTGGAAAATCACAATGGAGATGGAGTTATACATCCAGAACAGACCGAGGAAGACATGGTCCCAACCAGATACCTGGCAAGTACCACCACGACCGGGGCCGTCGCAAGGGAAGCGGAAACCCAGCTCGCTCTTATCAGGGATGAGGCGAGAGTTACGGGAGTACAGCACACCCTTAAGCAGGATAAGGACAGTTACATGAATGGTGAACGCATGGATGTGGTGCACCATAAAGTCAGCTGTGCCAAGGGCAATAGGCATCATGGCGACTTTGCCACCAACGGCAACCATGTCACCACCGAAAGCAACACTAGTAGGACCAATTGCATTAGGAGCAGTTGTACCGCTAGCAGCTAAGGTGTGCAGGTTCTGCAGCCATTGGGCGAAAATTGGCTGAAGCTGAATCGCACTGTCAGAGAACATGTCCTGGGGACGACCCAAGGCACGCATAGTATCGTTGTGGATATATAGACCAAAGCTATGGAAGCCTAGGAAAATACATACCCAGTTGAGGTGAGAAATGATGGCATCACGAGCGCGAAGGACGCGGTCGAGCACGTTGTCGACATGCATGGCCGGATCGTAGTCACGAACCATCGCGATCGCAGCGTGAGCAGCACCACCCACAATCAAGAAACCGCCAATCCACATATGGTGAGTGAACAGGCACAACTGAGTTGCGTAGTCAGTTGCTAGGTAAGGATACGGAGGCATCGCATACATATGCTGAGCCACAATTACCGTTACCGAACCACCCATAGCCAGGTTGATAGCCAGCTGAGCATGCCAGGACGTGGTCAAGAACTCAAACAAACCATCATGGCCATTCTTAGCAGGGAAGAGCAACGGATCACCCTTCTGACCTTCTAGGATTTCCTTCATGCTGTGACCAATACCCCAGTTAGTGCGGTACATATGGCCAGCAAAGATGAACATGACTGCGATCGCTAAGTGGTGATGCGCAATATCAGTCATCCAAAGACCACCCGTAACGGGGTTAAGGCCTCCCTTGAAGGTCAAAAAGTCAGCATAGACACCCCAATTCAGGGTGAAAAATGGCGTAAGTCCCTGAGCAAAACTCGGGAAGATGTCAGCCATGAACGCTTTATCTAGTAGATACTCGTGGGGCAAAGGAATATCCTGTGGAGCCACCCCGGAATCCAATAAAGCATTAACAGGCAGAGCAACGTGGATCTGGTGACCAGCCCAGCTCAATGAACCCAAGCCGAACAAACCAGCTAGGTGGTGGTTCATCATGGACTCCACATTCTGGAACCACTCAAGCTTAGGAGCTTTGATGTGGTAGTGGAATACACCAGCATTAATCATCAAACCAGCCATTACTAGCGCACCGATGGCGGTACACAAAAGCTGGAATGAATTGGTGTAACCAGCTGCTCTCCACATCTGGAATAAACCAGACGTAATCTGAATACCTTGAAAGCCTCCGCCCACTTCACCGTTCAGGATTTCTTGACCAAAAATGGGCCAAACCACCTGAGCGCTGGGATGAATATTAACGGGGTCTGCTAACCAAGCTTCAAAGTTAGAGAACCGAGCGCCATGGTAATACATGCCACTCAGCCAAATGAACACGATGGCCAAATGACCAAAGTGAGCGCTAAAAATTTTACGAGAAATGTCTTCTAAGTCACTGGTGTGACTATCAAAGTCGTGAGCGTCGGCGTGGAGATCCCAAATCCAAGTGGTGGTTTTGGGTCCCTTAGCCAAGGCGCGGCTGAAGTGTCCAGGCTTACCCCATTTCTCAAAAGAAACAGGTACCGGATTTTCATCAACTGTCACCTTGACTGCTGCCTCCCGCTCCCGCGGGGTAGTTGTCATGGAGACTCTCCTCTCTCTAGACAAAGAACGAACAGCCCAAAAAGGCGAGACAAGCAAAATGCTTCTTTAGTTTCGAAACAATTGCAAACATTTGCTACCGAGATGTTAACGCAGTAGAAACGCTGATGCTCAACACTTAACGGGATTGCTCTTGAGCATTATAGTCTCGGCGCTTCACCGATCCCCCGTCGAGTTAACAATAATTCAACCTCCGAAATCCTCTTAGGGTAAGGGTCGCAAGGTAGTCGTTTGCACAAAATTGACATCAAGCATGGATGACATTAACAAATCTCAATATAGTCCTCTATTTCTGGCGTCAGGCCATAAAACCTGCATACAACCTGGAAAGTTCGGCCTCTTTTTCTTAATGAACACCATAGGCTCTACCAATGGACAGAGCCTGAAATCCATATATACATATGACTACTTTTATTAAGTTTTGCAAATCAAATAAGGAATTGTTCTCCAGGGCTAAGGTCAAACAAAATCTGTCGATCAAGCTTGACCGACAGGCAGCTAGTATCGATTAGGCGAGTTCGTGACCGGAGGCGAACGGAGCCGAACTTAACTGTCACGGAAGATGCACACCATGGCCTTGGTCTTTAATGTTTTGGGACATTTACAGCAGCAGTTAACCAAGATGGTTGGACCGTTGATTTTAGTGGTGCTGCTATTAATCAATGGCTGCAGCCAACCCCAGACAATTGAGCCGTCTAATGCCCGTGAGACCTCGCCTTTATCTACATCTCGTCCGTCAATCAAACAGGTAGACACCCCCAGTCTGATTCGTGAGTTAACCCCATGGCTGGATACCTATGAGCCTCAGGTGAAAATTCGTCAGCCCCAAGCTGAGCAGATTTTTGACGACACCGCCGTCACCGTCGTTTTCCAAGTACAGGATTTACCTATATATAAGGATGAAACCTGGAATATGGGGCCTCACATAGAGCTAATGATTGACAATCAGCCCTATGGCTCGGTTTATAACCTTGAGGAGCCTATTATTATTGAAAATTTAACGCCAGGGACCCATACGATCAGAGCCTTTGCCACCCGTCCCTGGCATGAAAGCTTCAAAAATACAGGTGCCTATGCCCAGGTCACGTTTCACGTCTTGGCCAAAACGGACGAAAACTCTCCGGTTGGAGGCCAGCCTTTGCTGACTTACGGTGCGCCAGTCGGTCGCTATGGTGCTGAACCGGTTTTACTGGACTTTTATCTTACCGATGCTCCTTTGCATCAGGTCGCCCAAGATAATCCAACAATTTCTGATTGGCAGGTGCGCTACACCATTAATGGCGACAGTTTCACTCTTAAAGATTGGGACGCTGTCTATATCAAGGGCTTGAAACCAGGTAAAAATTGGGTGCAGCTTACCCTGGTTGATGATGATGGCCAGCCAATCCAAGGTGTGTTTAACAACACTGTGCGCCTGATTGAATACGATCCTGCTCTTGATGACGGTCTGGCCAAAATTACCCGAGGAGACCTGACGTTAGCAGAGGTAGGCAGCATTGTTGATCCGACCTATGAGCCACCGGTTCTTGAAGTGCCTGAGCCTGCTGAAAAATTACTACCTGAGGATCTAGATGCAGTGCAGGAGCCAGAGAAGACTCCGGTATCTAATGACGTCGTGATAGATACGACTGAGCCCGAGGCGACTGACGCCAAGTCTGAGGACCAGTCAGATTCTGACAGTATCATTCCAGACGTGACTGAGCCGGAAGCGGCTGAAGCCGAGTCTGAGAGCCCACCAGAAAAAATTGGAACCGAGTCCTCAGACAATACTGATCAATTGTTAGATAGCGCGGCGGCAGATCAAAAGTCTAGTGGGCCTGATATTGAGCCGGATGAGTCTGCTAATGAACCTCAGCCAGTGGAGGAGACTGCACCAGACACTGAGGTATTTGACACACTGGAAAATCAATCCAGCTCCAGCCCAGAAATGGTAACAGAGCCAGAGATGACAATGGAGTCTGAATCAAGTCCTAATCCTGTTACCTCTAATCCTGTTATCAATGATGAGGTGTCTGATGAATCGTCAACGGAAACAGTTGATGAAGAGGTAGAGGAGATATCTCAGGAGGCAGAGTCAGATGAGGATGGAGCTACTGCTAAAACCCGACGGTATCTGCAACGGCTCTATGACTATCGCGATCGCTCCATGCAAACCTATGGAGGCGATCGCTAATTTCTAGCTTGCAGATCACAGGCTTCTGGCTTTAGCTCCCGTTCCATCAAACCCTCTACAGCTTCTTGAGGCGTCACCACACCGCGCAGCAGCCGATGTACCTGGCGGGCAATCGGGACTGGAATCCCTTCTCGATTGGCAATGTCAATCAGGACATGGGTAGTGTTAACACCTTCAGCCGTGCTGCCTAACTCTGCCAAAATCTGGTCTAGTTTTTTACCCTGGGCTAAGCCATAACCGACTCGATAATTGCGGCTGAGAGTACCATCGCAGGTTGCTAGCAAATCCCCTAATCCTGAGAGCCCATAGAAGGTTTCAATTTGAGCCCCCATGTGTACGCCAATGCGCAACATTTCAGGAATCGCCCGAGTAATCAGAGCCGCCTTTGCATTGGACCCAAGTTTTAGGCCATCACAAACACCCACTGCGATCGCAACCACATTTTTCAAGGTACCCCCCAGCTCAGCGCCCACTGGGTCAGGGCTGGTATAAATGCGAAAAGTCTCGGATGCATAGACCTGCTGTACCTTCGCTGCGGCCTCCACATCTGTGCTAGCCACCACCGTAGCCGCCGGTAGCTGCGCCTCAATTTCCTTAGATAAGTTAGGACCAGACATCACCACAATTGGATTATCTGGAAATGTGTCGTTAAAAATTTTCGACGGGGTACGTGTGGTCTCGGGGTCTAAACCCTTGGTTGCCGTCACCAAAATCGTGGAGGATTTAAGCTTAGCCGTCTGTAGTTGACTTGCTAGAGCAGCCACCCCTTTCATAGAAATTGCCGAAACCACAATATCGGCATCTGCCACAGCCGTTGCCAGATCCGACGGCCCTCGGCGTGACCAAATCTGCACCTGATTACCATTGGTTAAAGCCAGTCTGGCCAAAGCAGTTCCCCAGGCACCAGCCCCCAACACAGTGACACGAGCTGTTTGCTTGAGCGCTTGGGCCAACGGAATCGTCGGAGTTTCAGATGGTGCAGATGATGTAACCACAGGACAATGCTCCCTTAAAAAAAGGCTCTACATAATTTTGAAGTTTGAAGTTTGAGTTTTGAATTAAAAGATTGGCATCGCTGATCCTCAGAATGGCTTTAGCTGTAAGAGATAGTCAAATAGCAAGTGCTACCGATCAACTCATCCCCTAAATCAGCAATCGCAATCAACTCAAAACCCAAAACTCAAGCTTTAAGAACCTATCACTAGCCTAAGCCACTGGCGCAGCCACGGGGGGCTGATATTGATCAAGCTGATAGTCAGGAATGCAGTTGTCGCGCATATAGGTGTAGTAGTCGCGCAGGTTGCGATCGCATCTATCCTCAGACCAGTCACAGTAACGCTTTAAGACCTCCGCCACCACTGGTAAGGCCACAAAACCATAATCCCTTCGCATCGCCAAGGCTGTCCGTCGTCGGCAAATATCCACATAGGTACGAGCTAACTCCGCACGCACACTGTAAACAATCTGGGCCTTAACATCAGGCTGACCTGGCACAATAGGCTCAGCTAATTCAGGAAACTCCTCAATGATGGCCAATACTTGGGGTGTACGAGCACCATAAAGCGATAAAAGATGAGCCACCAAATCTCGATTAGCCATCGTCATCAGCTTCTTAGCCTCGCCAGCCAAAATCGCCCCCGGCAGAGGAGCTTGTCTGGTAGCAGAGTGACCTTGAGGCGGCTGCTTGCACTTCTTCAATGCAGCATTCACCATTTCCTCTCCTACCTGGCGATGAGTCGTCAGCTTGCCGCCAATCAGAGAAACCATATTCTCTACTGCTTCAGAGGTGTGGTCGTACAGTATATGGCTGCGCGTAATACTGCTCGTCTTTTTACTATCGCTATAGGGCAAAGGCCGCACCCCGGCATAGGTAAACCGCACCGACTTCCGTGTCAGCTGCGCCGTCGGAATCACCCGATTGGTTTCATTTAATAAATAATCAATTTCGTCATTGCTAGCATGAACCTTATCTAGATCACCCTCAAAGCGAATATCTGTGGTGCCGATCAGGCACATCCCCAACCACGGCAGGATAAAGAAAGGTCTACCATCCGTCAATGCCTCCACATAAAGGGCCTCATCCGGTGCCCCAGGGAATTTATCTACAATCAGATGGCTACCCCGTGTACCGCCAATTTTTCGAGTTTTACCCACGGGGGCTGGGGCATTCCCTTGAATACCACTACGACACACCTGATCGACCCAGGGACCAGACGTATTGATCACGACTGTTTGTTCATGACCATGCACCGTAAATGCCTCACCCGTCTCACTATCACGACAGAGCAACGACGAAACCCGATTACCTTGCCGTTGCAGCTGGGCCACAATTACATAGCTCAGCATAGTCGCCCCAGCCTCTTGGGCCGACAACATCACTTCTAAACACAGCCGCTCAGCATATTCCACTTGAGCATCGTAGTATTGAGCCGCACCACGACAGCCCTCCGGTTCCACCGCCCGAAATAACTGCTTCATTTTTTTGGCCCCTAACATGCGGTGATTGGGCAAGCTCTTGTCATAGCTCAGCAGGTCATATAGCACCATCCCTGCCTGAATTTCCCAGTAACTGCGAGATCCCTGAGCATAAATAGGAATCGTCATCTGGATTGGTTTTACCAAGTGAGGGGCTGTCTGCAGCAAAATCTCCCGCTCCCGCAGCGACTCTCGCACCAAGTTGAATTCAAAATACTCTAAGTAGCGCAAACCACCATGTACCAGACGGCTCGACCAGCTCGTGGTACCGCTACCAAAATCCCCTTTCTCGATCAGAATTGTCTTTAAGCCACGGAGTGCACCATCACGGGCCACAGCCACGCCATTGATACCACCACCAATCACAATCAAATCGTAGGTCGTCGCTTCTACTGTTGAGTAATCAGGCATAGTTGCCACCAAAAGTAACGATCTGTAGAAAAATATGTATTAGATTACGAACTAGAGTTCCCCATGCTTCAAGATGGCACAGTTTGTTAGAAAGAGGTTGAAATTGTAGGGGCGTTCTATGGAACGCCCCTACAATTTCAAATTTCCTTAAACTCTAGCGACCTCCTTCGTCTCTGGCTCAATCGCTACCGTCGCTTTGGCTTCTCTAAATAGATGATTGGCCCACTGCTGAACGTCATAACGACAGATAGCCTTGTGTAGCTTCTTCATGCGCTCGGCTTGTTCCTCAGCAGACATGGCCAGCGCTTCATCAATACGCTCATCCATACGTGTGGAGGAATAGGGGTTGGTGAGTAGCGCATCAGGCAGCTCCACAGCGGACCCCGTAAACTCAGACAAAATGAGGACACCGTCTTCGCCGTTATGAACAGCTACATATTCCTTAGCGACCAGGTTTAAACCATCTCTTAACGGGCAGATCCATGCAATATCTGCGGCTTTGTACAATGCCATCAAATCGTCATAGGGCAAAGGCTCAGTAAAGAGCTGCACAGGCGTCCAGTTAAGGGAACCAAAGCGACCATTGATCTGACCCACCATTTGTTCAATTTGCTCTTGAGCAATGCGATAAACCCGCATCCCTTTGGCCGCCTTCACCGCCGTCATCATTAAGTTGACTTTGCCAATCAACTCAGGGCGTCTGGCTAACAACCGTTCGTAGCAGGCCAGCATTTCCTTAGCACCTTTGACATAATCAACCCGACCAGCGGACATGATCAGCTTGTTATCACCAATCTCAGCACGCAGTACCTTCACCCGCTCTTGAATCGATGGGCGCATCACCACATCGTGAATTTTTTGGGGACTGGTTCCCACAGGGAATGCATCAATGGTAACAATGCGACCGTTGTAGCGTAGTTTAGTCACCATTTCAGGCTCGGCTAGGGCAGTCCCTGTCTTGGTAAACGCTTCTGGCACGGGGATACGCTCCACGATGTCTACATCACGACAGCTACGGGCAGCCGACACAAAGTTCTGGACATAGCGAGGGATATGGAAACCACACAAATCACAGCATAGTAGGCTGTCAATAATGGCATCTCGCCAGTGGAGAATATTAAAGACATCCGCTGCAGGGAAAGGTGTGTGATGGAAGAAAGCAATCTTCACATGGGGCATCTTCTGGCGAATGTAATAGGGTGTCAGCCAGAGGTTGTAGTCGTGAATCCAGATCAGCGCATCATCGGCAGCATCTTCACAGGCCGCTTCAGCAAACAAGCGATTAATATTTTGAAAGTTTTCCCAGTCAGAGCTGTCATAGGTGAAGTGCTCTGGGAAAGAGTGCAAAATTGGCCAGAACGCTTCTTTGGATGTGATGTGATAAAAATTTCGGACTTGATCTGCATCAAGGGGAATTCGGCGCACCACACAGCTATCGCTGCCTCCCTCCATGGTCACCCGATCAATGAAATTGGTACGCTCAGCATCAGTAATCTGTTTCCAAGCTACCCAAGTACTCTGATCGGCATTGGCAAAAAAGCTTTTTAATGTAGGGACAATACCATTGGGGCTCTTCTTCTCACGGTAGTAAATCTTGCCATTTTCCTTTACCTCATCATAGGGTTCACGGTGGTATAGGATCACCAAAGAAGATTTCATGTTGATTTCTCCTGCAGTTTTCTTAACAGCGGTTAATCAATGTAAGTTTCAAACAAAATAAAACTCAGGAGAGACAACTCTTTCCACAAGCTGCCTCTGCTGAGCTTCAAAAAATGCATGAAATAGTAGTTAGAATCCGCTGACGATTTCTGCCAATACATCAGGGTTTACATTGAGTTACGTTATCGTATTGAGCCTTATTGCGCAATTAGACAAACATTTCCTCGCAGCTCTAAATGTGAGTAGAGGAAAACATTTTCAGGAACGAATTTAACAACATGAGTTACAGATATGTTTTCACTCAATGTCGATCTTACACTCTGTCTAGAGACGTAAATCATGGATGCACTTTCGTACTATTTTGAACGACGGGAACTATAGGCGCGTTCAACATTCTGAGCTAATGTGGCGCTTTTAACTAAATCCATGTACTCCCTTCAATAACGAGACATACGGTGATTGCAACTGCCCCTAAACAAATTCAACTGGTTGAAGATGAAACCCAAAGCCTGCTCATATGGGCTGAAAACATCCAACGTTCAGAAGCAACTTTTTTTGAAAAGGCTCAGAAAATTGCTCGACGGTTAGGAGCACACTATCGAGCTGATCGGCTGACTGAAATAGGGTTTTGGACCCCCGATTTAACGGGGGACATTATCCAATCAGAAGATCGAATTGTACTAGAGGTTTACACGCCGAAAGAGGATATTAACTTTCGGGCAATAGAGCAAACCGTTACGTTTAATCGAGTCCAAATTCCTTTGGTTAAACAGGGAGAATTTGTCTGGGGAGTGATTGAAGGTATGCGACCGGGGCGTCGCGATCGCGCCGGATGTTTTTACTGGTTACGCTACACCGACCAGGATGGCCGGGTGCATATTATCCGTGATCCGCTAGCTCACTCATTGCCCTACGGCATATTTGCCCCGGCAGAGCTATACGATATGCGTCTGCTACAGCGTCAGCGAGCCGACCGTAGCTATTTTCGCCGCACAGGCAGCAGCTACACCGACGCAGATACTCCTCGCATTGGTGCACCCACCAATATTTTGCAAATCCATGTGAAGACTGCCTCCCCTAAAGGAACCTTTGAGGGTCTGACAGAAATTTACCAGCGCATCTCCGACAAGCTGGCTGCAGGTGAGGAGCTAACGGCTGAGGAAGCAGTTTATGCGGGCTATGATGCTATTCAACTATTGCCCGTCGTACCAACCATTGAGTATCGCCGCGAAGACTCCCATGGGGACTACGAATTTTTCGCACTGCTGCCCGACAAGCACGAGTTACCGCAACCATCGTTAGCCGAAAATCTGACACCTGACCTATCGCCTAAATTAGCTCAGGCTACTTTACGCAAGCCTGACACCCAAAATTGGGGCTACGACGTGCCTATTCTCGGTTCAGGTGCCACCAATCCTTCAGTACTCGGTAGCCTGCGCCCCGATGAGGTGATCGACTTTATCGCGACGCTCCACAACTTTTCTGAAGGCCCAATTCAACTGATTTATGACCTGGTCTATGGCCATGCTGATAATCAGGCCCTAGAGATCATGACCCATCAGTTCTTTAAGGGACCCAACATGTATGGTCAAGACCTCAACCACCAGCTACCGCAGGTACGGGCAATTTTGCTAGAGATGCAACGACGCAAAATTAATACAGGGGCTGACGGTGTGCGAGTGGATGGCGGTCAGGACTTTCGTTTTTTTAATCCATTAACGGATCGAGTCGAGCAAGACGATGCCTATCTGCTGGCCATGAGTGATGTGGTGCAGAACATCAATGGCTATCGACGGTTAATGTTTACCATTTTTGAGGATGGCCGCCCCTGGCCCCAGGAAGGCTGGGAAGAAATATCTCGCTATCGAGAGCTGATTGAACAAAAACCTGAGTCATTTCAATGGGGACCTTTGATTTTTGCCCATAACACCCCGTCATTACAAGGATTTTGGGATCGTAAATGGCGACGTGTAGGGGAAGTTATTTTCCAAGGTAATCGCTGGATTACAGGGTGCGGCAACCACGATACGGTACGCCGTGGCACCCAGGTAAACAAAGAGCAGACAATTAACTGGAATCTGGGTAAGACCCTACCAGAGGTACTACACAAGGCTTACAACAATCCGGCTACCCAGCTGTGGGTCTGTGGCTTTAGCCCTGGCCTACCTATGGATTTTATCAATGCCAATGTGGGGGCTCCCTGGGGATTTTTTAGGAATACGGATGAACAGTACGGTGTCAAAGTAGTCTCGGAGGAAATTAGCTTCCTGGACTGGCAAATTGAGCCCGATATGTATGACTTACCTGAAGTTTTCCCCCAACTAAAACAGATGGGATTTCGGGACTTTCAGCAGCTGAAAGATTTTTCGCAAACGCTTCAGGATGCCATGATCGCGACGGACTACAACCTACAAGAGGTGGCAACCATTTGCAGTCAGTGTTTGGGGCCCAATACTGATAACTGCGAACTTCCCAATCTGGCAGAGCTGAATGAATCTTCTTTAGCTGGCTTTTTGGCAAACCTAGACGTGCCTAAGCTAAAAAGATTTGCCAAGGCCTTTATGGAAGATGGCCATGATCTATGTAACGTTTCCCGCTCCTATGATCAGATTGATACAGGTGTTGCTAAATTCCATCTAGCTCTCAGACAGTATCGCCGCCACCATCCTTGGCTTCAAGATAATTTGACGGGTCATGATCGATTTAACCGAGTTAGCGATGATCAGCGTACGGTTTTTTATGGCCTAAGGCGCAATCCCCATGAACCCAAGGCGTCTCCGATTGTGGTGGTCGCTCACATGGGGGGTGAACCGCTAACCATTAAGCTACAGGATTGGTTAGGCATCGATATGGGAAATTGGCAGGTTGCGATCGCCACTCCCGATCTTAACCGTGACACCGACCTTAAGAATCCACATCATTTCATTCTAAAAGATAGCCAGGGTGTTCTCTTTGAACAGAAAAAATAACCGTCCTTAGAGCCACAGCATCGGCCTCCAGAATGACAAATACCGATTGTGATTAAGGCTATCAATTTTTCTTTAATAACAATTAATGAGACGCTGTCGATTATTTATCCCAGAAGGATTTTAGAGATCGTAGAACATTTATTTTTTTGTCTACATATAACTTTTCAAAGTGCTACGATATATAAAATCAATCTTAAGAAAACAGAATTATCTCTTGTAGACCTATTCAGTGTCTGGGGAATTGCCATATGGAAAAAAAGCTCAAGGAACTTGTCGGTCAAAGCAGTGTATGGCTCTATGTCAAAAGCAGCAACGGCTGGTTTAAGAATGTGGAAATCTTAGAGGTGACCGACACCACTATTACGTTCCGTTACGAGTCTGAGTCTGAGGTTGAGCGCAAACTGTGGGAAAAAACGACCCGCATTGACAACATTGCTGAAGTTGAAGTCAGATTACTGACTGTCCCTAAAGTTGATAAGAAACTTGATGCTATTCGTGGACAACTATCAAGACTGTTGGATCAAGAAGATTAGTCGAACAAAATCATCTTTGACAGTAGCTGACTGCAATTAGCTAGTTTATTTGGCATGCCCTACACCAGACCCTGAGAAAGTGTTGGCATTGCGAAACGGAATCAAAACTCAAAAATTTCAGCAAGGAGGGTGGCAGCATTGCCTCCTCCTTTTTGCTTTAAAGCAGCCGATGCCAGCGCCTCATCCACATCACTATGTCAAACTCTTTTGCACTCTGACCCATATATATTGAGGAGTTAGGCAGCTCTACAATTTTGCTGCTCCAAACCCCAACTTTTATTAATTTCCTCTAAGACTTCCCACGTTTTTTTCCACAAAAGAAAACCCGCGACACAATAGGTGGAGTTATTTAATTAGATCGGTTTTTCCATGGATGTCAAAGCCGCGTCTACACGCTTACTGGTATCAGATATTACTCACTGTTGTAGGTTTTATCGGGATTTGCTTGGTCTCAAGGTAATTGTAGAGACCCCAAGTTATGCTGAGTTTGAAGCAGCAGGTCAAACCATTTCCCTATTCCATCAAGAGGAAATGGCCTCTATTATTCACACCAGCGATAAACCTGCCTCCGTCGATAGCCAAGATAAAACCCTTCTAATCTTTACTATCACGGATTTAGATAGCACCTATGCTCAGCTGCGGGAAGCCGGCGTTCATTTTGATGAACCACCCACACAAAACAGCGACTTTAATCTCAAAATTGCCTACTGCCGGGACCCTGAGGGTAATTTGATTGGGCTATTTGAGAACCTGATGTAATCGAACAGGTGAGCAGAGCCCAATCGCCGGATCTATCTATTAATCATTAACTACTAATTATTTCCAAGAGGAATCGTCAATGGCAAAACAGTACGTCATGGCCCTGGATTTGGGCACCACTGGTAACCGCGCTATTGTGTTCAACCAGGCTGGAGATATTGTCGGTCAAGCTTATAAAGAGCTGACCCAGTATTATCCGCAACCGGGCTGGGTGGAGCATGATGCTATAGAAATTTGGCAGCAGGTGCAATGGGCGATCAAGACAGCTATTGGCGAAGCGAATGTTGACGCCAGTGAGATTGCAGCCATCGGTCTGACGGTACAGAGGGAAACTTGTTTGCTGTGGGATAAGACAACGGGCAAGCCTTTACATAAAGCCATTGTTTGGCAGGACCGCCGCACGGCGGATATGTGTACCACATTGGTGGACCATAAAGCAGAGATTTATGAACGCAGCGGTCTGTTTTTGGATGCCTATTTCTCAGGCACTAAGCTGCGATGGTTGCTGGATAAAGTTCAACCAGAGAATCTGGATAATGTCCTGGCAGGCACCATCGATACCTGGGCGCTGTGGAATCTGACGGATGGCAAGGTGCATGCAACGGACCATAGTAATGCTAGCCGCACATTGCTGATGAATTTAGCAACGCAGCAATGGGATGACAAGCTGCTAGATATTTTTGGGGTGCCGCGATCGCTACTAGCAGAGATTAAACCCAGCCAGGGAATTTTTGGGTACACCGACCCCAGTTTGCTAGGTGTGGAAATTCCCATCGCCGCACTTTTAGGTGACCAGCAGGCCGCACTATTTGCCCATGGGTGCGATCGCCCCGGCTTACTCAAATGCACCTACGGCACCGGAGCTTTCCTAGTCGCCCACACCGGCAAAGAAATTGTACGCTCAAAAAACCAGCTGCTCTCCACCATTAGCTGGACCACAACCAAAAAAGATAGCAATTACGAACTGGGCTATGCCTTAGAAGGCAGTATGTTTACCGCTGGAGCCTGTATCCAGTGGTTGCGAGATGGGTTGCAGATCATCGACAGTGCCGCAGACAGCGACCCCCTAGCAAAATCTGTCAAAGATAACGGTGGTGTTTACTTTGTGCCGGCCCTGAGCGGATTGGGTGCCCCTCACTGGGATATGGGCGCTCGCGGTGCATTTTTAGGCATTACCCGAGGCGCAACTAAGGCTCACATGGTGCGGTCAGTGTTAGAAGCGATCGCAAACCAGGCCCGTGAAGTGGTAACAGCCATTAATGACGACAGTGGTACACCGATCATGACACTGAAGGTAGACGGCGGTGCCTGCCATAACGACTTTTTAATGCAATATCAGGCAGATGTGTTGGGTATTCCAGTGGAGCGACCAGCTGTACTGGACGCGACAGCCCAGGGTTCTGCATTTGCTGCCGGGTTGGCCGTTGGCTTCTGGGATGACTACACAACGCTAGTAAACAGCCGCAAAATCGACAAGACCTTTGAACCCGGACCTAACAAAGCAGCCGCACAAGAAAATTTTGCAACCTGGCAGCAAGCAGTTGAGCGGGCCAAAGGATGGATCGCGTAAGGATCTACTCCTGACAATAGCGATTAGGCGTCAAATCGATTGATGTGTACTGTAAATCCTGGCAAGCCACCAACAGATAGGGTGATAGGCAGTGAATAGGTTGCTTTATCGGTGGAAATTTACGACGTTGCTCTGGGGTAAGGGCTTCTCAACGGGAAAGCTCAACCCAGGCAGCATCGGGAGAACGGTCACCACCATTGGGCAGTCGGAAAATAGTTGATGAGCTAAAAACTTTACCCAGCTTGGTTTGCCGATTCCAAATAACTAAGTCTGCCCCAGCTCAATCTCTTGATTACCGCTATCACCACCAACTGGGGAAATTAGGATTAAATCTCCTTAAGGGGTTCATTCTATTTGGATTGCTAGATTGGTAATACAAAGCTGATAAAACTGCTCGTCGGGCAGTTTGACGGTTTTGAGATCAAGGGTGATGGGCAGAGTCAACATAGCGCTGAGCACGTAAAGCTAGGCCTAGTATAGCTATTGAAACAATTCCCCATAAAAAGCAGGGTAAACAAACGCAAAGGCAGTCGAACTGGGAATTACGGTTCCATCCAGCTCTTCAACCACTATCGTATCCAGAGTTTCATCCCACCGAGCCCGTATCGTCCGTCCAGAAAGCTAAGCTTCCTGACTACCGAGCTGCTTTAGCTCATCATGCACAAACTGCAGACTATCACCCGAAAACTGATTATGGGGTGTCTCGCCTTCACATTAGGACCCACACTTCCTGCACCCCAAGGCTGAGCATACAGCGTATCATCGGCCCGATCGTACATCACCAAACAGCTCTGATACAGTTTACCTGAAACGCCAAAGGTGGTTTCACCTCGGTCAAAGGCAACGATGGTATCGCACAGCGGACAGTAGCTCACCGCTACATTGACACCACCAATCTCATCGTTAACGATCTCGTGCCAGTTCAAAATGTTGTAGGGATAGGCTTTGGCTTCATCGTTAACCACCATGCCTACGACAATATCATCCGGTACAAACGGTGTGGTTTCTGCCATGTCAAACTCAGGTACATCAATACTGGGAATGCCATCTTTCGGTGGACCACCGTTCAGCAACTGTTCTAGTTCAATGCGGGTAAACTCGTCAGGGTTAATATCTTGTTTGCGCAGATCGCCCAGCTCACGGCTTTGATCGTGAAAGACTTGGGTGAGGACATCATGCACACCTCAACCCAAATGTCATGGAACATCCATTCTTTAAATTTTGTACAAATCTATGCAAAGTTACAGCAATTTTTTCAAAGGCTGGGCATCGTAAGAAAAGTCAATGACGTATCGGAACGATACGACGACCTCATATGAAGAACTTGCTTAACAATTCACCATTACACCATGGCGCTCTTTGCAGCCTTTGCCAGGACACACTATTGCGCCACATCAACCAAAGCAGAATATTTTGGTATTGTCCTAGCTGCCGCCAAGAAATGGTGAGCGAAAAGCAAGAAGAGCCTCCAAACAAGGCAGCTCATTTTAGTCAACCAACCCAACAGTATCCACTGACGAAAACCATTACCCCCAACAAACGAGTTGAGGTCCAAGTTCATTAACTGTGGAATAAGAGCGTGGCAACTAACTGCGTTCTAAACACTCTCTAAAATCCATTGCACCAAAGTGCGTACACCATACCCCGTTGCACCAGGGTTGTTGTACGCATTATCTTTTTCACTCCACACAGGGCCAGCAATATCTAAATGAGCCCAGGCCGTCTCTTTGACAAACTGCTTTAGGAATAAAGCTGCAGTAATCGAACCACCAGGGCGGGGGCCAGTATTTTTCATATCCGCCACGATCGACTTGAGCCCATCAAAATATTTTTCCTCCATGGGCATGCGCCACAGCTTTTCACCCGCCGACTCTGCCGCCTGGGCCAAGGCCTGCGCCAGCTCATCATTCGGGCTAAATAGACCAGCCAGATCATTACCGAGAGCTACAATGCAAGCACCGGTCAAAGTAGCCAGGTCTACTATGGCATCAACACCCAGCTTGTCTGCATAGACCAATGCATCGGCTAGGGTCAGACGACCCTCAGCATCGGTATTATTTACTTCGATGGTTTTACCATTGGACGCGGTCAAAATATCTCCTGGATGCATTGCATGGCCGCTGATCATGTTTTCAGTAGCAGCGCTAATAAAATGCACCTCGACATCCGGCTTGATTTGGGCAATGGCCTTGGCTGCACCTAGCACAGCTGCAGCCCCACCCATATCCATCTTCATCAGCTCGATCATGCTGCCGGCACCGGCCTTAATATTTAGACCACCGGAATCAAAGGTAAGCCCCTTACCAATCAGGGCTAGCTTACGCTTGGGTGTAACGTCAGGAGTATAGGTAAGGTGGATAAACTTGGGTGGCATTTCGGACGCCATAGCAACACCGAGATAGGCCCCCATACCTAGCTCTTCGCACTCCGCCTGTTCTAATACTTTCAGGCTGAGACCATGGGCATTAGCAATCTCCGCAGCGGTCTCAGCCAGGGTGGCCGGAGTGACAACATTAGGGGGAGCTGCCACCAGCTCACGGGCCAAAATCACACCATCACAGACGTTGGCTGCCGTCTCCAGCGAGGCTTCATAGCCGGAGAGATCTAGCAGTGCCACATCACTCAGCACTACTTTTGGAGCGTCAGTATCGGACTTAAAACGTTTGTCCTCATGCATTGCCAGGGTAATGCCCTCAGCAATAGTTTGGGTGGTTCGCTCCGGACTATTGTTCCAAATAGGGAAACTAATACCCAGGGATGCACATTTTTCGCGTTTGGCTAGTTTGGCAGCAGTAGCGGCGGCACGACGTAAACCTTCCAGCTTCAATTCTTCGGCAGCACCTAAGCCGACAATGGCCAACTTACGGATCTCACCACCGACTCGGATCACAGCAGAGCTACCAGCTTTTGCCTTAAAGTCTGTTTCGTCGATGAGTTCTTGAAGCAGTCCAGACACTCTTTCATTTAGATCGGACAATAGCCCAGTCAGTGGCAACGACTCTTCAGATAGCCCAACAACAAGACAATCACCTGACCAAGTTAAACAAGACTTATCCGATGCTACAAACTTCATTCCCATCTCAGTGCTAATTCCCGTCTTAGTATCTAATGATTTCGGCGTGTTTCTTGACTGAATATCATATACGGCTCTTTATTATGCCGATAATTTCTAGATAGAACATTCGTAGCTAGTATTTATCCATTTTGACAGCACGGTAGCGTATCATCGCACGTTCTAAACCACATCCAAGTTGAAACCTGGCGCTGCGTTGATCAAAAACTACAATTCCGGATGTGACCATTATCTATCCCGCTTTTTACACCACTCATTTAGTTGATTCACCATGGGAAAACGTCTCATAGATCTAGGAAAAGAGCGCTTACCACTGTTGCTATTGGGGGGTGTTAGTCTAGCAAGTCTAGCCCTAATTGCATTTTTTGGGCAGGCTGCTAGGCAGTTATTACCGGCTGAACAAACAGCCGACATTCAGCAGCAACAGGCCCCTAATCAAACCTTTCAACTAGCGCTACAGCCGCCGCAGGTGCGTCGAGATATGCTGCAACAGCTAGCGGCTTCAGCAGCGGAGGGTGAGGCATATCTAGCTAGATATTTGCTAGCAACGGACTTATTGAATCAGGGAGAAGCTGCTGAGGCATTAGCTGTTCTGGAGGAGCAAAAGACCGACGATCAAAGCCATGTCCTTGTCCCTTACGTGTTGTTAAACCGGGGTCAGGCACAGCTGATGGCAGGGGAGTCACCAACTAGCTGGAATGAGTTGCTGGCTAATCATGACACCCATAGTGCGACTGCTGAGGCACGCTACGAACTTGGGAAGCAGGAGCCTGAGCAGTGGGAAGCTTTGCTGGCAAAGAACCCAAGCCATCCGCGAGCAGTGGAGGTAGCATTACAAAAGCTAAAAACGGGTACTTCGAAAGAGAAGCTACTGCTGGTAGCGGCCCATGGTCTCTATCGAGAGGAATATGAGGCCAGTCTCGATCGGTTGACCGAGGAATATGGTCAGGAACTTACACCTGAGCAGTGGGAAACTGTAGGGTTTGGCTACTGGGAAAATCTGCGCTACGGCAAAGCGTCGGCAGCCTATGCAAAAGCTCCGACTTCCCCTACGAGTCTGTATCGAACTGCTCGGGGGGCACAAATCGCCAATCAGCGGGTGGTTGCGATCGCAAACTATCAAAAACTTGCCAAAACTTATCCCAACGCACCTGAAACCGGTCTTGGCCTGATTCGGCTAGCAGACTCTTTACCGGATAAAGCAGCACTGGCTCCGCTCGATCAGGCCATGAAAAGCTTTCCTGATCGAGCTGGGGAAGCATTACTCAAAAAAGCCAATATTCTAGACCAGCTAAATAGCCCCACCTCCGCCAAAGATGCTCGCACATCGGTCCTTAGCCAACATAGCGATTCAGAAGCCGCCGCCGAACTCCGTCTCAGTCGTGCTCACAAAGCTGCCAAAGCCAATGACCTGGCCACAGCTCGCCAGCTAGCAGAGGAGCTAGTTACCGCTACCCCCCAGAGTGAACTGGCCGCTGAAGCCAGCTTTTGGTCTGGGAAATGGGCGCAAAAATTGGGACAAGACAGCGATGCCAGTCAGGCCTATGAACGCACCCTGACACAATATCCCGAGTCTTATTTTGCCTGGCGCTCAGCTGTACTGCTAGGTTGGGATGTGGGGGACTTTACCAGCGTGCGTTATCTATCGCCTGAAGTCAGCCTGCCTCAACAGAGAGATCCATTGCCAGCTGGCTCAGAAACACTGCAGCTGCTCTATCGTCTAGGTCAAAACGCCAATGCCTGGAGCCTTTGGCAAACCGAATTTGAAAACGTTAAAGATCCCACCGTGGCAGAACAATTTACCGACGGCGTTATGCGGGTAGGTGTAGGTGATAATCTTGACGGTATCTTCATGCTCACTAGCTTAGCCTGGCGCGATGAGGCCGCCGAACAAGAGGAATACCAACAGATCCGTGTCAGTTCCAACTACTGGAAAACGGTTTATCCGTTTCCCTTTTCTGACCTCATCCAAACGTGGTCCCAACAGCGTCAGCTCAATCCGCTACTGGTGACTGCCCTCATGCGTCAAGAATCCAGATTTGAGCCTAAGATTCGCTCTGTTGCCGGAGCCATTGGACTAATGCAGGTGATCCCCAGTACAGCCGACTGGGTTTTAACCCAAATTGGTGAGAGCACAGATGACCTGGAAGCCACCCTAGAAAATCCCAATGAAAGCATTAAGCTGGGTACCTGGTATCTGGACTACACTCACCGTGAATATAACGATAACTCTATGTTCGCTGTTGCCAGTTATAATGCGGGTCCTGGCGCTGTTGCTGATTGGATTACTCGGGGATATGACGATCCAGATGTGTTTGTCAAAAATATTCCCTTCGCTGAGACTCAAGGCTATGTGGAAGCTGTATTTGGCGGCTACTGGAACTATCTAAGACTCTATAATCCTGCCATTAGTCAGCAAATGGCTCAGCTTACCGCTCAGTAGGCTGCCTCATCCTAAGGACTGATTCGTATTGCAAGCTCTATGCTATTCGAACGGTTAACCATACAATAGGTCAGATAAACGAGGGATACACCTAGACAGTCAACAGACAGTCAACCACCGTTCATCACAACCAGCAGAGTAACGTGACTAGCTATAGCACCGTTCAGAAGCAGCAACTAAGTCAACTTGGCGCTTACCTTCAAGAAAAACGTCAGGAGCAGGGAAAGTCCTTGGAGGATATTTCTCTACAAACCTATATCCGTGCTCAATTGCTTAAAGCCGTGGAAACCGGTGATACGTCCGATTTACCTCAACCTATCTTTGTACAAGGCTTTATTCGTCGCTATGCGGATGCTTTAGGGTTAGACGGAACTAATTTTGCGAAGCAGTTTCCAGTTCACTCCATTCCCAATACGCCCCGTCCCGTCCCTCGACCAGCGACTCCGGTGGAGATGTCTTACCCGACAGCAGCTCAAAAGCCACCGATTCAGGTCACACCAAGCCAATCTAAGCCAGCTGTCGAGTCTATGCCGATAAAGCAGGACCCCGAGCCCGAGCATGCTCCTGTGCTCGAAAGCGTCGGTGCGCCTGAAAAGACACCCTCTGAACAGCCTGCACCTGAGCAGAGGGTGCAGGTACCAGCTGATGCTGATGGCTCTGGAAATTTAGCCCTAGAGCCATCACCTGTGGTTGACAGCCAGCGCTCAACCTTAGGTCTGGATACTCTGAGTAATGGCGTTGGGACCAAAAGCTCTGATAATCCCAAAAGCTCTGATAATCATCAAAGCGCTCCTTTGGCACCAGAAGCAACGTCGTCACTGCCGGATACTGATACATCGGTAGGCGTCATGCCGCCTCTTACTCCTGCAGTGTCTGACTTATCGAGCGGTGAAAGCTCAGGTATTAAATGGCTGCCCTGGAGTATTGGTGCAGCCTTACTTGTAGGTGCGATCGCGCTAATCGGTCCTAGAATAATGGGCGGTGGCACTAACCAGCAGCCCGAGCCGACAGAAGCGGCAGCTCCTCAAACTGAAGTTGCCCCACCTCCAGTTGAAGCACCGGCCCCCGTGACAGAGCCTGAACCAGCTGTTAGCGGTGCCCCAGTCAATCTGCAGGTAGAAATTACTGAAGCAGGCCCTTCTTGGATGCGGATTGTAATTGATGGCGAGCTTGCCTTTGAAGGCCTGCTGGACCCTGGAACCACAGAAACCTGGGAAGGCCAAGAATCAATCACCATGAACGTCGGTAATGCAGGGGCAGCCCTGATCTCATCTAACGGCAGTGAACCCATACCTGCGGGCAACCCTGGCGGCGCTGAATTTTTAACCTTCAGTGCCGCCAACAATGCTGAGGAATAGTCAGTGTTTCCACTCTAACCACGTGGATTAGGGAAACCACACTACAATCACAGCGATACAATAGAAAACATATCGATACAATACTGGCACTGCAGCCCATGACGTCCAATCTAGAGACGGTAGAGTCTACTGAGCAGCTTGACTATCTCGACGAATTACCTGACGAGATAGAGATGTCCCTCTTCGATCACCTCGAAGAGCTGCGAATGCGTATTTTCTATTCGTTAATTGGTGTTTTAGTGGGGGTTATCGGCTGTTTTTGTGTCGTTAATCGCATTGTTGCACTCCTAGAAATTCCTGCCCAAGGAGCCAAGTTTCTACAGCTTTCCCCTGGCGAATATTTCTTTGTATCAATCAAGGTAGCTGGCTATAGCGGCATTTTAGTTGCTAGCCCGTTTATCCTTTATCAAATCACCCTGTTTGTCTTACCCGGACTGACCCGACGCGAACGACGGTTGATTGGCCCCATTGTGCTGGGTTCCAGCGTTTTATTTATAACAGGTATCTTTTTCGCCTACATTGCCCTGATTCCAGCAGCGTTGAACTTTTTTATCAACTACGGGGAAGGCGTGGTCGAACAGCTTTGGTCTATCGACCGCTACTTCGAGTTTGTACTACTGCTGTTATTTAGTACGGGCCTTGCGTTTCAAATTCCTGTTATTCAGATACTTTTAGGATTGCTGGGCATCACCAACTCGGCAACTATGCTTAAGGGTTGGCGCTATGTGATGTTAGGAGCTGTTGTCCTTGGGGCTGTGCTCACACCATCCACGGATCCCATTACTCAAAGTCTTTTAGCAGGAGCCGTCCTATTCTTGTACTTTGGCGGCATCTTTATGGTCAAAGCCATCGGCAAGTAACCATCAGTTAGTAACAAAGCTAACAATAATTACCCATTTGGTTACTGAGGCCAATATTAAACGCGATTGATGATGCCCTAAAGTGGATGCTTAGCAGGCATACCCACAGTTCGAGGAAAATCATTATCTGTTTTTGCTACCTTTTTTACATATAGGCAATGCCTTACACCCTGCGTCAGCGGTGTTTCCCAAGGGCAAATAGCCACTAGCTCACCCCCTAGGGTATCTAAAGCACCCACAAAGAGGTCCTCTTCTTCATCGGTCCACTGGCCCCGAAACAGGACGGCGAAGCCACTTTTTTTGAGCAACGGTAAGGCATATTCCGCGCAGGTAGACGCTGGACCAACTGCCCTCACCATTGCCAGGTCATACTGAGCCCGGTGCTTTGGATCGCGCCCTAGCACTTCTGCTCGTTCAGCCAGAAATGTGGTGTTAGTCAAACCTAACTGCTCACAGAGGGTTTGTAAAAACGCGATTTTTTTGCGGGTGGAATCAAGCAGGGTAACATGCCATTGGGATCGTGCGATCGCAACCGGCACTCCTGGAAAGCCCCCACCCGTGCCAATATCAATCACTGTTTTGACCGTCGGCAACCACTCCGGCTTTTGTGGTTCACACCAGGGCGCAAGACCACTGAGTGAATCCCACAGATGCTTCTCCCAAAATCCATCTGGTTCTGTAATCCGCGTTAGGTTTACCTGACGATTACCCGCCACAATTCCCTGATACAGCTGCTCAAACAATCCTTGCTGCTCGTCAGACGGCAGCCAGTGCAGTGTCTCCTGCCATATATGACCGTTAATTGGCAGCTGTTTAGCCAACATATCTGTCATCACTTATTTCGTTTGCCCCCGTTAGATCCATACTTTTACTCCCGAATGCCAACGCAATCAAACTGGAGCCACCTCTAACGACTGCATCACTAGCTCCCCATTCCGCAATGTCCAACAATAATCTGCCAAGTGGGCCAAATCACTCGCATCATGGGAAACCACCAGCAGACTCCAATTTTTCTTTAAATCCGCTAACAAACTAATCAGCTGCTGCTTCATCGACCAGTCCAACCCAGCCGTTGGCTCATCTAGCAATAGCAAATACGGCTGTCGAATCAGCTGCACAGCTAAAGCTAAGCGGCGCTGTTGGCCACCGCTCAAGGCATGCGGTGCAGTCTGCAATCCAATTTGCCCAAGGCCAACGGAATCCAGAGTCTTCGCTACCTGTTCAGAACCCAGCTCGGGATGGCCAATGCGCAATTCTTCTAAGATCGTGTGACCACAAAAATGGCGTTCTGGAAACTGAAAGACAAGCCCTGCTAATTGTTGAAGCGTTTCTGGTTGCAGCTCCTGATCGCGCCAGTGCAACGTGCCTTGAGACGGAGCCACTAATCCCGCCAAAATTTCCAATAAAGTGCTCTTACCTGAGCCGCTTGGCCCGACAATCAGCCCCATTTTTTTAGGCTCTAAGGTAAACGAAATATGCTGGAGAATGGGCGCTGCACTAGCCGCTGGATGGTAGGAAACATTATCAAGGGTGAGCATTGGGGCAACAAGAAGGGCCATCTCACACTATAGCCAATGTTTTGTATGCTCAGGGCTGTGCATCTGTCTCTATTCATCAATCTCGTCTAAGGCAGTTATCTACGGGAAAGCAAAGCGCTTGCTATTCTAGATAACTGGAATCATGCAACCGACACTATGGAAATTCGCTTTCGCGAGTGCGACTTCTTCAATCTGTGGATTTGGCTAGAGCTAGAGAATGTGCCTTCCACCATGGAACAGCAGTACATCGAAGAAATTTTTGACTCTTGGTTTTTCCTGGGCAAGCTGGGTGGGTTTAATGCCGAGAATCTACAAGTCCAAGACGGTGGTCATGAGATTAGCTACATGGACTACGACAACGATGAAGCTGAAAGCAGTCTGATGTCGGTGATGCACAATATGTCAGAGGTTCAGTTTGAAGGGACCTGGGCTCGCTGCTGGTTTGATTTGGGTACCACCGATGCGATCTCGCTAGATATCTTAGTCAACACCCTCAAGCAATTTAGCAAAGACTACATCGTCATTAAACGTGTTTACATCGGTGGCGAAAACGAAGACTGGCCTATACCCCGCGACCAGCAAGCTGACTTCGTCGATGCCATGCACTAAAACCACATTTAGTAGCAGAGTTGCCCACAATGTCATCAGCCAGACAGTCCTCTGCGCCCCCGTCTGAGAATGTTCAAGAAACACTCAGTGAGTTCCTAATCATTTTTCAGATCTAGCCAGACTTGACCATGCATAATAGCAGTGCCCCCTCAGAGAGGACATCTGTTATGGCTCATGAAACACAGCGTCAAGCTAGCCTAGAATCCCCTGTATTTGGTCAGTTAGAGCAATGGCTGGCCAAACGTATTCGTGACCTCAGTATTGATGCCTTAGCTTCTAAGGCATTTACCTGTACAGCCTGTGGCGAAGTTGAAGGTGAATACCTGGTGGATTATGAAGGAAAAACCTATCGCTTCGATACAGCGACCACTTATGCATTTTTAGAATTTATCCTGGCAAAGCAGCCCACCATAGTGCATTAAAGCGCTTTCATGCCCAGAACAGTCGCTCTGTCTCAGACCCTCACTTCATGGTCAAATCGTTGCCGTTTCTCAAACTCAAACGGTCCGGCTACCGAACCCCAAAGTAGTTCATCAGTTTCTGGATCGCGACCACGGTCGTAGCTGATTAGCTTATCGTCCGTAATTTCAAATTCATTGTCTAGATAGCTGGTTTTGCCCTTGCGCACCACCATGCAATTTTTGCCTGGCACAACTTTGCCGATGAAGCTATGACCAGTCCAGCGTACGGTCATATCACAGCCAGGCATTTTCTCGATCTGGTCGGCTGAAATAGTAGCCAGCTTTTCAACATCACGGGCTGCACCAATGACAGCATCCTGCTCCTCAAACGTATAGTTTTCAAGCAAAATGTGATCATCCTGCGGTAAAAAGTGCAGCACCCGCACCCGATAAGGCTGCCCCAGCATAAAGTCATAAGCTTGCTCTAAATACAAACAACTCCCTGGCAAAAAATCTGAGGGCAAAGGTCGCATACATACCCGGATATGCGCAAAAAAGGGAGGATTCTCAATTGCCTGGGCCTGATTGCTAAAATCAGCAGCCATCCACTTCAGCAAGGTCGAAACATCAGTTGCGTGGGACATATCAAAAGAGCTATCGGTTTAATTATGGAGATTTTGGGCGTCAAACAACATCAGATTGATTTTGATTGTGTATTGAAGGATTTTTCTCCAAACAGCTTTTTTAGCTAAAGAGCGATAGAAGAGCCACCTAAACTCATCAGGTGATGTAGCTTCGCCATTTATTATGAAAAGATAGAACCCCCTTGAGAGCAACCCTATGGCGCTAAGCTCAGTCTTCCATCAATTCTTTGACCACTGCATTGGCAGCTGGTCTACAGAGCGTACTTACCACTATCTCACCCAAAACGAAGTAGAACGTTCCCATACTGACTTTCAAGTATCCCCAATCACTGATGAAATTAAGGCTAGGGTGCTGGCTGATAATGCCTACGGCGAGGTTGAAGACCTAGCAACACTACCGGGCTTTCGTCTTGCCTTTGATACCGTATCGGAAAAGGGTGAAAAAGTCTCTCAAACCTTGAATCTGTTGTTTGTCACCAATATAGAAACAGGCAATATTTTAGAGGGCGATTATCTTCGCGATCGCGCCTACGAAGAAGCTCGTCCTATCATCTCCCACTTTCGCTTTGATACCCACACCAGCGAACTGTTAATGACCACAAACTACACCCGCGTGGTCTCCGTAGACTCAATCACCCTGATCAATCCGAGCACACGTATCCGTCGTATTCTTAATTACTTGCGTCCACCTGCAGGCCAACCGTTAGAAAAATTAGGTCTCGTCGGCTTTGGCGTTGAGCAAAAGGTTGCATAAGATTAAGCCTCAATATCAAGAAGCGGCATGACAGTAACCTGCTAACCCATCTGACCATTAGCTTACGCCCCTCTCAAAGCTCCGATGCCTTACGGAACCGGAACTAATTAACGTGTATTGATTTCTATAACAGTTCAACAAAATTTCCCAAGCTCATGGGAAAGCTAGGGTAACTCTTAGAACAGATACATCTTCGCTACGGAGAGCGCACAGTGGGATTATTTGAGAAAGTTCGGGCCGAATTCATTGACATTATTGAATGGCTCGATCCATCGCAAGATACCATTGCCTATCGCTTTGAGCGGTTCCAGAATGAGATCAAAATGGGGGCACAGCTAACAGTGCGCCCTGGACAGGTTGCCATTTTAGTCGGTGAGGGACAGGTTGCTGATGTCTATGAGCCAGGTCGGCACCGTTTAGAAACCCAAAATATGCCAGTCCTCACTACACTGATGGGCTGGAAGTACGGCTTTAACTCTCCATTCAAAGCCGAGGTTTACTTTTTCAATACCAAGGTTTTTACCAACCTCAAGTGGGGTACTGCCAATCCCATCACCATTCGGGACCCTGAACTAGGTCCAGTCCGGTTGCGAGCCTACGGTACCTACACCATGCGCGTAAGTGACGCCCGTATCTTGCTAGAGCAGCTAATTAGTACCGACGGGCTCTTTCAAACTGATGAGATCAGCGATCATCTGCGCAATATGATCGTCTCCGCCTTTGCCAGCTGGGTTGGCCAAGATCAAACTCCCTTATTTGACCTGGCGGCCAACTATCAGGTCATGGGTGAACAGGTACGTGACGCCATGCAGCCCAACATGCAGCAATTTGGGCTGGAGCTGCGTCAGCTGCTAATCGAGAATATCTCCCTACCCCCTGAAGTCGAAGCCGCCCTTGATAAACGTGCCTCCATTGGCATTCTGGGCAATATGCAGCAGTACACACAATACCAGGCTGCCAACGCTATCGAACAATCGGCCAAAAACCCTGCTGGCGCGAGTCCTGGCCTCGACCTCGGTGTCGGCATTGCTATGGGTCAGCAAATCGCCAACGCGATGAATCCACGCGCGGCGGCCGCCCATTCGGCTGAGCTCACGTCGAAGCCTACGCCTCCGGTCTCCCCTGGCCCAGCAGCGCCCCCGCCGCCAATGCCAATCTCCAGCTGGTATATCACCCGTGGTGGTCAAAATTTTGGCCCTTACTCTCAAGAACAGCTACTCACTAATGGCTTAACCGCTCAATCCAATGTGTGGAAGCAGGGTATGGCCGGCTGGCAACCAGCCCATACAGTCCCTGAGCTACAGTCACTGCTCAGCAGCGTACCGCCACCACCACCGGGAAATTAGCTGACTGTCCCATGGTGAACACCACATCCATTAACCAATATCAGTGCCCTGGGTGCAAAGCCGATATGGCGTTTGATCCTGACCTAGGGCAGCTGAAATGCTCCTATTGTGGCCGTACCGAGGCTATGCCCAACGTAACGGCTACTAAACTCAGGGCCACGTTACAAGAGCATGACCTAGCGACATTCATTGAAACCAACCGGACCCACCTTGCTCAATTAGCAACCACAGCCCAGGAGGTCACCTGCCCCGGTTGTCAAGCCACAATCACCTTTGAACCACCAGATGTTGCAGGTAAATGCCCATTTTGTACCACCAGCATCGTTGCGCAGAAGAGTCATCCTGCCGACCCAACCCTGGCCCCGTCGGCATTAGTTCCGTTTAAGGTGGGTCGTAAGGTAGCCGTAACCAATTTACGTGAGTGGCTAGCTTTTCGTTGGGACTGGAAAGACCTTAAGGCTATATTTCTACCAGGACAATTGAAGCAGCTGGCACAAAACCAGGCGTTGACTGGCGTTTATTTGCCTTTTTGGACCTACGATGCCCAAACCCAAAGTCACTACCAGGGGCAGCGAGGAACCTACTACTATGTCACCAAGCAGACTAAAGAAGGTACGGAGCGAGTTCGAAAAACTCGCTGGCTTCATGCCTCAGGACGTGTGTCAAGGTTCTTTGATGATGTCCTCGTTCCGGCTACGCGAGCGATTGATTCGAAAAAGCTGCAGCGGCTATGGCCTAGTTTGCCAGTATCTCAACTGAAACCCTACAGCGCTGAGTACTTAGCAGGATTTCAGGCTCAACGCTACGAAATCATGGTCAAAGAAGGATATGAACAGGCAAAGGGGATGATGGCCAACATTATCCGTGGCGATATACGTACCGATATTGGCGGTGATCAACAGCGCATTCGTTCAGTATCGACGACCTATTCACAAGAGACTTTTAAACATATTTTGCTACCTGTGTGGATGGCTAGCTATCGCTATGGTGGCAAAACCTATCAGGTAATGATCAATGCTCAAACCGGGGTGATCATGGGTGAACGACCGGTAGCTGCCTGGAAAGTGGGGTTGGCAGTTGCGATCGCAACTATCATTCTCATAATGGTTATTTTAGTAACGAACGGATAACCGCCCATCCAACTGGAACAAGGTCCGTAGCAAACATCTAAACCCTTTTATCGAAGGCTTATCCAAGTTTTTTCCAACCGCCATTGCCGATTTAAAAAATAGTGATTAACATTTAGTTACACGATGTTACTCGTCGTTACGTTTCGTTTGAAGGAATAACCGATCATGGCTGAAGACAACGCAAAGTTTGGTTTTACTGAGATTGCTGAAAACTGGAATGGTCGCTTGGCCATGCTAGGTTTCGTAATCGGTCTAGCTACTGAGCTACTGACTGGTCAGGGCATCCTGTCTCAGTTGGGCTTGATGTAAGACCTGTGATTAGACAGGTCATCTAGAGCTCTCTCTCCAGTATCAATCTTTTTACGTACAGTCAGAGAACTCCAGGGCAAGCTTACAGCTTGTCCTTTTTTTTGCGGGCAGGTGAGGAGGCCGGAGGAATAAGGCGGAAGAATGAGGACAATGTTTGAAGTAGCAGAGTTTAAGCCTCTAAACGAATTCTTCAATTGAAGCTAAGAACCTTAGGTTTTCGTGTTTCGAGCAACCAGTTGCTAAGACAAACTTCACCCCAAGAATGGTTACTCCTCCTCTTCAAGCTCTGCCCAGGTCGCCACAGCCTTCAACTCCGGCGGAATGCCATCATCGGGATGAAATTCCAATGTCGTTTCCCGATAGCCTAAGTAACCCGACTCCGTAAACGACATCAGCATGCGAGCTAAGGCAATCCAAACCGTTTCATCAAATTCCCAATCGTGGTTAAAGCCTGCCCGGTCAGCAATGGACTTAAGCGCCCAAAAATAGCTATTGCGAACCACTGACCCTTTTTTTTTGTATGGAGGCACATCATCCTGATGGATGAATAAAACTTGGTTGCTGATCTTTGCTCTCATGGGGGTCAATGTTTTACAACTGTATCCATAACTTGATTTTTTCTACAACATCCCATGGTGGCGGCCGTTTGCCTGCGTAATGTTCACAAAGTCTATAACAACACCTGTGTGGTCAATGACCTTTCTTTGACTATCCAGCCAGGTGAAATTTTCGGCCTACTGGGTCCGAATGGTGCAGGCAAGTCCACCACCATCCGCATGGTAACCACGCTGACTCGGGCCACCCAAGGCGATATCGTCGTCTCGGGTTATGACGTCCATCGGCAAAAGGCCGAGGTACGTCGTCAAATCGGGGTGGTGCTTCAACAAACCAGCGTTGATGGCGATTTATCGGTCTGGGAAAATATGGAATTCCATGGCAGAATGCACCATCTGCCTAACCCACGACGGCAGCAAGAAATTGATCGATGGCTGGACTATGTAGACCTGGCGGAGCGGCGTGACGATAAGGTGAAAACCCTCTCTGGCGGGATGAAACGACGGTTACAGATTGCTCGGGCCCTACTGCATCAACCCAAAATTCTTTTTTTAGATGAACCCACCGTGGGTCTGGACCCACAAACCCGTCGTCGTCTCTGGGAAATTATCCTGGACCTCAATAAACAGAGGGACATGACCATGTTGCTGACTACCCACTATATGGAAGAGGTGGAATATTTATGCGATCGCATCGGCATTATGGATCAAGGACGACTGATTGAAATGGGGACACTGGCAGAATTGCGATCGCACCATGGCGAGGGCATAGTCATCCAACAGACCGACGATCGCTGGAACTATACTTTCTTCCCCACCCTCGAAGATGCCAACCAGTTTCTTGACCAGCAAACTGATAAAACTGGCATGATGACCCGTCCATCAAACCTAGAAGATATCTTCGTTCAATTGACTGGCCATAACCTGGACTAGCCCGGTCAACGCAAAGAGGGATGAGCTAGAACCCATCCCTCAAAAAATTAGTAATGCAGAGAGCTACTGTAGGCAAACTTTGTGCGATCGCAAGCCCAGATAGCCTAGTCCAAATAACCCATCAGCACAGAGCTATCTTCATCAATATCATTAGACGCAATCGGTCGATGGCCAGGCAGAGTATCTAAATCGGAAACCACCAGCGTACTCACAGCCACAGGACGATGACCAGGCAAGTGATCGGTACTAGCAACCTCAAAACTATCCGCCATTACCGGACGCACACCAGCTGATGAAAGAGTATGAACAACTTCGACATCACTCACCGTAATCGGGCGATTGTTAGGCAACGTATTCGTCTCAACAACGCGAGTATTGTCTTCAAGCACAATAATATCAGGCTTCTCAGCCTTAACAATGCCACCACCCTTAGCCGCAGCTGATGTGGTTGATTTCTTTTGAGTAGTACTCGAAGAACTAGATTTTTGAGTCGTTTTACTACTAGTAGTTTCCGGTGCGTCGCTGCTCATAACCCTATAACCCCTTCTACTGGTGAAAGTATTCCTGTGGAATCCATTTGGCCGAAGATCTAGACAGCGTCAAAACTGCATATCAAACTTCGGTACCACCAAAACAATTACCCTGCAAAGCACTGAGCAAAAACCCATAAGGCATCAGGGCGTCACAAGCTCCAGTGGTACAAATAACTCAATAATTATAAGTTAAAAAACAGCTGCTTTAGTTTATTAAAGCTAATCAGTCCCATAAAGCCTTATATGTTAAGCCCCCATTAAAAGCTCTAGGAATTTGTCCTGGCAACTCGTCAAACCAAAAACCATACGCTAGAATAGTGGGTACTCCAAAAGTAATCTCAGCTGGGATTATTCTCAAGGGGCTGTAACGGTTTCGACGTTTTGACGAAAGTCGCGTTGTGATGCAGGCCGAGAGCGAGTCCACTCTCGAAAATCAAGACTCAACTAAATACAGATGCAAACAACATCGTACCTTTTGCTCGTAAGCAAGTAGCTGTAGCTGCCGCTTAAACACCTCTCTTAGGTTCGAGCGCTTATTGTCTGACTCCGTTAAGGATGATAAGCCTAACCCCAACGGATGCGTCAGGCTAATTTCTCTGGTGAGCCGCTTGACAAAGACCTTTACCAGAGCATCCCATTGCTCGGGATAATGAGCGATTCCCGCCTAGAGGATTAGATAGGCTAAGCCTGTGAATGAGTGGCGTGTTATTACTTAGGGCGGACACGGGTTCGACTCCCGTCAGCTCCATTTTTATTTCACACAAATTTCATATCAGTATGCACTCTGCAAGGATGAAGTTTTTGCAGAGTGCTATTTTTTATTGGTCTATTGAATAATTAGCTGACCTTCCCATAAAGCTCAGCTAATTCACGGTACTAGCCAGGGCTTACTATTTTTTTTCTTTAAGCTGAGTGAAGTATTTTTCCAACTTTGGAACAAGGTTAGTTGTCAAAAACTAAGGTGCCTATACTGAAGTGACAAGGCTTTCAAGTCGAAGATTATACACAAGAAAACTTAGATTTATCTAGTTTAGATACGGATTTACAAACAGTAGTTTGAATGACTAACAATAGGCCCAGCCCATGGGTGAAGTAGATATATCAAACACTGTTGTTCTGTATCTTCTACATCTGGCCTCTAGTTGCTGTTTTTGTTTGTTTTGCTGAGTCTCTCAACAATGAAATTTCCCTTTTGGCAGTACCTTCAACAACCGGTCTTCAGTTCTGATTACAATACAATCTTTAGCCCGCTCAGGTTTTGGCAACAACATACCATTCAGCATCTAGAACGGTGTTGGGAAAAAGAATACCGGCGACCTGGAAAACTTAAGTAACTCAGGCCTTTTCAAATATCCTAGAGTCCCATAACAATGTTAGGAAACTATAAAAGTTGTTTGGTCTAGGTGATAGCTTAGTATTTTAAGTTTTAACAAGTTACTGTATCTCTTTCATAAAGCAACCAAGGCATCTACTAACTCTTCAGCAGATGCCTTGGTTGCTTTAAATATTTTTTAAATATCCGTATCAATAGTATCTAAGCTGTTAACCAGCCTCCTAAATCCTCAAAATTTGGAGGAATTTAAGAAATGTTTTTCTGTCAACATTTGGTACATCATCAAATCTCAGCAAGACAATATCAAATACCACTTTCAAGCCTTCTCTTAAAAATCCAACTCTATTAAGACACCGAACCATAGCAAATAACGGAAAAATGAGGACGGAGAAACAAAGAAGCCCCCTGAAAGAGTAACGTTTCAAGGCTCTAAATTATCCTAACCGCCTCTTATTACACTATTCGTCTACTATTCGTCCAATATGAAACTTGGAGATTGCTACCAACTGTTTCTCAATACAGATTCAGGCATGGTAATAGACCACATTTAATTGGGCTCGGCTAAATAATTGGCAATTGCAATGCGAGCTTCTTGCCAATCGGCTAATGCCTGCTCAGACCATAGCCAATGAGATGATAAATCATCCGTCACGTCTTCATTGCTAGCAGCTCGAAGTCCATCTCGCCAGTAGGCTACCGCCAACACTAAAAAGGGTTGACTATCATCTTCTGTCAAACCTTGCTTAGATTTCTGATAATGAGCCATAGCCAGACCCAGTTGTGCATGGAGCTTAGTCGGTGCATTTTGAAGAACCGCATCCTGGGGCATCTCATGGAGTGTCAAAATTGGAATTTCATAGGCTTGACCGGTATCAATAGCATTTCCCCAGACGGCGATCGCATCCTCTAAAAAACCGCCTTCATAATAGGCAAAGCCCAAAGCAACCTGGGCATCTAACCAATCAGGCTGCACATTGAGGGCATCTTGCCACGATCTCGCCGCTTCTGCAGCACCAACTGTGTTGTCTGTAAATGTACTTTGATTCATTAAATCCCACTGCAGCTGCCCCTTTGAAAACAGCAGGGTAGGATCATCAATACCGCCCAGAGACACAATTCGCGACAGCGCTTTACTTTGATTGCCAGCCGCTGCCATCTGATTGAGAACTAGAACATTACTTTCAGGATTATCGCTGAGAAGACCACTACTTCCAAGAGTCTCTGATGACACCTCCGTATCAGTGATAGGACGTGATGACTGGGAGAATAGGTTCAATGGATCACTGATGCCTACACCAGCTAGTGTCACCAGAGCTACAACGCCTATGCCTGTAGCTACGCGATGTTTTTGCCATCCTGTTTTCCGACTAGGAAGCGCTAGTGGCTGCTCAACATCCTCCTCATCCTGGTCATGGTAAATTGTTGCATCTTCACTGGTCTCTACAGATGTCGGCTGTGCAGCCTTTTTGGGTAGCTGATCATACAGATCGAGACCTGGAGTTTCTAATTCGTCAGGGAGCAGCGACTCATCCACATCCCCAACTGTGACATCATCATCAGTCACAGTTGGTTTAGATAGTTGCTCCACCAACTCTGTCATAGTCGAGGCATCTTCCTCGTTGTAGCTCAGAATTTCCTCTAATTCGACAGTTTCGACAACATTGTCTAAATCGACATCATCTAAATCAACAGGCCCTAAATCCACATTGGCTTTGGCTTCTGATGCAACCACTACAGGCTCCTCTGACACAGGCCCTAACGAGGCCAAAGCCGACTCAGACTCACTGAGCAGTTTGTCAAGAGCACTATTATTAGTCCCTGGCTTACTGGCCAGATAACCGTCAAATCCGGGCTGCATATATAAAATAGGCAGCGCCCAGTAACTGTAGTTGGAGTCATGGGCAGAGATTAGCCCCTGACGAGTGCGATTAAGACATAGGTCGATGGGATTACCCTGCTTTAAATTTCGATAGAGTAATCGGGTAAAGGTAATAGCCACATCATCAGGAATCCGCTCGGCCATAGCAATCACCCCAGGAATACCACGGTTAACTAAAGCATGGGCCAAATTTTGCTCGTGCCAGCCCAGTTCTGTATCAGTATTTTGGGCATAGGCACCGCGACAAGAGTTTAGAACGGCCAACTTAACGCCATTGTTAGAAAGCAAACCGGCCAAATCTTCGCCACTGATGCGCTCGGTCAATCCAGTTTGACGACTGACCAGGTACAAATCGCCACCAGCATTACCTAAATTGCTATGACCTGCGTAGTGCAACACTTGATATTGACCGTGCTCCAACGCCTGGGTCAGCTCACTACGCCCCGGTTGTTCTAACACCGTTAGCTGCACATCAAGCTGTTTCTTAGGCAGAATATCGTAGCCGCGTCCAGAACGCATTGAAGTGGGGTGCAGCTCATTTTTAAGATGATTGGCTTCACGGGCAAGTTCTAGCCGATCTTGATCGTTAGGAGCAGCAATTACCATTAAAACTCGCAACGGCTGATCAAAATCAGGCACCGTTGCACCGGGACGATCGTATCCTTGTCGACGGTCTAGAGGATAGCGAGAAAAAGTTACATCGGTGCCGGTACCTAGGGGACGATCACCTGCATGCAAAACTTCCCAAGGCAGCTGCTGTAGTTTTTCTCCTTTTAATCCCAGCCGCAACCGTAGTGGAGCACGACGATTCTGGGCAACTCCCTGAGCGGTCAACCAGCTATCGCGTAATGTCTTATCAAATAAATTGTTGTAAAGAGCCTGTCCTAGAGTGACAAGTGTTGGCGGTTGACTAGAGGATGAACCAGCAGACCTGCCACCAGAGCGAAAACTTGATCTGGATGCCCAACGCTGACTCGACTCTCCTTTCAGAATTCCCAGCAATGGATCGTGCATCAGGGTCGCTGCCTCGGTGAGCCACTGGTCTATGGGCCAGTGAAACTGCTCCTGCGCCAGGGGAACCCCAGGTGCGACTTGCTCCGTACGCACCAGATATCGGTCATCGCCGACGGCTGTAATTGATATGTCAAACTCTTGGAGCACTATTAGCAGATCGCGTCCCTGTTACTTTGGTGTTGAAATGAAGCTTGTATACGATATCCCTGAGTCTTATCAGTTCCTCTAGTATCCCCAATAACCCAACATAATATGTCGATGCGGATGCAGTTATTAGACTGTCTACATGCTATTTGGGCATATGTTAAAAGCTCTTGAAATATCCGTCTGTAGGCGATTTTCACAGAAATACTGCAGCATAGGAACCAGCACTCCTAAGACTCACTTATTCTGACATGAAGTTAACAACCATCGCAGCACCACCGCCACGCCTACTTGGCTCCGCAGCTGCCTGAAACGCCCCATCGGTAGAGGTTTCTAGACCAGTCGCAGCACCAATTTCATCCACCATCCGAAACTGATGACCCAGTTGGGTCAGGGCTGTTATGTCGATAGCATCACTCGGCTCAATCGTTGTGCTGCTACCATTACGTTGGGATAACCGAGGAGCACTAATCGCTTCGGGTAGAGACATATCAAAATCAATCAGGTTAGTGACAAGACCGACAACGGTAGTGATAATTGTTGAGCCACCGGGACTACCAAAGGCGAGCATCCGACCGTCGGGGGCAAAAGCTATAGTCGGTGCCATGCTGCTGCGGGGTCGTTTACCCGGTTCCGGCGCATTGGGATGGGGCACAGTCGTATCAAAATCAGTTAGCTCGTTATTGAGAATAAATCCATAACCAGGCACGACAATCCCTGTGCCTCCTGTGGATTCAATAGTCAAAGTATAGGAGACCACATTACCAAACTGGTCAGCTGTTACCAGGTGAGTCGTGGAGAGTCCTTCTTGAGGATTGGCGATCGCAACATCAGCCGCCTGGGTGAGACTGGGACTAGGATCAGTTTGATAAGGCAGCGGATTACCAGGTGTAGTGCAGGGTTCGCTGGCTCTAGCAGGCAATTGACGACTGGAAATATAACTAGAGTTGAGCAGGCCGGTTAAGGGCACATCGACATATTCGGAATCGCCCAGGTAGGCATTGCGATCGCAAAACGCCAATCGCTCTGCCTCAATTATTCGATGCAGGGCCTCGCTACGGTCTAGGCTGGCCAAATCACTGGACTCCAACAATGCCAGTATTTGTGCCACCGTGATCCCACCGCTGCTGGGCAATCCCATGCCATAGAACCGATAGCCACGATAGTCGCTAACCACCGGGGGCCGCACTCGCACCTCATAGCGGTCTAAATCACCCAGGGTCATTGCTCCTGGATGGACTGTAAACGGCGGATCGTTGACTACAGGGGGTGACTGCACCGTATCCACGATTGCCTGAGCAATATCACCTCGGTAAAAGCTATTGATGCCTTGATTAGCCAGTAAACGATATGTCTCAGCCATATCCGGGTTGCTAAACTGTGAACCCACCGCTGGTGGCAACCCATCCGGCAAATAGAGCTGACTTGTGGAGGTAAACGCACCAAACCGCTCCTGATTGCGAGCCACTTGCTGAGCAAAGGTTTCATCCACAGTAAACCCAGACTCTGCTAGCTCAATAGCTGGTGCTAGCGCAGCTGACAGGGACAACGTGCCATAGCGAGATAATGCTGTTTGCCAGTTTAAAGGTGTGCCCGGCACACCAACAGCTAGACCACTACTAATCCGGTTTGGAAAAAACGGTAAATTCTCCCCTGCCGGATCTTCAGGGTCGCGAAACAGATCAGCAGTCACTGCGGCTGGCGCTTCCTCACGACCATCAAGGGTAATGACGCGATCTTGATCGTGGAGGTAGATCATCATAAAACCACCACCACCGATACCAGCGGAAAATGGCTCAGTTACCCCAAGGGCAGCAGCGGTCGCGACTGCGGCATCCACTGCGTTCCCTCCCTGACGCAGCACCTCAATTCCAATACGACTAGCATCTTCATCTACCGAAGCCACTGCTCCAGCCAAGCCATTGGCAACGGGGACTTTACCCACAGGTTGGGCCAAACTGCTAAAGGCAAAAACCAGCACCAAGCAAACGGTGCAACACCACAACCACAAATAATTCCTAGGGGCGTTGCATGCAACGCCCCTAGGAATGTTCATAGGAGCAAACAGGGGTTCCCTCATTCAAACTAGGTCAAACCTGACAACAGCACTAACCCCAATACAGCCCCAAATACAATTAGAGCGTAGAACTGGGCGCGACCGGTTTCCAGGTATTTAAGGCCTTCTCCAGTGATCAGGGTGAGGAAGCCTGTGAGATTGACAATGCCGTCCACCAGCTTAACATCCATGGTGAGGGCACCTTTGGCAATTTTACGACTGCCCTGGACAAAGACGACTTCGTAGATATCGTCGATGTACCACTTGTTGAGAGAGAGATTATAAAGGGGATTGATTTTTTTTGCGATCGCACCCACATCTATCGTCTTCGTCACATACATCAGCACAGCCAGGATAATCCCAACAACTGAGATCGCTACGGAACTACCCGCCATGACAGCAAACTCATGCAAATCGGCCTCTTCAGCCAACTCAGCAACAGTCACCACCTCACCGGGAGCCGAAATAAACGCCTCAAAGTAGTTACCAAAGGGGGTACCAACCAGACCAATCAGAATCGAAGGAATAGCTAGGGCAACTAACGGCAGTGTCATTGTGATCGGTGATTCATGGGGTTCAGACGCATGATGATGATCGCCATGGGCCTCTTCTTCCGCTGCAGGCATTTCACGAGTACTCATAGCACCAGGTCCGAGGGAAGCCCCCATCCGCTGTAGCTGCTCGATACGCAACTGCTCCTTGATATCGCCATTGGTACCGCGAAACTCCCCTTCAAATGTCGAGAAGTACATGCGGAACATGTAAAACGCCGTAATTCCAGCGGTTACCCAACCAACAGCCCAAAGCACAGGACTAACCTGGAAGGTAGAGCCAAGAATTTCATCCTTAGACCAAAAACCTGCAAATGGAGGAATCCCGGAAATCGCCAGGGTGCCGATTAAGAATGTAATCGCCGTGGCTGGCATATATTTGCGCAGCCCACCCATCAGACGCATGTCTTGAGCATATGTGGGATTGTGGCCTACTACCTCTTCCATACCATGGATCACCGAGCCAGAGCCCAGGAACAGCATGGCTTTAAAGTAAGCATGGGTCATCAGGTGGAACAAACCAGCACTATAGGCACCCACCCCCATAGCCATGACCATGTAACCCAGCTGGGACATGGTGGAATAAGCCAGACCTTTCTTAATGTCGTTTTGGGTTATAGCGATTGTGGCCCCCATCATGGCGGTGAAAGCCCCGACATAGGCGATGGTCGTCATCGCCACAGGGATTTCTTCAAATACCGGATACATGCGGCCAATCAGAAATACGCCAGCAGCCACCATCGTTGCTGCGTGGATCAGAGCGGAAATAGGCGTTGGGCCTTCCATTGCATCCGGTAACCACACATGGAGTGGAAACTGGGCTGACTTTGCCATGGGTCCCATAAACACCAGGATGGCAAATAGTGCCGCCAAACTACCTGGCACACTACCAACTTCCACCAAGTGAGTCAGGCGCTCGCCCATGATGCCAAAGTCAAAGCTGCCGGTACACCAGAATAGACCAAGCATGCCTAGCAACAGACCAAAGTCACCCACCCGGTTGGTCACAAATGCCTTCTGACAAGCATCCGCCGCTGGCTTGCGGTCATACCAAAAACCAATAAGCAGGTAGGAACACATCCCCACCAGCTCCCAAAATACATATACCTGTAGCAGGTTGGGACTAATCACCAGACCCAACATTGAAAAGCTAAACAGACTTAGATAGGCATAAAACCTGACATAGCCTGGATCGTGAGCCATATAGCCATCGGTGTAAACCATCACCAGAAAGGCCACTGTGGTCACAATCACCAGCATTAGCGAGGCAAGATGATCGATGGTATACCCCATCTGAATCGTAAAGTTGCCCGCTGAGGCCCACTCAAACATAAATGAGTAGGGCTCATGGCCATTCCACTGGCTCCAAAAAATGCCAAAGGACATCACCATCGCTGCCCCAACCAGGCTCACGATAAATATTGAACTTGGCGTACGCAGCTTGCTTGTGGCGTCGCTATAGCTGATCAGACCCACACCCACAATTGCTGCACCGAGGAGTGGCAATACGGGTATGAGCCATGCGTAAGAATAAAGAGATTCCAAGGATTCCATAATTTATTTGTTGCCTGCTCGCCTGAGTTGGCAAAACCGCCTACATTGTGACACATGGCTGCTGGACTATTATGCCAACTTATGAAGGACCTTTTTTGCGGAACGTTGATTTTTCCTTGAGTAATTACTTACCCCAATGGGTAAAACTCAAGTAGATTGAGGACTTTTGTTGTAGACACCGCAAAGCCGTCTGTGATCCTAAGAAAAAAGTTATTTTTTACGACACGGTCTCATAGTTTAGGTTTCTTGATAGTTGGACTAAGAATTTAAAGGCAAGCATGAATAAAGCCCAATGGGTAATTGGCGACGGGGGCAGTGAGCTTTGGGCAATAAGCAATGGGCAATGAGCAATGATTGGTGGGGACGACCGACAAAGGCAATCAACTGCATAAAGTGGACCTTACCCACTAGGTTCTGGATCGCCAGGTTAGTACACATCGCTTTCGTCATCTTCTTGCTCCTAGGCCTTTTGCTGCCGTTACCCAGCATGGCCCAAACGTCACCTCAAAAAGCAGATGTGGTCATTGATGGTCGAGTGCTGTTCCAGCTTGGCAGTATTGAGAATATCAGCGCTGAGGAACGTGCAGATTTTGCTAATCAGGCGCTATGGCAGGTTCTGGGCAATGCACAGCGGCAGGCTGTGCCACCTCCAATTCGGGTACGTACCCGACAGCAAGATGGTCTGGTGACGCTGCGGGCCAATGGTCGTCATTTGCTAACGGTAACTAGTGGCGACCTGATGGCAGGAGTTCCCCCCCAAGAACGGGCCGATCTGTGGGTTGATATTTTGCAACGGGCGTTAGATCGAGCCCAGATGGAACGACAACCTGCCTATCAACGCCGAATGGCCTGGGTGAGTTTAGGGGTGTTTGCGATCGCACTTCTCGCCTGGGTGCTGCTCTACAACGTTCGCCGCTGGCTCTGGCGACAGCAAACCCGACAGGGCAGACTACCTATGTGGATTTTGCCATCGCTGCTAGGGGCTCAGGTATTGGTCTGGCTGGCTGCTGGCATCTATATATGTGAGCTATTTCCTGAAGCTCGCTCTATCCGCTATCGAGTCTTTCAATTTTTAAGACGCACCTTTACTGACCCCCTGTTTGATATTGATGGTCAGGGGTATTCTCTGGTCAGCATATTTAACGTGGTGTTGCTTACCTTGACACTATGGATTGGGGTGCGGCTTGTCACCTCAGCGGTAAAATCGCGGTTTTTGCAGGCGGCAATACCAGATCGAGGGGTGCAGGATGCGATCGCAACGCTGATGCAGGTGATCCTCACCGGTATTGGTCTTTTCCTGATTCTGCAAGTATTGGGCATTGATCTCAGTGCCCTGGCCATCCTCGCCAGTGTCCTGGGTGTCGGTCTAGGATTTGGTCTGCAGAATATCGCCAATAATGTCGTCAGCGGCTGGATGATGCTATTTGAACGATCGATTCAAGTAGGCGACTTTATCAACCTGGGTGACCTGGCTGGGACAGTAGAAAGCATTGGCGTGCGTAGTACGGAAATTCGCACCTTAGATCGAGTAGCGATTATTGTCCCCAACGCCCAGCTGCTGGAAAACAAGGTGATTAACTGGAGCCATGGGCATCCGGTATCACAGCTACATCTACCCATCGGCGTCGCCTACAGCTCAGATATTCGTCAGGTACATACAGCGGTCATAGAAGTAGCCAGTGCCCATCCCAGCGTATTGCAGTATCCCCAGCCCCGTCTACGGTTTCTAGGCTTTGGTAATAGCTCTCTAGATTTTGATGTTCTCGTGTGGATTCGCGACCCACGTTTGCAGTTTGACATCAAAAGCGACCTATATTACATGCTCGAAGCCAATTTTCGTCGCCACCACATCGAGATCCCATTCCCCCAACGCGATCTCAATATTCGCTCTCCTCAGTGGGATGCAGCAGACTGGACACAAGGGCTTTCTAAACAAACATCACCTGTTTTAGAAAAGGTAGAACAACAACCTCCTGGCTTAACAACCCACGACTTATTAGCCGATGTTAGAGACTATTCCAGTCTGCTGAAAAACCATCAGCACCTACAAGGTGCAATACTTGAACGCCTGGTACAACAAATGCGTGCGGAGGATGGGTTAGAGATTCAAAACCGACGATTTCGATTAACGGTGTATGCCAATTGTTTTATCGGTAACGAAGCCGTCACCTGGTTAGCAAAAACCCAAAACGCTACCCGAGAAGCTGCCGTCAGAATCGGCCAAGCTATGGTAGAACAGGGAATTTTCCACCACGTCACCGATGAACACCCCTTCAAGGATGAATATCTGTTCTATCGGTTTTATGAGGATGAACCGTAGATTGGGTTGAACATGTTTTCCTCACCAAAATTCCCAACACCTCGCGAAACCGAGCGTCGCAGGATTGATGTGCTAAACCCAGCAAAAACAAATTATGCGGTTGCGATCGCTGGTAAACCCACATTGAAAACAATCGGCATGGTTGGGTCCCACATCAGGCGCAAGAAACAGATGCATAGCCTGAGGGTATACGGCACCCAACTACGACTAAATAACTACGTTGCTTTTGCAAAAAAACAACCAGCGTTATACAAAACTCTAAAATATTGCCATGTCAAGCTTTTGGGGTAAAAACACTCCGCAAAATGGCTGAGGTCGATTGAATAACTTGCTAGATGCCAATCGCCCCTCAGACAAAATCACTATGTATACCGCATTTCTTGCTCTGCCCCCCTTAGACTCACAAATCGACACGACTGAGCCTGAAACTACACCTGTACCTGAAACAATTCTGCCTACTCCACCAGCGATTTCTGAGTTATCAACTGCTGCTGCGAAAACAGTGAATAGCTCTGTAAACGAGCTGAATCGCACGTTACTAAGCAACGATACGGTCAGATACGTGGTGGTACCAGCCATGTTTGGGGGGCTTGGTAGCGTTGCATTGCGGCTTATTCAGGAGGGGGGCTCGTTTATGGCTGCAGCCAATGCCCAAGCGATCGAAACGCAGGATGGCGAAGAGCTTACGGCACAGACCGAGTCAGAGGGTGAAGAACAGGGTAGCCAAGAGAATTTAGGGCAAACTGAGCTAGGAGTTGAAACACAGGACGACAATGCATCTGACATACAGGAGTCGCAAACGATAACGGAAGAAGCCATCGTCCACGACTTTGTTCCGTCTATCCAGATGGGAGCTGGATTAGAGTTTTCAATTTTGGTTACTTCCAGCGTTTTATTGGGGGCGGTAGTCGGCTTTATTGGTACCATTCTGAGTCTGGATGGACCACCAGAACACGCCAACAACAAGTCAAAATTGGCAGCCACAGCCCTGATGTTTGCACTCTTTTTTCCTTCTGTGATTACGGTTTTTCAAGAAAATGCCATGTCACAAGCCCAGCTTATTAAAGCCGACAACGAGAGAAATGTGCTTGAAGAGCAAGTGAGAGAAAAGACTCAGCAAGCAGAAAACTTAGAGGATGTCGCACACGATCAAATCATTAACGAGATAGAACTTTTAGGTAGTGACTCTACATACCTAGAGCCATCACCCCTCCACGGGCAGTCGTCTCCACAACAGGTTGAGCCCCTTGCCCCGAACACCATAATTGACAGTCAAACCGCTTTAATTGACAGCACTAAATCTCTGGTACTGAATGCCACCTCAGAAGAGAAAGCAAAGGAATTCATCACTAGCATTTTTAAGATTGGCAATATCGATAACGGTGATGTGAGGGAGTATGCAATTAGGGCATTGAGAGAAGTTGCTGAAAATCCAACATTGTCAGAAGCCGTTCAACAGACTGCCGCAGAGAAAGCAGAAGAACTAGAGACTTCAGAATAATCGCTAGATGCGATCGCACCCCCATCCCATGAAGATTATTGTTAAAACAAGCGCATATTTTTCCGAATGAGCATGGTAGCTTCCTTTAGAATGAATAGTCGTCAGTTAGACTTATCTATCCATCTATAGTTCGTTTTTACTATTCCAGCTAACCACGCCCCTGCTTGAGGAGTTCTATCAGTGCCCAACGTGCGCCGCAGAAATCATCGCTTGACCATTGCTTCTCTACTGCTTTTAACAGCAGGCTTATGGCTGGGGCAATGGCAAATCCGGGGTCGCTTATCATCACCCACCGTTGCGCTGGTGCTGGGCGGGGATGCTAAACGGGAGGAGTTTGCTGCTCAGTTCGCTATCGAGAATCCTGATATTGATGTCTGGATTTCGTCGGGGGCCAATCCTGAATACTCCACCTGGGTATTCCAAGAATCCCAGGTTTCTCTGGAGCGACTGCATTTGGACTATCGAGCTGTGGATACGGTAACGAACTTTACAACGCTGGTAGACGACTTTGAGCAGTTGGGAATCACAAGCGTTTATTTAATTACATCGGACTATCATATGCGGCGGGCAAATACCATTGCCGCCATTGTTTTAGGTAGTCGCGGCATCCACTACAAACCCCTACCTGTGGCATCTGAGCGCCCACCCGAATCCTTGATCAGAAGTTTGCGTGACGGAGGGCGCTCTATTTTATGGGTATTTACTGGTAAAACTGGATCGGAGTTGGCTCAGCTATCGTCCAAGTTGCCTGCTCTTCCCTAGTCGTTGGGGCAATAGGGGCCCCTCTGGCAGACATTTGATGTTTTTCGAGGCTGGCTATGACATCTACACTTAAGGACTCTCTTTACACTGAAGACCAGATTAAGGCCTGGTTGCGAGGGTTGTTGGCCATTGCGTGGGCCGATGGTGATTTTGATGCTCAAGAGCAAGAGCTGATCCACACGATGATGGACGAGGACTTTGCTCCTGGTCTAGATTTTGAAACGTTTGAGCCCATCGCACCAACAGAACTAGCGGCTGTGCTGAAACCGAATCCAGTAGCAGCGGAAAACTTTTTGCGGATGGCGGTGATGGTTGCGATCGCAGACGGCATCTACTCCGCCGCCGAAGACAAAATTTTGATGGAATTCTGCCAGGCCCTCAATCTAAATACAGCCGTCTTACAGTCCCTCCAATCCACTCTTTACAACCTAAGAGAAGTCAAAGAAGAGGTCCAGCCAGGCACCAGCATCTCTGAAGCACCAACCGAAGCAGCACCGACCGCCGCCGCTAGCCCCCTCAAGCCCCCCGAACCCAGAGAAGGCCCTGATCCGCTCAAACCTATGCGCGAGTGGCTCGATCAGTTAGAAGTCCAGGACCCGCGTCTGGCTCGATTTGTCTGCAAAATGATTCCATCCCAATGTCCCTTTGAGCGGGATGTCACCCTGTTTGGCAAAAAGGTGGTTCACATTCCCCCCATGTGCAAGATCAATCCCCTCTACGAGCAGCTGGTGGGCCTGAGATTCCGCGCATTGTCACATCTAGCAGATGATCTAGGTGAGGATGTTACGCCTTATATGTAGTAGTTTTGAGGTTTCGATCTCAGATGTTTCATTTACCCGGAAATGTCTAAGGCCGACTAATTTCAAACTCACCGCAGTATGGAACAACTTACTACCGAAGTCTTAGTCGTTGGTGGCGGCACAGGCGGTACAGCAGCCGCCATCCAGGCCGCCCGGCTGGGTGTTCAGGTCATGTTAGTCAGCGAGTGGCCCTGGCTTGGGGGTATGCTGACTGCTGCTGGAGTCACGGCTCCGGATGGCAATGAGCTAGCTGCCTTTCAGACTGGTCTCTGGGGCGCGTTTTTACGAGAGCTGGAACGACGGCAGCCCGGTGGGTTGCACCATGGCTGGGTAAGTTTCTTCACCTATGAACCAGCAGTCGGTGCAAGCATTTTTGCGGATTGGGTCGCAGCACTCCCCAATCTGACCTGGCGCTGGGGATATCACCCTCGCGAGGTTTTACGCTCAGGGAATCGGATTACAGGGGTAGCGTTTGATCCATTTATCGTAGAGGCTCAAATCACCCTTGATGGCACTGAGCTGGGAGATTTACTAGCGCTGGGAGAGGTGCCCTATCGTTGGGGCTGGGAAACTCAAAACCAGTGGCAGGAACCCAGTGCCCCCAAGTCCCTGAATGATGCCGTCGAACCACTGTTGCCGGTAATTGAGAAATATCCAGTCCAGTCCCCCACTTGGGTGGTAGTGATGCAGGACTATGGCGCAGGAGTTACAGCACCGTTGATTCCATCAATGGGGTCGCAGGCTTCGTTTATGGGTGCTTGGGAGGGCTACGGTCCAACTCAATTTCTCAACTATGGGCGACTGCCGGGCAATCGCTTTATGATCAACTGGCCGCAGCAGGGAAATGACTACGGTGTAGGTCTCGAACGGCTGATTGAGTCAGATTCAGCCCGGTATGCCTATTGGCAAGAGGCTAAAAATCACAGTCAAGAGTTTGCTCATTTTATCCAAGCTAATCTGGGACAACGCTATGGTTTAGCCGAGAATATTTTTCCTGAGCTGGAGGGAACTCCGGGCGGTGGCGGGTTTGCACTTTATCCTTACTACCGTGAGAGTCGACGGTTGGTGGGGCTGGCAACGGTGAGTGAGCTGGATATTCTACCTATGCCTGGGGGACAGGTGGCACCGCTGCCATTGAATGCAGAAGGAGTGGTGGATGCGATCGTAATCGGTAACTACCCCAACGATCATCACTACCCTGGCTTCACCATGCCCCTTACCCCTAAAGCTATCCGTTGGGGAGGACGCTGGACCGGCACCCCTTTTACCATCCCCTACAGAGCACTGATTCCAGCTAAGATTGATGGCCTATTAGCCTGTGATAAAAATATTTCCATCACCCATATTGCCAACGGTGCCACTCGGTTACAGCCTGTTGTCCTGGGCATTGGGCAAGCCGCTGGAGCAGCAGCGGCGCTGTGTGTACAACAAGCATGCAACCCACGAGAACTATCCGTGCAGAACCTGCAAAAATGCCTGCTACAGGACACCCATGCCCCAGCCATGCTCGTACCGTGCTTTGATCTACTACCCGACGATCAGCAGTGGTTAGTGCGACAACTAGCATACTTGGGCCATCCAGAGACCTATCCCCCTAGTGGCTTTACAGATTCTTTAAAACAAACACCATCGATAGCAGCCAAGGGCACCAGCACTTTTTGCGGTCAGTATCAGCAGCGCCAGGATAACAGCCACCAACTGCTCTATAAAATTAGCGATCGCACAAAAGTTATGAATCTTGTTGCAATTGAGCCCTGGGCAGCAGACCAATTAATGCAGCTCGACGACAATAGTCAGATTAACGTGCAGGGAATCCATAATGCGGGCGGTGACTGGGTTCTAGTGACTCATGTCCAAGTCATTGACGAAATGTAACAGGCAACACTGAAAATCTAAGCTTCCATCCACATTTTTTTCACACAGTTTTTCCTGAGTTATTTATTAATTTCATGTAATCAGAAAGTAGCAATACTACTCATTTTCTGACCCATGAGAATTTCTCTACCGGTAATGTCAGTTGCTGCCACCATCAGCGTTTTCAGCCTTCTAACCCTGGCAACTACTGCACCTAACTTGCTGCTAAGTGAGCGTGGCAGCGGACGCATCCAAACAGAACACATGGAACGCGGCAGTGGACGCATTGGCACTGAACAAACTTATCGCGGCAGTGGACGCTTTAACCATGATACCGTCGATCAAGCCTATCGTGGTAGCGGTCGTTTAAGTGCTTAAGCGATACTCCTAACTGTACTCTAAGTAAACTTTTTCAGCAAAGGGCCAAATAAAGAACTATAGATATTAATCAGAAAAAGTTTTACGCTAACCGTTACAAGCTAACGATGAAATTAGCTATCACTATGAAAAATCCCTTCTCTGAGCCGAACAAATCAAGAATAATTGGTCTTCTTGAGGTAGCCTAGTTCCACAAAGATTTGATCAACAAGTTCTATCCGCTCTATCAGCGTGTGTCTATCCCTAAGCGTCCATGACCAATGTTCAATCACCGATAACTGCTGATACCGATCTGATCAAACGCCTGGAACCCAGCGCCATTGATCAGATCATGATGTACCTTGCCTTCAGCGCTATGCGCACTGGCGGTCATCGCCACGGTGCGTTTCTAGATGCTGCCGCCACGGCAGCTAAATGTGCTATCTACACAACTTATATGGAGCAGGGACAAAACCTGCGCATGACAGGACATCTGCACCATATTGAACCAAAGCGTGTCAAAGCCATCGTAGAGGAAGTACGACAGGCTTTGAGCGAAGGCAAATTACTCAAGATGCTGGGAGCACAAGAGCCCCGCTATTTGATCCAATTTCCCTACGTTTGGCTCGAACAATATCCCTGGGAATCCGGACGCTCCAGGTTAGTAGGCACCAATTTAACATCAGAGGAAAAAGCGCAGATCGAGCAAAAGCTGCCGCCTAATTTACCTGAGGCTCAGTTGATCACCTCTTTTCAGTTTGCTGAGCTCATCGAGTTTCTCCATGCTCGCTCCCAAGAGTCTGTCCCCAGCGGACGACAGTTACCCTTGAGCGAAGCTTTAGCAGAACATATTCGGCGTCGCTTACTTTATTCAGGCACTGTAGCTCGTATCGATTCTCCATGGGGAATGCCTTTCTATGCATTGGCTCGGGCTTCCTACATCCCGACGGATGATGCCGAAAGAACCTACACCATGATTGAGGATACAGCCCGTTATTTTCGCATCATGCGCGAATGGGTGGCTCGTAAGGATGGGACTATGAGAGTTTTAGAATCTCTCGATATTCCCGCAGAGAATCGCCAGCAGGCACTGGACGAACTAGATCTGCTCCTGCGAAAATGGGCCGACAAATATCATCAGACTGGTGGTGAACCGATGGTCTTACAGATGGCCCTGGGTATGGGAGATGTTGATGGCTAGCTTAAGCCAATCTTCTAGAAGATTGGTTGCTTATGATCATTTCAGACATACTGAGTGAGCAGCACCGTTTACTCCTCACTCAGTATGTCTGAATTTAAGTAATAATTAAGAAACGTAGTGACATTGCACAGTCCCTTAAAGAGTATTCCAGGCTTGAGTCAAGATATCTCCAAGTAGATGTCGACTCTTGGAATCTAGCAATGCATCGTCGGCCATCAATTCAGTGATGACATCATCCAAACTCTGCCCTTGAGAACGGGCAGTTTCTATTACATGAACAATAGCTGTAGCTATATGCGCTTCGCTAACAGATTTGTCTGGGGAAGAGCTTTCTAAAACAGTTTTTAAGGATGATGGGCTCATATTATCGAAATAAGTAAGATGCAATCTCGACCTGATGGGCTCAGGTAAACCGCAGGATTATTTATTAACTAGTTGCCTGTAGAGCAGCCCAGAAAAACCTGCAGACCAGCGCTAGCAAGCAATAGTGAGCTTGTCACTCACACATGTTGACCAGAAGTTAACAAAGTCTAACCTAAGTTGGCCAACAAAAAGTTTTTATTTTAGGGAATTATGCGTAAATTTCCGCTTAAGCCTTAGCGGTAGGAGGTTGCTTTTTTAGACGGGGGAAATTTGGTAAATCAATCGCAGACAATGAACTAATTCGCTTCTGTGGTCGTAGGGGATTCACCACGGGCGATGGGCTACTCTGGGCGGACATCGCTGGTAGATAGGTATCACTAACCATGCCTACTTGAGCGGATTGGACACGGGCAAGGATTTCACTGGCCTGAGGAGATAGCTGAGAAGGAATCGACACTTTCTCTGAGGAATCGTCATCAGCGGTGTTAACCACACCATCCGATTCGCGGGTCCAGGGAGAAGGCTCTGTAAACTGAGGAGACTCTTGCTCATTTATAACAAGATTCTGTGTTTTATCCTCAGCGGCCACCTCACCTGGCTCCATCACTCGCGCTAAATCATGCCAGAGCTGATCTTCCGCTGCCGCTTCTATGAGGGTAGTATCAGACGGCTGAGCAGCAGTTTGATTTCCTCCTTGCAGACCACGAATCATAGATTCAAGCTGAGGATCAAGTCTTGTGTTGCCCAGGGTTGAGTCCCAAGGACGAATTTCATCAGATTTAGGCATCGCTAAGCTGGATGCATCCACACTAGTACTAGAACTCGTAGTTGGTTCTGGTGCCATGCTTAAGCACTTTTCGAGGGCAGCTTTAAACTGCAGGGTATAGCGCTGCTGTCGCTGTAGACGTGCCCTCAAATCACGGCAGTTAGTGTTAGCCTGCAGTAATTCTTGAGCCTGAGTAGTATGCTGGCGCAGCAATGCCTTATGTTCAGCCTCTAGCTGTCCTGAACGTTCACGAAATGCGGTGAGTTCTGTTTGTAAGGTCTCATTCAGCATCTGGTGATGCTGCAGCGCTTGATTGCTTTGTTCTAATTCGGTCACTAACTGCGCAATTTCACGGTCACCAACGTGATGATCGCCATCAGCACGATCAATCTCGGATTGGAGAGCCGCTTGCGATCGCTCCAAGGACTCTTCTAACTGAGATACCTTAGCTAGCAGCACATCGTTGCATTCATTGAGGTCGCGTACTAAATTGAGCAACTCAGTTTCGCGCTGACTGGTCGTTTGCTCAGAAGTAGCGGGTTCAAAGATACTACTGTTTTGACGAGTGCTAGAAGAATCCATAGCGTTAGTTTGCAAGTTAGGGGGTGTCCCTGAGAGTTGGTCAACAGTGACCGTGCCGGGGAAATGGACGGTCTGCCAGTCATTGTTATCTGATTTTTCAGTAGGCAACTGTGCCCCATGCGACGAAATGCCCTGGGTGATGTTCTTCTTATCGGGCAGGCTATCGCCTTGTTGGGCTAAGTTGAACATTATTCTGAAACACTGCGATAACAAAGCGGAGACGATGGCATCTTACGTCAATCTCCCCATAGTGTTAACACAGAAAAATTGATTGGGTCGGCTCTATTACCAAAAATTACTGATAATTCAGTATATATAGGCAATATTTCAATCATTAAAATGTATTAAAAAAATACACGAGATTCGAAATTACACTGCACCTCGAATATCTGTACCAATAACTTGTTGCAGCAGCGCCCTGTGAATTAAGGCACGGTCAACGTGCGATCGCACCTGTACATCGCTAAGGCCATCACCATTGGCATAGTGTTCTAACCATTGCTGGGTCATAGCATAAGCATCATCGGGAATCAGCGGTAGTGGCGTGTCAGGCAAGATCCCCCAGCCCGGCAGCGAGAGTTCTTGCATAATCTGGGTGACTTTAGGGTCATAGCTGATGGCAAAACAACGACAGCCTTCTGCCGCCGCCATCACAACTCCGTGAAACCGCATGGCAATGGCCATTTCAATCCCGCGAAAAACACCCTTGAGCTGCACCGGGTCGCCTACCTCGATAATTTTGTAAGGGCCTTTGAGATGTCGGGCAATGTGGGTTGCGATCGCGCCATCTTTAGCCGGTTGAAACGGCAGCAAAACCACACAGGTCTGTGTAGCCGTCTGAAAATCTGCGATCGCTTTGGTTAAATTTGCCAATCGTTCGGTCGTCAAGTGAGGATGAGCCCGCAATACAACAGCAATGCGAGGGGCCGGCAAATCCGCAAATCCCGGTAAATGAGAAGACTTAAGCGCCCACACTGGATCTGGGGCTAATTTACAATCAACTCCCCAATCAGTTACCAGCCGAGCCGAGGCTCCATCACGCACACTAACCGCATCACAGTGTTTGAGGACCCAACGGGTAAACCATTGGCTGCTACGTCGTCGCAAAGGGCCAATCCCCTGCCCCCAGGCAAGGGTGCGTAGCCCCATCCATTGGGCTAGCTTCATCACTCCCCCGTAATAAAGCGGATTTATAGCACTGGTAGCATCCTGCATCAGGCTGCCACCACCCCAGATAAATACTTGAGAGCGTCGCAGAGCGGCCCAAACAGCAGGTAACGACTTACGTGGCACGGCTTCTACGTCATAGCGCTGTGCTGTTTCCTGGGGGTTACCCGACAGCACAATCGGCGTCACCGATTTCGGCAACAGCTGCAGCAATGTGGCCAACAGCGCCTCATCCCCACCATTGCCCATGCCGTAGTAGCCACACAACACTGCTCGCATGTTTATAACGCTACCCCTTACTGTCCCGCCGAATCTACTTTAGACTAGTGCCCGTGGTTATCCCAAGGCACCCACCAGGGGATACCACTACTGCTCGTTGCCCATTGCCATTCTTCGCCTATGCACGCTCTCTCGATACCTACCTGGATGGTTCACATCTCCAGCGTGATTGAATGGATTGCCGCCATCTATTTTGTCTGGCAGTTTGCTGATGTCAGCGGCTGGTCCGCCTGGAAGTGGCTATCATTCGGCATGCTACCAGCTTTGATCAGCGCCATGTGTGCCTGCACCTGGCACTTGTTTGATAATTCCCCCAATCTCAGCTGGCTAGTTATTTTGCAGGCCACTATGACCGTAGTAGGCAACTGCACCGTCTGTGCAGCCGCCTGGCACATCTGGAGGCAGGCCCGTGTCTAAAGAAACATTGTTTGCTGTTTCCCTATTTCCCTATCTGGGATTTCTTTATTTCTTAACCAAATCAGGCCAGACGCCTCGACTGGCTTTAATTGGATTCTATGTGCTGTTAATATTTGTGGCCGTCACCATCCCAGCTGGCATTTATGCCCAGAAAATCTATGGTTTGGAGTTAGCCAATGTGGATTGGCTCCACGGCAGCGCTGAGTTATTTCTCACACTCTCTAATATTTTGGTCGTGCTTGGCTTTAGAAACGCCGTGAAAGGAAAGCAAGCCAGACGCAGCAATACCTAGCAGAGCCTGACTGGCTGTTGGATACTGAAGCTGAGGACATTGATATCTAAAATCTACCTTGAGCACTGAGAACCCTTTTCTAAATCTGACCTATGAGCCTGCGGTAGAGGCCCTAGGAAATGACTACTACGACATTGTTACCGCAGCCGACTTTCCTCAGCATATTCTGCGGTTTCGGAATGACGATTTACTACCTCGATTGGGCTTACAGCCAGAAACCGTCAACGACTTTGACTTTATTGAAGCCTTTGGACAGTTTCAACAGCGGTCTCCCCTACTAGCCCTGCGTTACCACGGGTATCAGTTTGGTGATTACAATCCCATGCTAGGGGATGGTCGAGGCTTTCTTCATGGTCAGGTGCGAGGCATCGATGGCGTGCTCTATGACTTTGGTACTAAAGGGTCAGGCACCACACCTTACTCTCGCAATGGAGATGGGCGACTGACGCTGAAGGGAGGCGTTCGAGAAGTACTAGCCTCAGAGGCGTTACATGCGCTTGGGGTCAATACATCTCGCTGCTTGACTCTGGTGGAAACGGGCGAAAATCTTTGGCGAGGAGATGAGCCATCACCGACTCGCTCCTCGGTAATGGTACGTTTTAGCAAATCTCACATTCGATTTGGCACGTTTGAGCGATTGCATTATTTGGGTCGTGCTGATTTGATGACTCCCTTAATAGACCATGTGATCGAGGTCTATTACTCCCATTTAATGGCAATTCAGGATCCACAAGAACGCTATGGCCAGTTTTACGCTGAGCTAGTACAGCGGATAGCTCAACTGGCAGCTCAATGGATGTCCGTAGGGTTTTGCCACGCCGTTCTCAATACCGACAATATGTCGATTACTGGGGAAAGCTTCGATTATGGCCCTTATGCTTTTATGGACGAGTTTAATCCCCGATTTACAGCCGCTTACTTCGATTATATGGGGCGTTATAGCTACGGTAACCAGCCTCGAATCTGTGAGTGGAATTTATGGATGCTACAAAAGCCGCTGGGGCTGATTATGTCGGCATCAGATTTAGAAACTGGCCTGGCGTCCTATCGGAGTCATTACTATGCTGCTTATAAACAGCGGATTCTGGCTAAATTGGGCTTCAGAGACCTGCAATCGGAGCTAGGGGATGAACTACTGCGGCTTACCCTGGAGCTACTGGAAAACACCCATGTACGGTATCACGACTTTTTTTCGGGGCTCACAGGACAATTTTCCAAGCACTGGTGTAACGGGCCAGAGCAAATTTTACAGACAACTATGGACAAGTCTGATGATGATGCCGCTGCACTGCTAGAGGCCTGGCGACTGCACTATCACACCTGCCTAGCAACCTTATCAGCAACTGAAATCACCCAGGTCGCTGACTGTTTACGTCAGAGTAATCCTATAGTTGTTTTACTACGACCTGAAATTGAAGCTATTTGGGAGCCGATTGTGGCTGAAGATAACTGGCAACCGTTTTATGAGCTACTGGCAAAAATTCAGCAACCGTTCAACGACAGGTAGGGCCGTTCCATGGAACGGCCCTACATTAAAAATCGCTCGATTAAATAGCCAGAAGTCGTCTGACGCCGCTGATACCAATACCGATATAGCCGATGGCTAGCAAAATGCTACTTAAGGAAATCCGGATGCTAGCTTTGGTGGCTTCAGAACGAACACGCTGTGTTGCTTCTTCACGCCGGGTGCCGATTTCGGTTTCCAGACGTGTGCGTAACTGAGAAGCTTGACCCGAGAGAAACTCATCCAGTGATTCTGGATTCTCTTCAAACTGTCGAATTTGAGCCGCCTGCTCCTCTGTGACATTACCGCTAGCCACTAGCTGATCGATTTGATCAGGATTGCTCAGTAAGGTACTGATGCGATCGCGTTGCTGAGTCACCTCTGCATTCAAGCGTTGCTCTAACTGAGTTGTCGCTTCACTAGCCTCTTCAGACACCTGAGTCAGCGCATCTCTACTCTGGAGACGCACATTATTCATATGAATTGGAGTGAGAACTGCAAAAATCAGTCCCAAGATACACGCCAAAATGCAGGTCCAAAAGCGAGCATCTAGCATCAGATTGGCACGACCGCGTTTGCCAGCAACATAGCTATCAATCCAATAACCAGTGAATAGCAAAGCAATACCAACCAGAGGCACAATGCCACGATCCACTAGCTGTGTAGTGGTGCTAATTTGCCAAGCACGGTTAAGTAAATCTGGAGGTAGGAGTAGCACCAAAAAATCCACTAAGGCGGCCAAAATAGTGATGCCACCCACTAGCTTGAGGGCTAGAGCGGCAATGGGGGATGGCGCATTACCCGTCGATTGAGCAGAGGGAGTCATGTGTGGTCACAGAGTGCTACATCATACTTAATAGTGCCCGACAGAGTTACCGTTGAGGGCAAATCACTAGAAAAAATATGCAGTTTTTTTAATCCTTGAGCGTTTCTAATGGGTGTATGCCAGGCAGCGTGGCTATTTTAATCGGTCAGCTGAGGCTCAGCGGTCCGCTGCCGTAAGATATCTGGCCCACGGGAGGTACCTAAACGTGTGGCCCCTGCTTCAATCAGTGCCATCGCTTGAGCAGGAGTCCGAATACCGCCAGAGGCCTTAATGCCAACCCGACCACGGGCAATTTGTTTAAGCAGACGGATGTCTTCGACAGTCGCTCCACCATGCCACCCTGTGCTGGTCTTCAGAAAGCTCACCCCCGCTTCCATACAGACATCTGCCGCCAGCCTTTTTTCAGACTCATCCAACAGGGCCATTTCCAGAATTGCTTTTACAGATTGCCCTGTCGCTTCGACAATTTGGGCCAATTCTGTATGGACCTGCTCTAACTGACCCGATTTAACCCAGCCAAGATTAATGACCACATCGAGTTCGGTAGCACCGTTTTCGGTAGCTTCTTGGGCAGCAAAGAGTTTACTAGCTGAGGTATCAGCCCCCGTAGGAAAACCAATGACGGTACTGACAGCCATCGGGCTTTCATGCAAGTTCTCAACCGCACGTTTAACATGGACGGGATATACACAAACGCTGGCAAATCCATAGCGCTGGGTCTCTGCACACCAGTGATCAACGTGCTCTAGGGTCGCCGTGGGTATCAGTAGAGAATGATCAATGTATGGAGCCAGATCAATATCAGGGTCAAAACTCATAGGCACAAAAATATCAGATTAGGAGCAGAAGAATAACCAACTAAGGAGACTTTATACGTTTGAAGACTACATAAACAGAACTTGATATCTAAGACTCAATTGCATAACTTCAGTAAAGTTTAATGAGTACATCGATCGTGAATCGGGAATTTTGAGCAGAGCCCCATAGCTCATTTGTACAGATGTATTCCATACAGCTGGCCTTACGAGTTTATATTCTTTTCACGGGTGTACTACTAACTCTTATTTGATATCTATACCGGCGGTGGCACCGGCTTGTCTAATTTTTTATTCCTGTCATAGCGTTACTCGCTACTTTTTTTGATATTGCTCTTTTGTATTCAAGATTTTTATGGCTGAGCTATCTATTTCCGCCATTATTTGCACCCACAATCGCGATCAATATTTGGGGGCCGCTATCGATAGTTTGCTGGCCCAGACACTTGAGGATATTGAAGTCATCGTGGTGGATAATGCCTCAACCGACACCACAGCAGAAGTAGTCCAGCCACGGTTATCAGACCCGCGACTACGCTACGTGTATGAGCCCACATTGGGGCTTTCAACGGCGCGTAATACTGGGGCAAACACAGCTAATGGGGATATTCTGGCCTATCTTGATGACGATGCGATCGCAAGTGCTCAATGGCTCGCCTCACTGGTGGAGGTGTATGAGAAAGATAGCAAGGTTGCGATCGCAGGAGGCAAAGTTACCTTACTCTGGCCCCCTGGGGTACACCGTCCACCCGCCTGGCTATCAGACGACTTAGCTAGTGGATTAGGGGCCTATGATCTCGGCAATCAAGTCCAATACATCAAAAATCCAAATCTCACCCCTCGCGGCCTCAACTATTCTCTACGCAAAACCTTTCTCGATTCCGTAGGCGGATTTGACGTTAACCTGGGGCGGATTGGCAAAAACCTGCTCTCCAATGAAGAGCTACACATGACCCAGCTAGCCCTAAAAAACAGCTGGCATGTAGTGTATGTGCCCGACGCCTTAGCCGCCCATAACGTATCCCCAGCCCGCCTTAAGCCCGGTTGGTTTTTAAGCCGCAGTTGGTGGCAGGGTATTAGTGAATGCTACCGTGAACAAGTGTCTGGGCGTGCTGGTGTTGCCCAACTAAAATGGGGAGGTGAACGACTTGTGCGCGGTGTCTACAAAACCGTTAAATATGTTAACGACCCAGCCCAACGATTTGAGAACTTAGCCTATGCCTACGGTCAACTAGGGTATTTAGGTAGTGTTCTACGATATTTGGTAAAACCCTACAAATCGGCTAAGTCATCTGCTTAGCATGACACCATAATTAAATGAAGCCGTTGCTGAACTGAACTATGATTTCATCTGCAAAATGCTGATGTATGGCATTTCTAACAGATCGGTTTATCTTCTGAATTAGTAACGGCAAATTAACTCAATGATGGATTAACCGCTTGTAGCGAAATCTGGTTGCAACGAAGATGTTGCCTGGAGCACGTTCCCCAATATCTGCGTTTCAAATAGCTATCTACCGTTTATTTAGATTTCCATTTGCCATGAGCACTGCCACCAAAGTTCCGGTTTCTGTACTAATTCCTGCCAAAAACGAAGAAGCCAATCTGCCCGCTTGTCTAGAAAGCGTTGCTCAGGCAGATGAGGTCTTTGTAGTGGACTCCCATAGCGAAGATCGCTCGGTTGAGATTGCAGAATCCTATGGTGCGCATGTGGTTCAGTTTGATTTCAACGGACGTTGGCCCAAGAAAAAAAACTGGTCCCTAGATAATCTACCGTTTCGTAACGAATGGGTACTGATTGTCGATTGTGATGAACGTATTACCCCTGAACTTTGGACAGAGATGGCAGAGGTGATTACAGCCGATACATTAGACGGCTGCTATCTCAATCGCCGGGTGTACTTTTTAGGCAAGTGGATTCGTCACGGCGGTAAATATCCTGACTGGAACATGCGGTTTTTCCGCCATGTCAAAGGCCGTTACGAGAATCTAAATACCGAAGAAATTCAAAATACCGGGGATAACGAAGTCCATGAGCACGTCGTGATTGAAGGCGGTAATGTCGGCTATCTCAAGAACGATATGCTCCATATCGATTTTCGTGATTTGTTCCATTGGTTGGCTCGCCACAATCGCTACTCCAACTGGGAAGCACGAGTATACTACAACTTACTGACCGGCATGGGAGACGATGGCACCATTGGGGCCAACCTTTTTGGCGACTCTGTTCAACGCAAGCGATTTTTTAAAAAAATCTGGGTCCGTTTACCTTTCAAACCATTTCTGCGGTTTGTGCTGTTTTATTTTATTCGCCTTGGTTTTTTGGATGGATATCCCGGCTATATCTACGGACGGCTGCTCAGTCAGTATGAATATCAAATTGGTGTCAAACTCTATGAATTGCAGTTTGGCGGCAGCCTCAATCTGACTGATAAAGACAAAACTAAGGAAAATCCCAAAGCCGCTTTGGTAGGTGATGTTTAATGATTAACGGCACGTCTAACATTTCTTCTGGCACATTTACTAACGTTCAACCACAGCCTGATACTGATTTTGGTCCGCCATCCCTGGTCGATTTGAGTCGCTATCATCAGCCCGGCTTTGATGTTGGTCGTCCTAAGTGGTACGTGATGCTGTGGTGGTTGGTACAAGCCGTGGTATTTCCTCTCACTCTGCATACCGCCCATGGTCCACGCTCTGCTTTACTCAGGCTTTTTGGTGCCAAGGTTGGTAAAAATGTAGTTATTCGTCCATCAGCCCGTTTTACCTATCCTTGGAAAGTCGAAATTGGTGACTATAGCTGGGTAGGAGAAGACGTCACCTTTTATAGCTTGGCTCCGATTCGCTTAGGCCAGCACTGTGTTGTGTCTCAAAAATCCTACCTGTGCACCGGCAGTCATGATATTAACGACCCCTGCTTTGCACTCATGACTGCTCCGATTGTGATTGAAAACGGAGCCTGGATAGCTACCGATTGCTTTGTTGCACCGGGTGTCAGAATTGGTGCCAACGCCTTAATCGGAGCTCGCAGTAGCGTTTTCAAGGATATGCCAGCTCAATATATTTGTGTTGGTTCACCCTGTCGTCCTCAAAAGCCCAGGGTGATCAAAGCTGAATAACTAAGACTACACGATAACAATCCCTGGGGCTTTGACCTTTCTGTACAGGGTTCCGTGTTTGCATAAATGATTAGTTGTTCTAAATGCATGGCATGTCTTGACGCTGAAATATGCAACATACGTTGTCGAAACAGCATAGTCGCCATCTTTGCATTTAGGGTCAAAAATCTTTTCCGGCCTCTGGAAATAGGGAATTTAGTGCTTTATAGCACCTGTATTAGTTTTCATAGGCCTTGTGTCAAATTCACCTGGTCAGTATTGGCAAGAAACGTCACAATTACGAAATAGACTGTAGGTGACACGATGGGACGGATGGGGGATAGAACACTGGCGATCGCAACCTGGGTAGCCATTGTTGGCACTCTAGTGATCAATACCCTGTCAAATTTTTTTCCAATTGATGGCAATACCGTCGCCGACTTGGCCAACGGTCCCCTTGGTGGTGTGCTCATCACCCCCGCTAACTATGCCTTTAGCATCTGGGGTGTGATTTATGTCGGACTGATTGCCTATGCCTGGCACCAGTCTCGCCGCCAATACCGCAATCAGCTATTAATTAAACGGATTAACGGGTGTTTGATTATTGCCTGTGTCGCCCAGATAGCCTGGATTTATCTGTTTACGCTCCAGCTCTACTGGCTATCGGTGGTAGCGATGCTAGTGATTTTATTAGCACTCATTGCGGCCTACAGCGAACTAGAAGAAGGCCAGCATCCTCCAAACAGCCGTCGTAAACGCTGGGTAAATCGCCCCGTTAGTATTTATTTAGCGTGGATTTCCGTGGCGACCGTGGTCAATATCGCTTCGGCTATCTATGCATCTGGCAAACAAGATCTAGGACTATCAGGAGCCACCTGGACTGCCATCATGATTGTGATCGCCAATCTGATTGCTGCCCTAGCCATTGTCAAACGACGGGACCTCCCCTTTACGCTAGTGTTTATCTGGGCAGACATCGCCATTGCTCAACGACACCCAACTCTGCCCACCATCTGGATACCGGCGTTGATCACAGCCGCAATTTTAGTGGGTCTGCTAGTCTATCGTCGCTCTCCCAGAAAAAGCTGGTAAGCCGGATTGTCGTTTTCTTCCCAATAGCGATAGCCAAGGGTTTCTAAAAATGCCTGCCACTCGTCCATTTCTTCCGAAGGCACCTGCATACCAACAACAATCCGGCCATAGTCAGAGCCATTGTTACGGTAGTGGAACAGGCTAATATTCCAGTTGGGGCTTATGGAGCTGACAAACTTCATCAGGGCACCGGGCCGCTCAGGAAACTCAAATCGGTATAGCCGTTCATTTTTAGCAAGGGCCGAATGACCACCGACCATATGGCGCAGGTGCATTTTGGTGAGTTCATCATCGGTAAGGTCCAAAGTTTTAAAGCCGTTGGCTTCAAACTGGTCTTTCATGGCAATGGCATCGTCGCGATCGCAAATCTCCAGCCCTACAAAAATATGAGCCTCAGCCTGGTCAGCAATACGATAGTTAAACTCCGTCAGGTTACGCTTACCAATCTGTTCACAAAATCGCTTAAGGCTGCCCGGCTGTTCTGGAATCGTCACCGCAAAAATCGCCTCCCGCTGTTCCCCTAACTCAGCTCGCTCGGCCACAAACCGCAGTCGGTCAAAATTCATATTGGCCCCACAGGCCACCGCCACCAACGTTTCATCCTTAATGCCAGTTTGCTTGACATAAGCTTTAGCTCCGGCGATTGCCAACGCCCCAGCCGGTTCCACAATTGAGCGAGTATCCTCAAACACATCCTTGATAGCTGCACAAGTATCGTCGGTGCCCACCCGGATAATGTCATCCACATATTGCTGACACAGCCAGAAGGTTTCTTCTCCCACCTGGCTCACTGCTACGCCATCAGCAAATAGACCCACCTGGGAAAGCTTGACCCGCTGCCCCAGCTTCAGGGACTGGTACATCGCGTCCGCATCCTTTGGCTCCACACCGATAATTTTAATTTCAGGTCGCAGCCGTTTGACATAGGCTGCAATGCCAGAAATTAGACCACCACCACCAATGGCAACAAAAATTGCATGGATGGGCTGTTGATACTGGCGTAGGATTTCCATACCAATAGTGCCCTGGCCGGCAATTACGTCTGGGTCATCAAAGGGATGCACAAAGGTCATGCCCTTTTCGGCCTCCAACTGACGGGCATGGGCATAGGCATCATCAAAGGTTTCACCATGGAGGACAACTTCTCCGCCACGAACTTTTACCGCATTGACTTTGACTTCGGGGGTGGTTTCCGGCATCACAATAACGGCACGGGTACATAGCCGCCGTGCTCCCAGGGCCACCCCCTGGGCATGGTTACCCGCCGAGGCTGCAATTACACCACGGGCTAATTTTTCCGGTGGCAGCTGGGCCATTTTGTTATAGGCACCCCGCAGCTTAAAGGAAAATACTGACTGCATATCTTCACGCTTTAGCAGCAGCTGATTCCCCAGACGCTTGGATAGATTGGGTGCAATTTCGAGGGCTGTTTCTTGGGCAACGTCGTAGACACGGGCGTTGAGGATGCGTTTGAGGTAATCAGCGTGCATGGGGAGCATAAACAATGGGCACTGGGACCATGGGTACCGCCCACTGAACCGTAGAAACGCGGGGGATTGACATGACCCATTACAAAATATACCGCTCTACCAGGAACCCCTAAATCATTGCAGCTATAAAGCGCAACTGGATTAGTAAGTGAATGAACAAAACTATCCATCAATCTGGGCTATCTCCGTGGGAGACGCTTCGCGAACGACTCCGCGGTTCGGCTGAGCGTTCGACTGAGCTCACGCCGAAGCCTCACCGTCGAAGCCTCAGCCCTCACCTTCTCTAAATTAACTGGTTGAGCGGAGCCGTATAGCCCTATGGACATGGGCCAGCCTAATGCAAGTTCTCCCCTTCGGAGTTACCAACTTTCCCAGCCAGCGCTCCCTGAGCGGAGTCGAAGGGGTCGCTGACCTAATTAGTTGATATTCTTTTCGAAATCTCTCCTCTAGGATCTGTAGATCAATACAGGATCTTGTATTGGAATAGGGTGCATCTTTTCTCAAGTCGTTTAGTAACGATCAAGATGAGGTCCTTTTTACGTAAATTTTTGATCGGTGTTGCGATCGCATTGGGTGGATTCATCCTTCTCAGCGTCATCCTGGCCGTGAGTGTGCTCTATCTATTGATAGCGCAGGTTGAATATGACCGATTTGCCGATCCCACCGGTCAGTACGAAGTCGTAATCACGTACCCTAAGCTTTATCACTTTATTCCAGCTATGCCCGGTCAAGGCAGTGACATGAGCGGCAATATCGCTATCTATGACCGTGAGGGTACTTTTTATGGTGGCGACTCGCTTGATTTTGTGCGGGATGGTCATAGCCTTGAATGGACAGACACTGGCGCATCGCTGCAGTTTGTCGGCGAGTGGGATTTTGAAGCGGGTACTTATTCCTACTGGTCAGAAGACGGACAGCTGATTGTTGAGCAGGTACGAGAGTAAATTACCCAAAACGTCGAAAGACCATGACTATTAGGAGCTGACTATCCTCCGAGAAACCGTAAGGTGCATTAACAATGCACTGCCCTAACTAATTTTTTGGCAATGTATGCGGGAACAAAAGACCGGCTATGGCCTGCTTGACTCAACAATCTGTGCCTGATAGCCTACACATTAGGCAACTGATAACAGCTGTCTTTCCGCACCCAAAAATTTAGCTGCGCGAGATGGCAGTGCTACCAACACCGCCACCCCGCTAACCCGGCCAACTGTCTTACCCAGTTGGTGAGCTGTGAGCATTTTACAGCCACCCTGAGTTTAGTTGCAGGGTGGCTATCTTTTTGGGGGCATTTCCTCCCTGTCGTTTCGTGGGTCAATTGCCCAACATCTAAAGGAAAACGCCCCTATGACTTTCTCATCTTCCCCATCTGGCACCCCAGTGCCGCCCAATTTGCCTGCCGACTTTTCCAGCAGCCTACCCCCCAGCGGGTCCATCCGCCATATTTTGCTCGGTCACCCTGACCATATCCGTCAGACCATCCACCTGCTGCACAATCTACGCTACGTAGAAATCAGCCAGTGGAGCCCCCTCATCGAAGTACCCGAAAACCGATTGATCTTAAGACCCCAACCTGACGAGCTAATCAGCATGTTGGTACGACGATTCTAGCTATAGCCAACAAGATGTAGGTTGGGTTAGCGGTCAGCGTAACCCAACATGCCAACCCATAACAGTTCACCGCCAATATCTGATGCTAATCAATGGTCTTAATACACAATTGTTCTTTTTGGGTACAGCAATGTTGTGTTTACAACAATCTCGATAGAATTTTTAGTATGTGGGTAAGGCGCAACCCAACCTACGTTTGAGAATGAGAAAGCGTCTGAACAGACAACCTATCACGACTTCATAGATGTCAATTTTGGCCGTAACAAAGATGAACTTGAATAGATCAACAAGGCTGTCCAAATGAAGCTAAAGCTCACTAGATGTGTTTGGGTAAACGGTTCTTGATATAAAAACACACCTAGCATGAGCTGTATCGACGGGGCGATATATTGACAAAACCCTAACGTCGCTAACGACAGCCGCTTTGCAGCATTATTAAACCATAACAGCGGCATTGATGTTGCAACACCCGCACCAACAAATAATAATGTCAGTCCAAGACCGTTGCCAAAGCTGCCGGTCCCGGTTGCCCCCCAATAAGCAATCATCAACAGCGCCACGGGTGTCATCAATGCAGTTTCCACCGCTAGCCCTACCATTGGCGACACGGCTACCATTTTGCGCAACAATCCATATAGCGCAAACGTTCCGGCTAAACCCAGCGCAATCCAGGGCACTGCTCCAAACTGCCAGATAAAGTAGCCCACACCAAGGGTAGCTATCACGACAGCTATCTGCTGCCCGCGATAGAGTCTCTCTCGCAGGACAACAAACCCGAGCATGACCGACACCAACGGATTGATAAAATAACCGAGGCTGGTTTCAACAACCCGGTCTGTATTCACACCATAGATATACAACCCCCAGTTAAAACTCAGCAGCAAAGCTGTTGCCAATAGCGCCAGTACTTGACGTCGCGGTAGTTTGCGCAGTTCTGATAATCGCTGTTGCAGCGTCAAGATTAGCCCCAGAAACACTAGCGACCACACCATGCGGTGACTCAGCACTTCGATGGGTGAGGCTGCCTTAAAAAACTTCCAATAAATGGGGAGTAATCCCCAAGACCCGTAGGCAAGAAATGCATAAAGTGAACCTGTTTTTGGATTTAAGTTGGTATTCAAGACGGTATGCCGGTAGAGCGCATTTAACCCTAACAGCTACTGATTGTGACCACCATGCACCACATTGATAGGGTTCTATAATTAAAAAGATGTAAACTTTTAATAAATAATCACTCTAAGAGGTATTCCTATGGCTACCGGATTTGGCAAAGCTAAACCTAAACCCCAGGTGTCTGAGCGCACCAAACGCCGTCAGGAAGCCTCTAAGGAAATGGATGAGCGACGGGCTTCTGGTGATCCTGAATTTGAGGTCCACATTCGCATCAAGGACAAAAAGCAGTGGTACCCAGTTGGTGTCATCGCGGTGAAGCGCTCTGTTGATATTGATCGAGCAATTTTTGCTAGTGAAGAAGACTTGCTCCAGGGGGCGTTTCGGATTTATCCAATCCTGCGGAAGAATAAGACTAATCTGGAATATGGCTACCGAGTCAAAGCGTTTAAGGATGAGCCGATTACCATAGCTGTACCACCCAAACCAGGCATGGCTGGTGGTGTTCAGGCGATTGCTAACCAGGTGAAAAATAGCGTAACTGGATTGTTTAAGCGGTAACTAGTTGGACAAAACAGACCCCTTTAAACAATGTGTCAGTCCTCGCAGGGTGAACATTACTCACCCTGCGACTTTTAATGATGGCTGGGTATATTGCGATCGCATCCCCAAAAATCATCCACCCGCCACCGTCCTCGACTACTACACCCATCGCTACCGCCATTCAGACCGCGCCACCTGGCAAACTCGCATCGAAACAGGCCAGATTCTTCTAAATAACCAGCCCATAGCAGCCGATACACCGCTTAAACCTGGGCAAAATCTTAGCTACCACCGGCCCCCCTGGCAGGAGCCTCCGGTTCCCCTTGATATCACCACTATTCACGAAGATAACGTGGTGCTAGTGGTTAACAAACCCTCAGGCTTACCCGTCCTCCCCGGTGGCAATTTCCTGCAACACACGCTTCTGTGGCAGGTCCGGCAACGCCACCCAACCGCAGCTCCCATCCATCGTCTGGGTCGGGGCACCTCAGGCATCATGATGATCGCCAAAACCAAAACGGCCCGTGCCCACTTGAGTCAGCAAATGCGCCAGCATCGCTTTGGCAAAACCTATCGCGCCCTGATCGGCCCAGCGGCTGACCTGCCTGATCAGTTCAGCATTACCCATCCCATCGGCAAAATTCCCTATCCTCAGCTAGGACATATCTATGGGGCAAAACCAGATGGCCTCGACGCCCACAGCGACTGTAGTGTAGTCCAGCGCCAGCCCGAGGCCACCCTGCTGGATGTCACCATCCTCACCGGTAGACCCCATCAAATTCGGATTCATTTGGCGACTCTGGGCTATCCACTCCTGGGGGACCCGCTTTATGTTGCTGGTGGTCAGCCCCACCCAAACGGAAAAGCTATTCCTGGCGACTGTGGCTACTGGCTCCATGCTCATCGGCTTTCATTCATCCATCCGACCGGCAAACCCATGACCCTCACCTGTGAACCACCGCCATGTTTAGTAACGTAGAGATACACAGAGGTTCGCTCTACCGCTACTATCAACATTGGCTCGTTTTATCCCAGACCCAACCCCATGACTGCACCCGCTAACCACCGTATTGAAAAAGATTCTATGGGGGAAAAAGAAATTCCCTCAGCTGCCTATTACGGCATTCAAACCTTACGGGCGGTAGAGAATTTTCCCATCAGCGGGTTAAAGCCACTGCCTACCTACGTAGATGCTTGTTTGCTGATTAAGAAGGCTGCTGCGATCGCAAATGGAGAATTAGCCTGCATACCGATTGAAATATCCCAGGCCATCGTGACTGCGGCTGATGAAATCCTTAAGGGTGCCTTGCGCGATCAGTTCATTGTAGATGTGTATCAGGCAGGGGCCGGTACCTCCCACCATATGAATGTGAATGAGGTGCTGGCCAATCGGGCGCTGGAGCTACTGGGAGATGAGAAGGGTAACTATAGTCACATTAGCCCCAATGACCATGTCAACTATGGCCAGTCCACCAACGATGTGATTCCGACAGCGATTCGGATTGGGGGGCTACTGGCGTTGGAGCATACGCTATATCCAAGCTTGGAGGGTGCGATCGCAACGCTCCAAACCAAAGCCCATGAATTTCAAGACATTGTTCGTTCGGGTCGTACCCACATGCAGGACGCCGTCCCCATCCGTCTGGGAGAAAGCTTTCGTGCCTGGGCAGTCATTTTGACCGATCACCTGCGTCGTCTCCGCGCGGCGGCTCAAGATCTCTGCGTTCTCGGTTTGGGCGGTAGCGCCACTGGCACTGGTCTCAACACCCATCCCCAGTATCGTTATCGTGTTGCAGAACTGCTAGCAGGTTTTACCGGTCAACCTCTCATTAGCGCGCCCCATCTGATGGCCGCTATGCAAAGCATGGCCCCCTTTGTTGCCGTCTCCAGTGCCCTGCGTAACCTGGCCCAGGACCTGGTCAAAATTTCCCACGACTTGCGTTTATTAGATTCAGGCCCCAAAACCGGCCTCAAAGAAATCCAGCTACCCCCGGTGCAGCCAGGCTCCTCCATCATGCCGGGCAAATATAATCCGGTGATGGCTGAAATGACCTCCATGGTCTGCTTCCAAGTCATGGGCTACGATCAGGCCATCGCCTGTGCCGCCCAGGCCGGTCAGCTAGAACTCAATGTGATGATGCCCCTGATCGCCTATGACCTGATCCACAGTATTGAAATCCTCGGCAACACCATCAGCGCCCTTGATAAACGCTGTCTAGCCGGTATCACCGCCCGTCCTGACCGCTGCCGCGACTTTGCCGAAGGCAGTCTGGCCCTGGTCACCGCTCTCAACACCCATATTGGCTACCTCAACGCTGCCGCCATTGCTAAAGAATCCTTAGAAACCGGCAAATCCATGCGTCAACTCGTGTTAGAAAAAAATCTGATGCCCGCAGATAAACTAAATGAAGTGCTTGATTTAGAGAAAATGAGCAAAATTCCTGAATAACCCCCTCTCGGGAGGGTTAACCAACGGGCGGTGTAGGTTTCACTCACTCCCACAGTAACCCACCCCAAAGCCGTAGGTTGGGTTGAGCCCGCGAAACCCAACATTGCCACCCCCCCAAAAATTAACCCCCAAAAAATGGTTGGGTTTCATATTGCAACCCAACCAACCCTTTTCCCAAAACCACAACCACCACCTCTAACACCCATGACCTCATACCAAGCTCCCACCAACCCCTACGAACTCGAATCCGAAACCTGGTGGGTACAACAATGGGTGGACCTGCTCAACTCTTACCGCTTCAAAAAGCGGCTAGAACGAGGTCGTCGCTATGCCCGTGAAGGCCATATTCTCAAACTAGACTTTAAAGAATCTAAAGTCTTCGCAGCTGTCCAAGGAACCGCCGCTGATCCCTACCAGCTCTCCATTTGGATTGAGCGCTTCACCGACGAAGACTGGGACTTTGTCATCGATACCTTATCTCAAAAAGCACTCTACTCAGCTCAGCTGCTTGCAGGGGAAATGCCCACCGATATTGAGAGCGTTTTCACCGCCAATGGGCTCAGTTTATTCCCCTTTACCCTGGCAGATGTACACTCCAAGTGCAATTGTCCTGATCCCAAAAATCCTTGCAAACACATTGCCGCTGTCTATTATCAGCTCGCAGACGCCTTCCGAGAAGAGCCGTTTGTTCTTTTCCAGCTACGTGGTCGCACCAAGGAACAAATCATTGATGCCATTCGTGAAAAACGAAAGCAGCAGGTAGAAGAGAATCCTGTAGAAACCGTGGCTGAAGACACCGAAGAAGTTATTGTTGCCCCTGAGCCTAAATCTCAAACACTGAACCTAGAAAACTTTTGGCAATATGATGACGCTCTAGATTCGTCTTTAGTAGTGATTACACCAGCCGACCAAACGGTATTGGATCTCTTAGGACCGATGCCTCTACCTGCTAGCGATGCCCAAGTTCTCAGCGGACATTTTACCAGTCTCTATCAAAGCGTAGCTCAGCAAGCAATGATGTCAGCGTTGAGCTAGTCATTATCTTCCAACAAAACTGATACTTTCGTAGGGATAAAGCCTTGTGCCTACTCTCAGATATGCCTTCAGACATTGTAGTCCCTCAATCAGAATCACCCTTAAAATGGAACCTCGCTAGTGAACTGCAAGCGCTTTTTCGTAATTGGATGAATTAACTGAAGAGACTTAGCATGCAGATGTAGCCGTTCTGCCTGATTAGGCTGCCCATATAACGAATCGCCAACGATGGGTGAATTTAACCCTTGTGGATGTGCTGCATGCACCCGGAGCTGATGAGTTCGTCCTGTATGGGGTACAAACTGAACCCTGGGGCTATCACCTGCTTGCAACACCTTAAAGTGAGTCACACTTGGTTTACCATACTCGGCATTGACCGATTGTCTGGGACGTTCATTCGGATTGCTCCAAAGGGGTAACTCAATCACACCCACTACTGGAGCAATTGGTTGTCGGAGCACAGCCTCGTAGGTTTTAAAAATTTGATGATCAGCAAACTGTTGTCCTAACGCTTTATGAGCACTACGGGATGTGGATAAGACTAAAAGGCCAGACGTCGCCTGATCCAGACGATGCACAACTTGTACAAAATCATAGTCCGGTAACTGATACCGAAGACGACTGAGCACACTGTCCTGAAGATCATGCCTACGTCCCGGCACCGAGAGCAGTCCTGCTGGTTTGTCGACCACGATGATTGCATCATCTTGATAGAGAATGGGAAGGGATAACGATGGGTTCTTTGGTGGAGGTAAAACCGACAGCTGAGAGATATGCATCAAGGTTTGGCAGTCTTCTAAAGAGGCTCCATAAAATTGTTCTGAAAAACAGTCTCCTTGTGGCTTTCCCCACCAAAACTCTGCCATAGCAAGAGGCTTGAGATCGTGAGTAGCTGCATAGTGTAAGAGTTTAGCAGCAGCCCGCTGACAAACTCTCTCTATGACAGCATCGTAGATAGTATTTGGAATGTCCTTACCACTAGGCTCTATTTTGTCTCCAATTCTCTGAATCGCATAAGCACTCTGAAGTTGAACCTGCCACTGTCGAGAAAGTGCTGTATATTCTTGCTTGAGCAACTGCATGTGTTGCTCGGCTTGGGCGATTGCTTCAGTCAAGGGCGCAAGCTCCCGAGCACGCTCTTGTTTTAGGTGACGACGTTCAATGCTGTCTTGTTGGCTTTCTCTTTTTAATCTGTTTAGCGCTTTGGTTAGGGCATCTCCTTGTAGGATGTTGTGGTAATGGCTGCGATCGCGATCGCGCCCCTGTTTCCTCTGCCGATGCCTCACCGTTAGCTGTTGTAGTCGCTCAGCATAGTACTGAACCATCTGTCCATAAGCCACATGCACAGGGAGCTGATGGAACATAACAAGTTCCTGCTTCAACCGATCAAGCTTGGCTAGCGTCTGGGTCTCAGTCAAAGCCAGCTTCGCCTGAGCAGACACTGGAGGCACCCAACCTGCCCCTTGATTCTGCCCAGCTAATGACCCGGAAAATCCTTTGAGAACTACCCTATCTCCATGCGTTGTCTGCGCTAAGAGCACCCCATAGAGGTTCCCGGTCTCTAGTTGGTCAGATGTTGTCATCGCCAGTTGCTGTATGAGCCCCTTAGCAATTGACTCCACTACATCGGTACGGGGCAACTGCCATAACATACCTGTCTGAGAACATTTTGCCGTGTAGGTATAATGCAGGGCGGACGATAGATCGTTCCCTGAGCTAAACTCTGAAAGGTCATGTAGTAGTTTCATCGTTCAGTCTCGCGATCGCACTACCCAAACACCACTCAACATCAATAATACTGGCACTAACCAGGCTCCCCGTTTGACAAACAGTGTCTGAGTATCGCGCCGATAAATAGTCGCGATATGCGTGTCCACCGTCAAAGGAGCTGACATCCATCGCGTATGTCCATGGGGATCAACAACTGCTGATAGTCCAGTATTGGTGCTTCGTGCTGCCCACCGATCCGTCGAAATCGACTGGATAACATCCTGTCCATGGTGCTGCGCCATCATCCGAAGCGGATACGGATCATTGTTAGACGCCGTCAGAATAAACTCTCCGCCTTGAGCCACTTGCCGCCGAAAAATCCAATCATAGGCGGAATCATAACAGATGCCGACAGCCGCCTGTCCTAGAGCAGAGTCAAATCGTTGGCTAAGCTGCCCTGGCAGCATATCTGTACTGATAGGAGAAAGTCGAGAAATTAAATCTCCTAATACAGACTGCAGGGGAATATATTCTCCTAGTGGCACCAGCTTAATCTTGTTATATTGTGCTGCGCTATTAGGAGCAACCTCCACCAAACTTTGGTAAATATGTGCGTTGTCTGTGGGAACAAATGTCCCCAGCCACAGCGGGACACCAACCTCGCGCACAACCTGACTAAAAATGCTGGTCTCGCGATTCCACCGGGTGGGAATCGCTCCCTCCGGTGTAAGCACCGCATCCGCTCCGTCCTGCGCTAGCTGGCGATAGTTGTTGCGATACACATCTTCAGCCTGACGCACACCTCGATAGGTAAGCTTTTCTCGGCTAGGAATATTGCCCTGGATGATGCCAATGTTTAGGGCTGCTGCTGGTTGGTCCTGTAGAGGTTGTTGATAAAGTCCCCAGCCAATCAGGTGCGCGATCGCAAACAATCCTACAGCCGCCATCAGCCAGCGACGAGAGTAAGAACGAACAGCTGAAACAGCCAACACCCCATTGACCGCCACGATGGCAGCTGTAATTGTCAAATGTCCCGATAATCGAGCCAAATGCACAATCACCAAATTACTAGGACTCTGGGTGATGGCTAATGACGTCCAATACAGTGGGCCAATACTCCACAACGCCTCGATACCACACCATAGAGCGGTGCCAACAAATACTCGACCGAGATTACCCAAAGAAGCTATCTGTCGTAGAACTGCCATACCAACAGCCCACATAACAGCGATACCGGCTCCCCAGAGAGTAACAAAGGTGTAGGCAAAGAGTGCGATCGCAATACTCCCTAACCAAGGCACCCCTAACCACATCAGCGGATGCAAATGTAGTACCCACTCCAACATCGCGCCATGGTATCCCACCCCCCACATCAGAGCACAGAAAGCACTCCTACGCAGACTGCCTCCACGATGAATCACATACCAAAGTGGAGCCAATGCTACCCAAGCTAGTGGCCATGCAGGCCATAGCCCCATCAAAATACCTGACACCAATAGCCCCAGATACTCAAGCTTGTCAGCAGATTTAGCTTTGGAGATTAAAGGCTCTGTCAAATGAGATATCGCCATCATGTACAGACGTTGCCTGCAACGTCTCTCCGATTCCCTTGACCCTACAACGAACTTGAATTCAAACTCTCTGCTTCCCCTTGAGTTTGAGGTAAATGTAGCCCACACTCCTGTTTTAAACCCTTAAAGCGGGTCGCCCGCTCATCCTCGTCAGCCGCCGTCATCGGACGGCTCGAATGCCAATCACCCACCGTTACATATCCCTGATCAAACAGAGGATGATACGGCAAATCATAGGTCGTCAAATACTTATACACATCCCGCGAATTCCAGGACAAAATTGGATGCAGCTTATAAATATTATTCTGCTGAGCAATCCGCCCCAGGGTCTGACGATGCGATGTCTGATTAGCTCGCAATCCAGCCAGCCATGCTTTTGCCCCCAGATCCTTGAGGGCACGCTGCATAGGCTCAACCTTGCGAATATAGTCGTAGCGGTTGAGGGCACTGACATTATCTTGATCCCAGAGTTGCCCATAGATCGCTTCCATACGAGCCGGACTCATCGAGGATTGATACACTTGCAGATTGAGCTGCAGTCGCTTAGTCAGGTCCTCAGCAAAGCGATAGGTCTCTGCAGGCAGATAGCCCGTATCTACCCAAATTACCGGAATATTTGGCATCACCTGAGTAACCAGATGCAGCATGACAGCTGACTGAATACCAAAGCTAGTACTCATTACTAGGGTTTCACCAAAGGTCTCAACGCCCCAGGCTACGAGTTTGGAGGCATCCATATCCGCTAGGGTCTTATTGAGTGCTTCAAGATCTAAATCGCTTTCTAGCACTGCATTTGCCATAGTTTCAGCCGCTCCGTGGTGCCAACGTGAGGTGTTATGGAGCCCATGGTAGGCAACGCGATCACGATGCTCAGGTACCAAATGGACTTGCCCCATCATCGCATCATAACGGAAAGCCTCACTTAAATTTGTTTATAAATACCAATCTGCAGGGGTTGATTTATCTAGAAACAGCTGATCATATGGCAGCACGCTCAGCAGCTGCACCGCTCCTGAGATAACCAGCTCATCCAACCTCTCTGCAGTTATACAGAAGTCATGCAGATGATTTAATCGCTACTAGACGTAGTCGACGGTAGTCTGCGACCCATTGGCGGCCATCGTGTAGTTGAGGTCGCAAAAAGGCTTCAACCTCTCGCAGCAAGACTTCTACATCGTCTGTACTCAGTCCTGCCAGCAGGGCATTGCCAAACATCTTGAGCCAGTTGGCCAACCCTTGCTCACCATCATTTAAGGGCGTAGGGCGATCAATCATGGCTGCAAAGGTAACTTCTAAACCGTAGGTTTCTAGCAGATGGGCATATTCGCCAATACGGGGAAAGTACCAGGGACTCAAATTCTCCTGTTGTCGAATCGTTTCAACGGCCTTGACAATAGCGTGTACATTGCCCTTGCCGCCGAATTCGACTACAAATCTACCACCCGGTTTCAAGGCATTGACGACCGCTTGAACAGCCTGTTCCGGTGGTTTAACCCAGTGCAGCACAGCATTGGAAAAGATAGCGTCAACGGGCTGCTTTACTCGAAAATTACAGGCATCAGCTACAGCAAACGATAGCTCGGGATAGTGCTGCTGAGCCGTAGCAATCATGGCAGCATCTGCATCGATCCCACTCACAATCGCACCGGTTGCTGCTAAAGCCTGGGTTAGCTGTCCGGTGCCACATCCCAGATCTAGAATGCGCTCCCCTGGCTGGGGAGCGAGCAAGTCGATTAGAGCAGTCCCATACTGCCAAACAAAGCTGTGTTGGTCTTGGTAGCGAGCGGTATCCCAAACTTGCGGAGTATCAACAGAATCAGAAGCCATAGCCATTAGATTTGAAGCAGGGATTTGTGCAGAGCAGTCTACAGCTGAACAAACTCTTTAAGTTCCAGAACAACTCTAGATCAACTGGCAGGGTGAATTTCTAGTTTTAGATCAAACTCTTGCTCAAAGCAGGCTTTCTTGTCATTCACGCTCCAAACCTCTAGCTCACACTTTTCGTTAGTGCGGGCCGGGGTAAAGCGCAGGGTCATTCTATGGGTCTGGGGATCATAGCTGGTTTGGAAACTTGCGATCGCACCCAATCGTCGCCGGTCCAGTCCTACTGCAACTCGCAACATCGAACTCAGCTGGCTAACAATTTTGCGACTTGTTTTAGTCAGCGCCTTATACGGGTCGTGCTTGAGTTTAGGTGAACTCTTCCGATGGTAGCGAGCAAGATTCGCAATCAACTCAATTTCGATGCTAGTAAACCCCAACAACTCTCCATTGCGAATCAAATAATAAGAATGCTTATGGTGAGAACCATGACTAACAAAATGGCCACAGTTGTGAAGCATCGCAGCCGCCCACAAGATTTCCCGCTCTAAAGGCCCCCACTCATGGAGCAGTCCCCGAGTTTGGTCAAATAAATCCAGGGCAAATTTAGCCACTAGCTCACTATGCGGTTTATCAACCCGATACTTATGAGCAGCTTTCATGACACTGCGTTCACGCACTGACTGCTGATACTGCATCCGGTCTTCGATCAGACCATGGGTGAGCATCCAGTCCACTACCAAACCTTCTCGTAGAGCATGCTCGCACACAGTAATGCGATCAACACCCAGCATTCGCATCGCTTCCTGTAGGATGACAGCCCCAGGCACAATGATTTCAGCTCGTCGGGTAGAAATCTCCGGCAGCTTGAGCCGCCCACTAAAGCTCATCCGCCGCAGTTTTTGGGTACACCGCTCCAACTCTGCCAGCGTCATGGTGTATCCATTAATGCGAGCAGGCACCGTTCCTAGCTTCTCAATAGCTGTTAGCATTGCCAGGGATTCCACCGTCCCAGAGGTCCCCACCAACGCTAAAGATTCTTCTGCAGACAGCTTAGCTTTTAGCTCATCAACGCTAGGCTCAAGCCGTCCTCGCACATAGGCTTGCAGCTGCAAGAATTCTTCGTGACTGATGGGATTAGTCGTCACCATTTGGGCATTCAGCCTGACAGCTCCCACCTTAGTACTACTCAGAAACCGATGGCGTTCTCCAGTGCCTAAAATGAGTTCAGTAGAACCACCGCCAATATCGATGATGGCATGAGGTTTGCCGTGCAGTTCCATACCAGACAGCACACCCAGATAAATACGTCGGGCTTCTTCAAGACCAGAAATTAGGCTGATATCAAGGCCAACCTCCTGCTTCACCCGCTCGATAAACAATTGACCATTACTAGCTTCACGGGTAGCACTAGTCGCAACCGTGACAATATCATCAGCATGATGACTGTCAGCAATTTGTTTACACCGCTTTAGAGCAGCAATCCCTCGCGCCATGGCTTCGTCCGACAGACAATTAGTACCCGGACGAAAATTACCAAGGCGTACCGTATCTTTTTCACGACCAATAATGGTGAACGCAGGCAACTCTGGTTGAATCTTGACAACCACCATATGGACTGAGTTGGTTCCAACATCAATGGCAGCTAAGATGCGCTCTCCCTGAAGCAATTGGCGTAGCTCAACCGAGGTTTCCGAAAGGCTGGGAGCGTAGACCATCTGGCCTAGGCGAGCAGTGGCTGAATCAACCATTGTGAATATTGAACAATGTGGTAATCATCATACAATTCCAGTACTTCTACCGAAATCAGCAATACAGGACTTTATTGTCAGCTTTATATCCTAAAACGTTATCTTTGTATCCGATATAACGTTTTTTCAAATGTCTTTTATATGTCTAAAGATGTAGGGTTTGGGTCCAAGATCGTTCCTATTCTAGGAAGAAGCAGCCCCTCAGGTAAGTATGTTAGCCTCTGATTGAGGTATCGCTAATTGACAGTTTGCTATTTGCATGCTGTCACACTGACTCATCTTTTTTTGCCTACAGGAGGCATTTTTAATGGTTATGGTGGCTCAGGCTCGCCCTAGTGAGCGGGCAGAATTTATTAAGCGTACCTACACCCATCTTGCTGGGGCAGTAGGTGCGTTTGTAGTGGTTGAATTTTTATTCTTCCAGCTGGGGATTGCCCCATTACTGGCTAGTTTCTTCCTTGGCAGTCGGATTGGCTGGTTAGCCCTGTTGGGAGGATTTGCTTTGCTAGGTTACCTGGCTAGTAACATGGCAGCTAAAGCCGATGATATCAACGCTCAGTATATGGGCTTAGGTCTATACATTATTGGTGAGGCAATTATTTTTGCACCATTGCTGGTGGTAGCAGTGTTAAGGTCTGACCCATCAGTCTTGCCCACTGCTGCAGTGATTACCCTATTTCTCTTTGGTGGTTTAACAGCAGTTGCTTTTACCTCAGGCAAAGATTTTTCATTTTTAGGGGGCATCCTCAAAATTGCAGGCATGGTAGCCCTCGGACTCATTGTCTGTAGCTTGCTCTTTGGTTTTTCCTTGGGGTTAATCTTTTCTTTCTTTATGGTTGCCTTCGCAAGTGCAGCCATTTTGTACAAAACATCTAACGTGATGTATCGCTATTCCACAACCCAACATGTGGCAGCGTCGTTAGAGTTGTTTGCTGCAGTGATGCTCCTGTTCTGGTATGTGTTACGTATCCTGATGTCTTCTCGCCGCTAATCACCATAGCCACACCCCACAAAACGCACAAATCCCTGACCAAATGGTCAGGGATTTGTTTAAGTGACTGTTAACGCAGGCATTCATCTGGACAATTCCATTGCCTCCCAAAGGTTATTGTCCTTTCATCATGATCAAATTAAGAATTTCATTGCCAACTGCCTCATATTCCTGCCAACCCTTCTCAGATCGCTGATCCTTAATGGCATAGACAGGCACACCTTGCATAGCTGCTTTTTGAAACGCGGCCAGACGGCCAATGCCCACATCAAAGATAGGAATATCCGCTTCCTTAAGTAGTTCTTTCACCTCATCCCCTGCTCGACTCGGCTTAGGCGGAATGGACGTAATTAAGATGCGATACTGACTTGTTTGAATAGATTTAAGATATTCGATAGTTAAAACCAGGGCATCCAAAGACAAAATATCTGGCATGGTGGGCAACACCAGTAAATCACACGTATTGGCTAAAGCTGCTAAATCTTCGGTGGTGGGCCGCGCTTGAGTATCAATGATGACATGCTCATAGGTTTCAGTCTGAGCTTCTGCCTGCCACTGATTAACCACTGTAAACGGCAGTTCCCCACGACTGGCCCAACCTAAAGCTGAACAGTTGGGATCTGCATCGATTAATAAGGTTTTTCCTTTACCTTGGAAAAATGCGGCCAGGTGAATGGCGGTAGTGGTTTTGCCGACTCCCCCTTTGAAACTGGCTACCGTGATAATCATGCAGTACTGCTTGTCCTGAACTCGGTGTAACTCGCTATTAGATTAACGATACAGTTGGAGGGTTGCCCATCCAAGGTTGGTTTCCTGAACTCAACCTGCTTCAACGTTAGTAATGCCAATGGTCATTTCAATTCAGTTACCGGATCTGCAGGCAACCCATCGCCTGGGCTGGCTGATGGGACAGCGCTTGCCAGCAGGAGCAGTGATCTTACTGTCAGGACCTTTAGGTAGTGGTAAAACTAGCTTTACTCAGGGTTTAGGAGCAGGGCTAGGCATTGAGCAGACTATTGATAGCCCCACCTTTACGCTGATCAATGAGTATCTAACGGGACGGGTACCTCTCTACCATGTTGATTTATATCGTTTGGATAGGGCAGGGGCCAATAGTCTTTATTTAGAGACCTACTGGGACGGGGAAGACGTAGACCCTGGAATATTAGTGATCGAGTGGGTCGAAAGGTTACAGTATTTGCCGGATAGTCCCATTAGGTTGAATTTAGCTTACGCAGACGTTGGCCGCCAGGCTGAGCTGAGCTGGCCCATGGGCTGGCACGATACGCTATGGCACAATTTACAGGAGACATTAAAGAACGATGAAGTACTGGTTGATGAAGTCTGAGCCAGACGTGTACAGCATTGACGATTTGGAACGCGATCGCAATGAAATCTGGGACGGCGTGCGTAATTACCAGGCTCGCAATTTTCTAAAATCCATGGCGATTGGCGATATCGCCTTCTTTTACCATTCCAACACCAAACCTCCCGGTATTGCTGGCCTGATGAAAATTGGCAAAGAAATGGTGGTCGACCCCACCCAATTTGACCAAAGTAGTAAATACTACGATCCCAAGTCCACCCCCGAAACCCCGCGTTGGCATACCGTTACGGTTACTTACCTGGAGACATTTGAGCATTACATCAGCCTTGATGAACTCAAAAGTAAGTTTGATCCTGATGAACTACAGGTAGTTAAGCGCGGCAATCGCTTATCCGTTATGCCAATTACAGAGGATGTAGCGAAACGGATTTTGACATTAGCCAAACCGTAAAATCTCTTACGTACATATCCCAAGTGGCTCCAGAAAAGAGTATAGCCGGGCCACGTTAAGCCATTTCTTCTAATTTTTTTGATGAGACTTGTTCATCAAATGAGAGAACAAATTCTCACTGGGAAATATAGGTCTATCACACCCTCACATATAGCAATCATGTGGGTTTAGACTGATTTCCTTATGATAAGACAGTTGCACGAGCGCCTTGCAGGAGGCAAATCTATCCTGCTATTGGCCGTTGCCATTTGGCTGGTTTGGAATGGAGCTGTATTAGCTGCAGATAGCCACCCTGAACCATTCCCCGAATCGCTGCAGGTGACCGTAGATACAATCTGGGTTTTGTTATGTGCAGTACTTGTATTCTTTATGAATGCCGGGTTTGCCATGTTAGAAACAGGTTTATGCCAAAGCAAGAATGCCGTTAATGTCTTGTCTAAAAACTTAATTGTATTTGGTGTTGTTTCCCTCTGTTTTTGGGCCATCGGCTTTGCCTTAATGTTTGGCGATGGCAATGCTGTCATTGGTCATTCTGGTTTCTTTTTACGGGGTTTAGATTTAAGCCCTTTAACCGGCGATCGCTACAGCGGTGTCTTCAGTTCCCTAGCCACAGCTGGCATACCATTAGATGCAAAATTCTTTTTTCAACTTGTATTTGCTGGAGCCGCCGCAACCATTGTTTCCGGTGCAGTTGCTGAGCGCATTTCATTCTTTGCCTTCTTTAGCTTTAGTGCAATTCTATCCCTGTTCATTTATCCAACAGTAGGTCATTGGATCTGGGGTGGAGGATTCCTCCAGACTCTAGGATTCTATGATTTTGCTGGATCAACAGTCGTCCATAGTGTCGGTGGCTGGGCTGCGTTGACAGGTACTTGGTTATTAGGACCACGGGCTGGTCGCTACAACCATGACAATCAAAAGACGATGCCAGCCCATAATCTTGCGATCGCTACCCTAGGCGGCTTAATTCTCTGGTTTGGCTGGTTTGGGTTTAATGCCGGTTCAACAATGACAGCCGATCCAGTAGCAGCTAGCCGGATTATCTTAACCACCAATTTATCAGCCTCGACTGGAGCAGTAGCCGCCGCCATCGTATCCTGGCTAGTCACCAGTAAGCCAGACCTCAGCATGATTATCAATGGCACATTAGCAGGTCTAGTTTCGATCACAGCTAGCTGTGCATATGTCACCCCTCTAAGCGCAATTCTCATCGGGTTTATAGGAGGGATGTTGGCGGTTTTCGCAGAGCGTTTGTTTTATCGATTGCACATTGATGACCCTGTAGGTGCTCTGCCCGTACACTTGGTAGGAGGAATCTGGGGAACCATTACCGTCGGATTATTTAGCGTTGGTCCTAATATCAACAGTTGGCACTCCGCAACGTCAGGTCCAGCTCTAGGTTTCTTACTCGGCGGCACCATCCAACCCGTGCTCATTCAACTGGCAGGGATTGCGATCGTTGCAGTCTTTGTTGGCATCAGCACGCTATTTAGTTGGTCTATACTTCGTCTCACATTTGGGTTACGCGTGTCTAACCACGCTGAATCAATCGGCCTAGACCTGAGCGAACATGGCCTTGAAGCCTATCCAGATTTTTCTCAACGCTCTCAACCACTCAACACTTTCTTAGAACCCATCACAAATAACCTATTTCCATCATCAGGCCCAGCTTCGGACCAGTAAAGAGTCAAGCGATACTTTTACAGCTAATCCTGAAGTGTGATTGCCACAGGGGACTAATCAATAGCACTCATAAGTCTGTTTACCCTGTCCATGCGATGTCAATATCAATGACCACCCAAAAACCTGTTGTCACTATCAGTGATTTTACAGCAGCAAAACAAAATCGACTTTTTGGACTGCTGAAACAGAGCCAGTTCAATGGGCAGTTACACTTAACTGCCAATAACAATCAGTGGACATTTGAATTCTACATGGGGCGCTTGTTGTATGTCACGGGTGGCAAACAGCCAATGCGTCGTTGGTATCGCTATGTAAAACACTTCTGTCCTGATCTTTACCTAGAAATTTCCAGTCTTCAAACAGAACTACAAAAACTGCATAAGCTCGACAGCAAGGAAAATCTATACTGTTGGGAATACAGGCTTTTGAGTTTTTGGTACGACCAACAAAAGATATCTCGCCAACAAATCAGCCAAATCATTGAAAATATCTTCATAGAAGTCTTTTTTGATATCAATCAAGCGCGCGGGGTAGTCTATCAAGTTCAAAACGACAATCAGCTGTCCAATCAGCTTTTATTAATCAACGCTGAGGCTATCATTCACAAGGCCAAAAAACTCTGGCAATCCTGGCTTGAAGCTAAACTAGGTGACCGCTCTCCTGATTTAGCTCCCATTATTCGTCATCCATTAGAACTCAAAAAATGGGTACCCGAGGCTTTATATCGCAACCTAACTATGATGCTGACAGGGCAACAAACTCTGAGAGATCTGAGTATTAAGATTAGTCGCGATACTGTATCTCTTTCAGCCTCCTTATTGCCATACATCCAACAGGGTGCGGTCGAACTTATTGAAATTGAGGACTTAGAGGCACCAGTCTTTTCATCCAAACCAGTAGAGCCATCGTCTACAGGTCCTTTAATTGCATGTATCGATGATAGCCCAGCTATTTGTCGAGCTCTTGAAAGAGTTCTAACAACAGCAGACTATCAAACTCAATGCATTCAAGATCCATTAAGAGCAATCGCTATTTTACTAGCTCGAAAGCCCGATCTTATTTTTTTAGATCTTGTTATGCCTGGGACTAATGGTTATGAGCTGTGTAGCCAACTACGAAAAATCTCCTGCTTTAAAGAAACACCTATCATAATTTTGACTGGCAACGATGGAGTTATTGACCGAGTTCGCGCCAGAATGGTAGGCGCATCCGCATTCTTGGGAAAACCCATCAATCCTCATCAAGTTTTATCTGTTGTTGAAAGACAACTCTCCAAACAAGGAATAGTTGAAATCTAGATACCCCCTTTAGATACTATGACGGTTATCACATTGCTTCGAACACAAATCACTAATCAAGCCTTACAGATGGGAATACTGCTAAGCAAGTGTTCTAAGCATTTGTTCAGGGGTAGCTCAAAGGTTTTTTTGTTTATTGGAATGGAGTAAATCCATGGGACTAGCACTAGTTGTTGATGATTCTAAAACGATTTTGGAGATGCTTGTTAAATGTCTAACTCACGACGGTTTGACAGTAATAACAGCAACTAACGGTGCCGATGCATTAGCACAGTTAACCACTCAAATACCTGACATCATTGTTTTGGATGTAGTATTGCCAGACCGTAGTGGATTTGAAATTTGTCGTGATCTTAAAGCTAAGGACGCAACCAGCGACATTCCTATCATTATCTGTTCTACGAAAGATACTGATATGGACAAATTTTGGGGCAAAAAACAGGGAGCCGACGCTTATCTGACAAAACCTATCGATCAAGAAGAGTTATCGAAAACAGTCCAACAATTAATCCATCGCTAGAGAAACTTAGTAGAGGTGATCAGTATGGCTGTCGGGCCGATAGGTTTGAACTAACACTAGAGAGATATAACCAATGATGCAATCACCTACACAGGTGTTATCTCAGCCAGCAGATAAGGTCCAGTACCTAAAGTTTCATGTACTGACCGACATCACAGCACTATTACCAGTAGCTGAATTGGCCGCAGCACTGAAAATTGAAGTAGCAAAAATCACAGCTATTCCTCACTTATCACCCTGGATCATCGGGGTTTACAACTGGCATGGTGAAGTTCTTTGGATTGTAGATATGGGGCATTTGCTAGGAGCCAAACCACTATATCAACAGGAAATACTACCAACATATTACAACACTTTATTACTAGAGCAATCATCGCCAGCAGTATCTGAGCAACGTCGTCTTGGTCTAGTAGTTCATCAAATAGAGGGCCTAGAGCTACTATCTCGCGACACCATTCAGTCGCTCTCTGCTGTATCTGAAGCATTAGTACCGTTTCTGCAAGGATATTGGCTAGGGGCTGCCGCTGAGATGTTGCTATTGCTTGATGGGTCAGCAATCTTTGACTATATGCCAACTTAATTTCCTAAACCATTTCATTATAAGAGTTCGAGGATCTTCCATGACGTTAAGCACATCCCAACATCCCGACAGTAATGGTAATGTTCCTAGCCAAGAAGCTGTTGCATTTCAATCTGATGAATTATCTGCTAGTTTAGCTCCCAACTCCCTCTCAGAGGCTGCAGTACAATTACCTTGGCAACATCAATCAAGCGTTCGCCAAGGTACACTCAAGACTTGGTGGCAGCGAATAGGCTTAAGGGCAAAAGCATCAGTCTTAGCAATGTTGTTAGGAACATTGCCAGTCGTTGGTGTAGGCGCAATTGCCTATAATGTTGCCAACCAAGGAACCTTAGAAAAGTTAGCAGAATTAGAACGAATACGTGCAAATGATCTACAGTCAGCTGTAGAACGTTTTATGCAAGATCGCTATTCAGATATCAATTTTTTAGCAAACTTAGAGCTCTTTATTGATCCTAAACTGCGGAATACAGTAACAGCTCAACAAAAGTCTGAGCTTTTAGATCAAATGATGCAAGCCTATAATGGCGTTTACAGTAGTATTGCGTTTTTTGATCTTCAAGGTAATCCGGTAGCACAGACATCTCAAGGTCAAAAGCTTTCTAATCACCTCCAACGTTCATATATTCAGGCTGCGAAGGTAGCCAATGGTGCTATTTTAAGTCAACCATCAATTTCTAAAACCTCAGGAGAATTTAGTATTTACTCAGCTTCTGTAGTCAAAGATAAAATGACTGGCCAACCAGTAGGATATGTCCGTGCACGTATTCCTGTAGAGGCGTTGAAAGCCACTCTCGATAACTTTGGAGACATCGAGAACGAGTTTTATCTGGCTAATGAGTCAGGGACTATATTTCTCTCTACCGAATCCGCATACACTATCCCTATAAATTCTGCAGGTCAACCCGTCGATATATCTGAATCTGTAGACATTCAGGTTTTAACCCTGGCAGATATTTTTCCGGATATTTCTGGTATTGTCCAAGGGGATAGTAGTCAAACTGTTAAAACAAAAAATACACTGACAGACAACTACGAAATTGCAGCATTTACACCTTTCATACATGTCGATGGATTACCTGATTTGAACTGGAGTGTAGTAAAATCAGTCGACTTGGCGTTGGTAGCGACAACTCAGCGACGATTGTTTTTTGCGATCGCACTAGGTACGTTGGCGGCTGCAGGTATAGCCACAGGTTTAGCAATTTGGGCAACTCGTCGCTTTACGCAGCCAATTTTGCAGGCCGCGAATATTGTGACTCAGATTGGTCAAGGAGATCTACACACACGTCTAGAAGTTACCGGCCAAGACGAAATTGCCCAACTCGGCAACAACATCAATCAAATGGCTGAACAGCTCAAACAGTTTAACAATGAGCAACAGACTACAGCTCAACAATCTAAGCTACTAGCGGCCGCAACTTCAATGAATGGCGACCCAGGCAGTGAGCATAATCAAGCGCAGCTAAATCTCTTTGTTGAGCAAGTCCGCACATTTCTACAAGCTGACCGTGTTGTCTTATATCGCATAGAAGGCGCTCAAGTAATAGGGCAGAATGAATCAATCACTATCAACCAAACCAGCGTTTTGGATGAAGCGGTGCCAACCTTACTTATTTCTCAAACAGAAATTGAGAACTATACCAATGGTCAATTATTAATTGCCGATGATATAGCCACTGCTGATTTAGTGGATAGTTTACGAAATCGATGGCAAACTCTCCAGGTAAAGTCTGCTTTAGTAGTACCGATCATGGGCCAAGGCCGCCTGTTTGGTTTGCTTACCATTCATCATGTTAAAAGTTTGCACATTTGGGCAGCCGCAGAAATCGGCTTTTGCACTCAACTAGGTCATCAACTGGGTGTTTTAATGACGGTGCAGCAGTTCTCTTCTCTAGCATCTGAACAGAAAGCTCTTAAAGAAAATCTGCAGAAACGTGCTTTAGAACTCATGCTAGAAGTCGATCCAGTAAGCCAGGGTGACTTAACTGTCAGAGCCCAGGTCACAGCTGATGAAATTGGCACAATCGCAGACTCGTATAATGCTACTATCGCCAGTCTGAAAAAAATTGTCGGCCAGGTTCAGCAAGCTTCACAACAGGTAACAACTACTGCCAACCAAAATGAATCCTCTGTTTTAGATCTATCCCAAGCAGCACAACAACAAACACAAGAAATTGCTGCTGCACTTGATCAACTAGCTCAAATGGTTACTTCTATTCGAGAAGTAGCTGCAAACACCGATCAAGCCAAAGCTATTGTAAAACAGACAACAGCAACAGTAACATCCAGTGATGAAGCTATGAACCGTACGGTGGAAGGTATTCTCGCAATTCGGGAAACAGTGGCCGCCACAGCTAAAAAAGTTAAGCGTTTAGGTGAATCATCCCAAAAAATCTCCGGTGTAGTAAACCTCATTAATGAATTTGCAGCTCAAACTAACCTGTTGGCTTTAAACGCATCAATTGAGGCAGCTCGTGCTGGGGAAGAAGGAAGAGGATTTGCCGTAGTAGCAGATGAAGTTCGGTCACTGGCACAACAATCAGCAGAAGCAACCACAGAAATTGAGAATCTAGTCGCTGAAATTCAAGCAGAAACCAATGATGTAGTGAAAGCAATGGAAATGGGAACTGAACAGGTAGTTGTAGGCACCCAGCTAGTAGACGAGACTCGGGAAAGCTTAAATAGTATTGCCCAAGTGACCACCGATATGAAAATCCTAGTCAACTCGATCAACCAGGCCACTCTTTCCCAGTCTGAGAATTCCGAAAGTGTTACTAAAGTGATGAAGGGTGTAGCCAATATTGCCCAGAAAACATCATCCAATGCTAATAAGGTCTCTACATCCTTTAAAGAACTCTTAGAAATCTCCCAGGCTCTCCAGGAAAGTGTGAGTCAATTTAAGGTGAGTTAAGTCAAAACCACAATGCTTGAATTCTTACCCTCAATGAACTGCAGGTTATGACCATCGATCCCGATATTCGCGATCAGGCCTATCATTTTTTTATTGAAGAAGCGTCTGAACTGCTAGACATCATTGAAACTGGACTGCTCAATCTACGCCCAGATGTTAGCGTACAAAAAGTGCATGAAATTATGCGAGCAGCCCACTCTATCAAAGGTGGAGCAGCCAGTGTAGAACTAAACACAATTAAGACAATTGCCCATCGATTGGAAGATTCTTTCAAGGCATTGTACAGCGACACTGTGGTGGTTGATTCAGACCTAGAGACGCTGCTGCTTCGTGCCTATGATTGCCTACGACATCCACTTCAATCTCAAATTGACACAGGTACGTTTAATGAGCAACAAACTTTAGTCGCATGCGAGAACATTTTTAACAAGTTAGAAAGCCGACTTGGCCCAGCCTTGAATACTACCGACAGTTTTATTCCGAGTGCTGCGGATCTGGGGATAGACATTGTAGCCTCAATTTTTGAAGTGGATGTGGCTGAAGTGATCGCAAATCTAAAGGACATATTAGCCAATCCTCAAAACTATAACTGTGGCCAAGAGCTACAATCTCAAATTGAAATATTAACCGGCTTTGCTGAACTTGTAGACATCCCGGAATTTATAGCAATTATAACCACAGCACAGACTGCAGCAAGTAGGCATGCTAGTCAGCCATTACCTGTGATTGAACAAGTGCTCTGTGACACAGACCGCGTTCGTACATCTGTCCTGACTGGCAACAAAAATATACTCGATGGTCCTTCAGAAGCTTTATTAGCATTGGCAAACAAGGAAGCAATTGGGTTGTTGGCCGAGTCGGACACTAGCGAGATTTACGGACAACTAGATGACTTTGATTTGTCTGATCTCAGTCTCGATATGCTGGAACAAGCAACCTACTCTGAAACAGAGGATTTTGCTCTTGCATCATCAGATAGTACGACTGAGCAGATCTCTACACTAGAGGATATTTGGTCGATAGAGGCAACCGAATTGCCTTCAGCAGAAAAATTAGAAAACGGTCTTAGTTCAGACCTAACACAGTCGGATATCGAAGCTTTAGCAGATGTTTGGGGTAATCCAACATCAGCAGTGACAGAATCAGAGGTTGAAGAAACAGATTTTAAAACTGTCATCGCAGATGGTTTACCAGAGGTCAGAATAGAGCTTGAGGCAAATTCAACCTCTCCCAATGCAGCACTATCAAGCAATCATCCTGATTACACTAACGCTCAAGATACAGAACAAGTTTTATCTTTCGATCAAGAGATTTTAGATCGCACTGAATCGGCGATACGTCTCATCGAGAACGTATACGACTCACTACCAGAACTAATTGAAGAGAAAAAACCGGTTCCTGATCAGAAACAGCACAAAAAGAATAGGAATCTACAAACTAAATCGAAGACACAATCTACACTATCTGCCAAAGTTGGACTAGCGCGTCTAGAGCATATGGACAACCTGGTAGGAGAGCTAGCCATTAACCGTAACAGCCTCTCACTACATAATCACCAATTTCAGCGTACAGTTCGTCGTCTGGGACAACGGTTCTCCTCATTTCGTGCCATTGTCAAACAGCTACAAAACATTTCTGATCAAATTTTGATCTCTCCCAACCAGCAGCTATCTAAAAGTACGACAGGTTCTACTCATACTACATTTGACTCCCTGGAAATGGATAGCTATGGCGAAATAAATTTATTGTTAGAGGGGGTACTAGAAGAGGTTTTTCAATTAGCAGAGTCCATTGATGATGTTGCTTTATTTGCAGGGCAATCAAACCAATTACTTGAGCGTCAGCGTCGTACGCTTACCCAGCTTCGTGATGAACTGATGTGGTCACGCATGGTTCCTTTAGATCGAGTATTAAAACGTTTTCCTCGAATCATACGGGAACTTTCAAATACCTATCAAAAGCCTGTTCAACTCAAGTTGACTGGCACAGGTGTTTTAGTTGATCGAGTTATGCTCGAAAAGCTCTATGATCCTCTCCTACATCTGTTACGCAATGCATTTGATCATGGTATTGAGCTGCCTGAGATCCGACGGTCTTTAGGCAAATCTGATCAAGGTACTATTGAAATTCGAGCCTATCACCAGGGCAACCATACTGTCATTGACATTGAAGATGATGGTCAAGGTATAGATATCAATAAGATTGTTCAGCGAGCTATTGAGAGGCAATTGCTTTCGTCAGAACAAATAGAAACTATGCCCAAACAGCGTCTTCAGCAGTTGATATTTGAGCCAGGTTTCTCAACAGTAGAAACAGTTAGCGAACTCTCAGGTCGTGGCGTAGGGCTTGATGTTGTTAAAGCGAGTTTACAAACATTTAACGGCAAGCTATCGCTAACAACGAATCAAGGACAAGGCACCTTATTTTCTCTTAAAATACCGCTTACTCTCACACTCACGAAATTAGTGGTTGGTAGTGTTGGTACTACGGCTATCGCACTTGCCTCTGACAGTATTGAGGAAATTCTAAGACCTGCTAATCACCAACTTAAACAATCTGGAGGAAAACGATTTCTCCATTGGCGATCGCAACTGATCCCAGTTTATGAATTAGATAAACTTTTAAGCTATCAATACCAGGCTCCAGAACATCTGCCCCAGGAACTACAAGCAAATCGAGCCATTAAAAATCAGCAGAAAACAATGCTCATTATTCAGCAAGGACAAGAAATGTTCGCGCTGAGTTTAGAACAAATTGTGACAGAGCAAGAATTAGTTATTAAGCCTATGGGTAAAGCCATTGCAGCACCGCCTTATATCAACGGCTGCACGGTATTAGCAGATGGCAGCTTAGTACCGGTTATTGATGGAGCTGCGCTGGTGCATTTTGATGCTGGACCATTGAAGCCCAGCCAACCTCAGCCGCACCGACACGCTCAAACGCTGATGATTGTTGATGATTCATCAGCACTACGACGGACCCTAGCTTTAACTTTACACAAAGCAGGCTATCAAGTACTGCAGGCGAAAGATGGTCGTGATGCATTAGATCAGCTACAGCGAGGAGCAATCCCAGAGTTGATTATCTGTGATGTGGAAATGCCTCGTTTAAATGGATTTGAATTTTTGAGTCAGCGTCGGGCTAATTCGGTATGGTCTCAGATTCCGACTGTGATGCTCACATCCCGTGGCAATCAAAAGCACCGAACGTTAGCTAAACATTTAGGGGCCACTGACTACTTTACTAAACCCTACATCGAAAAAGAATTTGTCAGCGCGATCGCAAATCTACTCCAACAACACCCATGAATATTAGAGCACCTGTCAACTCCCTAAATACCTTGAAGCTCATTGTCATGAGTCTAGGTCAGCTAACCCTTGCTTGTCGGATTGAGACAGTTTACAAAATTGTCAACCGTTCCCAAATCCACAGCAGCGGACTAGGCTACACAGGATTAACCCATATAGGCGAGCACACTGCTGTCGTCATTGACTTACATCGCAAGCTTTTCAATACCCCCCTAGCGGATGAGCCAGGATATTTTGTGCTGATAAAACCTCAAACAGGTGATCTATTAGCCATCCCAGTCATAACGTCCCCTAACCTGATGGACATTCAGCACAAACAGATTAGAGCCTTACCAGACCCCTATCGTCAATCTGACACCCTGAACATCGCCAGCCATGTAGCTGTTATCCCGCATAAAGATAAGCATCTCACAATATTTGTGATAGACGAAAATTCTTTAATCTAGGAGCCATCAGCCAATCAAGGATAGAGAACACAACACTCAGATGTTGTGAGCACTCAACCATTCAAGTACTAGTTCATTTACCACCTCCGGACGCTCATCATGGGGGCAGTGACCCGTGTCTGGAATAGAGTGAAAAGTGACGGATTGATTGGAGTCGTCAGCCATAGTTTGATAAAGCTTAGCTCCCTGAATCGGTGTCCAAGGGTCAGTTTCACCCCACAGCACCAATAGCGGATGCTGAATGTTAGGCAGTAACTGGCTAGGGCGCGGTCCCGGCGGTGCAGTCAAAATCGAAGCAAAAACTTTTTGAGCCCCGACATCACAGGAAGGACGATAAAGCATCTCTACTAATTCAGGGGTAATCGCATCACGATTGCCGTAAACTTGCTTTAGAGCACCGCGAATACGGAATCGCTGACGTACTTGATTAAAAATCAGCGGTCCCATAATTGGCATGCTCACTATTTTGCCAAACACTCCCATCACAACACTGAGGAGCCGAGGTAAGTCTTCGGGGCGATGATTAAGACTGCCAGCACAGTTCAGCAAAACTCCACCTCGCGCCATGTCAGGAGAGTTGGCTAAAGTCATCAGAGCCAGCAAACCGCCAATGGAGTTACCAATAAAGACTGTCGGCACCCGAATATGATGTTGCCAGAAGTCTCGTAGCAAACCTTCCCAAAGATCCAGTGAGTAATCCAGGGCTGGCTTTTCAGACCGCCCAAATCCTAATAGATCCAGCGCATAGACCCGATAGCCTGCCGCTGCTAAAACAGGAATATTGTTACGCCAATGTCCGATAGATGCTCCGAAACCATGGATCAGCAATAGAGGGGTACCATATCCCTCAACAGTGTAATGAATATCATAGCCTCGCCAATTCCAGGTCAAATCAGCTAAATTAACGGGTTTATTAATAATGGTCTGGCCAATCATGCCTGCAGATATGCACTACGTTGTTTGAGTTTTTCTTCATCATATAGGTTTGTGCTTTGGCTCGATTGTCGCAGTCCTGATTGCTCCAATAAAGTTGTCAACCATTGATTCGCCTCAGGTGGCAGGGGCGGAATCGGGGCGCGGTCATAATCGATTAAGGAACTGCAGGCAGACTCAATACAGACCTCATCAAGGGCACGTTTGAGATCAACAGTGCAATAGGCTTGGGCATCTGCATCCTCTTGAGAACAGTTTAAGGGGAGCATCAAGGGTGGAATTGGAGCATTGACTTGCCATGCATACAGATCTGCCTTAGGACGCTGATCACTACGGCTAACCAACACGCGATAATCAACATTACCAGGAGCATAGGCAGATATTGGTTCCCAGCCCCTCAATAAATCTATTTCAACAAAGTGGGTATCACTCCCAAAAATAGCTTCACAGCGTTGTTCATAACTTTCACGACCACGTCCAGGACGTTTTTTTTGAGGCGTCAGGACTTCGATAATGGTGACTGTCCTACCAATTTGACAGTCAACAATCTCGATGTAGTCTTCCTTGATAGTTTGAGGAACAGCAATATAGGTTGGAATTGGTTGTGAGGAGGAATCGGATGAACCGTTTGCTTTTGAACCGTTTGCTTTTGCAATATGATTGGGCTGCTCATGGGCCAGTTGCCCCACAACAAGGCTGTCTTCACCGCTAACACGATAGACGCGTTGACGTACAAGGACACTGTATCGTTCAGACACATCCTCTTGCAGCAGCCTGGCCAACGCGCTAATAAGTGGCGGATGAATTTCAGGCCAAAGGTCGGGATGTTCTAAATAAGGGTTCATGCCGGGAAACATATCAGGCATTAACTATCCTCTAAATAGTCGATAGCTGAGCGTAATGACGAATTCTCTAAACTAGGCTGCTGGCCCTGTTGCTAACCAAACTGCCTGGAACGAACCTCATGAAATTTTAGCAAGTAGCGATCGCAGTATCCACAAATTGTTCAAATTTACGAGCATTTTAGCGTAAGGCTCTGCGTACACACCTGCAAATACTTGACCAACATTAAAAATGAAGATTCGATAAAGCTACTGGCAATATAGTGGAGCGGAATCGCCGTAGACGGTTAAACATTTATGCGACCTGTAGGACTTCATAAACCCTTTTCATAGATCCCATCGACAAAACAGGATTTTAGCAAGCATCAGCAGATATTACTGGAAAAGTCAGGCTTTAGTTAGCTTTATAAGGAATTATGGAAATTTCAAATAATGGCTGGGTGGTAATCGCTGTAATGATAGGAATTTTGGGCATTGGTGGTGGTGCGATCGCAGTTTCTATTCTCCGACCTTTAGGCCAAAATATTCCCTTTACAACACCAATTACCGACTTATCTACCCCTATCGGTGGCGCAGCACGTCATCAATTTAACCAAGGGATATGGGCCTACCGAGAAAAAGCCTACAGCCGAGCTATTGAATGCTTCACAAAAGTCATTGACCATGAACCCACACTGGCTGAAGCCTTTCACAACCGTGCCCGTGCCCAAGCAAATTTAGCCAAAAAACAAGATGCCGCAGCTGATTTCGTCGCAGCTAGCGATATTTATACGCGTCAGGGTAGCCGCTCAGGGATCGACTGGGTTAAAACTGACCTAGATGTCTTAGCCAAACTCTAGACAAATCAAGCCTTGTGCTCAGCCGATGTGCTTGCAAATTCAAGCACTTGGTAACTTACAGTCAAATTTTGGGTATTCCTGTAAAAAGGATTTGAAGTTGTAGTGAACGCTGATTTGAGGCGATTGTTTAATTAGCAAACTTTGTTAAATTGCAGAAATACTACGGGTGTTTTATGGTCACAGCACCTTTAAGACGGCTAGCGATAATATCAAAGCACTGATTAAAGGATTGGTCTTTATAATTTGCGAACATGCTCGCAAAACTACGTCTACCTATCTAACGCTATGAACCACGTTCTAGCCTTAGCAACAAATGCAGACTACATATTAGTGCTTTACTAGTTCAAAAGTATTATGCGAATTTTAGTTACCGGTGGAGCCGGTTTCATTGGTTCTCATCTGATTGATCGTTTAATGGCAGATGATCATGAGGTTATCTGCCTGGATAATTTCTATACAGGCCGTAAGCAAAATGTTGTGCAGTGGTTGAATCACCCTCGTTTTGAGCTAATTCGTCACGATGTCACAGAGCCAATTCGTTTAGAAGTCGATCAGATTTATCATTTAGCCTGTCCTGCTTCACCGGTTCACTATCAGTACAACCCGGTAAAAACCATCAAAACTAATGTGATGGGCACACTCAATATGTTGGGACTGGCCAAGCGCGTCAAGGCTCGTTTTTTCCTGGCATCTACGTCTGAAGTTTACGGTGATCCTGAAGTTCATCCTCAGCCTGAAGAATACCGGGGTAGTGTTAACACTATTGGTATTCGCAGCTGTTACGACGAAGGTAAGCGAGTTGCTGAAACCCTCGCCTTTGATTACCATCGCCAAAATGACGTCGATATCCGCGTCGTCCGCATTTTTAATACCTACGGGCCTCGCATGCTAGAAAACGATGGTCGTGTGGTCAGCAACTTTATTGTGCAAGCATTACAGGGTGTTCCCCTGACTGTTTATGGTGATGGGTCTCAAACCCGGAGTTTCTGCTACGTTTCTGATTTAGTGGAAGGCTTTATCCGCTTGATGAATAGTGACTATATCGGACCTATGAACCTGGGTAACCCAGGTGAATACACCATCCTAGAGCTGGCTCAATCCGTTCAGAAGATGATTAACCCCGATGCTGAGCTGAAGTTTGAACCTTTACCTCAAGATGATCCACGCCGTCGTCAGCCTGACATTACCAAGGCTAAAGCTATGCTGGATTGGGAACCGACAGTCCCCCTCAAAGAAGGACTGGAGTTAACTATCGCTGACTTTAAAGCTCGTCTTGAAGCAGCGGGTAAACTGGCGGTACCAACAGTAGCAAAATCATCTTCTTAATGGATTGTGCTGAGGTCGCAGTTGAAACGCTTCTCTGAATTCTGACGTTGGTTCTCGGCACAGCAGTGCCGAGAACCCCTTGAACTTAGGAAACATAGTAATTTCCTGGGACTAGTTTCACCGGATTTATCTTTTAAGTAAGGAGTATTTATATGCGTGTTTGCGTTATTGGTACAGGCTATGTTGGCTTAGTAACGGGCGTATGCCTATCTCATATTGGTCACGATGTTATTTGCGTTGATAACAACGAGGAAAAAGTCAAGCTGATGCAGTCAGGGCAGTCCCCTATTTTTGAACCAGGGCTGTCTGAACTGATGCAATCCTCCATGGAAGCTAAGCGTCTTACATTTACAACTGACCTAGCAGCAGGTGTATCCCATGGTGATATTTTGTTTATCGCAGTGGGCACCCCTCCTTTACCAACAGGGGAAAGCGACACTCGCTATGTCGAGGCGGTTGCTCGGGGTATTGGTGAACACCTAGACGGCGGTTACAAGGTAATTGTCAACAAGTCTACAGTGCCCATTGGTTCGGGTGACTGGGTACGCATGATTGTCATGGATGGCATTGCTGAACGCCAGCAAGTCCCCGTAGGCGCAGGCGCACCAGCAAGCAAACCTGAAGCTCCCATGTTTGATGTCGTTAGCAATCCTGAGTTTCTCCGTGAGGGGTCAGCGGTTTATGACACCTTTAACCCTGATCGGATTGTTTTAGGTGGTAGCAATCCTAAGGCTATTGCCATGATGAAAGAGCTCTATGAGCCCATCGTTGAACGTAAGTTTGCTGAAGATCAAGCGGCCCCTCAAGTACCCATTTTGGTTACTGACCTCAGCTCAGCCGAAATGGTTAAGTATGCCTCTAATGCCTTTTTGGCAACGAAGATTAGCTTTATCAATGAGGTGGCAAATATTTGCGATCGTGTCGGTGCTGATGTCGTCCAAGTTGCCCAGGGTATTGGCCTTGATTCCCGCATTGGTAACAAGTTTCTGCAAGCAGGCATTGGCTGGGGCGGTTCTTGTTTTCCCAAGGACGTATCGGCGCTCTTGCATACCGCTGATGACTACGGCTACGAAGCTCAGCTCCTCAGAGCAACCATTGACGTCAATACACGGCAGCGACTGCTTTCCCTTGAGAAGCTGCAGCAGGCACTAAAAATCCTCAAAGGTAAAACTATTGGCCTGCTGGGTCTCACCTTCAAGCCCGACACAGACGACATGCGCGATGCACCATCTTTGATCTTAATTGAGCACTTGAATCGTCTCGGTGCAAAGGTTAAGGCCTATGACCCAATCGTGTCCCAAAGCGGCATGCGTAATGGCATGACCGGTGTGATTGTAGAAACTGATGTTGAGCGTCTGGCCGATGGTTGCGATGCGTTGGTATTAGTAACCGACTGGAAACAGTTTAAGGATTTAGACTACGGTAAGATGGCTGGACTCATGAACACCCCCAACTTGATTGATGGCCGCAACTTCCTAGACCGCAAGGCATTGGAAGACAGTGGCTTTACTTATATTGGGGTAGGTCATTAGAAAACGGCGCGGCACAACTTCGCCGTCATTTTTTTTTGCGTAGCTGAGAAATTGAAAAAAGGGACGTTGGTTCAACGCCCCTTTTTTTGTTTGTCGAGGGAAATGCTTGAAGTAGAAAAGCTTTAGGACTCTAAATTGTCCTGATAAAAATTGCCCTGATGAACCCTTCATATGCGATGCTAAGAAATCACCCCCCTGTAGTTCAGCCCCTAGAATCGGGTGAAGCCCAACGATCGAGAGCCCGTTTTCCTCCCCAGCGAGCAACGATCTCATCATCATAGTCGTCGGCAAGACGGACGACCGTAGTGACGGAATGCTTCAGTTCGATGCGATCGCATGTGGAGCCTACCAGACTGTGCTCAAAGACAATATCGTCTTCACTATCTAGGGCAAAACGACCAAACAAAATATTGTCATTTGCCCGCAATAAGTAGTAAGTCAGCTCTGAGGTCGCATCCACATCCGTGACCACATAGGAACGAGTCGTAATCAACGCCTCATTTTCTCCCCAAGGCACTACACGAGTAGACGCTACTGCAGACCCAATCGTAATAATAAAGAGGGGCTCATCTTCAAAGGCTACTGTCGCCTCCCCAAATAGCTCATCCATCCAGGGAGCAATACGATCGTAGCAAGTTTTCTGAGCTGAACTTTGAAAATCCATGGAGTAGCAGCAAGATTCACAACTTGGGGAGATGTTGAGCATCATCCAGACAACATTCTCTCACCTATGTTTTCCTGCGTAAAAGTTTCTCGATAATGTCGCTGCAGCCCAGCCCAGACTAAACTGATAGAGCCTGCAATATTAGGTAAAGAACCGTACGTTGACTAATTTGTCTGATTTACCATCAGAGCTATCCTCCGATAACCTGGCAGAGTTTGACCAGATTGCGGCCGAGCTTTATTACGGGCAGGCTCAAGCTAGTTTGAAACAGGTCATTGAACACCTGGACTTAACCCCTCGAGAACGCGAGGGGTTACAGCCTGAAATTGACAACTTACTTGGTCTGCAACAGAAGCTAGAGCAGGGAACGTTACACCTGGCTGTCTTTGGGATGGTGGGTCGGGGTAAGTCATCGTTACTAAACGCTTTAGTTGGTCAACCAATTTTTATCACAGGTCCCCTTCATGGCGTCACCCAGGATATCGCCAGTGTCGGCTGGCAAGTTCCTGACAACAGCTCAATTCAACGGGTCGCCCTGGCTGATGCCACTGGCAAAACCAGGGCTCAAGTTGAGCTAATTGATACCCCCGGCATTGATGAAGTTGGTGGCGAACAAAGTCAGCTCCTGGCAGAACGCGTAGCCCAGCAAAGCGATTTAATCTTATTTGTCATTGCAGCTGATTTAACTCAGGTAGAATATGACGCTCTGAGCTGGTTACGCCAGGTAGGTAAACCTATTTTGCTCGTCCTCAACAAAGCTGATCAGTATTCTCCAGATGAACAAGCATTACTAATAGAAAAAATTCAACAGCGAGTGGCTCCCCTGAGCATTTTGTCAGAGGATATTGTGTTGGCAGCGGCTGCACCGCTCAGCAGCACCGTTATACAAAAGGCCGATGGCACTCGGCAGCGTCGACGGACCCGAGGGACACCGGATATTCAGGCGCTCAAACTTAAAATCTTAGATGTACTAGCACGGGAAGGGAAAGCGCTGATTGCGCTGAATACCTTGTTGTACACAGATGATGTGCAAGCCAAACTCGTCGCACGCAAGTTAGAAATTCGTCAGCGGCGTGCTGATGATCTAATCTGGCAAACTGCGCTGACTAAAGCGATCGCAGTGGCAATTAATCCGGTATTACTAGCTGATGTCTTTGGCGGAGTCACAGTAGACCTAGGCTTAGTGGTCAGTCTATCCAGACTATATGGACTACCTATGACTCAGCAGGAGTCACTCAAGCTTTTAAAGACAATTGCGATCGCAACCGGCAGCCTTTCTGTTAGCGAATTGTTGATCACCCTGGGACTTAGTTCTTTAAAGGGCATTTTGGGAGCTGCTGGCCTAGCAACAGGAGGTCTTAGCCTGGCACCTTATTTTTCTGTTGCCCTTACCCAAGCAACTGTGGCCGGTTTTGCCACAATTGCCATCGGCCAGGTTACCAGGACTTACTTGGTAAATGGAGCTAGCTGGGGAGACCAGAGCCCCAAAGCAGCTATCGCTCAAATTATCGATAACTTAGACGAGGCTTCTATCATGGCTCGCCTTAAGCATGAACTACAGCAGAAACTCAGACGAGGATAGTTTTGTTTCAATGTGTAAGTATTTGATAATACTTACCTGGTTCAAACCTGATTTTTGTCACTTAGTTTCAGGAAAATACACGTATTGACAGACTGTCTTGAGCTGATGCTCCTCTACCGATAGACTATACCGGTTAACTATTTATCGGTAAGTTAATTGCCAGTAAATGGTCTCCAAGGAGCTCGTGTAATCATTAACGTTTTCCTTACAACAAGTCCTTTCAGCGATTGCCCATGCATCGGTTTACTGTCGAAGTTATTTCTCAAACACCAAATCCTCAGCAGACCATTTATGCTGCCATGCACCAAGACTATGCGGAAGGATTTGTGTGGAATGAGCGGCACGACTGGCCATCTGAAGAAAAATGCGGCGAACTGGTAATTCGCAACTTGCTCAGGGGTGGACGAGGACACTATGGCCCCTTGGAACATCCGCAGATTGTACTAAATTGCGGTTGGTTACCCCACTCTACAATGCAGCAGATACGCACCCACCGGGTGGGCATTTCCTTTGATGTTCAGTCTTTTCGCTACACAGGTTCCCGTATTTTGGATGTTGTAGCCGGTAAACGCACTGTTGAAGAAGTATTTTATCTACGACCGGTTGGAGACTATAGCGATCGGCAAGGCAAAAAGTACACCTATACTGAGGACCTTCGTCAGCAAGATATTGCTTGGTGCTTAGCAGCCTGTGAGCGATATAAAACTCGTATTGAACAAGGCTTTTCTGAAGAACATGCCCGAGGACTGATTCCCTTTGATGTCCGCCAGCACTGGGTCATGTCTGCCAATGTTCGTTCGCTAATGCATTTACTAGATTTGCGTTGGAAAGCAGATGCACAACTGGAAGCACAAAAGTTGTGCGAGGTGATTTGGCCCCATTTTCAGACGTGGGTACCTGCGATCGCAAACTGGTATGAAAGCAATCGCCTCAAGAAAGCACGCCTTGCCCCCTGAGATGTAATCTAAGCCATTTAGCTTATCTTGCAATTCATTAACTTGGATATAGTAGTTCCCAACTTTGATAATCCATCCTAAGAACCCTTTCAATACCTTGCACTCAACTTCGATTTTCAACCGCACCCCATAGACTGAAGGTGCTGAAATAGGTTTGCTGGGTAACGGCATATGAACAGTTCTGACAATTACATACTATTGCTGGGTCAGAACTGTGGAGCAGACATGATGGTCCAATCGCTTTCGAATCAGGTTGAAGGCTCTATTTTTGTCGCCCACTCTGCAGATCAAGCTGTGGCTCGCATCGAACAAAGTATTCCTTACCTAGTTATCCTCTCAGGCACCCATCACAACTGGTCACCTGCCTTTGTAGATCGACTAAGAGAAACCGTTAAACCCTTGGGTACAACTATCGTTGCCCTGACAGAATCCCATGAGCCCAGCTGGCCTCTTCAAGAAGAACATCCAGGCATTGATGGCTTTTTAGTTGAGCCTATTAGCAATGAGGTCTTACACCTACTAGTTAAATCGGCTGTTGCCAAAACTATTCTTTAGAGCTCCCACGACTATAGATCGAGCAAAGACTGCTTAGAGTGCTGCAAGATCGTCAGTCGCACTACACTTAGGATCTCATCCCTTGTCGTTGGTTAGCCATCTAGCAAAAGGTCAGGATGCGCATTTTATCTAGTACAGCTAGAACTGATAGGGTTTTGCCAATTAAATCCAATTAAATAAAGAGGCTTTGCCGATTCGAACTATGATTTCACCTGTACAGTCTGGCCCAATTGAACTACTTTCAGACCGATTTATCCTCCTCTAAATCAGCAACGGCAAAAAAGATATGGAACAGTTCTAGTTCCTTAATATCTATGACAGCTAAATCATTTAAATCACAGCAAATCAAACACTTTAAATTCTGGCTAGAGGAAGATTTGCAAGATGGGATGCAGTATCAGTATGCTCTCTTTCAACGCATACAGACCTCAGACTACAGCCAACGTAAAGAGCTCTATCAACACGCTAATCAACTAGCTCAAAAAGGGGCAGACATCTTAGTAACCTATGAAGATAAGGACTGTCACCTATGGCTTAATCTTAAACACAAGTCATTAGAAATGCAGCTCTGATAATTTTCAAGCATGTAAGAACTAATGTTCCTAATTACAGCCGCTTTAGTAGAAATATCAACATTCGATTCAAAATAAAATTTTTATATTTTATTTAGTTTTTGATAGGCAATATTAATGTGTACATTGATACAGTCGCGTAAGCCTTGAAATAAAAGGAACTGGGCTAAGCAATGTTCATCAAAAGCTATGGATTTATGACAACTAGCCCAAATTCCCCTGGGCGTTTTACTGAAAAGCGTGTTACTACTGTAGAAACACGGACAGTTTCTCAGCTGGACCATGATTTTACACTGGTAGTGGAATTAAAGCTTTGCTAACTACGGAATTTACGTTCAGCCTGTTGGTAAATGTCTACTGGTGTAAACTAAGGTCTTGCTCACTGTGCGCACTGTTTACATCACCAGGCAAGCATTTCACCAATTGATAACTCAACGAGGCCCATGCAACTGCTTTGACGTTATTACGTTGTTAACTGTTAAGCGTTTTATGTTTGGGCTTACTGAAGTTTGGTGATCTGTTGTCTCGATATCTTGATCTGTTTCATCTAAGGAATACGAGGAAAGCGGCATGACCCAAGCAAATACTGTTCTTGAGGACTTGAGGCCCAGAAATGAGCTGGATTCGCTAATCGATCCTGAAGCTGGGAAAACTTTTTCAAGTTCTGAGGAAGATATCCAGGGTGCTAAAGCTGCTAAGGGTGTATCTCGACGTCGTAACTCATCAGCTCAGTCGAAGAAAAAACACTACACCGAAGACTCTATTCGGCTTTATCTCCAGGAAATTGGGCGTATTCGTCTGCTGCGTGCAGAGGAAGAAATTGAACTGGCTCGTAAAATTGCTGACTTATTAGAACTTGAACGGATTCGCGATGATCTGTCTGATGGCATGGACCATGAGCCAGATGATGCTGATTGGGCAGCGGCTGTTGATATGCCACTACCTGCTTTCCGGCGTCGGCTGCATTTGGGGCGTCGTGCCAAAGACAAAATGGTTCAATCCAACCTACGACTGGTTGTTTCCATTGCTAAGAAGTACATGAATCGTGGTCTATCTTTTCAGGATCTCATTCAGGAAGGTAGCCTGGGTTTGATCCGTGCTGCTGAGAAGTTCGACCATGAAAAGGGTTATAAGTTTTCAACTTATGCCACTTGGTGGATTCGTCAGGCAATTACTCGGGCCATCGCTGATCAATCTCGGACTATCCGCTTGCCTGTTCATTTGTACGAAACTATCTCTCGTATCAAGAAAACAACTAAGCTCTTGTCGCAAGAATTGGGTCGCAAGCCAACTGAAGAAGAAATTGCGACTCGGATGGAAATGACTATTGAGAAGCTGCGGTTTATCGCAAAATCCGCTCAGTTGCCTATTTCCCTCGAAACGCCTATTGGTAAAGAAGAAGACTCACGTCTTGGCGATTTCATTGAATCTGACGGTGAAACCCCTGAGGACGAGGTTTCAAAGAGTTTACTGCGCGAAGACCTAGAGGGTGTTCTAAGTACCCTTAGTCCTCGTGAACGGGATGTATTGCGTTTACGCTATGGCTTGGACGATGGTCGCATGAAAACCCTGGAGGAAATTGGTCAGATCTTCAATGTGACTCGTGAGCGAATTCGCCAAATTGAGGCAAAAGCCCTACGTAAGCTACGTCATCCTAACCGCAATAGCGTTCTCAAAGAGTATATTCGTTAGATCTATTTGCCATAGCTAGCTTTAACGGTTTTCAAATCGTTGATTCGGGATTGGAGGTACATCTCCAATCCCAATTTTTTTGGCCATGATCTGGTCATGGTCATTTGCTGGGGCAGCATTGCAAAACCAAGTAGACAAAAAGACTGTTTTGTTGGTACTGTTGTTCTTGTAGGGGTACGTCTGTTCCCTTACGGTTCGTCCTGTGAGTAACCTATGGAACCTCTTACCAACGCTCAAGAGGAGCTTTACAACTGGTTAGCTGATTATATTCGTGAACATCAGCATTCGCCCTCCATTCGGCAGATGATGCGGGCCATGGGGTTAAAGTCTCCGGCACCCATTCAAAGTCGTCTCGATCACCTCAGAAAGAAGGGCTATATTGACTGGAATGAGGGCAAAGCCAGAACAATTCGGATTTTGCAGGGTAGTGGAGTTCCAATCAAAGGGACCATTGCAGCAGGTTCCATGGTTGAAGCCTTTGCAGATGTAGCTGAAGAACGTCTTGATTTATCCTCACTGCCGCTTAAGTCTCGTGACTATGCCTTGCGAGTGCGGGGGGATAGCATGGTCGACGCCCTGATTGATAATGGCGACTTTGTGATTATGCGTCCGGTGGAAGATCCAAATACTGTCAAAGATGGCACTATTGTTGCTGCTCGTGTCGAAAGCGCTACAACGCTTAAGTATTTGTACCGTCAGGGTGATGATGTTGTACTACGACCAGCAAATCCTAACTATGAGCCCATGGTGTATCCAGCTCAAGATGTTGATATTCAAGGCCGTCTCCTGGCAGTCTGGCGTAGCCAAGATTTAATTTAGGCGCATCAGGGCACCTGCGGCTGACCTATGGAGATGTGGCACATACTAACTATCTCAATCTTAGAAAATTAAGCTGGTAGCCCTCATTTCGATGGCTTTGCTCTACTAAACTAGAGGCGCACAGGAGTGAGTAGTAAAGCTATCTATGGTGAATTTGTTAGGGGAATCATGGCAGCGCTGGCGGCTAGTGATTATTGCGATCGCACTAGTATTCATTAGCTTTAGCACAAGTAGTTGCAAACAGCTGCCCCTCACTCCAGGACAATCACCTCTGTCTGCAGAAAACATTCCGCTAGAGTTTGTGCCAAAACAGTCAGTGTTAGCAGGCGTCATCAACACGGCAGCATCGACCGACAAAACATGGGTGAGATCCAATCTTTCTAAAGCCCTACCCCAATCGATCGATGCCTGGTTAACCCCATTAGACATCGACTTTAATCAAGACATTCAACCTTGGTTAGGTAATAATATTGCCTTTGCTATCACTAGCAAAGATCTAGATCGAGATCAAAGCAATGGACGGCAAGCTGGGTATCTTCTAGCGACTGATACAACCGATGGCGAGCAGCTACGTGAGTTTTTAGAACTGTTCTGGCAACGCCAGGCAATTGCTGGCACTAAAACAACCTTAACTACCGTTAGCGGCGTTCCAATTATTGTGGGTTTTCTGCCTACAAGCCAACAGCAGCTAGCGACAGCAGTTGTAGGTGATCATACTTTGCTGATTGCTAATGACGTAAAAGTTTTGCAGCAGAGTCTGCGGGTAGCTCAGTCCCCAAGTTTACAGCTATCATCCCAGGACTGTTGTCATCCTATCTGGCTAAGTTTACGGATTCCGGATTTTGTTGATTGGCTGGGGTTAGCAGCCCCGACCAATTTTGGCTTGATGTCAGCTCCAAAATGGCAGCAACTACATGCAACCACCACATTTTATCCACAAAGATTAGTCATCAATACCCAGCTAACATCCTTAGGTAATTTGCCTCTATCACCGACAAAATCATTAAATATTGACTCATCAGACACCCTAGGTGAATCGCATCAATATTTGCCTGACTCTTTGGCTTGGGCAGCAATAGGACAAGACTTTCCCTCACTGTGGACAAGTTTCTGGGAAGAACTTGCCCACTATGACCAATTACCGCTGCCGTTGCAACAAGGGCAGCAATGGCTCTCAACACAATTAGCCACATCACTTTCAGAACCACTCAGTCAGCTTTTAGCCAGCAATTACGCGATTGGTCAATGGCAAGATGGCAATTGGCTGATAACTGTTATGAATACCAACCCAACGGTGTCAAAACGACTGGATGACATCGCTATGGAGCAAGGTCTGACAGTTAGTCAACTATCGATCATGGGTCAAGCTGTAACCGCCTGGAGTCGATTAAATACACGATTGGACGCTCGAAATCGGGAAACCACAGTGGAAACGGACTTGGTGGTCTTACACACCAAAACCCGTGATTGTGATGTGTTTGCCACATCTATTGACAGCTTGACAGCAGCTCTAAAGGCTTCTAATGATCCCTTATTTGAGACTCAACGATTCCGGTACACGGTACAGCCCATGGATACTCCCAACTATGGATATATGTACGGAACTTTGGATGAGGTTGGGCGTCTTCTATCTAGTAATCGTTGGTTTTCCTTGGTACAGCCTATTTTGCAGCCCTGGAGTCAATCAATTGATGCGATCGCAATAACTAGCTACGAGCAGACAGTCAATCAATCGACCGGAACGGTCTCAATTCTTTTGAAGGATTGAATGTTCCAAACTGTACATAAAACCCAACAGTGAGCAGTTTGACGGACGTGGGGATAGGCACTGCTCTATTACTCTAGTTTAAAGGCCTCGGCCGATGAACCCGGTAAGAGTGCTAGTTTTGAACATCTGTAAAGCTAAACTATAAGTTACTGATATTGAGCTATGACAATCTCTATGGACTTAGGTGTTCATGTAATTGAGCCCAGTGGTATTTTAGACGGCACCCAGACTGCTGCATTTCGTCAGCAGGTGGATGTTGCTCTCGAAAAAGATGCCAAGGTACTGCTTATTGACCTCAAGGACATCACATTTGTGGATAGTTCTGGTCTGGGAGTTCTGGTCGCATGCTTGAAGAATGCCCGCACAGCTGGGTGCAAAATGTATGTATGTTCGATCAACGATCAGATCCGTATGCTCTTCGAACTAACCAGCATGGATCGAGTCTTTGAAATCTTTGAAGATCGGGCAGCGTTTGAAGCAGCCGTCCTCAAATAAGACCATCACATAATAAAGCAATGATTTAATGACCTGCTGATTATCAACAGGTCATTAAATTTATGAAATTAGCACTTTTGCCCAAGTCAATCCGACGATTACTAACTAGATTGATTAGACTAAGACATGAGCGTTCTTAAATCTATTACAAATCTATGGTGCTTTTTGGACTTGGTGGTTTAGGCAAAAAAGCGGCAATGCCGTCCCCTACCGATGCATTGCCAGGCCGTTCCGAAAAAATGCCTGTTCCTAAGCAGCATTACGTTAATGGCAACCCATTACAGCCTCCCTTTCCTGAGGGTATGCAAACAGCTATGTTTGGTCTGGGTTGCTTTTGGGGAGCTGAACGCCGCTTTTGGCAACAAGAGGGCGTCTTCTCAACCGGAGTTGGCTATAGTGCTGGCTACACACCCAATCCGACCTATCGTGAGGTGTGCTCAGGCATGACTGGGCATAATGAAGTAGTCTTGGTCGTGTTTGATCCTAACACTATCAGCTATGAACAGCTGCTGAAGGTCTTTTGGGAAAGTCATAACCCCACCCAGGGTATGCGCCAGGGCAATGATGTCGGCACCCAATATCGGTCCGGGATTTACACTTACTCTCCAGAACAAAAAGCCGCTGCTGAAAAATCGCTATCGCTATATCAGGAATCACTAAGTAAGGCCGGGTACGGTACTATCACCACTGAAATTTTGGATGCCCCCGAGTTTTACTATGCTGAGGACTATCATCAGCAGTACCTGGAGAAAAACCCTGGTGGCTATTGCGGTCTTGGTGGGACCAATGTCAGCTGTCCTATTGGTGTTGGTGTAGCTTCTGATAGCTAATTATTGATCGGACTATCAAAAACATATACGTCCACAAAGAGTTATCGCCGACACATATAGCTCAGCGATAATTTTTTGTGGACGTGGGTCTAGGATGTTATTCCGTGCAGTCTAAAACTGCTTCAGGAAGCGTAAATCACTGGCATAGAGTCGACGAATGTCATCAATCTGACTCTGAACCATGGCTAAACGCTCCACGCCCAAACCAGCCGCAAAACCACTGTAAACTTCTGGGTCATAACCAACAGCCTTGAGCACGTTGGGATCAATCATGCCGCAGCCCAGCACCTCTAACCACTTTCCATTCCATTTCACATCTACTTCAGCCGATGGCTCAGTGAACGGGAAATAGCTAGGTCGCAACCGCACTTCAATATCTCCAAACAGGGCCTCTAAAAAAAGCTGAATAGTGCCTCGCAAATCTGCAAAGGTGATGTTTTTATCGACCGCAAAGAATTCTATCTGGTGGAAGACGGCTGCATGGGTAGCATCCACCGTGTCACGACGGTAGCAACGTCCTGTCGCCAATGCCCGCAGTGGTGGATCATGATTTTCCATGTAGCGAATTTGGGTATTGGACGTATGGGTACGCATCATCTTGCCATTGGGCAAGTAGAGGGTATCCTGCATATCCCGAGCAGGGTGATCAGGCAAAAAGTTAAGCGCTTCAAAGTTATAGTAGTCTTCTTCGATTTCAGGGCCGCTGGCCACTGTATAACCTAACCCCACAAAAATATCGGTAATCTGGTCGATAATGCTGTTGATGGGATGCACTCTTCCCTGGGGCAAATAGGTACCTGGCATAGTCACATCCAGGGTTTCAGCCTCTAGCTGGGCCTGAATTTTGGCATTCTGCAGAGCAGTTTTACGCTCATCAATGCTATTCTGCAATGCTGTCTTGACTTGATTAGCCAGGGCTCCAATGCGAGGGCGCTCTTTGGCAGACAGCTTACCCATGCCACCTAAGATTTTAGAGAGCTTACCTTTTTTACCCAAGTAGCCAATCCGAAATTTATCAAGTTCATCTAGGCTGCCCAGGGTCGCGATCGCATCGCTCGCCTCTTGCTGTAATGTACTCAGTTGCTGCTCTAGGTCGGTGGTCATACTGGCCAAAAGGTTGAAATGGGAGGGCACAAAGAACAGTCTTTAGTCTACACCGAAGTTTTGATTCCCTATGAAACTATTAATCAGCAACGACGACGGTATCTTTGCAGCCGGTATTCGAAGTCTCGCCAATACTCTAGCAACCAGAGGGCACCAAGTTACCGTCGTCTGTCCCGACCGAGAACGCTCGGCCACAGGGCATGGCATCACAATGCACCATCCAATTCGGGCCGAACAAGTTACTTCCGTATACCATCAGAGCATTCAAGCTTGGGCCTGTTCTGGCACCCCAGCCGACTGCGTCAAGCTTGCCCTGGATGCGTTGCTGGATAGTACACCGGACTGCGTTCTATCAGGGATTAACCACGGGGCTAATTTAGGGAATGACGTTCTCTACTCAGGAACTGTATCAGCCGCTATGGAAGGGTTACTAGAGGGGGTGCCCAGCCTGGCTCTTAGTCTAGCCAGTTTTAGCCATTCAGATTTTCAACCAGCAGCTGACTATGCCTGTCAGCTCGTTCCAAGGCTGGCACAACTTGATCAGCCCTTGTTACTCAATCTCAATATTCCACCCATCACTAAATCAACCATCCAAGGTGTTGCCGTGACCCGCCTGGGAGTACGTCGCTATAAAGATCTCTTTGAAAAACGGATTGACCCTCGCGGAAAAACCTACTATTGGCTAGCCGGGGAGGTGATCGAAGAGGAAGATGGTGACATTTCCCATACCTTACCCAATAGTCTCAGTGACGCTCAGAATATGGACTTCATGACTCGCTTTACAACCGATGTGAAGGCCCTCAAAGCAGGTTACATTACCGTTACACCCTTACACTACGATTTGACAGCTTATAGCGACCTCACTGGGCTACAGAATCATTTACCCAAGCCGTGCTCTTACGCCAAAGATCCGACCCCATAGCGCCTACTTTCAATGCAGCTTTGGGAAAACTGGTTTGTAAGCAATATGGCCTAATCTAAAGATGGTCATTCAAAGGCAGATGATGCTGAGAAACCTAGACTAGGATAAAAAAATTAACGGTTACAGATGTGCGCCCTATGGCTTGATCTATCAAGCCAGTCTGGGGTTAAAAGCATTTGACGTGGATTAATAGGTAAGATCACTCCTGATCCTCACGCATTTCTCTAGAAAAAAGGGGGATACGCTAAACTAATGGGTTAAACCGAAGCAGTCAATGGCCATTAGACACATTCGCGGCCCTCACTAACGTCATTATTAGCCACTGATGTCCGACTCGAATACTCAATTTACAATTCACTTCTGGGGAGTACGAGGCAGTATTCCCTGCCCTGGACCTGAAACGGTTCGTTACGGTGGCAATACGTCTTGTATTGAGATGCGGGTTAATGGTGAACGTATAATTTTTGACGGTGGCACTGGCCTCCGAGAATTGGGACAACATCTCCTACATGAAGGCAAGCCTATTCATGCCAGCATGTTTTTCACCCATTCCCATTGGGATCACATCCAGGGATTTCCATTTTTTGTACCAGCTTTTCTACCGAGCAATCAGTTTGAGGTATACGGTGTTATTTCTCCAAACGGAGCAACCATTGAGCAGCGCCTAAACGATCAAATGCTGCACCCTAACTTTCCCGTACCGTTGCAGATCATGCAGGCACAGCTTAAGTTCTGTGACCTTTCTATCGGTGAAACAGTCTCCATTGGCGATATCAATGTGACTAATGCCCTCCTGAATCACCCAGGAGAAGCCGTTGGTTATCGAGTTGAGTGGAATGGCCTGGCAGCTGCCTATGTTACAGACACAGAGCATTTTCCCGAACGGCTCGACGAAAACGTCTTGTATCTAGCCCAAAATGCTGATGTCATGATCTATGACTGCACCTATACCGACGCAGAATATTATTCTGAAACCACCAGCAAGGTGGGTTGGGGGCATTCTACCTGGCAAGAAGCTGTTAAACTGGCCAAAGCAGCCAATGTGAAAAAGCTTGTGGTGTTCCACCATGATCCACTTCACGATGACGATTTCATGGATGAGATTGGCCGCAAAACTGTAGCTGAGTTTCCCAACAGCATTGTTGCCCGTGAGGGAATGATTCTTGATTTAGCTGAGAGTAAAGCCCTCGAACTAGCAAATCGGTAAGAAACGATGAGAATTTGTGATGCTGATACAGATCAGTAGAGTACAATCTGGATGCCCAGAAATCACGTAAAGAAGAGTCATCTTGCTAAACAAGATACAGCTTTAGAGCTTTTCCAGAGTTAATTTAAAGCGGGTGACGCGATTCGAACGCGCGACATTCACCTTGGCAAGGTGACGCTCTACCACTGAGCTACACCCGCGTTTGCCGTGTTTTGACTTTATCTAGGATGCCATAAAGAGATTTTCTTTGTCAAACAAATTCTTGAAAAGAGTTTGTTTTATTTTTTTCTCCTGATTCTGAGGTATCCACGGCAAATCTTGAAAGCTATTTTTCCATTCAGGCTTCTGCTGACTTAGGCAATTGAGGCATCAAACCGGGCATGTCCAGAATATTTGCGGGTTTAGGCAGCTGAGCCATCAGGCTAGACATTTCCAGAGCACTCATGGCGTAGTTCCAACCGAGATTACTCTTAATTCCAGCTCGTTCTAACGCCTGCTGCATGGAGTCAGTGGTCAAGATACCAAATACAACAGGTACACCAGTTTGAAAACCAGCAGCAGCGACGCCTTTAGACACCTCAGCCGCAACATAGTCGAAATGAGGCGTTTGACCACGAATGACCGCGCCCAGACAAATAATGGCATCGTATTGGCCACTGAGAGCTAGCTGTCGCGCAACTAATGCAACCTCAAAGCTACCCGGCACCCAGGCATAGTCCACCTGATTACCGTGGGGGTCTACATTAACACCATGACGCTTCAGACAGTCCTGACAGCCTTCTAATAATTTGTTAGTGACTAAATCATTGAATCGACCGATTACGATTGCAAACTTAGCTGTACTGGCACGGTCAAAACTTCCTTCAAAAACAGTCATGGAGAACTACTCTACTTGCTTAAAAAATAAGGTGGAAGGCCTCAATGACCTTACCACCCAACAGTGAATATTTTGAACTAGTAACTTGAGGTACAGCAGCAAAAAATTAAACTGCTTTCTAAGCCAAGCTTTTAAACCACAAGGTAATTTAGACCACCTACCACAATGACTAAAACTCCCCAGATGATAGAACCTAGAAAAATCAGTCGCTTTGATTGCTCCCAGTTCTGAGGTGAAGCGTAGGCCACGGGAACCCCGATCACCATTACAAAAGACCAAACTACCAGAACAAATAAAAGAAGTTGAAACAGAATAGACATAACGCGCCACTCTCAAGACAGCAAAAGATCTGATACACCATGCCCAGGTGGAAAACCGCCATACTAACTAAGCAGAATTCTACGTCTAGGCTTGGATAAGCCTCTTAATCTACTGATGGTGATACAGTATGGAGCACTGATCGCCCTGTTTAGTAAGCTATCAAACATTAGGCCCTTAACGAAAGCGTTTTGTTTGAATCCCTGAGGATTAATTTTTTTGAACTAATATCTGTCAATTGTCAACAACATATCTGCTGTACGGGCTCATGGATGCATTATGAACTTAATCCTTTGCCACACAACTGCAGATTTTGACACGTTAGGGGCAGCGGTCGGGCTGGCATGTCTCTATCCGGGCAGTCGGATTGTACTAACTGGGGGGGCTCATCCAGCCGTTAAAGCTTTTTTAGCACTACATCGCGATGAGTACCCACTGATTGAACGACGGGCTGTGACCATACCTATGATTCGCTCAATTACGGTGGTGGATACCCATAAACGTAGTCGGGTAGGAGTAGCGGCAGGGTGGATTGAGCATGCGATCGCAGCTCAATTACCCATTACCATTTACGACCACCATACAGAATCTGGTCCTGATATGCCTGGCGAACACCACATTGAGTCCGTCGGAGCGACCACCACCCTTGTGGTTGAAGCTTTACAAAAATCTGACAAGCAAATTTCTTCTACCGAGGCCACAGTCATGGCCTTGGGTATTCATGTAGACACTGGGTCACTGACATTTGCCCAGACTACCCCTCGCGATGCCTATGCCTTGGCCTGGTTGATGGAGCAGGGCGCTAATCAGCGCACCATTGCAGAAGCCGTAGAACATGGTTTGTCAGGAACACTACAAGGATTATTGAGCACCGCTCTAGATACGATAGCAATTGAACAGATCGAGGGGTATGCCGTAGGCACCGTCTATCTGAAAACAACAGATTTTGTCCCAGGTCTATCGGGTTTAGCCAGCCATCTGATGGTGCTGTTAGGACTTGATAGCTTATTGCTAGCAGCCATTTATGAATCTAAAGCCAAACCTCGACTAACCCTAATTAGCCGCACTCGTCCCCAAACTGGCATGAACTGTCGCACATTACTCCAACCCTATGGCGGAGGGGGGCATGTCTGTGCGGCAGCGGCAAATCTTACTACCACTGACCCTGACACCATTTTTAACCAGCTTTGTGAGGCGATCATTCAATCCCATCGCCAATCAGTTACAGCGCAGGATTTAATGTCTTCGCCAGTACGGACAATTCGCCCCACTACTACGGTGACAGATGCCCAGCGCATTTTGCTGCGGTACGGTCATTCTGGATTGTGTGTAGCCAATGACAGAGGCAAACTACAGGGCATTATTTCCAGACGGGACATTGATTTAGCCCTGCACCATGGGTTTAGTCACGCCCCGGTGAAAGGCTATATGACCCTTAACCTCAAAACCATAACGCCCCATACCCCCCTGAGTGACATTCAATCTCTCATGGTCACCTATGACGTTGGCAGACTACCAGTCTTGGATGGGGAGGAACTCGTGGGGATTGTCACTCGTACTGACGTTTTACGACAGATGTACCCACCTCAACCTGTGGATGGGGACTTACTACCAACGCTCAAAACCAACGTCTATGAACGCTTGCAGTCATCACTGCAAGCGTATCCTACGGCGTTAGAATCCGAAAAGTTATGGACCTTATTGACCCACATTGCCCAAGCCGCCCAGCAGCGAGGATGGCACTTGTATGTGGTGGGAGGAGCTGTACGTGATTTGTTGTTAGCTCCTGGGGATACGCTATCCCTCCAGGATATCGACCTGGTAGTGGATAGCTTCCGCTCACCCGTTGTAGAAGGGGCTGGTGTGGTCTTGGCCCAACAGCTGCAAAAACAACACCCAGAAGCTGAACTCCAGGTTCATGGAGAGTTTCAAACCGCTGCCTTGATTTGGCGAGCCAGGGCGGGCAATGTCCCTTTAATGATCGATATTGCCACTGCTCGTACGGAATTTTATCCATATCCAGCGGCTAATCCAGAAGTAGAACCTAGCTCAATTCGCCAGGATCTTTATCGGCGGGACTTTACTATCAATGCTATGGCGATTCGTCTGACGTCGCCACAACCTGGATTACTGCTTGACTTTTTTGGAGGTTCTTTAGATCTTCAACAACGTCAGGTACGGGTGCTCCATGCCAATAGTTTTATTGAGGACCCGACCCGGATTTTTCGCGCTGTAAGGTTCGCAGTCCGCTTAGGGTTTACCATCGATTCCCAAACTGAAACGTTTATTCGCTATGCAGTCGACAGCGGAATTTATGCAGACCTGCAGGCCCAGCAGACCAAAAAGCGAATGCCAGCATTGCAAACGCGGCTCAAAGCTGAACTTACTTATATTTTGCAAGCAGACTATTGGGCACAGTCCTTGGGACTTTTGGACAAGCTAGGAGCCCTAAGCTGCTTGCATCCTAGCTTGACGATTGACTCAGACCTTTGGCAGCAAATGCATCGAGCGGGCCGCTGGCGACAGCGTTTTGTGGAGGAAGTGGGCCAAGATATTGGGGTAGAACCCTGGCTAGTTAGGTTGGAGGTGCTACTGGCTAGGGTAGAGGTGCGATCTCAAATAGCAACCAATCTGCAACTACCTCTAAGTTCTATCCGACGATTAGCACAACTACCAGAAGTTGAAAATACTCTAGTAGCAGAGTTGTGTCATACCAAACATTTTCAACCCAGCTTCATTTATCGAACCCTAATTAACTACGATTTACCCACATTATTACTGATTAGTGTGCGTCGCCCTCGACAAATTGGCACTTACATCTGGCAGTACATTACCCAACTCATTCATACTCGTCCACCCATCAATGGCAATCACCTCAAACAGCTGGGATATCCTCCTGGCCCTCTATATCGAGCAATACTAACCGCACTAACCTATGCAACTTTGGATGGCAATATTACATCCCAAGTATCTGCCGTCGACTATCTCAAACATCATTACCCGCTGACAGACAGCCCATAGATGACAAATAATTCAATCGCTCAACCCCTTGGTACATAGCCCTAATCATCACCCAAGACTAAAAGATACCTGACACCTACCATTGCCATTTCTCCACCGCTATCGATAAAGTTGAATACTGAGGAAATATTAAATTTCATCTCACTGTTAGTGCAGCAATGATTATGGGCTCATCAAGACCCATGCCCTAACCTTTTCGTTCTGACACTCCCTGGCTATTCTACTGAAAGCTTCCTGTGCCCATATGCAGATAACGCCGTCGTCTCTTCAACCAACCGCAAAAGACACACCACCCGGTGCTAGTAAAGTATCCAGGCGGCGATTATTTTTCCTAGCTGCAACAGCGGCTGTTGCCAGCGGTTTAGGGATTGCCCTGGGGGGAACCTTACGGTTTCAAGTAGTACCCGTTAGTCAAGCCCCACTACCGCTCTTTAAACCCCAACAAGATTTTCCTCCATTGGCAGAATGGCCACCTGAAGTACCATCAGCTGACCGCTACAATGACTTTGATACCCGTTGGGAAGATATAGCACCCGCACCTCAGTTAATTTACAACGATCGTCGTAGTGCCGATTTTGACAATCACACTACCAGTGAAGACGATTACGATAGTACAGAATTTAATTCTGAAGTACCCTTAACCCCATCAGAGATTCCCAGCCCTATCCCAGCTAATCTTGGTGAAGATGAAACTCAGGACGTTACAGATGAGTTTTTTGAGGAAGAAAGCCTACCTCCAGTAGTTTCAACTCAAACAGGAAAATTGGAGGGTGAAAGTACGAGCACCCCACAAACAGGTAACCCAGCGTCACTGACGGATACTCCCCCCTGGTTGAATAAACGACCCGCATCAGAATTCCAGTTCACAGAGAGTCCTATTATCATTTCTCCAGAAGATACCCCTCCGTTAAATAACGTCCTGTCAGATTGACACCAAACCAGCTAGCTTAGAAAAAGTTTCTAACCGCAAAAAAAATTTGTAGGTTTAGCTATTTGCACTCAGGTAGTCTTAAACCATGGGTATAATGTCGCTTAGATATCCGTAATTTTTTTATGAGCAATCCAACGCTGCAAGCGTTCTTTCTAGGGCGTGCCTTAGCAACGGCTATCGGTGAAAAGCTCGAAGAGGCCATCACCACCGGTATGAGTGGAGTCGGTCGATTCGATGCCGAACAAAGGGAACGGCTACATCAATTTGTCGAAGAGGTTTTTGAACAAGCTCAGTCTTCCCAAACAGGACTAGCGGATACAACAGCTGACCCTAGCTCAGGTGAGGACTTGCAGGCAACGATTGATAACCTACGAGCTGAAATTGCCCAGGTGCGAGTTGCTTTACAGCAGTATCGTTCTTCCTGATACACCTAAAAACATACGGCCAAGACTTAGATCAAGATTGCTAGCCGTTTCAAATTCACAGTTCTAACATGCCGCTGGCCATCTAGGAGACTGCGTGTCTACAGTTCCCAACACAACCGATCAGCCTTTGCTAAGTGAGCGTCCTGATGACCACTCGCTTAGTGAGTTAGGGAGCCTTAGCAACCCTGAATTATCGCTAGTTAATCCGACAAGTTCTAATCCGGCGACAGTTCATTTTGTCGATAAGCAGCTGAGTATTCCAATAGAAAAGCGTTACCGCTGGAATCGACGTTACAGTCGTCCAGAGCGATTTATTGATATTTGGTCATTTTTTCTGACCATGCTTGGTAAACGCTGGCTCTATGGCAAGTCCTGGAGCTACGCGGGAGGCATGTCTGCTGAGAAGCAAGCAGCGCGACGACGGGCTCAAGCTCGATGGATTCGGCTCAATTTTCTAAATCTTGGCCCCACATTCATTAAGCTAGGGCAGCTGTTTTCTACACGCTCGGATTTGTTTCCGACTGAATATGTAGAAGAGCTCTCTAAGTTACAGGATCAGGTTCCTGCTTTTAGTTACGAGCAAGCTAAGGCCATTATTGAGGCTGATTTAGGTCGTCCCGTAGAAGAGCTTTACAAAACCTTTGACCCAATTCCATTGGCAGCGGCCAGCTTAGGACAGGTCCATCGGGCCCAGTTACATTCGGGAGAGGAAGTCGTTGTTAAGATTCAACGTCCTGGTTTACAGCGTCTCTTTAAAATCGACCTGTCTATTCTGAAAGGAATTGCCCATTACTTTCAGCGTCATCCTGAGTGGGGTAAAGGGCGAGATTGGATTGGTATCTATGAAGAATGCTGCCGTATTCTTTGGTTAGAAATTGATTTTTTGCATGAGGGGCGTAATGCAGATACATTTCGCCGTAACTTTCGTGAGATCGAGTGGGTTAAAGCTCCTCGCATCTATTGGCGCTATGCGTCACGTCGCGTGCTGACCTTGGAATATTTGCCAGGGATTAAAATTAGTCATTATGAGTCTTTGGAAGCTGCTGGGTTAGACCGGCAACGCCTTGCGCAGTTGGGAGCACAAGCTTACTTACATCAGCTGCTTAATGATGGTTTTTTCCATGCTGATCCGCATCCTGGCAATATCGCTGTGAATCCTGATGGTGCCCTTATCTTTTATGATTTTGGCATGATGGGTCATATTCAACCGATTACGCGTGATGGACTGATGCATACTTTTATGGGGGTTTCTCAGCGCAACGCTGATATGGTGATGACATCTTTAATTGAGTTAGGGGCCCTAACAGAAACTGAAGATATGGGCCCTGTACGTCGCTCAATTCAGTACATCTTGGATAACTTGATGGACAAGCCATTTGAGGAACAGTCCATTACCGCTATCAGTGATGATTTGTATGCTGTTGCGTATGATCAGCCATTTCGCTTCCCAGCAACCTTTACATTCGTGATGAGAGCATTTTCTACACTTGAGGGTGTAGGGAAAGGTCTAGATCCAGAGTTTAACTTTATGGAGGCTGCAAAACCGTTTGCCAATCAACTTATGTCTAATGTCTCTAATTCTTCTAGTAATGGACTCATTGGTGAAATCGGTCGCCAAGCTGCTCAAGTAGGTAGCTCAGCATTTGGGTTACCAAGACGAATTGAGGATTCATTGGATCGTTTAGATCGAGGTGATATTCGTGTCAGAGTGCGCTCTATTGAGACCGATCGGGCTATTCGACGTCTGAGTAGCATTAATCTGATGACAAACTATACTCTGCTCTTGGGCACGTTTACCCTATCGGCTACCCTCTTGTTGATTAGTCAACTACCATGGGTTGCTTTGGGTATGATGTTACCGGCAATTGCTGCAGGAATAGCATTAATTCGCTCTTTGATGAGTCTTGGTCGAGCTGACCGCATGCCATAGTTTCTTTTTTATGCCTAGATGCTTTATGCAACGCTTTTTTGCCGGTTTAACAGATCCAGGATTGCTAAGAACTAGCAATCAAGATGCTTATTATCTGGATGATTTAGGCCGGTTCTTTGTAGTTGCTGATGGTATGGGGGGACACGCTGGCGGTCAGGAAGCTAGTCGTTTGGCTACAGAAACGATTTATCAATATTTGAATGAGCATTGGGATAGCTCAGAAGCGCCAGACGTAATGCTGCGAAAGGCGTTTATTGCAGCTAACGATGCCATTTTGAAAGATCAATATCACCACCCTGAACGATCAGATATGGGAACAACTGCTGTGGCTGTCATGTTTCGAGACAATGACAAACAGCCATGGTGTGCGCATGTCGGAGATTCCCGTCTCTACCGTTTACGAGGAGCTAAACTCGACCAGATTACAACCGATCATACTTGGGTTGCCAAAGCCATTGAAGAGGGTGAATTGACAGTGGATGAATCGAAGCATCATCCATGGCGACATGTGCTCTCCCAATGTTTAGGAAGAGAAGATCTGAGTCGGATCGATATTCAGGCACTGGATGTATCTGGGGGTGATCGTCTCCTGTTATGTAGCGATGGGTTAACAGAAGAACTTTCTGATCCGCTCATCGCCACTCATTTGAAGAGTATTCGTTCGTGCCCAACGGCAGTTGAATCGCTGGTTGACGCAGCCAACCAGCGGGGAGGGCGAGATAACATCACGGTAGTAGTGGTAGCTTTTCAAGACTAATCAGTCCCAATTGTTAGATGATGAGGATGGAGTAGAGCCGGATGTTTAAGTGTGCGCTAGTCTGTACTGATTTTGAGGATAGTTTGCAGCGGCTGATCAAGTTTGTCCCTGATTTGGTACAGTCTGGCCTTGAAAAAGTAGTTTTTTTCCATAATGTTGCGCTGACAACTGAGCGTGAAATCCCCAAAGTTGATGATGAAGCCGTGGTTCAAGCTAAACAAAAGCTGGCCAACGCTAGTGAAGCTATACTTCCTGAGCATAAGTCAGTTGTCATTGATGTGCGCTCAGGGCGAATTATTGACAATATTTCAAAGGCAGCACGCTGCTATGACGCTGATGTATTACTTTTAGGTACACCAACCCGTTCCTTACTCACAGAAAAAATTTTTGGGAGTACTACAACGGGAATTGCTAATCAACTTGATGTGCCGCTGGTAATTTTGCGCCCTCAACTGGTGGCAACTTATCGAGATCAGGAGCTGGCCTTACGGTGTCAAACTCTATTTGAACATCTTTTGGTCCCCTACGATGGTAGCAACAGTGCTAAGCATTTAGTATCGCAGATTAAGACGGCAGCTCAGATAAATGAGCACCCGAAGCAATGTACGCTTTGCTGGGTGATTGATGAGTGTATTCGGGTAGAGCTGAGAGAATCTAAAGAGCAGGTTCAGACACAGCTGGATGAAGTCAAAGCAGACTTAGAACTGGCAGGTATAGAGGTATTTACTGAGATTCGTGAGGGTGACCCCCAGCCTGAAATTTTAAAATCTGCAGAGATCAATGATATTTCTGCGATCGCGATTTGCTCAGGTAAATCAAAGGGAATTTTGAAATGGTCTGTACCTAGCTTTACAAGCGCCTTATTGCGTTCAAGTTGGCATCCCGTCATCCACTTTCCTCATTCCTCTAGTTAAGTATCCATTTAAATTCTGAACCATAACGATTTTCATTCTGAATGTCATCAATTCAGATTTTGTCGTTACTGATTTAGAGGATGCACCGAGCTGGAGAAATGCCATTCACCTGTATCTTGTAGATGCAATCATTCCGAGGATCAGCAACGCCCAGATTTTTTCGATGCCTTAGCTCACACGTTGAGCCCATGACTGACTAGGAAAAAGCCATTTTCAAGTATCAGAGTGCATCGCCTTAAAGCTCATTAACATTTGCGGCTTCAAATTATCATTGAGCTCTTTTCTAAGCACACGTTTACTATCCTGAGGCTGACCAACTGGCACTATTGAACGTCCCATCAATACCCACTCTTTCAGAAGCTTTTGTTGAAGCAGTGAAACATGGAGACGACGAAAATCTATAAACGGATTAGACGCTTCCTTAGCGAAGAATAAAACTCGATAGATGCCTGTTTCTCCCAAATGCCAAATTAATTTCTGATTAACATTTTTTTTAAGATCCAGATAGCTAGATAACCACCTTGGTCCCTGATTTTTACTGTAAAACGCCGTAACCCACAGCACCATTGGATAGGGATTACGAACACATAAAAAGTTGTTAGAACTAGTATTACCAATTCGTTGATCAATTTCTTGTGCCCCCAACATTGCCCAAAGCGTGGGTAACTGACGATTACTCATAACCAGCAGTTTAGGAAAAGAAATTTCAGCAACAGGTGTATTTTTATTTTTAGGCCATACCTGCTGTCGACAAAATCGATCTTCCTCAGAGTCATTAGGAGGAGCTGGCCGAAGTACGACCGGCAGTTCCTGAAGCGTCCCTCTAATCTGTTTGCCAAGATCAATTGACCTACCAAACCGATTTTCTAGCGGGGCTAGATTCCCCAATAGGTCGCTGACACTACTAGGTCGTTGAGACCGATCCTTAGCCAAACAGCTAATAATTGTATCTTTGAGCAGCTTGGGCAAGGAGCCATAGGGGGATAACCCATCTAATGGAATCGGGTCTTGGTCACAATGGGCTTTGTACCAGCCGCCAAATGTATTGTGGCTGGGGCGAAAGGGCAAAGAGCCTGTGAGCATTTGATACATCATGACACCCAAGCTGTAGATATCAGAACGCCGATCTAGCTCTTGTCCTTCCATTTGCTCTGGCGACGCATAGGCCAACGTCCCCATAAAACTACTGGTTTGCTCACTATTATCAGCCTGGATTAATTTGGCAATGCCAAAATCCAAAATCTTGACCAGCTCCCCTACGCTGGCACTTTGGGTGACTAAAATATTGCTAGGTTTAATATCTCGATGAATGATGGGAACCAATTGCCCATTCAGGATAATTCCTTTATGGGCACTCTCCAAACCCAAACAGATTTGTCGAATAAAATCGAGAAATCGCGGGATTGGCAAGGGGTTTGGCTGAATCACCTGGCCTAAATTTTTTCCCTTTAAATACTCCATAACGTAAAAGGGAATTTCGTCATCGGTCACCCCATAATCTGTAACCCTGACGACATGCATACTGTTGTTTCCCAGCTGAGCACAAGTCATTGCCTCATGCATAAACCGCTGATTCATTTGCTGATTCAGCAAGGTTTGAGCCAAAAACTTGACAGCGACAGGTACGCCTCCTAGTAGCATGTCTTCAGCCAGATAAACTTTTCCCATCGAGCCTTGACCGATGGGGTCCATCAACTCATAACGGTTAGCAAGTCTACGACCAAAATTATTGTCTGTCATCTAACGCTGCGGTTCTAAGCCAATAATACATAGCACTGTCCGAAGTCAGAGGAACCTCCAACCTATCAGCCATAGTAGCTATGAAACAGAGAAAATCCTTTTTGCTCAGGCATTCGCTATAAGCATTGATTTGGCTATAGATGAAATTATCAATGCCCTGTTTGTATCGTACTGGAACTAAAAGTTCTGTAACCGTTCCTAAAGTACCCGATTTATTTTAGGTAACCCCAAGCATCAACCAGAGTGATTTTAGTGGTCACCACAGCATTTTAGGTTTGAGCTTATGATTTAGCTCCTTCCTGAGAATATCTTTACTATCTTGCGAACTTCCTACTGAGATGGTTGCACGCGCTCTTAGAACCCACTCCTTGAGCAGTTTTCGCTGAGGTGATGCGATATGCAGACGGCGGGAAGCAATAAATTGGTTAGGAGTGTCTTTGGAGAAGAATAGTACTCGATAGCTACCATTTTCACCTAGGTACCAGATAATTTTCCCATGACTAGGGTTTTTGAGATCCAGATAACTGGATAGCCATCTAGGCCCTTGAGCCTTACTATGAAACGCTGTCACCCAAAGCACCATAGGGTGTGGATTAAGCGTACATAAGAAATTGTTGTAACCGGTGTTGCTAATACGCTGCTCAATTTCTTGAGGCGATAGCATTACCCAAAGTGTCGGTAACTGACGCTTTCCCATGATCAGAAGTTTAGGAAAAACAATCTCTGCAACAGGTTTATCTGGTGGCCATCCTTGTTGTCGATAAAATCGATCTTCCTCAGACTCTATGGGGGGCGCTGGTTCGGTCTCTTCTTTCGGAGCTATGGGAGATACAATAGAGCCCTCAAGGTGCGCAAAAAGTTCACTAACGCTACCAGGGCGTTGGGAGCGCTCCTTGGCCAAACAGCTCATCACAGCGTCTTTAATTCGCACAGGCAAAGCACCATAGGGGGATAACCCATCTAATGGTGTTGGCTCCTGGGAACGGTGCGCTTTATACCAACCGCCAAATGTATTACTGCTAGGGCGTAATGGTAAAGATCCTGTGAGCATTTGATACATCATGACACCTAAGCTATAGATGTCAGAACGTCGATCTAGCTCCTGCCCTTCCATTTGCTCTGGTGATGCATAGGCCAACGTTCCCAGAAAACTACTGGTTTGTTCGCTAATGCCTACCTGTATCAGTTTTGCAATGCCAAAATCCAAAATTTTGACCAGCTCCCCTACACTGGCACTTTGGGTGACTAAAATGTTACTGGGTTTAATATCTCGATGAATGATAGGAACCAGTTGCCCCTCAAGGATAATCCCCCTGTGGGCAGTGTCTAACCCCAGACAGATTTGCCGAGTAAAGTCAAGAAATCGTTTAACCGGTAGAGGATGTGACTGCAGAACCTGACCCAGGTTTTTCCCTTTGAGATATTCCATAACGTAAAAGGGAATCTCATCATCAGCTACGCCATAGTCTGTCACTCTAACAACATGTATGCTGTTGTTGCCTAGCTGCGCACAGGTCATGGCCTCATGCATAAATCGCTGGGTCATTTGCTCATTCAGCAGGGTTTGAGCCAAAAATTTAACAGCGACGGGCACGCCCCCTAAAAGCGTATCTTTAGCCAAATAGACTTTTCCCATGGAACCTTCACCGATGGGATCCATCAGCTCATAGCGATTGGCAAGTCTACGACCGGAGTTATTGTTTGTCATCTAACGCTGCGGTTCTAAACCAACAATACGGCCACTGAGATGATTGAGCGGTTGTGGGAAACCATGTTGATTCAACGAATGAGGCCTTTATCCTTATCCTAGAGGGTAAAAAGTCGCAGTTTTTTATTAGCTAAGTACCAAAAAATAAATGCGATGGGATGCTCAGTCCATCTATGAATACATTCAGCTCAGCTATTGCCAGGGTGAATTTGACAGTAACTTATGGAATAGCTTGGTAGCACCTAACCCTGATGGCGCTCAATAATCGCTTCCATCGTACTGGTTAGATGATGACCGGCCATAATGCCGCCGGAGAAATGATATCGATTGGGGCTCAGACGATAAAGCGTTTCAAATCCAGTGCGCATATGTCTATCTTTTAACACCCAATATTGCTGAACTATGGAATCGGGCGCAATCCAGCCTTCGCCCTCGACCCGTCCAAGCATAGTGTGCTGTAGTACAAACGTATACTGACGATCGCCTCGAACAATACGCCCTTTGTATTGGAGAGCGATGTCATCTAGCTCTCCATTCGGAAAAATAAGCTTGGTAACCATAGTGAACCAGTCGTTACTATTCCAGGCAACCAAGATTTTGCCTTTGACGGTTATAGGAAACAAATCCTTGGCTAACCAGCTACCTTGAAGGGTCCAGCGTCCTGGCTCGATCAGAAAACTGTGGCTCACGTGTTCTCCCTGATGGTTTTATGACAATTCGTGTATGGAACTATCAATGATGTGCGGCTAGCAAATGTACGACATTAAACCTTGAGGTGCAAACCCTTGCTTACGATGTCGGCCTTAGACAGGGACGCTTCTTCAGAATAGATGAAGATCTCCAACCATTGCTACTGCAACACTACAAACTCAGCATCCTTGTACTAGCTGTTAACGCTATCTTCAATGCCAAAGATCTGCCCCAACAGACAAGGTTTGCTGGCACCTGTCACCTCAGGTAGATTACCTGGATGTTGATGCCAACGCCAGTAACCCAGGATGGCGAATGCGATCGCTTCTTTAAAGTCGCTGTTAAGACCAACGTCATCAGTGGTCAGAAAGTGAATGTTAGGCAATCTGACCTGTAATTGCGATCGCAAATATGCATTCTGACTTCCCCCTCCGCACAGCAAAACTTCGTCCGGCAAACGTGGTAGCTGTTGATAGCTAGCAGCTACTGTAGCAGCCGTAAACGCAGTCAAGGTTGCCAGAAAATCCGCCTGGCTGAGGTCCAGTGTCTGTGCTGCGTGCCAACACCGCTGACCATAGTCAACGCCAAATAGTTCCCGTCCAGTCGATTTTGGCGGCGGTTGCCGAAAAAATGGCTGGGTAAGCCATTGGTCTATAAGCGATTGACAGGGAGTCCCCTGGGCGGCCCAGGTCCCGTTGTGATCATAGGTCAGGCGGCCATCACTAAATACGGACACTGCCCAATCAATCAGAGCATTGCCGGGGCCTGTATCCCAGCCTACGATCCCGGCAGGAGGAGTGTCGGTTTTATCCCAGGGCGGCAGATAGGTCAGATTGCTAATGCCGCCAATATTTTGTACACATCGATGGCGTTGGGGATGACTGAGTAAGCTGACATCAACGGGAGACACTAGCGGAGCCCCTTGCCCCCCCGCAGCAATATCGGCATTGCGAAAATTACAAATGGTGGGTGTCTGGGTCAGATCGGCAATGAGGGTGCCGCGGCCAAGCTGCCAGCTATAGCCCAAACGTACTGATGTCGGAGGGCGATGATAAATCGTTTGACCATGGGAGGCAATTAGGTCAGCCTTGCCTAGCTGATTGGCAGCATCGGCAAATGCGATCGCAATTTCGTCATCCAACTGGGCAATTTCTGCCATTGTTTGAGATGCACCGCCACATACAGCAAGGATGCGATCGCGCAATGCTGTCGGATAATCAGTAGTCTGGGTTGCTAGCAATTCAACCCGCACATCATACCCCTGTCCTGTCACTTCAACTAAGGACGCGTCAATGCCATCGACAGAGGTGCCACTTATGAGGCCAATAACTTGCATATTTCCTCATCCATCACCGAATCTCTTCAAACATATGTTGACAGAAGGTCGCCATGATAACGCTCACATTGGCAGCTTATCAATGCCCCTATTAGCGCCTACAACTACCATCAGCGTTCCAGCCCTCAATCGCGTTACTGGGCTAGGGTTAATCTCAAACTTGTCCATAGCATTCTCTTTGCTAATAGCCATCAAAGTCAGCCCATAGTGATTACGCAGATCTAGTTCCACAATGGTCTTACCATCAAACTCCTGCGGCACAACCACCTCGACGATACTGTGGTCGGGATCAAGTTCAAATCGATCAAGCACCCCCGGACGCGTCAGAGAACGGGCTAACTCACAGCCCATTTCAAACTCCGGAAACACAACGTGATCAGCTCCCACTCGCCGCAGGAGCTTACCGTGAATTTCAGTCGATGCCTTAGCCACCACATTCGCAACACCAGCTTCTTTAACATTGAGAGTGGTAATAATGCTCTCTTGAATGTAGTTACCAATAGCGATAATCACCGTATCAAAATCAGGGATACCAGCCTCTTGTAGGGCAGAAGGCTGCGTAGAATCCATTTGCACCGCGTGAGCCGCAATTTGATCAGTCAGCACCTGCGCGACCCGGTTCTCATCCACATCAATCCCCAAAACCTCATACCCCATACCATGGAGCGTCAGACACACAGCTCGCCCAAAACGCCCCAAACCAATCACCGCAAACTGACGGTTGTTAGCCCGAAGATTCCTAAAAAACTTGAGTGACGATAAATTCACGTTGATTGTCGATGATTCATGAAAGGAGTCTAAACCATAGCCATGAAGCAATTCTATGGATTTTTGACCAAGCTTAGAGTTCTAGATAAGAAAGCATGAGTAATGTCGCACTACCAGACAATCTGCTTAGGCCTGAGCATACCCTGATCCAGTTACTAACTAAGCCACTAAACATTGGTCTATTAGAGCATTTACCAGCATGTATGCTCTTTATTATTTTACGAAAGTGTAAGTCTACAAATAGCCCGACCTTGCCATAGTCAAGCATTAACCAGCACTTACTCCATGACTGGAAAAACGTCCTCAACCAAATTCCTAAGCGACCTATCCACAAACAATTGAGTATCGATTTCTTTCTTTGCTAGGCTAGCCTAATGATCTTGGGAAGGAGATATCAGTGAACATTCAACTTGGTCGTGGCAAAACAGCAAGGCGTGCCTATGGCATTGACGAGATCGCATTAGTACCTGGACCTCAAACCCTAGATCCCGAATTAGCTGACACCCGTTGGACCCTTGGCAATATAGAGCGTGAAATCCCTATCATTGCCAGCGCTATGGACGGCGTAATTGACGTGCAGATGGCGGTAGAACTAGCAAAACTCGGTGCTCTCGGCGTTCTCAACCTGGAAGGTATTCAAACCCGTTACGACAACCCGAATCCAGTCTTAGATCGGATTGCTTCTGTCGGCAAATCAGAGTTTGTGCCACTCATGCAAGAAATCTATGCTCAACCGGTTCAACCAGAGCTGATTAAGCAACGTATTGGAGAGATTAAATCCCAGGGTGGTATCGCAGCGGTTAGCCTCACACCGATGGGAGCTGCTAAATATGGCAAAACCGTCGCCGAAGCTCAAGCCGACCTAGTCTTTATTCAAGCGACAGTGGTATCTACAAACCACATCTCACCAGAATCTATATCTCCTCTAGATCTGGCGAATTTCTGCACAGAAATGCCCATGCCAGTGATTTTGGGAAATTGTGTTACCTACGAAGTCACCCTTGAGTTAATGAAGGCTGGCGCATCTGGTGTATTGGTCGGGATTGGCCCCGGCGCTGCTTGTACATCGCGAGGAGTATTGGGCGTAGGCGTTCCCCAAGCAACCGCCGTCTCTGACTGCGCAGCCGCCCGAGATGACTATCAGCACGAAACAGGTCGCTACGTACCCGTTATTGCTGATGGCGGCTTGGTAACCGGGGGAGATATCTGCAAGTCTATAGCCTCTGGTGCCGATGCTGTGATGATTGGCTCTCCCTTTGCTCGGGCAGCCGAAGCACCTGGGCGGGGATTCCACTGGGGAATGGCAACTCCTAGTCCTGTGCTACCCCGTGGTACACGTATTCAAGTAGGGACGACCGGTAGTCTTCAGCAAATTTTGCGAGGTCCAGCTCAGCTTGATGATGGCACCCACAATCTACTCGGCGCTTTGAAAACAAGTATGGGAACCTTAGGTGCCAAAGATCTCAAGGGCATGCAACAGGTAGAAGTGGTCATTGCACCTTCGCTCCTGACGGAAGGCAAAGTGTATCAAAAAGCTCAGCAGCTTGGTATGGGTAAATAGCTCATGTTTAGAAGGTAAGATTTTCTTGAGAAAATCTTACCTTCTAAATACTATTTGTTATTTTCTACCAAGAAATTATCTACAAAAAAACTGTGATGTTGCAGTTCGATTTAGTCAATATGATAGTTGCCATCACTCCTCAATATGATCTGCGTCACTAATTTTTTTATTTTTTTACGATCGCAATAAAACAAAACTTAAAATCCTCGTCATACCTTAGGTGTAGGGGATGGCAAAAGCTGAGACTTGACCTACAATGAGACAGAAAGCGGAGACGGAAGTTTCCGTTCACTCCTCACACCACACTCCGCCTAAACCTGTTTGGTTTAGGCGGTTCCTATATGGGCAGCTCTAAGTATTTTTTTCTATTTGAATAGAACTTATTCAGAGGATTGAAGTTGCTCCTAAAAATGAGCGATTCAACTTTTAGCATCAGTGGAATTGGCCATAAAGGGGTATTCTTAAGGTTGATTTTTCCAATGCTGATATGAGGCACAGACCAAAATCAGCTATGGTAAGAATCTGATATTTGTTGACAAGGAATATAGGGATGTCAGCCGCACAAGTCACAGATTCGACATTCGAACAAGAAGTTCTCAAAAGCGAGCTACCGGTGCTTGTAGACTTCTGGGCCCCTTGGTGTGGCCCTTGCCGGATGGTTGCCCCCGTAGTGGACGAGATTTCTGAACAGTACGATGGCAAGGTCAAGGTTGTTAAAGTTAATACGGACGATAATCCTAAGGTTGCCAGCCAGTATGGCATTCGTAGTATTCCAACTTTGATGATTTTCAAGGATGGTCAACGGGTTGATATGGTAGTTGGCGCTGTACCCAAGACGACACTGGCAAATACCCTTGAGAAGTACCTGTAGGCATTAAAGCCAGGTTGTCGCTCATCTAAACGATGGGTTAGCTTGTAATGGCTGCCAAATTGTGGATAGTCACTATAAAAATCAACAGGTGAAATTTTTAGCGGTTCCGGCAAACTCTGTTGGAACCATTATTTTTTGAATAATTTGGCCATTCAGGGTAGATGCTGTGCGAAACGGACACAGCCTGCTACACTGCTAGCACTCTCTAGCGTTGGGGGAGTCTCTTCTTTGGGACTACATCAGGCCTAAGATAAAAGCATTGAGCCATCAAATTTTTAATTGTTAAGTTGCAACAGTCACAGCAGATAATATCGGCCTGTTGCCTCAAAGCATTGCTATACAATTGGGGAGCATCGCTCTGAGATGAAGCGATTAAGGATCTTCACTAACTTCGTGTTTTATGGTCACCTCCACAACAAAATTGCCAACTCACTTACAAGAGAAGATTTCTGAAATTGTCACACAGTTGCCCTCTATGGAACATGGGGCCGTGATTCAACAAATTTTAGAAACCCTGGTAAGAATGATTGGACGGGAGGCTGATCGACTGGATTGGAAGATTCTGAACAATACCTTGCAGGATATGGAACTGGGGTTCCAGGGCTTTTATCCCTATCGTCATACTCGTAAAATTGCTATTTTTGGTTCAGCTCGCACTCCAGCAGCTCATCCTGACTATCAGCTAGCTAAAACATTTGCCCAGCGATCTGCCCAACAGGGATTTATGATCATGACAGGGGCTGGCCCAGGCATCATGGAAGCTGGCAATGAGGGAGCTGGCGTTGAGCATTCGTTTGGATTAAACATTCGGCTACCTTTTGAGCAAGGATCAAATCCAATTATGGAAAATGATCCGAAGCTACTCACATTCAAATACTTTTTTACACGCAAGTTGTTTTTTTTGAGAGAGTGTGATGCGCTTGCAGTGTTTCCTGGAGGTTTTGGTACTCAGGATGAGGCATTTGAGTCACTTACGCTTGTGCAAACAGGTAAGGCAGAGCCAATGCCAATTGTATTGATTGATCATCCCGGCGGTAATTATTGGCAAGGCTGGGACACCTACATACAAGAGCATCTGCTGGCAAATCGTCTAATTAGCCCTGATGACCCTAGCTTGTATGTTATTACCGATAATATTGATGATGCCTGGACTGAGATTACAAACTACTATCGGGTATTTCATTCCATTCGATATGTGGATGAACGATTAGTTTTACGCCTCAATTCATGTCTGCGCTCCGGAGCATTAGAAGAGTTAAATCAAACATTTAGTGATATCGTAGCTGCTGGCAAAATTGAAATGACGGAAGCGCTCCCAGAGGAGCATGGCGATGAAACTGTAGACCTGCCGCGCCTTGTATTTCAGTTTAATCACCGAGATTTTGGCCGTTTACAGCAGCTCATTCGTAAAATTAATACGCTTGGTGAACCCTGTGAAGCGACTGAACATCCAGAGCATAAATAATCAATCAGCCACGAGAATTGGTTAAGACCAGGTGAATGGCTTCAAGGAGCTAAAGTTCACGTTGGATGTGGGTTAGAATGCCACGTGCGATCGCATTTGCCATCCGACTGCGCCATTCTGGATCGCGCAGATTCTGAATATCTTCTGCACCTGTAACAAACCCGACCTCAATCAGGATAGCGGGCATTGATGTCCGGCGCAGAACATAGAAACGAGCCTGCCGCACACGGCGATCGCGCATACCCATTATCTGCAACACAACATCATGCACATTACGAGCAAATCGAGCCCCGGCGCTGGAATAATAGTAGGTCTCTAAACCATTCACATCAGGCCGACTAAGATTAATAGCATTGGCATGGATACTGACAAAGAGATCGGCATCAGCCCGCTCAGCAATCTGCACACGCGGATCAAGATCTAGCTCAATATCACTGTTACGAGTCATCACTACCTCTATACCTTGCTCCCGAAGGATCGCAGCTACCTGTTGAGAAATCGGGAAAATCACCTGCTTTTCTTGCAAACCACCGATACCAACAGCACCCGGGTCACGCCCTCCATGACCAGGATCAAGCGCAACGACAATACGTCCCTGGGGGACTCGGGGTAGCGCAGAAGGAGAAGGCGTCTCAACTGGGGGAGTCGACCTCTCAGGCAATGGTCTTCGATTTGATGAGCGATCTGAAGGACGAGTAACTGTTTCAGTTGGAACTGGAATACTATTGGCACCACTATCAGGGATATCCCGAATAGCCACTCCGTCGGGAAGGACTGAAACACCTCGCAGACTATTGCCAATTTCAGTTCCAATCGTCTGCCAGTCGGGACTATCGTCTCCCAGCCTCATGGTTATGAGCACCGTTGAATCACTTTGGGAAACCTCCCAACTCTCGACGCTATAACGGTTGTCTGGCAATGAAGCTGATGTTAATCCAGGGGCAATAGAACTATCTGATAGTTCTAGGGTAATTGTTCGCTGTGGATCACGTCGACGAGAACGACGCAGACGTACCTCTGGCGTTTGACCTGATACCCGAATAAAAAAGCCATCCGCCGTTGCCACGATACTCTCCACTTGAGTATCCTGCTCACGCGTTGCACCATTATCGGCTGTCACCTGGTTAGTCGTCCGCTGGGGTTGTGGAGTAGCAGCCCTATCAGAAGACGATGTTGACGGACTAGGGCGGTCTCCATCCGCCGCTATTAGCTCAGGTAGTTGTACATACCAACGACGACTGGTTTCTCCTCGAACCTGGACCTGCTGCGGATCTAGGGTATATCCAGGAGCCAACTCAATCACAATTCGGGCTGTTTGCTCATCCAGTTGACCAACGCGCACCTCCTCTAGTCCTGCTTGGAGACGTTGTCGGGTAGTTGAACTCGTTACCTGAGTACCCGGCAAATCAATCACTAAACGAGTTGGGTTAAAAATCAGTTGGGCCGTCGGGCGTACCTGAGTATCGGTGGTAAAGGTCAGACGGTTTTGCTGCTGATCAAAACGCCAAAACTGAAGAGTAGCTGCATCAGCCGGCAAAGCAATCAGAACAGCACCCAAAATGCCTATCACACCAGACATCATGCTAGATATTCTGGGGACAGTAAACTTACCAGCCAGTAAAGGATTCCAACGCACAGCTTCAGTTCCTTTTAACAGCAGTGATCCCAAAGTCACCAAGTGGCTAGGGTAACCTAGGATCGATATCGCAAAACAAGAGTAACCGCATTTGCACAATGTTGGAGATATTGAATCTTAAAATTATGCGGTTTATAAAATGCCCCCTTCCTTGATTCATCTGAGTTTTATGGTTTCAGACAAGAACCATTGGAGTATATCTGTTACCCATAGTGTTGCCGGTCTTAATCACAGCAACACAGAGCTGAGTCCGTCGTTAGAGTACCCTAATCAAACTAAATTGGTACAAAAAAACAAGTACGCGACGCCACGCAATCAAGACATACTCAACAAGGCACTTTCCCGTGACTCCATAGCCTCCAGGCTTTTGGGAACAGCGGCTGTCAGTACCTCGTGGCCTGTTTGGGTAACCAACACATCGTCTTCGATCCGAATACCAATGCCACGCCAGCGTTGATCTACATCGGGCTGATCTTCGGCGGGTTCATAGTTTGGAGCAATATAAATACCTGGCTCAACAGTCACCACATTGCCTGGAGCAAAGGGCTGCCAAGTTTTATCAGAGTTACGTAGCGTACCGCTGTCATGCACATCCAACCCCAAAAAATGACCGGTACCGTGCATAAAAAAGGCCTTGTGTTTTTTCTCTTCGATGAGCGTGTCTACACTACCTTTAAGCAGTCCTAGCTCGACCAAGCCCTCAGTAATAACACGAGTGGCTGCATCATGAAAATCATTAAAGGGACGCCCAGGTTGAACAGCCTCAATGGCCTTAAGCTGAGCTTCTAGTACCAATTCATAGAGAATACGTTGTTCAGGAGTAAATCCTGCACCCACAGGAAAAGTACGGGTAATATCAGCGTTGTAATAGCTATAAGCACAGCCCGCATCGATCAGCAAGAGATCTTCTGTTTGCATTTGGCGATTGTTTTCGACGTAGTGCAAAATGCAAGCATTTGCACCAGAAGCCACAATCGATGGATAAGCAGGTCCCAGGGCTCCTTCCAGGCGAAAGATATGTTCCATTTCTGCCTGGATTTCATATTCATAGCAACCAGGCTGAGCAATAGCCATGGCATGGTTATGAGCTTTAGCCGATATAGCGATCGCCTGACGCATTTGCTTCAATTCGCCAGCACTCTTAATCCGCCGAAACTGCTGCATTAACAACCGTCCATCTTCGATCGCGACCGGGCCTCGTCCGCGTTTAGGATATTTGGCTAATATTCGCTGCCAAAGAGTCAAGATATGTTGGTCCAACCGATTATCGTCACCAAAGTGATAGTAGAGCCGGTCAGCATTTTCGACATATTGGGGTAGCTTCTCGGCTAATTCCTCAATGGGATAAGCTTCTTGAGCACCGTATTGTTCTTTAGCTAATTCGACACCTGTGCGATAACCGGACCAGGTTTCTTTTTCCTTGTCTTTGGGACGTACAAACAGTACAAACTGATGTTCTTCATGGTGGGGAGCTAGGATTGCGATCGCATCCGGCTCATTAAACCCCGTCAAATAGAAAAAGTCGCTGTTTTGCCGAAATGGATAATCCACATCGTTGTGCATTACTGCAGCCGGTGCGCTGCCAAAAATAGCAGTGCCTTGACCAATAGCAGCCATTACAGCCTGTCGTCGCTGTTGATATTCCAGATATATTGACATGTGAGCCGTTGCCCCATTTAGGAGAGAACCTTAATCTGCATTCCGCTAGCTGGCAGACCACTACTCTGAACCGTTAGCGTACTGCCGACCCGCTCAACAGGAGTCCCTGCCATCAAGCCTAAAAATGCATCTACCGCCTCCAATTCACAGCTACTACCAGCAGCATTGGTACGATACTGAGTCGGAATTACAAGTTTAGGCTGCAAACTCTCAATCGCCGCAACTGCTTCAGCGGGATTGTAAGCTTTGGGTCCACCCCCGACTGGAACCAGTAGTACATCAGGTCGACCAATTAAAATCCGATCTTCTAAATCAATGGGGGCAGCCGCACCACCTAAATGAACAACTTTGATACCAGCCTGCATCCATAGCCAAGCCGTATTGGTACCAAATCGTCTGCCACCCTCTCGATCGTGGGGCATACCAACCCCCTGAACACTCAAACCATTAACCTCATAGGCACCCGGTTCATCTAATAAATAATTAACCGACACACCGTCAGGAATAAATCCTTCATCAAACAGTCGACTACTAATCAGAACCAAATCTGCACCCGTCAAGTTTGGAGCAGCATACCCTTCAGTACAACCTACGGGAGTGAACGGGTTAGTCAAAATGGTCTTGCCACCGCCAGAAAACTGGAAACACATATGTCCCAGTGACGTGATTCTTAAAGTCCCTGTTTGAGCCTGATAGGCTTGCCAATTAGATGCAATTCCCAGACCCAGGGTGCTGACGAATGCTGCACTGGCATTTCGAAGCAATTGCCGCCGTTTCATCATGTCCTCACATCCCATTGCAATCAACTGTCCATGACTTGTTATAGTGCCACAGCCTTGGAACACTCGCTAAACAAGACAGACAGTTTTCTGGCTTCTGCAGTATTTCAAAATTGTAGACAGTCTTAAACAGTAAGTGGTGTCCGCATGGGAATAGCACTCAAAAAGTTCTGCAAGAGCTGCTTACCCGATTGAGTCAACACACTTTCAGGATGAAACTGCACACCTTGGATATGAGGATATTGGTGATGACGTAGCCCCATAATTGTTCCATCATCCACCCAAGCCGTAATCTCTAAGCACTCGGGGCAGCTCTCGCGAGCAACCACTAAACTGTGATATCGGGTTGCCGTCAGTGGATTTTCAAGCCCTGCAAATACTCCCTGATTAGTATGGGTTACAAGCGATGTCTTTCCATGCATCAGTTCAGCAGCAGCCGTTATCTTGCCACCAAACACCTGACCGATACTTTGATGACCTAAGCAGACTCCCAGAATCGGCGTAGTCGGTCCCAATTCCTGGATAATCTTCAGGGAAATACCAGCATCATCCGGTGTACCAGGTCCAGGAGAAATCAAGATACCATCGGGTACCAAAGCACGAATCTGCTCCAAAGTAATTTGATCATTACGAAAAACCTGAATATCAGCCGCAACCGGCAGTAATTGACCCAGTTCTCCCAAATACTGCACCAGGTTATACGTAAAACTGTCGTAGTTATCAATGACTAAAATCATTGCTCGCCCAAAGCTCAATGAGCATAGCTTAAGCGATCCCAGTGTTTAACAGCAGGATTAACGGTGGTAGATAAATAAAGCCAGCTACCAATAGCGCTGCGATCGCAGAGATCAGAACGGCTCCAGCCGCACAATCCTTGGCAATCTTCGCCAGCTCGTGATAAGTCTGACCAACCGTCAGATCGACAACAGACTCTAAGGCTGTATTCATCAATTCCATCACCAATACAGCACTAATGGTAATCGTAACTACAGCCGCTTCAACCGCAGTGATGTGCAACGTGACCCCTAAAGATAAGGCCACCAGCCCAATCGCTAAATGAATACGAAAGTTACGCTGAGTCCTAACGGCATAAATAATACCTGCCCATGCATAGCGAAAACTCGTGAATAAATTAGGGGCAACCTGCCAGGCAGTTTTGCTTTCCTTTTTACTCTTAGGAACAGTTTGAAGGTTAGAGGAAATAGACATGCACAAACCTTGAAGGTAATGTATATCAATCAGTACAAAATAGGAAGCTGGTTAATTTAGTTGGCAGCAACCAACACAGGGTGTTGAAGCGACCGCGCAGCATATTAAGAGGGCTTCCATAATCTTCAGCCCTAATTAATCGAAACCTGAAACCGCTCAATAGGTTCCCGAAAGAATTATCATTCTGCGGACTATGTTAACCTTTATCAAAATCTGTAATCGTATACTACCTATCCAGATTCGATAACTAACATATAGTCTGCTAAAACGTTAGGTCGATCTGTCGCAAAAGCTGCTGCTGTTGCTCTAGCATGATTTTCAGGGCTATATCGTCGGGATGGTCCCATCCTAATAGATGCAGCAAGCCATGGGCTGCGAGCCATGCCAGTTCTTGGGTCAAGGAATAGTGGGCATCGTGTCGCTGCCGCTGAGCAGTTTCTACAGAAATAACCACGTCCCCCAGGGGTAAGGGAGCGGTTTGATAGATGGTTTGAGCACCGGGTATTTCCGTTTCTTGAGCGGCAAAGGCTAAAACATCAGTCGCCTTATCTTGATGACGATAGGTAGCATTCAACTGTCGAATGGTGACATCATCAGTCAACAAAAGGTTAACCTCATAGCGACCAATTGGAGATGAGGTTGGTTTTAGCTCACTCAGCCAAATCTTAAACCAGGTCTGCCAAGTTGACACAGTTGGCAGCTCTGCTTTGTGGGTTAGTTCCACATCTTCCCTGGTCTCCACCCAGAGTTCTACTTCAGGTGTAGGGTTTTGAGTCAACGGGATCACCGGGTGAGGTAGGCCAGACCAACCAGCACACCCAGTAGGCCCATGGCCGTCAAAAAGAAGTGAAATAAGGATTTGCTGCCTTTTTTCACCATGTTACGCATAGCTAACTTGACATAGCTAGGCGTGGGCTCATTGGACGGTGCATCTACAGAAGGTGGAGGAGACTGAGACATGGGAATCTGATAATAAACAGTTTTGATGCCTAGAGAATTTCTTTCGATGTCGGCTGAAAACAGCACAACTAGAATTTCTGCCAACATTAAGTAATGTATCAGGTCTCAATAGCATGAGGCCGACTACACAGTTGATTCTTGGGTAATTTGATTTTCTTGTTGGAGCAGTGCCTCAATAAATGGGTCAAGGTCACCGTTCATGACATCGTCAACCGCCGTAGTTTCGACACTCGTGCGCAAGTCTTTGACCATTTGATAAGGGTGAAAGACATAGTTACGAATTTGATTGCCCCAGGCAGCTTCTACCATGTCACCTCGAATATCAGCAACTGCCTGGGCCTGCTGCTCCTGGGCAATGACTAGCAATTTCGCGTTGAGCAGAGCCATAGCTTTTTCGCGGTTTTGTAGTTGCGATCGCTCCTGGGTACACCGTACCGACAGCCCCGTCGGTAGGTGAGTAATCCGCACCGCCGTTTCAACCTTATTCACATTCTGACCACCCGCTCCACCTGAACGTGAAGTCTTTATTTCCAAGTCTTTATCCGGGATATCCAGCTCGATATTGTCATCTAATACCGGCATAACCTCAACCCCTGCAAAACTCGTTTGCCGCTTGCCATTAGCGTTAAACGGAGAGATGCGCACCAACCGATGAGTTCCCTTTTCCGCCTTCAAATAGCCATAGGCGTAGCGCCCATCAATTTCCAAAGTGGCTGATTTCAGACCTGCTTCATCCCCTTTAGATTCCTCAACGAGTTTGATACTGTAGCCATGCTGCTCACACCAACGGGTATACATCCGCAGCAACATTTCCGCCCAGTCTTGAGCATCCGTTCCTCCAGCTCCAGCATTAATAGTGACAACAGCGCTATTTTTATCGTAGGGACCAGATAGCAACTGCTGCAGCTCCCATTGATCGAGCGCTTTAGCCAGATTCTGAGCTGTTTCCTGCGCTTCAGTTAAGAGGGCTGGGTCTGATTCAAGTTCCAGCAGCTCTGCGATAGTCTGAATATCTCCAAGCTGAGTATTCCAGGTACTGAGCTGTTCAAGATATGACTTATATTCGTTTAGAGTTTGTAGCGTCTTCTGCGCTTGCTGCTGATTATCCCAAAAGTCTGGTTGGGCGGCCACCTGCTCCAGGTCATCGATTTTTGCTTGAATGGCAGGTAGGTCAAAGATACTCCTGAGCTTTGCCCAGGCGATTAGTGAGTAGGTCGCTTTCGCGTTTGAGGTCGGACAGATCTAGCATGTGATGATGGGCATTAGGCAATAGATGCCGGTGCAGTGGGTAACCGTCTATTAATTCTATAATGTCACCCGCAGTACAATTTGACCGCTGATTTATCCCCCATGGTCCTTTCTTCTAAGCTTTGGCAAGACCATTTAAACCTGGCGAATGAGAGCCTTGCCCATCCGTTTGTTCAAGGTATTGCAGATGGCACCTTACCGAAGGAAACGTTTGCATATTATGTAGGGCAAGATGCCTTCTTTCTAGAAGCCTTTGCCCGAGCCTATAGTATTGCAGCCGCTAAAGCCCCTACATGGCAAAGCTTCAACGTATTTCATGATTTAGCTACTGGGGTGTTATCAGAATTAAAGCTACACCAGAGCTATGCTCAAACCTGGAATGTCGATCTAGCTCAGGTGCGTCCAGGCAGTGCCACCCGGCAGTATACGGATTTTTTATTAGCAACAGCTTGGAGCCAACCCATTGGGGTAACAGCCGTAGCTATGTCTCCCTGTATGCGTCTGTATGCATACCTTGGAAAGCATCTTGCCCAAGGTGGTATTCCTGACCATACCTATAAGGCCTGGATTGTTACCTATAGCAGTGATGAATTTGAACCCTTAGCGGCTCAGTTAGAAACCCTTGTGGACGAATATGCAGAGGATAGTCAGTTGATCCGATCCACCTATTGCTATGCCATGGTCTGTGAACGGGACTTTTTCCAAGCAGCGTGGCAATATCGGGAAACAGGAGCACCACCCCATGGATAGGCGAGCTTTTCTAAGGAACTCGCTCATAGGTTTTGCGACTGGTTCTTGTGCCCAAGGGAACTTTTGGTCTGTTACCAAAGCTGAAGGACAGGGCACAACTCCAACCAACCAAAAACCACGGGTCATTATTATTTCCGACCTCCAGGTTGGTCAGGGTGATCCGGACGATAGACAATCGATGGCGCACTTAATGATGTACGCCAATGAAGTAGATATATGTGGAATCTGGCCCGATAGCCTTGATAGCGGCGTTACAGGAACCCAAATCGTTCTCGATCGGTATGAAGAGGACTACAAAAATCCGGCTTATAAGTTTCAAACTTTAGCTTATCCATCGCCATCATATTTACGTACAAAGTTATTCACTAGCCACGATCAAGCAATCGCTGCCATCAAAGCTGAGACCAGTGTTAGCGATCCTCATCCTCTTTACATGCTGGTATGGGGGGGCACCCACCGTGTGCCCCAATGTTTAGAAAAACTTACCTCCGCAGAACAAAATAAGATACGTCTGATTTCAATTGGGACGTATCTTCTAGACAATGCTCTGGCCGATGGTGATGGTCAAAAATATAACTGGAATGCTTGGGGGGAGGCCCGCATGGAGATCTGGAACCGATTTCCCGATCTTTGGTGGCTTGAAATGGACTGGTCGTGGCATGGCATGGCTTTCAATGAAGATTTGCACATAGCCAACGAAGCTGTAGTACTCAATGATCTGCTTGCACAAAATGCCGGTGCTCTTGGAGCCCACATCAAAGAGGTGCTGCCTGACTACTTTCGAGCATTAGATACTAATTCGTTGCTATACCTGTTGGATACCTCCAATAACTTTGATGATCCGACCCAGGGCTCATGGGCTGGAGAATACTACAGGCCCTTTGCCGAAAGGCCAAATTATTACACGGGTATTAATGGAGGGTTTGAGTGGGACTATGCTAAGCCTGCCAATACCTGGAGAAACGCTACTGATGTCTTTATGGTCCGGATTAGTACGTGCATATTACAGCGGCATGCATGGCATCAGGCTTTTATGCAAAAGCTTATGAGGCTCTATGGTCATGAGTCATTGGTCGAGGTCGAGTTTTCAAATGAATAGTTCTGGTATGTTTGCCACCGTTGACCGTCATGGCGCAGGAGGGTCAGCTGCTGGGCTGTAAAATTGAACGTTAGAGTCTTTTGTTGAAATTCTGGCCAGGCTTGGTGAAAGGCGGTTTTTGTGAGATCTCGAAAGGCGACGGTCATGTGGGGACAGAAATTGCGATAACGATGGTCGGCAATGCCATATCTGTTTTCTATAAATGTGGCTAAATCTTTCTGTAAGACCATGAGTTCAGGGTTTTGGACAACATCGACATAGATAACTTTGGGTGGGAAGGCTCCGAAATTGCGGAGTGCGATCGCAATCTTCCCCCTCTTGAGAGCAAACCATTTCAATCCCTCAATCAGTTCATCTAAACCTCGGTCTGATGGCCACTCAAACGGAGCCTGCAGCGTAATATGCGGTGGCGAATTAAACGCCTTACGAGAAGCATAATGCTGTTTAAAATAGCGTTTGATCTCATTAACAGACGCTTGAATCTTTGGCGGAGGTACCAGGGCGATGAAGAATCGATGCGAATTCATAGATTGACAATTAATCTTCCTACAATATATTTTGCAAGGCCTAGCTGAGTAGCCGATATCTGTGAATTTTGCTTATGGTGTGGTTTGTCAAAATTGAGCATGGCATTGTCAATAAGGCCACATTTGACCAGTTTGTACCTGCCCACGTTGACTACGTCAAAGAGTTAATCGCCAAAGGGCACCAAGCTAAAACCGGTTACTGGGCCGAACGTGGTGGCGGTATGCTGCTATTCCAGGCATCTTGTTTGGCCGAAGCGGAAGCGATTGTCAAAGCCGATCCACTAATTCAAAATGGCTGCGTCGACTACGAACTCCATGAATGGTGCGTAGTTGTAGAATAGCCCGCTACAATAACAAACCCGAGGATATGAAATTTAGTATTTTTCCTACAGGTTGTAGAAATTAAGTCAGCATGGCGAAAGCAAATAAAAAATCCCAGCCCAGTGACGGCTTTAAAGTCATGGCTGACAACCGCCAGGCTCGGTTTACCTACGAAATTTTAGATAGCTATGAGGCTGGTATCGAGCTAAAAGGCACCGAGGTCAAGTCCATCCGGGCTGGCAAAGTGAACCTGCGGGACGGTTACGCTCAGGTCAAAAACGGTGAAGTGTGGTTACTCAATGTCCATATTTCTCCCCACAACATGACGAATCAGGCTTACAACCATGAGCCTCGGCGTCCTCGACGATTACTGCTCCATAAAGCCGAAATTCGTAAACTTATTGGCAAGGTCGAAGAAAAGGGCTTAACTTTAGTCCCTTTAAAGCTCTATCTCAAGAAAGGTCGTGTGAAAGTCAACATCGCTATTGGACGCGGTAAAAAGTTACACGATAAACGTGAATCCCTCAAGCAAAAGCAAGAAAAACGCGACATCGCTCGTATGATGAAGAATCGTTAGCGGGTTTCGCTGTCTAGAGCTGTAACTACCCGTTCGTAGATCCGCTCAGCTTCTTCAGGCGTATTGCCAATACAGGTGAGGCCAAGTTTGCCATATTCTGAGAGGCATCCCATCAAGTGAAATGCTGCGCCAGTGCCAGCAATGGAATTAAAGTGCAGCTGCTCAATCATAATGATGTCCATCAGATCATTTGGTAGCAGCCCCTTGTAGTGATCTTTTTGTAAGTTATCAGAGGCTCGGTAGTATTTGGGCTGTCCTTGGGGGGTGTAAAACTGACCATCCTCCAGGTTATAGCTGCCGTTAGTCAATAGTTGGAGAGCCATAAACGGATGCGTGGTCCCTCCTTTACGTAGGTTGATTTCAATTGCATTTAACTCCCATGTTTGGTCGTCTTTCTGCACCGCAATAAAATCAACGCTATATCGTTCTAAGGCTCCCCGTTGGGCCAGGGTTTCTCCAACACGACGGCCTATGTCTTGAAGTGCAAGCCGATAGGCTGCATCCGCTGGAAACCGACACCCTAAAAAGATTTGTCCGTCTGGACCACCTAGGATTTGATCGTGGGTGGATAGGATTTCTACTGTCCCAAACGGGGTGATATGGCCTTGGACGCTAGGGGAGCGCTTGATTTCGCCTTCAATAAAGGCTTCTGCGATCGCACCCAGCTCTTCAATCTTGCGGTTAAAATGCTCCCACGTTTCATGCACATACTGAAAACGCATATGCTTTAGCGCTTCTAGTATGCCAACCACCCTTTCACCATGGGGTGCCTTGCCCGGAGCAACTCCCTGTAACTCATTCAACATCAGCAAGGCATTCCCTTCCCCTGAAAATCCTTCATTCAGCTTGATGACAATACGCTTTAAGTCTGGTTGTTGCTCCCACAACTGAGCCGTGGCCACAGCCAGATCTTTCACGCAGTGAGTAAGATAACTACCTTGTGGATGGGGAACACCACAAGCACTAAAAATCTCACGACTACCGGCCTTAGTTCCCAAATCCAGCAATGCTGGAGATACGGCCATCAGCGGAATATTCAATGTAAGGGCCAACTGCCGCTCCCAGGTCGTAGAGTTAAAACAAACCATGTAAGCTTCTTGGGGAGAAAGGCACTGGCGAATACGTTCCACCAAACGCGGACGCTGCAGAATTTTCTCAGTCAAAGGTTGTTGTGAACCATCATAAGTAGAAAATAAGCGCAACCGATTTTGTGCATGGGAACTGGGAATACCGGGTAGCAACTCCAAATAATAATCAACAATACTAGGGTGCAAAGGCTGCGAAGTCACATAGATTAGAGAGGTATTAGGGTTACGTAAATGCAGCAGCGAAAATAATAACCGCTCTTCATAATGATGCACACCTTCTACCTTTCTCAATTCCTCCTGATCAAGGCTAAGAGAGGGTATCACCAAAATTTGCCTAGGAGCACGATCAAAGCAATCTAGAGGTTGCCAGCACGCCGTGAGTTGAGCCTGTAGCTGACGAAACTTTGAGTCATCAAATGCCCAGTTAGCTGATTCAGATGTCACGATTGCTCCTTCAATGAGGCCAATGGTTACTGAATCTTATTACACCTAATAGAGGATAGTTAGCTGCTTCCTTAATAGAAAGTAGCGGCGTGATATCCAACTCAAAACACCGCTACTCAAGATTCTAATCAAAACTAATTCCCATCAAAGGACATCAATTTTGCTTAACGGGTACGATGTTCATCAACCCCAATGTGTCCAAGCTTTTATGGATCTGTCTGCAGTGCCTGGGGCTGCAAATAGGCAATCATTTGATCCACACCACGCTGGATACGACGGGTGACCGTCATCGGACTCACTCCAATTCGTTCAGCTACTTCCTTGCGTGATAGCCCTTTAAAGAATACAAATTCAATAGCCGAGCGCGTTTTATCCTCTAATTGGCTCAACGCCCGTTGCACTTGCTGACGATCTTCTTCTAATGCCTGTAATAGCTGATAGTGCATATCGGGTAGCGTATCCCCCAAAGTTATGGTCGAGTCAGTTTGATGACAAACAGTAGCATCCAAACTCAGTGGCATCCGATTCTTATTAGCCATCTTGACCTGACGCCATTCTTTAACTGAAATAGACAGTGCTTCGGCCATTTCATAATCAGAAGGCTGACGACCATACTGCCGCAGTAGCTCAGCCTGGAGCTTCTGGCTTGCTTTCTGCAAATCTTGCCAACGACGAGGAATCTTCACCGTAGAACCTCGATCCCTCAGAAAGTGAAGCATTTCACCACGAATATAGGGAACCGCAAAAGAACTAAATGCACATCCTTGACTAGGATCAAACCGTTCAATAGCTCGAATTAATCCAAGATAGCCAATCTGCTCAAGATCTTCATAGGGCTCAGCGCATTGATGACTGACACGGTGCGCTATTTTCCTAACTAAACCTGCATTTAAACGGACTAAATCATTACGCAATTTGATTGATGGCTGTTGTTTATATGCCATCAGCATCTCCATCCCACGAGAGCGAAGCGATGAGGTTTGAGTAGCCATAGTGTGCTAAATATCCTGTGTCAGGGCGTTAAATCGTGATTTAAGTACATTGTCGGGATGTTGACTTAAGCACACCATCGTTGGATTACGGGACTCGGTCTATGAATTTCCCGAGAGACTCCGTATATTCACTCTTGGCTGTTTCAAACCTTACCTCGCTCCAGACTTTCTCTAATGCACTCAGTAGAGTGCATTTCAGACCTCACACGCAGTCTAGGATTGTAACTAACAGTTTAAATAGCAGTCAAAGTTTTAGCCCTCTTTATCAGCAGCACAATAGAACAAGCTCGTACTCAGCATTCCCATCAAGCTTGGTGTATGTAACTTTTCCTTTAAAAGAAATACAAGGATTTAGACCAACTCAAACACCTTTCGTAACCTTTCTGTGAGTGTTATTGGTCTTAGCTACTAGAAGCCTAGCTTTTACCTGGTCATTGGCTCAGAAAAGATTTGACTATCGATAGATAAGTATCTGCATCTTCCAACATGGGAAAATGCCCAGTCTCCGGCACTTCCACGTAGTCAATCTTTGGGCTCAAGGATGCTGCTTGACGTCCCAGCTCAGCAGGGGTAATTTTGTCGTATTGCCCAGATACCATCAGCGTAGGCACATCAATGGCAGCAAATACTTGAGGCATCGTTTCTGTAGCATGCTTACTCACCGAGGCTTTTAATGTGCCAAGGGCCGTCGCCATATCAGCTTGCAAAAAATCGTCAAGAAAGTTTTTTTTATCAGCATAGGGAATCTGCCCTTTTAGGAATCGTGACATAAACAGCTGAGGTGCCAATGGCACGTGCGCCAACCATGATGGGCGAAACATCACTACATAGCTACCAAATTGATGAAATGCCTTGAAAGCACGTTCATCATATTCAAAAGAGCCATTGCACGTAAGAATTGCTTTACTAACTCGCTGAGAAAAACAATTGAGAAAATAGAGTGCTACCGAAGCTCCCATAGAATGGGCACTGATAAATACGCGCTCCTGCTTTAAGCCAGTCAGTAATTGGTCTAGATCCTTGGCAAAGCTTTCTAGTGATCCTAAATCAGCTGTTGTATTAACAGCCGCTGCCGATCTACCAAATCCACGCAAATCATATAGAAGACAGTCAAAATCATACTTCATCGCCTCGGCCGTGCTTTCCCAATAACGGGCTGACCCCCCCCAACCATGCAGAAAGACTAGCGTTGGCCGATTTCCAGTGGGACCATCACAAACCCACTCATAGTAATGAGCAACCCCATTGAGATCGATGTAAGCCATATCCATCCCCAAACAATAACCACACCCCATATAGGGTGACACTTAGGGATATCAACCCAGGATAATCACTGGTTTTAATTAAGCAGATTCTGGTTTAGGCAAGGAAGAAGGATGCAACAGCAGCTCAGCGGTAGAGCGTTTTTCCACCATTTCGCGAGTGATTTGAAAGCGCTTCATATCTTTTCTTGAAGGCAGCTCGTACATCACATCTAGCATAATTTCTTCAATAATGCTGCGAAGCGCTCGTGCGCCAGTCTTACGTCGATACCCTTCTTGAGCAATAGCGCGGATAGCATCCGGTTTAAATTCCAAGCTGACATTATCCATAAGCATCAGCTTCTGGAACTGCTTAACTAGAGCATTTTTAGGCTCTGTCAAGATCGCCATCAAAGCTTCTTCATCTAACGGGTTGAGTACGGAAATAGCTGGAATCCGACCAATAAACTCAGGAATCATCCCAAATTTAACAATGTCATCAGCCTCTAAATTTTTCAACACATCAGCCGTTCGCTTATCGCGATTAAATTGAGTTTGGGGTTCACCAGCTCCTTGAACAAATCCCATCGATTTTTTACCGATACGTTGCTCAATAATCTTCTCTAAGCCAACAAATGCACCACCGCAAATAAATAAAATATTGCTTGTATCAATTTGAATACAGTCCTGGTAAGGATGTTTTCGCCCACCCTGAGGAGGAACATTAGCAACAGTTCCCTCTAGCATCTTTAACAGGGCCTGCTGTACTCCTTCACCAGAAACATCTCGTGTAATTGATGGATTCTCACTTTTACGCGCAATTTTATCAATTTCATCGATGTAGATAATACCTCGCTGGGCCTCTTCAACATCGAGATCGGCCACTTGCAGCAGTCTCAATAAAATGTTTTCTACATCTTCACCAACGTAGCCTGCTTCAGTGAGCGTAGTTGCATCAGCTACAGCAAACGGGACATCTAAAATTTTCGCTAAAGTCTGAGCCAGCAAGGTCTTTCCTGAACCAGTTGGACCGATAAGCAAAATATTAGACTTTTGCAGTTCTACGCTGTCTTCGCCAGGGTCTCCTCCTGATTGAACATAGCTTAACCGTTTGTAATGATTATAAACTGCGACAGAAAGAACCTTCTTAGCTTCGTTTTGGCCAATGACATGCTCATCCAAGTATGCTTTGATATCACGAGGCTTAGGAATCTGATTCAGGGAAATATGTGACGGGGACTTACGCCCGCGCTCGGGCTGCTGTTCTCGTCGAGGGGTAGGAGGAGCTACTGCAGAACTAGAGTCAAATAATTCTTCATCTAGAATCTCATTGCATAGATCAACACACTCATCACAGATATAAACTCCTGGACCAGCAATTAGCTTTCGCACTTGCTCCTGAGACTTACCGCAAAAGGAACATTTAAGATGGGAGTCATACTTAGACATATCGGCCCTAACCTAGTGCGTTGACATTAAATCGGCAGCAGCATCACGAGAAATCACAGTATCAATCAATCCATAATCAGCAGCCTCAGCTGCAGACATGAAGAAATCACGCTCAGTGTCCTCTGCAATTCTTTCTAAAGGCTGACCAGTGTGGTTAGCCAATAGCTCATTCAAGCGCTGCTTCAAATAAAGAATTTCCCGAGCTTGAATTTCAATATCGACAGCTTGTCCCTGAGCGCCGCCCAGAGGCTGATGAATCATAATGCGAGAACTCGGCAAAGCCATACGCTTGCCTTTGGCCCCACCAGACAGCAAAAACGCCCCCATGCTAGCAGCTAATCCAAAACAGATGGTCACAACATCTGGACGAATTTGCTGCATCGTATCGTAGATAGCCATACCTGCTGTGATCGATCCACCAGGAGAATTTATATAAATCTGGACATCTTTCTCGGGATCTTCAGCATCCAAATAAAGCAGCTGAGCCACAATCGAGTCTGCCAGAGTATCATCCACACCACTACCCAGAAATACGATACGCTCCCTCAGTAGGCGCGAATAAATATCAAAAGCACGTTCACCCCGACCAGACTGCTCTAAAACCACCGGTAGCATGTTGCTCGCTCCGCCAGCGTCAGCAGACAGTACATGACCAGACAAGTCTGGCACCATCGCACTGTGGTAAAGATGAGACATTGATGAATACATGTATCGATATAAAGGGTCTCTATACATTATGCCCTATCCCTTCACTAAGACACGTGCAAGGAGTAGCCCCCATACTCTAGCGAAAACCGACCAATTTCAACAGTAACTAGTTAGGTTTTTTTGAAATCCTTGGGCTAACTTTAGCAATGAATACCTAAGCAACCCCTTCTCCAGGCAGCAACGCCTGACCACAGCTACCTTTTGTCTCCAAAAAAATTTGATCGGTTTAAGCTTTTAGCAGACATCCTCAACAGGCCCATTCAGGGTAAATAGCCCGCGAGTCTACTCAACTATTCCTCTTCAGCATCCGTCTCGCCGTCTTTTTCTGTATTGAGAGTGCCTTCAGGGACTAGCTCAACAGTTGCATTTTCGGTCAGCCAACCCAAAATCTTTTCCTTGAGCAAATCTTCGTTAACGACCTGTTTCAAACGATCTTGATCAATGTTGCTAGGGTCATCAACCTCAGCCATCATCTCTTTCATGCGAGTGGCCACAGCTTCCTCATCAACACTAATGGACTCTAACTTTGCGACTTCTCCCAGAGCTAGAGTGCGACGTAAACGTTCAGTCGCTTCAGGTTTTGCATTTTCACGCATATTTTCAACCAGCTCTTTGGTCAAAAATTTATTGATGTCAATGCCCTGATTAGACAGCTGCATGACTGTTTGAGTAACAATGTGGTCAACTTCCCGCTGCAGAAGGGTTTTAGGGATTTCCACTTGCAAATGAGTCACTAGCTCATCTAAGAGGGCTTTTTCTGTGTTTGCTTGAGTAGCATCCTCGGACTCTTTCTTAAAGCGCTCTTCTAGGGATTGCCTGAGCTCTTCCAAAGTTTCAAACTCACTGACTTCCTGAGCTAAATCATCATCAATGTCAGGCAGTTCTCGCTCCTTTAGATCATTGAGCGTAATGGTAAAGATAGCTGGTTTACCTGCTAACTCTGGTTGAGGATAGTCCTCTGGGAACGTGACGTCGACATCTTTGGTCTGACCAAGCTCCATACCAACAATGCCTTCGACAAATCCTGGGATAAATCGGCCTTCCTTGACCTCAACCTGAAATTCGCTGGCACTCCCGCCCTCAAACTCTTCTGGCTCCTTACCATCCTCGACAACTTTACCGACAAAATCTACTACGGCAACATCATCCTCTTGGGCTGGCCGCTCTTCAACAGGCGCAAGATCAGCCAGGTTCTGCTGGTAGCTTTCTAAAGTTTCGGTAATGCGCTCAGCGTTATAGACAACCTCTTCTGCCTGAACTGACAGATCCTTATAGCGCTCAAGTTGAACTTGAGGAGGAACGTCCACTGAGGCTGAAATAACCAATAATTTACCTGGTTCAAATTCTTCGATTAAGGTTTCAAACCCGGAACGCAGCTGATAATTTCCCAAAGCTTCGATTTTTTCTTGAGAAATGGCCTTATCAATCACATTCTGCACAAGCTCTTCAAGCGCTGCAGCCTTAAGCCTCGTTGCACCTAATTGCTGCACCAAAATCTGTCTTGGAACCTTACCTTTACGAAACCCAGGAATGTTCGCTGTCTTCATGTACTTACGCAGCGTTTGCTCATAGGTCTGCTTAGAGACATCTGCAGGAACTTCAATTTCTAAGCCAACCTGGCTATCGGGCAATTTTTCCTGGGTAACTTTCATTGGGGATTTCTGTTCTAATTATGAATGGTTTATGCAGAGGAAGTTCTACCACAAACAGCCCAGATGTGTAGGTTTGTCCCTTGAGTTGGAGGCAGAAACTTGACACATCAGCCAGGAGCCATCTTGCAGTTAAGCAGCGGCACAACCTTTGCCTGGAAGAGTATTGTGGGATGCAAAGACCACACAATCCTAATGCGTAGAGCATTAGCTGCAACGCAATTAGTTATAGTACCTGATTATTCCTGTTCAGAACTGTAGAGTTTGTGGTGGAGGTTTAGAAATTTTGCTCTCACAGTTCGAAGATTGAGATGTACTAGAAAGTTAATCGACGGCAAAGTGGTTCGCTACCGAATAACCGGTATTGGAATATGACTAAGTTAAATTGACCAGCAAAATAACGTCTAGCCGTATTGGATTTGACAGATAGATATCAAATCTAGGCTAGTCCAATCATGTCAATATCTCAACAATCAGCTGATTAAATGTCTCTATTGCTTGCTCTTTGTGGCACACTGGAACTTTAAGCGCTACTGTTATGTCAGTCGTGTTTAGTCAGCATAGGCACTAAGAGGGGGCTAGCGGCCTCATTAGGGGTAATAGTCCAGATTGGCTAGAAATTTCTAGGAAGTGTTAATTCATCCTTACCAGTAGATATGTACAGTCATTTTGCAAAGTTTTTTCTGAAAACCGCCAGTTGTGTTGCTGTGAGTGCTGTACGGGCATAGCTCCAGTTAGTTTTCTTAAGAGGCTTGTATGTACTCTTCGCGACCGTCTCAGTGCAGAACTTACTAACATTTCAGGATTGCTACTGGCTTAGGTGCGTTACGTGGGTAGCTATGGTTGATTGATTGTTTGGATTAATGACAAGCATGGCATTTAGTGAGAAGTGTCTGTGTTGCGGTTAAACCTTACGTAAACCCACTAGCGATTAAGTCAAAGCCGTCAACAGAAATTTGGTTGCATTATGTTTAGTTTTTAATTTTGATTTCATACTTATACTGAAAGTTTTGAATGGAGGAGGTTAAGTCTTTTGCCTGAAGCATATCGTGTAGCAATCATGGGTGCTACTGGTGCCGTTGGTACCGAACTGCTAGAGCTTTTGGAGAAGCGTAGTTTTCCAGTCAAAGAGCTGTCTCTCTTGGCTTCCCATCGTTCGGCAGGGAAAGAGCTTATATTTCGTGGGCAGCCGCTGAAAGTCAAGGCCATCAGTGATGCAAATTTTGCTGATATCGACCTAGTACTGGCGTCAGCTGGTGGTTCTGTTTCTAAGGAATGGGCACCCAAAGCCGCAGCAGCAGGTGCAGTTGTAATTGATAATTCCAGTGCATTTCGAATGGAATCATCAGTACCTCTAGTAGTACCTGAGGTGAATCCTGCAGCTGCGTTAGGACACCAGGGAATTATCGCAAATCCTAATTGCACGACTATATTGATGAGCGTTGCCCTCTGGCCGTTACATCAGTATCAACCCATTGAACGTATTGTGGTTGCAACTTACCAGTCTGCAAGTGGTGCTGGGGCACGTGCTATGGAAGAGGTTAAGCAGCAGGCTCAAGCAATTTTACAAGGACAGGAACCACCGACTGAAGCCTTTCCTTACCCACTTGCGTTTAATTTATTTCCTCATAATTCTCCTCTTAATGAGATGGGATACTGCCAAGAGGAAATGAAAATGGTGAATGAAACCCGTAAAATTTTTGGTGTTTCTGATCTACGTATAAGCGCGACTTGTGTACGGGTGCCAGTCCTCAGAGCTCATTCGGAAGCGATTAATGTGGAGTTTCAACAGCCACTAGCGGTTGAAAAAGCTTTGACTTTGCTGCAGACGGCACCCGGAGTCAAAGTAGTTGAGAATTGGCAAACAAACTACTTTCCGATGCCTATAGAAGCGAGTGGCGAAGATGATGTGTTGGTTGGTCGAGTACGCCGTGATCTATCCAATGAGAACGGTCTGGAGCTTTGGCTAAGTGGTGATCAGATTCGCAAAGGGGCAGCACTTAATGCCGTTCAAATTGCTGAGCTGTTGGTTAGCAAACAGGCCCTTAAACCTAAGGCTCTTGTCTAGAATCCTGCAAGTCAGCCTGTGCGCTAGGCGCTTGCTCCAGCGGCTAGGTTCTGTAAATAGCCCGTTTTGAGCGTTCTTGAAAAGACTCTATAGAAGGCCATTTATATAGCATGGTCTGATGTCTAGTTATTTGGAGGCAATGTCTTTATTTTTTTGACATGGTTGTGATGTAGCGAGGATAGATAGAACGTGACATATTTTGGGCGAGTACTCACGGCAATGATTACCCCATTTAATCAAGCGGGTGCCGTCGATTATGAGTCTGCGCGGCGTTTAGCATCTTATTTGGTTAGCCATGGCACTGACACTATTGTAGTTTGTGGAACTACAGGTGAATCTCCAACCCTCAGCTGGTCAGAGGAATATGAGCTTTTTCAAGTAGTTAAAGCTGCCGTTGACGGTCAGGGAAAGGTGGTCGCTGGTACTGGTTCAAACAGCACAAAGGAAGCTATTGAAGCTACTCAAAAGGCTGCTGATTTAGGGTTAGACGGTACCCTTCAGGTGGTGCCTTATTACAACAAACCCCCTCAGGCTGGTCTGCAAGCGCATTTTAGTGCGATCGCAACTGCTGTGCCCAACCTGCCAATCATGCTTTACAACGTGCCAGGACGTACGGGACAAAATCTAGAAGCATCTACCGTCGCTAAACTGGCAGAAATCCCAAACATCATCGCTGTTAAAGAAGCCAGTGGTGATTTAGACCAGGTCAGTGAAATTAGACGTTTGACAGCGCCTGGATTTGAAATTTACTCAGGGGATGACTCCTTAACACTACCCATGCTTTCAGTAGGGGCCATCGGTGTAGTAAGCGTTGCTAGCCATCTGGTGGGAGATGAGTTATACCAAATGATTCAAGCCTATGAAGCTGGTCAGGTATCTACTGCAAGGGATATACATCTCAAGCTACTGCCACTGTGCAAAGCTCTATTTGCAACTACTAATCCCATATTGATCAAGGCAGCACTGCAGCTTCAGGGATGGCCAGTCGGCGTTTGCCGGTCCCCTCTAAGTGAAGCACCAACTGACCTGGTTGATAACCTCAAACACCTAATGGCTGAACTGGAATTGCTACCAGCAGCAGTCGTATAGAGTTGAGACTAAATTTGCGCTAGTGGCGTAGTCACATATTCAGAGAATTAATACGCTTTTGCCCAATCATTAGTTTCTACAGAAACCTTCTTAAACATTTTCAAGAATTTACACAACTCACTTTTTTGACTTTTCATTAAGGAACTTATGCGCCAACGATCTCGGACAAGCCAACGATCTCGAATTACTACAAAAGGCAACACTCAGACTGACAATCAAAGGGTGCGGAGTTATGCCCCAAAATCTGAGCCTAAAGCCAATAGTAAAGTGGATAAAAATACACTTAAAGTCATTCCCCTGGGCGGGCTACATGAAATTGGCAAAAATACTTGCGTCTTTGAAATCAATGACGAAATTATCTTATTGGATGCCGGTTTAGCTTTTCCATCCGATGAGATGCACGGCGTCAACATCGTACTACCGGATGTCACTTATTTAAGAGAAAACCACCATAAGATTAAGGGGATGATTGTCACCCATGGGCATGAAGACCATATCGGTGGCATTGCTTTTCACCTTAAGCAGTTTGATATTCCCGTCATTTACGGTCCCCGACTGGCGATGGCTCTGTTAGCCGATAAGCTAGAGGAAGCAGGTGTTGCTGACCGAACCGAGTTACGCACAGTACAGCCCCGAGACACTGTCAGACTGGGGGAATCGTTCGTGGTGGAGTACATTCGTAACACTCACTCCATGGCCGATAGCTTTACAGTAGCTATGCGCACTCCAGCAGGCACTGTCATCCACACAGGCGACTTTAAAATTGACCATACTCCGGTAGATGGCGAGTATTTTGATTTAGCGCGTTTGGCAGCTTACGGTGAAGAGGGAGTTCTATGTTTGATCAGTGATTCCACAAATGCTGAAGTACCTGGTCATACTCCCTCTGAACGCTCAGTTTTTCCCAATCTTGACCGTGCCTTTAGCGAAGCGAAAGGTCGCCTTATGGTGACGACATTCGCATCTTCGGTCCATCGAGTCAACATGCTATTGGAGCTAGCGCAAAAGCATAAGCGCTCAGTATTTGTCGTGGGGCGCTCGATGCTGAATGTGATTGCCCACGCCCGCAGCTTAGGTTATATCAAGTGTCCAGACGATTTATTTAAACCGCTGAATACTCTTAATAGCTGTCCCGATGAAAAGGCAATGATTTTGACCACAGGGTCTCAGGGTGAACCGATGGCAGCCCTCACCCGCATTGCCAATGGCTCCCATCGCCAAATCAAGGTCCGCGCTGGAGACACAATTATTTTCTCAGCAAATCCAATTCCCGGTAATACCATTGCGGTTGTCAATACTATTGACAAGCTGATGGCTCAGGGAGCCAATGTGATATATGGCAAACAGCGAGGGTTGCATGTTTCTGGCCACGGAGCCCAGGAAGATCAAAAGCTGATGCTGGCTCTAACTCGTCCGAAGTATTTTTTGCCCGTTCATGGTGAACACCGGATGTTGGTCAAGCACGCAGCAACAGCTCAAAGCATGGGAGTCCCAGCCGAGCACATGGTAGTCATTCAAAATGGCGATATCGTGGCTGTTGATAATGAGCAGGGTATCCGAATTGCTGGTAAAGTTTCGTCGGGTATTGAATTGGTAGATTCGTCTCGCAATGGCATTGTCGGACGTACAGTCTTGAAAGAACGTCAGCAATTGGCAGAAGACGGTATCATCACGATTTCGGCAACTGTCGATGGCAATGGCAAATTATTGGCACCGCCTGCGGTCCATCTGCGGGGCGTCGTGACGAAGCATTCACAAACTGATTGGGAAGGAAAAATCCATCAGGTAGTGATATCTGGTTTGAGAAACCGCTGGAGCGAGGTTATTGATACTTCAGGGAGTCAAACCACAGTGAGATGGGACGGGTTGAGATCGCGCTTAGAAGAAGAAGTTCGTCATTTCGTGCGACGTGAGCTACCCAAACGGTATCCGCTCATTGTTTTTCTCATGCAGCCCATCGATCTTAAGACGCCGCTAAAACCAGTGGAACAACCCCTTAAAAAGCGTGTTGTAGCCGTCTAAAACCACCGCATGAACCTATTCCAGCTTGAGAAATCCATTTTGATCTAAATTTTCTCAAGCTGGATAAAAATCCAGTTGACCCAATCTTGTAGGGTAGCTAACACATATTTCCATAAAGAAATTAAAATAAAAATTCTAAAGTCCTGGCCATATGGGCAAGCTCAGGCTATAATCCATTGCAACTGAAGCTGCCGTAGGATAACTACAGAGTTTGTTAGCTGCAGCTTACCCAAAGGCGAGTACTGACTAGTTTCGCTTCTGTCAGAACCCTTGCGATTGCAACGTACTAGCGACGCTTACAGTCTGTCTGAGGCTCCAGTACTCTAATCGGATTTATCTAAACGTCACTTCTAGCTGCCAAGCAGTGAAAGTTTTGGATTCCTGCGGTTTTCTCTGTAGCCTGCCCATGGCCTCAACAGAGCCCGGTTGACTCTAATTAGGTGCCAAAGGGTTGGGTTCGAGCAGCTGTTTTAGATTTGAAGGATTAATCGTTGAGCTTACGTGTGTCAACCTCGGTAATAATTGGGTTGACTGCATAGGTTTTTGAGGAAATTGGATGCCTAAGCAGATCATTATTGCGGAGCAGCATCGTACTGCAGCCGTCTTTTCAGAAGATCAAATTCAAGAATTAATTGTGGCTACCGGTAGCCACCAGGTTGGAGACATTTACGTAGGTACTGTTGAAAACGTACTCTCGGGAATTGATGCGGCCTTTATCAATATTGGTGATAGTGAGCGAAATGGCTTTATGCATGTGTCCGATTTAGGGCCACTAAAGCTAAAGCGGGCTCCTGGACCAATTACTGAGCTAGTTGCACCTAAGCAGAAAGTGCTGGTGCAAATCATGAAGGAACCTACGGGAAACAAAGGACCACGGCTGACTGGAAAGATTACTTTACCTGGACGCTATTTGGTGCTGATGCCTTATGGGCGAGGCGTCAACCTATCCCGGCGCATTCGTAATGAGGCTGAGCGACATCGATTACGTGCTCTAGGTATTTTGACTAAGCCACCAGGCATGGGGCTACTTGTCCGTACCGAAGCCGAAAGTGTTTCTGAAGAAGCCATTATCGAAGATTTAGAGGCCCTACAGAAACGTTGGGAAATGATTCAGCAAGAAGCGATGGCCACCCGTCCTCCCGCCCTTTTGAATCGTGATGATGACTTTATCCAGCGAGTATTGCGGGACGTTTACAATGCCGATGTCAATCGTATTGTGACTGATTCAGATATTGGAATGCAGCGGGTTAAGCAGCATCTATCAAGCTGGAGCGATGGCCGCTTGCCTGCTGGTGTGTTAGTAGACCATCACCGCACCGATTCACCATCTATCCTGGAATATTTCCGTGTCAACGCAGCGATTCGTGAAGCATTGAAGCCGCGGGTTGATTTGCCATCAGGCGGATATATCATCATTGAGCCGACTGAAGCTCTGACAGTAATCGATGTTAACTCAGGCTCATTTACTCGGTCAGCTACAGCACGAGAAACGGTGCTCTGGACTAACTGCGAAGCCGCTGTAGAGATTGCTCGCCAGCTCCGTCTACGAAATGTCGCTGGCGTGATTGTAGTCGATTTTATCGATATGGAGTCTCGTCGCGACCAGATGCAGGTTCTAGAGCATTTTGGTAAGGCTTTACAAGCTGACAAAGCGCGTCCACAGATTTCCCAACTTTCTGAACTTGGGCTAGTGGAGTTGACGCGTAAGCGCCAGGGTCAAAACATATATGAATTATTTGGATGTCCCTGCCCTGCTTGTGGAGGATTAGGTCATCTTGCTCAGTTACCTGGTGAAGCCCCTGTTGAGGTTCAACAGTCGGCAGTAGCAAGCCGAGTCGTTCCCATGTCCAGTGCACGCATTGCTCGTCAGGAACGCTCAGATAATTTGGAACCAGATCAAAATCTGAAGTCTCTTGATTTAGTCAATCACCCTGACTATAACGACAAAGGGAATGGTCGTAACCGTCGTCGTCGTCGTCGTAGTGATGGTCCTAGTCCCCGTAGTAGTCGTTCGGCAGCGGCTCCACCAAAGCTAGTCAATAGTAGTAGCGGCAATGTTAGCCCAATTGTGAGTTCTGCACCTATTTTGACGCCCAATGGAGACAGTTCACGGGATGATGTAACAGCAGAGGCATCCTCTACCCGTGGTAAACGTTCTCGCAGCCGTAGTCGTAAGCCAGAAGTTCCCCCTCAGGTGGTTACTGTAACGTTAACTCCCGACGAACAGCGCATTTATGCTGAAATGGGTGTTTCGCCACTGGTACTCAGCCAAGAGGAAATTAAAGATACCAAGAATGTAGTTGTATCAGTAGTTTTACCTGGTGAAGCGCCACCGGCTACGGACACTGACCTGAGTGAACCTGATACACAGCTGTCTGATCAGAGACCAACATCGGCTCTAGCCCCTGAAAAAATCCAGTCTGAAGTGGCTGATTCCATTACTCAGGTAACTTCTGTGAATGAATTAGAGGCAGCTGACCTGCCTCTAGAAGACGTTGCCGAGGCTCAACAAGAGTTATCTGAAACAGAAGAAGCTACCTCGGAAACAGATGCTCCACCCACCCGTCGCCGTCGCCGTCGCCGCTCATCGGCAACAGTGAGCTAGTTAATGTCAATTGCCGGCGTAGATGAGGTAGGGCGTGGTGCCTTGTTTGGTCCTGTAGTGGCTGCAGCGGTGATCTTAAAACCTGATGCAGAGCTATGGCTACAACAGCAAGGTGTGGCGGATAGTAAGGCTATTTCTTCAAAAAAGCGTGAGAGGCTGATACCGATTATTCAATCAGCCTCTGTTGACGCAAAAATTGGCTGTATCTCTGTTCGACAGATTGACCAGATCAATATCTTACAGGCTTCATTACAGGCAATGCGTCAGGCTATTCTCCACTTGTCGCCTCAACCCACTCAATGTCTAGTGGACGGCAACCAGGCGATTCCTGAGCTGAGTATTGAGCAACAGACGGTGGTTAAGGGAGATCAGTCTGTAGTTGCGATCGCAGCTGCTAGCATCCTGGCCAAAGTCTGGCGCGATACGCTGATTATTCGCCTATCGCGTCGCTATCCAGGATACGACTTAGCCTCTAATAAGGGATATGGCAGTCCTAAGCATCTCGCTGGATTAAAAAACCTGGGACCGACACGATATCACCGCCGTTCATTCAAAAGCTGTCAACAGCTTTCTATATTGGGATAACTGGATACTAGACCTGGCCTTTAAAGCCCTCAGACTATTGTTACAACTAGCTGATGTGATTAAACGCTTTCCTAGCGCGACTGTGACGCTGACAATACACCAGCCGTCCAGCCACGATATTCGTGAATCAGACGACGCTGCAAACGTTGTTTAATAGTGCTCAAAATACTGCTAGCGATCGCATTACCTGTCGACTCCAACAGCGATTTTGGAGTAAGACGAAACGCCGCAGGCAAGTCAATATGAATATCCAGCTCAGCATTGCCCGAAACACCAGAATTATCAGGACGTGCAGCCAACCAACCCTGTAGTTTGAAAGCAAATCGTCGATTCAGCACAGCTTGATGTCGTAATCTGCAAGAATCTGAATAAATGATTATTTCATCACAATCATTTGGATAGATCTTTACGTCAGCGACTGGCTCAAGGGTCAGCATTAAGAACCTAATAGAACGCATACTAAATTGAAACGTATGACGTCCTAAGACCTTAATTTGACTAGGGTCTGCAAGAGCGTACACCAAACGTTCAGTGTCACTCAAATACTGATGAATCGGCACAGGCGCAGGGGATATGGCAATTTCTACAGACTGTGACGCATGCAAATGGACCATTCAGACAATCTCACCCCAGCACCATATACAAAATGCCCGTGGCATAAGCAGCATTTAGATATCCTTATAAATATCTTCGCAACCACGTATCCAAACAAAAAATAGTTGGCTCGAAAGCCATTAAGCTAACTCTAACACCTTTATTTCAGTGGTCACTCACGACCTTCTGTATATTTTTTAGATGACTTCTATTGCTCACTTAGGGCCTCCAGGAAGCTACTCTGAACTGGCCGCTAACAACTATGCCCATTGGCTCAAGACCCACAACAATACAGTATCCACCCTTAAGCCATATGACACGATTGCTAAAGCTATTCAAGCTGCTGCCACCGGTGAAACTGATGTTGCCGTAGTCCCCATTGAAAACTCAATTGGAGGCAGTGTACGTGACACTCTTGACATGTTGTGGGAATTAGACAACCTAAAAATTCAGAATAATTTAGTGATACCTATTCACCACGCCCTTCTTTCCGAAGCCCCTAGCCTGAATAAAATTCAAACCGTATACTCCCATCCTCAAGCTCTAACCCAATGCCAGAAATGGTTAGCGACAAACCTACCAGATGCCACTCAGGTCGCAACCAGCTCCACAACAGAAGCTTTACCTAAATTATCCCAAGACAAAGCAGCAGCAGCGATCTCACCCTTGTGGGCTGCACAGCTATACAACATCCCAACACTAGCCGATCCAATCAATGACAACCCTGACAATTCGACACGTTTTTGGGTTCTGAGCCAACAGCTATCCAATCGCGGTAGCCATACATCTTTAGCATTCAGATTGCCAGATAACGCGCCCGGAGCACTGCTCAAGCCATTACAACTATTTGCAACTCAAGGCATTAACATGAGTCGAATAGAATCGCGCCCTACAAAGCTAGCACTAGGGGACTACAGGTTTTTCATTGATATTGAAGCCAGTCTGGATGACTCTAATACTCAGGCAACTCTACATCTATTAAGGAATTGCACTAAAAGCCTAAAAATTTTTGGCAGCTACGAACAAATTCAAGTCAACACTCTTTAGCTTAGGAGCAAACTTGACAATTATGAGGGGCTATCTTCAGGCAATACATCTTTCAAAGCCGTACGAGCAGCCAGATGATTACGGGTAGAAGTCAAAATGTCAGCCTCGCGTTCTAAACGCTTGGCTGTATCCTGCATCTCTAAAAGCTGTTGCTGCTCTCTTGCTACGCCATGCAAAGTACTGGCTATCCAATAAGACAAATCTAGAGGCAATTCCGGAACGCTCTCAGGAAATTCAATTTCTTGGCTTGTGAGTTTCGAAGAAAGGTGAACAACATCCCTCAATAACTGATCTACCTCAGAGGCCAAGGGTGAAAGATCTTTATCTGCAGTTTCATCCTCAACCCACTCGACCAAGCCGACACGATAGGGCTTTTCACGAACATAGTCCAAAACGCGGAACCGCTGCTGTCCCATGGTCAAAATCTTCATTCGATCATCTGGCAGACGCTGAAAGTGAACAATTTCAGCACAGCAGCCAATTTTTGAAATCTCACCGCTATCAGGGTCAATCATAAGCACACCAAAACGACGATCCGACTGCAAAATCGTATTCATCATGATGCGATAACGAAACTCAAATATGTGGAGTGGTAAGTGCCTACCAGGAAAGAGAACTAACTCAGGTAATGGGAACAAGGGCAGTTCTCGAACAGCGACTGATGAAGCAGAATTCATTATGACGGGTAGGGGATACTTATAAGCAAATATTCGAAAGGATAGAAACCGTAAACAATCCTACGAATGCGCAAAGATATTCTAACCTATCTGGCAGATTCAAACATCCGCCATTCGAAGCCGCCGACTAAAAACACCTGAGAACTGTCGGGTTCAGTTACTCAGGTTAACGATAGATAGACGAGTACCGAGCTAGGTGAATCAAAAGCAGACATCTAGCTCACCGAATTACAACTTAACCTCGATATCCACACCAGCAGGTAGATCCAGCTTCATTAAGGCATCAATGGTTTTGGATGTAGGCTGATAAATATCAATAATGCGGCGATGAGTACGTGTTTCGAAGTGCTCTCGAGAGTCTTTGTTCACGTGAGGAGAACGAAGTACACAGTAGATTTTTCGCTTAGTAGGTAGGGGAATCGGCCCAATTGCAGTAGCGTTGGTTCGATTAGCCGTGTCTACAATTTTTTCGCAAGAAGTGTCTAGGAGACGACGATCAAATGCTTTCAAGCGAATACGTATCTTTTGCTGCTGAATAGTAGCCATTACGACTTAAAACATCCTTCAATTATCAAGGTTCAACGGTCAGAAAACCGGGTATGCGAAGAAGGTTACTACCACCTTCTTCGCACCAATCTGAAACGAAATTACTCAGTAAGAATTACTTAGTAATCTTAGATACTACGCCAGCACCCACGGTGCGACCACCCTCACGGATAGCAAAGCGCATACCCTCTTCTACTGCAACAGGGTTAATTAGTTCCACATTCATTTTAATGCGGTCACCAGGCATAACCATTTCAGCAGCACTGCCATCGTCTGCAGTAAAGCTAGCAATGGAACCAGTTACATCAGTAGTCCGCACATAGAACTGAGGCTTATAGCCAGGGAAGAAAGGTGTATGACGGCCACCTTCTTCCTTATTCAGTACATATACCTCTGCCTCAAACTGAGTGTGAGGCGTGATACTACCGGGCTTGGCTAGCACCATGCCGCGCAAGATATCTTCCTTTTGAATACCACGCAAGAGCACACCGACATTATCACCAGCCATACCCTCATCCAGAGTCTTCTGGAACATCTCCACACCAGTAACAGTGCTCTGAGATGTATCGCGAATACCAACGATTTCGATAGTTTCGCCAACTTTGACTTTACCGCGCTCAATACGACCGGTAGCCACTGTACCCCGACCAGTAATGGAGAAGACGTCCTCAACGGCCATCAAGAAAGGCTTATCAACATCACGCTCAGGAGTAGGGATGTATTGGTCAACTTCATCCATCAAAGCATGGATCTTATCAACCCACTCATCCTCACCACGACCAATATCACCCTTAGCCTGCAGTGCTTCAACAGCCTTAAGAGCAGAGCCTGCAACAATGGGAATGTCATCGCCAGGAAACTCGTAAGAACTCAAGAGTTCACGAACCTCAAGCTCAACCAGCTCAAGCAGCTCTTCATCATCGACTTGATCTTGCTTGTTCAAAAAGACAACGATGTTAGGTACACCTACCTGCTTGGCAAGCAGAATGTGCTCACGAGTCTGGGGCATAGGACCATCAGCAGCAGAACAAACCAGAATTGCTCCGTCCATTTGAGCAGCACCGGTAATCATGTTCTTAACGTAGTCTGCGTGTCCAGGGCAGTCAACGTGAGCATAGTGGCGATTATCAGTCTCGTATTCTACGTGAGCTGTATTGATAGTGATACCCCGAGCCTTTTCCTCAGGAGCAGCATCAATATCCTCATAGTTACGAGCCTTAGCACCACCAGCCGCTGCTAATGTCATGGTGATAGCAGCTGTCAGAGTGGTTTTACCGTGGTCAACGTGGCCAATTGTGCCAATGTTAACGTGGGGCTTACTTCTTTCAAACTTTTCGCGTGCCATGTATTTACTGTGTCCCTAAACTAATTTATGCGTTCCCTTTGTTTCTAGCGATAACCGCATCAGCCACGTTGCGCGGAACTTCCGCGTAGTGACTAAACTCCATAGAGAATATGCCTCGACCCTGAGTCTTTGAGCGGATATCAGTGGCATAGCCAAACATTTCAGCCAAAGGTACGTTTGCACTTACCCTGGCCTGCCCACTCTCGGACCCCATACCCTCAATCTGGCCTCGACGAGAGTTAAGGTCTCCCATGATGTCACCAAGAAACTCCTCAGGAGCTTCAACTTCGATTTTCATCATAGGTTCCAGTAGTACTGGAGAAGCCTTTGTGACTGCATCCTGAATAGCCATTGATCCAGCGATCTTAAAGGCCATTTCAGATGAGTCTACATCGTGGTAAGAACCATCAACCAGTTTGACTTTAAGGTCGATCATGGGATACCCAGCTAGAATACCAGATTCGCACTTTTCTTTCATGCCAGCTTCTGCAGGACCAACATATTCTTTAGGCACTGTACCGCCAACAATCTTAGATTCGAACTCAAATCCGGAGCCTTCATCCCCTGGCTCAACTTTAATCACTACGTGACCGAACTGTCCTTTACCACCGCTTTGGCGCACAAACTTACCTTCACCGGTAACTGCCTTGCGAATAGTTTCGCGATAGGCCACCTGAGGTGCGCCGATGTTTGCCTCTACCTTAAATTCTCGCTTCATACGATCCACGAGAATATCCAGGTGAAGCTCCCCCATGCCTGCAATCACCGTCTGATTAGTTTCAGGGTCGGTAAACACCCTGAATGTAGGATCTTCCTCGGACAGTGATTGTAAAGCTTTGGCCAGCTTTTCCATATCCTGCTTGGTTTTGGGTTCCACAGCAACGGATATAACAGGTTCTGGCACGAATAGAGACTCTAGCACAATCGGGCTATCTGTGGTGCAGATTGTGTCGCCCGTCGTTGTATCTTTGAGCCCTAACACGGCACCCAAATCACCAGACCGAAGCTCATCAACCTCTATACGCTCATCCGCTTTGAGGACAATTAATCGAGAAATTCGCTCTTTTTTGTCCTTAGTAGCGTTATAAACGTAGCTGCCCTTTGTCAAAACACCCGAATACATTCGGATGAATGTCAGTCGCCCGTAGGGATCTGACATAATCTTGAATGCTAAAGCAGCAAGTGGACCATCGTCTTCAGGAGGCCGCTCGCCCATATCTCCATTAGGCAATGTGCCCTGAATAGGTGGTATATCCAATGGAGAGGGCAAATAATCAACTACGGCATCTAACAAAAGCTGAACACCTTTGTTCTTAAATGCTGAACCACAGAGCATTGGCACTAAGTCACCACTAGTTACCCCTGCACGCACTGCGTTCATAATTTCCTGACTACTGAGTTCCTCGCCCTCAAGGTATCTCTCCATCAGAGCATCGTCAGCTTCAACAATGGACTCAAGCAACAGCGTTCTATATTCCTCTGCCTGTTCCCGAAGTTCATCAGGAATGTCAGTTTCTTCAATGTCTGTCCCTAGGTCATTGGCATAAATGTGGGCCCGCATCCTCACCAGGTCCACTACACCCCGAAATTGGTCTTCGGCACCGATTGGGATCTGGATAGGAACCGCATTAGCCTTAAGACGCTCACGAACCTGCTGATAGACCGAAAAGAAGCTTGCTCCCGTGCGATCCATCTTATTGACAAAAGCGATACGTGGAACGTTGTATCGATCTGCCTGTCGCCAAACAGTTTCTGACTGAGGCTGCACACCACCAACTGAATCAAAAACAACGATCACACCATCTAGCACACGCATTGAACGCTCTACTTCAATGGTGAAATCTACGTGACCAGGCGTATCAATAATGTTGATCTGATGATCACGCCAGCTAGTACTAATGGCAGCCGCAGTAATCGTGATACCACGTTCCTGCTCTTGCTCCATCCAGTCTGTGACGGCATTACCATCATGCACTTCTCCAATCTTATGGACAACGCCAGAGTAAAAGAGAATACGTTCAGTTGTTGTGGTTTTACCGGCATCAACGTGAGCGGCAATCCCGATATTTCTAACTTTTTCTATTGGAGAGGTGCGTGCCATGGCTATAACCTTCAAACAACGTATCTGAAAGTTGCATTTTTACAATGACAACTGACGAGGGGGAACTTCACCCAACCATCAGTAGCGGTAATGAGCAAAGGCTTTGTTAGCCTCTGCCATCCGATGAGTTTCTTCACGCTTACGGACAGCGCCACCGGTTTCATTGGCAGCATCCATAAGTTCGTTAGCCAGTTTAATAGCCATGCTCTTACCTGCTCTCTGGCGAGCAAACTGGGAAATCCAGCGAAGAGAGAGCGCAGTACCTCGATCGGCACGCACCTCCATAGGAACCTGGTAGGTAGCACCACCTACACGACGGGCCTTCACTTCAACCAAGGGTGTGGTGTTGCGAACTGCTTGCTCAAAAACCTCTAAAGGCTCATTCCCAGTGCGCTCTTCAATGAGCTTAAAGGCTCCATAGACAATGCGGAGTGCTAAGGACTTTTTACCGCTGACCATGATGCGCCGAACCATCATGCTAACCAATCGGCTGCTATATACAGAATCAGGCGGAACAACGCGCTTTTGAGCGCTCGAACGACGAGACATAGTAATCCTTTGTTAGACGTATGAGTTGAGTGCTAAGAGCTGACTAACGTCAACACAATCTAGCTAGAGAGTCTGTGGCGGATACACTAGCAAACGCACTGCAACTACACGGAATACAAGGGTCACACCTACCCATCTCCCGTAGTGCGCTGCCGCAGACCCGTTACTCCTTAGGGCGCTTAGCGCCATACTTGGAACGACCTTGACGACGATCCTTTACCCCAGCGGTATCAAGGGTGCCGCGAATAATGTGGTAGCGGACACCGGGAAGATCTTTAACACGACCGCCGCGAATCATCACAACGGAGTGTTCCTGTAGGTTATGACCAATGCCTGGAATGTAGGCAGTCACTTCAAAACCAGACGTTAGTCGAACCCTGGCCACTTTCCTTAGTGCTGAATTAGGCTTCTTAGGTGTGGTGGTATATACCCGAGTACAGACTCCACGACGCTGAGGGCAACTCTTCAGCGCTGGGGATTTTGTCTTCTTTTGAGCGTTACTGCGCTCACTCCGAATGAGCTGTTGAATGGTTGGCATACTGAGAAAGGCAAATGCCTATTGCTTCGAAGTTTTCACAAGACCCCATCGTATCGATTTTAGGGTTTTATTGTCAATATTTTCTTGGTCTCTAGTGACTAGCGAACAGAAACTTTAGTAGTCGCATTTCTACAAAGATTGTATTGGATATGGAGGAAAAGTTTGGCTTATCAGACTTTGAAACCAAATATCCCAGATAGATAAGACCTACCTGGGATACTCAGTATTACATGACGGCTCCTGAAGATTGCCGCCGCCGCTGCTGACCTAAACAGTAGAGCCTACTTGCTGTCTGTGCGGGCGTAGTCATCCTGAAAACGGATGATGTCGTCCTCGCCTAAGTATTCGCCATTTTGTACTTCGATCAGTATCAGAGGAATAACACCTGAGTTCTCTAGCCGGTGGGCTGTACAAGCAGGTACGTAGGTGGACTGATTGGTGCAAAGTAGGATTTCTTGATCACCGCAGATCACTTTGGCAGTGCCAGACACCACGATCCAATGCTCACTACGATGATGATGCATCTGCAGGCTTAGACGATGGCCAGGCTTAACTTCAATCCGCTTGATTTTATAGCCTTTACCTTCTTCAAGGACAGTAAACGACCCCCAAGGGCGAGTATCGCTTATGGGAGAATTATTTTTAACAGTGGTCAAGCCCTCTTTGGTTTCTTGAGCGGAAGACTTAGGGCGATCTTGAGTTTGGACCATAGTAATAGTTCCTGTTTTGGAAAAGTACAGATACAGATAGTGGCTACGATTTGTTGTGGCGAGCCTTTGTAGGCATTGCCAAGGCTAAAACGTGCTTAACCCTCAGTAGCTGAGCAGTAGGCGTTATAACTGCGCTGATTGGGATCAGCGTGGAATTTGAATAACGGTTTAGTGACCGCAAAAAAAGGAAATCGTAATCTACAGGGAAGTTTAATAAATCGCTTTTTACAGATATGGTGCACTACAAAAAATAATGCCTCTATTTGCTATGAGCGATCGCAATAATTCTTCTTTTGACCCAGGTCTCATCATAACAGCGGAAATTAGATGGGCGGCGCAAGCAAGGCGGCCAATGTAATTAATTAAACGCAGTCTTCAACTTAGGGGAAATACCTTCAAGCTTGCTTCAATCACTGGTGATTTTACGGACTATTGGTGGTGGAAGACTGAGTAAATACTCCCAAAGCATTATTGATGCGAGCAGCCGTGCGGGGATGCCGGTTGATTAACCGACCACTCAGATAAAGACTGGATGAGCTACCGCCATCTAGGTTCAGCGCATCAGTGCAGCCAAGTCTTTGTAAAATTCGGGCAGCTTCTAATAGGGTGGGGCCACGCCCGCCAACTCGCCCTTGAATGGTCACCAGTTTGATTTGGCCATTGGGGGTGGTACCAATCGCACTTCTGGAGGCCCGCCCTTCTATAAAATTGCGGCTAAAGGCTTCTCGTTGAGCGTCTAGCACAAGTTGTCCATTGGCTACCAATAGAGGCCCCGCCCCCAGGACATGGGGAAATTGATCAAAACTAGAAGGCTGGGATTGCTGATTCAGGGTAACGGTGATGCCCGGTGGGAAAGCTGATGCAGCAGAGTTAAAGGAGCGCAGAACCAATAGGTAGCTACCTTGAGGAATACTGACAGTGTCTTGCCCTGCAGTTCCCAGGGTACGCCGCTGTACTACTTGATTATTCTGAATAGTAACAACAACTTCATTGTCGATTAGGCTTGTATATTGAGAACCCCAGTTTTCGGTATATCGGGCAATGCCAGCTTTGACATAGCCACTGTTTAGCGTGTCAACAGTGTAGGTTTGATTACTTGCAGTTACCGTAGCCGCCAGGGTCAAACGGTCCATGAGCACTTTGCCCTGATTATCCCAACCAATGGCCCCACGCCCCAGAATTGGTCCGGAAATCCACCGATTGTTGTAGCGTAACGCTCCTAGAGGTAGCTGATTGTTGCGATTAAAAAAACCGCCATTGATTAGAGCCGCTGTCTGCCACTGAGACGCTAAATCCGCTGGGGGCTTAATACCTGGCGCTTGATTGGGAAACGCCCACAGAGGCAGCAGGGAAAAGTTAGATTGATTGGCATCCAGACTCAAGGTGTACACAGGAAAACGTTGGCTGTTTAGTGCAACGTAACGCTGTTGAAACTGCACACCATCGGCCCAGAGAATCTCTCTTGGTTCTAGGGCGTCAGGGCGAATATCGATCACCAAACGAGCGGGTTCGGCCAGGCTCCAAACGCGGGCTTGCAGGTAATCAGCAACTGTCAATGTTAGAGTGGTCCGCGCACCACTAGAGCTAACGGTGACGCTTTTTAGGCTGTTATCTGACGCTGGTTTAAAGTTTGCGATCGCCCCCTCATCCATCGCCGCATCAACTGTCACCGTAATACTATTAGCGGCCGGACTTACCTGCCAAGCAGTGGCCCGACTGAGATCTAATACCAGACGATTCCCCCATGTTTGCCGACCCTGACGGACGGCCATGATCTGGCTAGCGGGCAGCGTTATATCTAGAACCGATCCTTGGGACTTAACCTGCCAGCCATGTTGACGCACCAGCGGAGCAATATCGACATAACGAGTATTTTCGTAATGCCAGGCGGGCAATGTCAGCAATCCTTGATTGGTGGAGTTAAACCATACGACCGGCTGTTGGGCAGGCGTACCAGTGCTGCCCAAATTAACGCCTAACTGAGTTGCGAGCGCGCCGTCAGAAATCCCAATCAAATCACGTCGCTTTTGCCATTCACCATTCACTAGGCGTCCATTTACACGCAGTTGCCGACCAATGGCAGTAGGTTCTGCAGCTTTCACCAACGCCAATCGACCAATGGAAGCGGTAATAACCTGAGTCAGAGCTGGCTGTGAATCAATCTGAGCCCCTCCCAGGACAAAACCACAAACACATAGCAGCAGGACAAAATACTTTAGTGACGATTTAAGGTGAAATGACCGAGGCTCTCGTACTGACATGGGCGACGTATTAAACGAGATGAAGCGAATTAGCCCCAAGGAATGGTCGCCAGATAGTTACGTCTAGACCCCATTGCTGCTGAAGCTACCCTCAGAGTACTACCTGTAACGCGATCATTATGGACAGTATAGCCACTATAAAATCACTCACATACAACACCAGTTCAACAACGCTGGAACGGCTGAACCATAAGCTATAAAACCTGAATAGTGAGTCTCAGGCATACTGGCGAGCGCACCACAAGCAGCACAAATATCGCTAATCCTGCCTAAACCTGATCTGTTGGAAACACTTAAAAAATCTTGACGAATCCAAGTGGAGCGCTTGATAATATCAATCCTCAAGAATTTTGAGAAATTTTTCCAACGCAGTTTGTTAGGTTCAGTGAAGAATCGCTAAATTTGATTTACTTTTAAAATGCGAAGATAGTGTGATCACTGTCATAGCAAACAGGCCATTGCAAGTGCCTACAAGCGATGGCTTACATTTGGGAGATATCCCATATAGGACTGCTGGGAGTATGAATTTATACATATCAGTCCTGTTCAGCGGTGTTGACTGATGTGAGTAAGTCCTTTACTCAGGCAGATTTCTTCATAGTCTGCCATTTCTGAGATAACCATCGCGATCGTCCCCAAGAGCGCATCCAGGGGATTAATTTGCAATCGCTATCAGTATCGGCTGCTGGCAATGTCATCCAGCAGCAGGCGCTCAATCGTTTTTTATTTTCTTCTTGCGACTGGCTCATGGGTAATAAGCGTGTAAACAATGTGCAATCGAATCAGCAACTCCAAGGCTTTGAGTCATTGGGGCCTAAATCACTGGTGGAAGAACGAGACGCCTGTGGTGTAGGGTTTATTGCTGATCAGCAAGGACGTGCTAGTCACCGCTTAGTTACCGATGCCCTGCATGCCCTTAGCTGTATGGAACACCGGGGGGGCTGCTGCGCTGACCAGGATTCTGGCGATGGCGCAGGTATCATGACCGCAATTCCCTGGAAAATTTTGCAGCGCTGGGCGGGTAGTCAATCGCTAAAACCAGACAATGTCGGCGTCGGTATGACATTTTTACCTCGCCATAGTGAAGCTGCAAAAGTTGCGAAGCAAAAATTTGCCGAAGTCACTGAGGCAGCGGGCGTCACTCTACTTGGTTGGCGTCCTGTCCCCGTAGCATCCGATACCCTGGGCACCCTGGCACGAGAATTTGAGCCACGAATTGAACAAGTCCTGGTTGAATCAACAGCTACAGGCGATGAACTAGAGCGTCAGTTATTTTTGTTACGCCGCGCCTGGCTAAGAGCTTTAGAAGCCTTTCAAAGCAGTGATGAGCTAGCAGTAGCTCTCAAAGAAGCTTATATGTGCTCATTCTCTAGCCGTACCTTGGTCTATAAGGGCATGGTACGTAGTGATGTCCTCGGTCAGTTTTATCTCGATCTGCAAGACAGTGATTACGAAAGTGCTTTTGCGGTATACCACCGTCGCTTTAGCACTAACACTATGCCCAAGTGGCCCCTGGCCCACCCCATGCGTCTTTTAGGACACAACGGGGAAATCAACACGCTGATCGGCAACATCAACTGGATGATGGCTCGCGAGGCTGATTTAGCGAGCCCTGTCTGGGGAGAGAGCATAGAGCAGATAAAGCCCATTGTGAACGCTGACAATAGCGATTCTGCCAACTTAGACAATGTGATGGAGCTGTTGGTGCGCTCAGGACGTACACCGGCTCAGGCCTTGATGATGATGGTACCCGAGGCGTATCTTAATCAGCCTGATCTGCTGAACTATCCGGAAATCACCGACTTTTACGAGTACTACAGCGGTGTACAAGAGCCCTGGGATGGTCCAGCGCTGGTGGTGTTTAGCGACGGGAAACAGGTGGGAGCAACACTGGATCGCAACGGACTACGCCCGGCCCGCTATGCCATTACCCGTAGCGGTTATCTCGTCGTATCGTCTGAAGCAGGCGTGGTTGAGTTACCCACCGAAGAGGTGATGGAAAAGGGACGGTTGGGTCCTGGTCAAATGATTGCCATTGACTTTGAGACCCATGAAATTCTTAAGAACTGGGATATTAAACAGCGGGTTGCCCAGGCGCAACCCTATGGGGAGTGGGTAAAGAATCATCGCCAAGAGATTTCTCCTCAGCTCTTTCGTGGGCAGCCCCAGCTGGCAGGAAAGTCTCTACTCACTCAGCAAACCGCCTTTGGCTATACCGCTGAGGACCTGGATATGATTATTCAGGACATGGCCTCCCAAGGAAAAGAGCCCACATACTGTATGGGCAATGACGCACCCTTGGCTGTGCTTTCAGAAAAGCCTCATCTGCTCTACAACTACTTTAAGCAGAGGTTTGCCCAGGTCACCAATCCCCCGATTGACCCACTGCGTGAACGACTCGTGATGTCACTACAGATGCAGCTGGGTCAACGTCATAATCTGTTGGCTGAGCAACCCAGTCAGCTGATAAAGCTAGAATCACCCGTTATTAATGACAATGAGCTAGAACTCATTCGCCAGGGCAGCCTACCAACTGCCAGCATTTCCACTCTGTACTCAGCTGAAGCGGGTCCTGCAGGCTTGAGCCAGGCCCTCGAAGTTCTTTGTCAACAGGCAGATGCAGCCGTAAAGGCAGGAGCTGAGGTGCTGATTCTTAGCGATCGCATCGACTCCGGCGGCGAACCCGCCACCCTTTCTGCTACCCAGACCTACATCCCACCGCTGTTAGCGGTGGGGGCCGTTCACCATCACCTGATTGGCAATGGTCTACGGATGCAAGCATCACTATTAGTCGATACAGCCCAATGCTGGAGCACCCATCACTTTGCCTGTCTTATCGGCTATGGTGCCAGCGCAGTTTGTCCCCATCTGGCACTGGAAAGTGTGCGCCACTGGTGGGCCAACAGCAAAACCCAAAAGCTAATGGAAACTGGCAAACTACCAGTCACCACGCTCAATGGAGCCCAGGCCAACTATCGCAAGGCTGTTGAAGCTGGCCTGCTGAAGATTCTCTCAAAAATGGGAATTTCTTTGCTGTCTAGCTATCAGGGAGCCCAAATTTTTGAAGCCATTGGGATTGGGCCAGAGTTGTTGGCGGCGGGATTTAAGGGCAGTATTTCTCGCTTGGGCGGTTTGAGCGTCGCAGACCTGGCTCAAGAAACCATGCGCTTCCATAGCAAAGCCTTTCCCGAGCTTACTACCAAGCGTCTGGAGCATATGGGGTTTGTACAGGCACGACCCAAGGGAGAATATCACAGCAACAGCCCCCAGCTGACTAAACTGCTACATAAGGCTGTGAAGTCAAATCAGTATGACCACTACGCTTTGTACCAGGAACAGCTTAAGGGCAGCCCGACAGCAGCTCTGCGTGACTTGTTGGACTTGAAGAGCAACCGTGAACCGATCTCTGTGGATGAGGTAGAACCGGTTGAGGCGATTATGCGCCGCTTCTGTACCGGTGGTATGTCCCTGGGCGCACTGTCTCGGGAAGCCCATGAGACACTTGCGATCGCAATGAACCGCATTGGCGGCAAATCGAACTCTGGTGAAGGTGGCGAGGATTCCGTCCGGTTTAAGCCCATCAACGATGTGGATGATAATGGTCTTTCGGCGACACTACCACACTTGAAAGGCTTACAACCTGGCGACACTGCCTGCTCTGCCATCAAACAGGTAGCCTCAGGGCGCTTTGGCGTCACACCTGAGTACCTGATGAGCGCCAGGCAAATTGAAATCAAAATGGCCCAGGGTGCGAAACCGGGTGAAGGCGGTCAGCTCCCCGGTCGTAAAGTTAGTGACTATATTGCCTCACTACGGCGTTCCAAGCCTGGTGTAACTTTGATTTCACCGCCTCCCCACCACGATATTTATTCAATTGAAGATCTGGCTCAGCTAATTTTTGATCTGCACCAGATCAATCCAGCAGCAGGAGTTTCTGTAAAGCTGGTGTCTGAAATTGGCATTGGCACAATTGCAGCGGGTGTGGCCAAGGCCAATGCGGACATTATCCAGATATCTGGTCACGATGGGGGAACCGGTGCGTCTCCCCTCAGCTCCATCAAACACGCGGGGGTTCCCTGGGAACTCGGTCTGACTGAGGTTCACCGGGTATTGATTGCCAATCAGCTACGAGATCGCGTTTTACTGCGAGTAGACGGCGGTCTCAAAACTGGTTGGGATGTGATTATGGGGGCCCTGATGGGAGCCGAAGAATATGGCTTTGGCACCATCGCCATGATTGCCGAAGGCTGCATTATGGCCCGCGTTTGCCATACAAATAGCTGTCCAGTGGGGGTCACTACCCAGCGTGAGGAACTGCGGAAGCGCTTTACTGGCATTCCTGAACACGTGGTCAATTTCTTCTACTTTGTGGCCGAAGAGGTGCGATCGCTACTAGCCCATTTGGGTTATCGCTCGTTACAAGAGGTGATTGGTCGCGCCGATCTGCTGACAACTCGAGTAGAGACTAATCTGACTAAGACTCAAGGATTAAACTTAGATATTCTGACTCAGCTGCCCGATACTCGTAGCGATCGCAGTTGGCTAGACCACGGTGATATCAACAGCAATGGACCAGTTCTGGACGATACCATGCTAGCGGATCAAGCAATTCAGCAAGCCATTGCCAACCAGACTGCACTCAGTAAGACCTTTGATGTCATCAACACTGACCGTTCCGTAGGCACTCGGGTGTCCGGTGCCATCGCCAAACAGTATGGCAATACTGGCTTTGCTGGAAAATTGAACCTCACATTCAAAGGCAGTGTCGGTCAGAGCTTTGGGGCCTTTAATTTACCGGGCATGACCCTACGTTTAATCGGCGAAGCCAACGACTACGTGGGCAAAGGCATGCATGGGGGTGAGCTGATCATCAAACCATTTGAGGGGGTTCAGTACGACCCATCTGAGAACGTTATTGTCGGCAATACCTGTCTCTATGGCGCTACAGGCGGTACCCTGTATGCCTTTGGTAAAGCCGGTGAACGCTTTGCCGTACGTAACTCAAAGGCTCAGGCAGTCATTGAAGGAGCAGGGGACCACTGCTGTGAGTATATGACCGGGGGCGTGGTCGTTTGTCTTGGCGGAGTCGGTCGTAATGTTGGTGCAGGAATGACCGGGGGTTTGGGCTACTTCCTAGACGAACAGGGTGATTTCCCCACCCGAGTCAATCCTGAAATTGTTAAGGTGCAGCGGGTAATCACAGCAGCAGGAGCGCAGCAACTTAAGGAAATAATTAGCCACCATGCAGAGCGGACAGGTAGCACCAAAGCCACTCGCATTTTGGCAAATTGGGAGGGCTATCTGCCTAAGTTCTGGCAAGTAGTGCCTCCCTCTGAAGCTGATCGTCCTGAGACCCTGGCTAATACCGAAACGATTGTTACTACGGTTGGTTAATCGGCCAGTAGTTTCGCAGCGGGGTAGCCATAAAGTGCTACCCCTATCGGGTTTAGAAGCGCGATTTTGGAGGGGTAGCACTTATGCTTCAGAGCGCTCTTAAGGAATGGGCTGTGGCGGTAGATGCCCTTGTACAAGGGCAAACAATTCTGCTGCTACGGAAGGGCGGTATTCGGGAAGTGGGTCACCATTTTCAAGTCCCCCATCATCAAGTCTGGCTGTACCCAACCTATGAACACCAAAAAGCTCATCTATTAAAACCACAGTGGGCTCAACAGGTCACGGCTGTTGAATCTGGTTGGCATCCTGAAAGCATCGCCTTGCAAGCCTGGGCCGATATTACCCAGGTATGGACCATCAGAAATGAGCAATCAGTACAGTCACTCCTGCCATTTCATATTTGGAATGAGCGATTTGTCACAGAACGGTTTCGGTGGAAACCCAGTCAACCCTTACATTTGCTGTTGCTACGCGTACATCGATTGGTCACCCCAATCACGATTGACTGGCAGTCTGATTACAGCGGCTGTCGTTCTTGGTTAACCTTCGAAAATCCCTTGGCTCCGATGCCATCCACCCCCGCACTCGATCAACAGGCATGGGCTGACATCAGCCAAACGATACACCACCAAATTTCATCCATTGAGCCGATAGTTCCGTGGCAAGACCCTAAAATTCTTTGAAGAATTTTATTACGGATAATCTCAATTCAGACATATTTGCCTACGTTTCGAAATCCTATTTTATATAGGTAACGCTAACTATAAAGGAAAACCGACGATCCCCAGGAAGTCCAGCTAATCAGCCATACAAAGTACAAGCTGCTCGCTGATTGAGGCAGTAATTTTGTACACCATCTATGAGCATTAGTTTGTCATGGCCGTGCTAAAAGTTGGCATCAATGGGTTTGGTCGTATTGGCCGTTTAATATTGCGGGCTGCTATCAACAATTCAAATGTTGAATTTGTTGGTATTAACGATTTGGTATCCCCTGAAAATCTTGCTTATCTACTCAAGTATGATTCCACCCATGGTCAGTTTTCTGGCCATGTTGAAGCCCGAGACAATGGAATTGTTGTAAGTGGGAAATTTATTCCCTGTTTTTCCATAGCGAATCCAGCCGAGTTACCCTGGGGTAACCTCGGGGTTGATTATGTCGTTGAGGCAACTGGGCGGTTTACAACCTATGACCAGGCTGCCAATCACCTTAAGGCTGGGGCGAAGCGAGTGGTGATTTCAGCACCTACTAAAACTCCAGAACAAGTGCCAACGCTGCTAGTTGGTGTAAACCATAAGACCTTTAATCCACAGACCGATCAAATTGTTTCTAATGCTAGCTGTACCACCAACTGTCTAGCTCCTGTTGCCAAAGTTATTCATGAACACTTTGGATTTGCAGAAGGGTTAATGACCACAGTCCATGCATCAACCGCAACTCAGGCCACCGTTGATAGCCCCAACAAAAAGAGTCTGCGTAGTGGTCGCGGTGCTGCTCAAAATATTATTCCAGCATCCACAGGAGCCGCTAAAGCCGTGACTTTGGTGCTGCCAGAATTGACAGGTAAGCTCACAGGCATGGCGTTACGGGTACCGACCCCAGATGTATCGGTCGTTGATTTAACCGTTCGCACCGAAAAAGCAACGAATTATCGTGAAATTTGTGATGCCATGAAAGCGGCGTCAAATAATGGCTTACGTGGAGTCTTAGGGTATACAGAAGATCCGGTTGTTTCGACTGACTTTGTTGGTGACCCTCGCTCCAGTATCTTTGATGCAGGAGCGGGTATTGAACTCAATCCTAACTTTTTCAAGCTAATCACCTGGTATGACAATGAGTGGGGCTACTCCAACCGTGTGGTGGATTTAATGCTGCACATGGCCCTGACTGAAGGACTGCTACAGGGCGTTACTAGTGATGCGCTGGAAGCAGTTTATGCCTAAGCCAGGGGCCAAGGTTGATTTCTAAATCTTTGAATTGAGAGCTAAGTAAAAAGCGACCCAAATTTGGGTCGCTTTCTTTGGGTAAATTTGTTGTGACAAATTTGTTGTGGCTGCCGCCAGCGCTACCCCCCTATGGACTGATACCAGTAGTAGGTAGCCATAGGAATCACCGTCGCCAAAATCAACAATATGACAACAATCCAAGTGGAACTGGCCCGATTTTCTTCGGTTTCTTCCGCCGTCGCAAATGTGCCTTCCACATTAATCACTTCTTCAATGACTGGAGGACCGGGGTCGGGTTCACCAGCTAATACGGCTGCTAAGCGCACAGTCGCATCGTCAAATGACCGATTGTAGCTATTACTCTTGAGCAGTGGCGCTTTCATCGTCTCTTGAGTAATACTTTCAGCAATCTCTGTAGACAGTAGTGCTGAGGTTTCTTCACCAACCTTGATACCAATATTGTTGGTGACATCATCTAGAACAATTATCGTCTGATTGGCTCCAGCTTCTGGAGTGGGAAACCAGCGAGAGAACAGCTGCTCAGCCAAACTTTGAGCGGTCTCGCCGTAGTCTAGACGATGAATAGTTACATAGCGAACTTCTTGTTCGGTTGCGGCTGCCAGTTGTTTGAGGTCTTTATTGAGGTTGCTCTCGTTCAGGCGAGTGATTTGATTGGCGTTATCTAACACCCAGTTGTCCATGCTAGGGCTGATGGGCAGATCGTATACCCCGGTGGCATTAGCAGGTGCAACAGCTATGAGGTTAATAACTAATGCGATCGCAACTACAGCTATCCAGCGGCAGCGATGAAATATCGAACTCAAGAGCATGATGTTTCAAAAAGCAGCAGTTGAGCAGCTATATAGCTACCCTAATAACTACTATAGATGACCACTTGCCTCTGAGAAAGCCGATCAGACTAAGCAGGATAGCTATCAACTGGAACCCAGACAGTCACAATACATCCATCTGCGATCGCATTATCTAAAATCTCTAATTGCCGTTGTTCTGCAGCCGTCAAATCAGACTTGGCTCGATACCGTGCAACCGCCTGTCCTACACCGGGCGCTAACTCACCATGCATCAGTGCAGTACGCACCAAAGCTTCTAAATCTCTGCCAATAAGTTGAGTCGCGTTAAACATAATAGACAAGCAGGCGTCGATATTTATACCTTCGTCATGGCTTATCCAACTTCCGGATCGCGGGTGACCAATCGCCCCGGATCGCTTAGAGGGGCATTTAAAAAGTTGACCGAATCTTCTGCATTATCCGCCATCTATAGCTTTAAGGCCGTGGCTTGCTGATATGCCGCCAGCGCAATTGCAGCCGGATAAATGCGATGCTCTTGAATTTGAATCCGAGCTTGCAGACTTGCCTCATCATCCCCTGGCAGCACCGGTACAGCCGCCTGCAGGATGATCGGACCACTATCCACTGCTAGCTCCACATGATGTACGGTACAGCCTGCCAGTTTAACCCCCGCATCCAGAGCTTGCTGAACGGCATGGAGTCCAGGGAAACTGGGCAATAAGCTGGGATGAATATTGAGTAGACGTCCGGCAAACCCATCAATCAGATGGTGGGTGACCCGCCGCATCCAACCCGCCATAATTACCCAGCCCACACCATAGTCGGTCAAAGTTTTGATCATGGCCTGATCAAGCAACTCGCGTGACTCAAACTCACGGTGGTTAAGCAGTACGCTAGGAATGGACCACTTAGCGGCACGTTCAAGCACTTTAGCGCCAGGGTTATTGCAAATGACAACACTAACCTGGGCTTTGAGTTCCTGACGCTCGATAGCGGCCATAATGGCCTCAAAGTTACTGCCATTTCCAGACGCAAGCACCCCTAGTTTGAGGGTGGGGTAGGTCAGGGCTCGCCAATCAATGTTGGGAGATAGCAAGCAGTCCATAGAGCAATCAGTGGGAGCAGCACCCATAGTCTGAAACAAGAAACAAACTCTAGAATTCTACAGGGACACAGGCAGCGTTCATTTGCTTCGTGATGACGTCCGTATAATTACGGTTTTCACAGAAAACGATTGACTTAGCGATACATTGTTAACTGTTTGCTCATAAACCAGGGCATAGTTAGGGCATAACGTCACCCTATTGTCTAGCAACTATCCAATGAGTCTATCTGTTGCATCTAGTGTTGATATCCACGATCTGATTGACCTAATGGCTAGCTCATTGAATGCAGTTGCAGCTCCTGTCTATGTCAAAGGGCCAGATCAGCGATGGCTGTTTGCTAATACGGTCTGTTGCCAACTTCTAGACACCTCCCCAGAGAAACTTGAGGGCTGTCTGGACCATGAAGTGGCAGCTGTGATGGATGCAGACTTATTGCGATCGCAAGACACCCACTTTTTCACCACAGAGACAGCCAGTGATCAACCTATTGTCATTAAGACCCATCGCGGCCAACGTCACTTTTTAGGCGAGCGCTCTCTACTCCACACAAATAGTGGCCCGGTGTTAGTCAATACCCTTAAAGACATCAGTGAACTGGTACAAGTTCGGACTGTTAACAAACAGATCCAACAACAGCTAGAGGAATGTAACAGTGCCCTCGACCAGCTCACAGAGTTTGAAGCCACCCTCAAACGCATTACCGATCGGGTACGGGACAGTCTAGACGAAAAACAGATTCTACAGACAGCGGTTCAGGAAATTACCGAAGCCCTCAATGTCAGAGGCTCCAACACCTCTCTCTATGACCTGGAGCAAGGGACTTCCACTATCTACTACGAATACACCACCCTGCCATCGGACCGAGGTCGTGTCTCCCAAATGGAGTCCTTTCCAGAGGTGTATCATCAGCTGCTAGAAGGGCAGTACTTTCAATTTTGTTCCATTGCACCCAACCCAGTGCGGGGGCTAGTGTCGATGTTAGCTTGTTCGATTTTTGATGATCGGGGAGTTCTAGGGGATCTATGGCTAATTAATAATAAAGAGCACGGCTTTAGCGAATATGAAATTCGTCTGGTGCAACAGGTAGCTAACCAATGTGCCATTGCCATTCGCCAGGCCCGTCTCTATCAAGAATCACAGTCTCAGGTCCGCGAGCTAGAACAGGTCAATACCCTCAAAGACGATTTTTTAAGCACTGTTTCCCATGAATTACGCACCCCAGTCACTAGTATGCGTGTGGCATTGCAATTGCTGGGGGTGACCCTAACCCAAGAGCTGGGGCTGGAGCACGAGCTGGCCAAACCCGACGCTGAACAAGGTCGCATCGCCCGCTACTATCGTATTCTCAAAGAAGAATGTGAGCGCGAAATCAGCTTAATTAACGATTTGCTAGACCTGCAGCGTCTGGATGTCGGCAATCATGAGCTAGCGTTGCAAACGATTCAAATGCATGAATGGTTGCCTGCCCTGGTCAGTAGTTTTCAAGAACGGGCTACTAGCCGTCAGCAGCAGTTAAAAGTAGCCATCGCTGAGACCGTTGAGCACTTCCAGTCAGATCTGTCGAGTCTAGATAGAATTTGGGCAGAACTACTCAATAATGCCTGCAAATACACCCCTCCTGGCGGGGAAATCACGCTGTCTGTAGCCCAGGTCAATGACGATACCTTAAGATTTACCCTCGTCAATACGGGCGTAGAAATTCCCCAAGATGAACTTCCTCGGATTTTTGATAAGTTTTACCGCATACCCAGCGCCGACCCATGGAAGCAAGGCGGCACCGGTTTGGGTTTGGCCCTGGTGCAGAAGCTCGTGCATCACATCAACGGTGTGATTGCCGTAACCAGCGGAAATAATCAGACGTGTTTTACGATTGAGTTACCGCTATCCTTTACACCTTGATCAGGGATAGCACTTGCATGGATTTAGCCCAGCTCAGGAGGTAGGCATGGTAACTGCACCGTCAGATACGAGTTTAGAGTCCTATGAAGGGCAGTTTGGCACCTTTGTAATTACCTCAGATGATCGACGTGAGGTGATGATTTATCGTAGCGGTCTGGCCATAGCCGCTTTCAGCTTTGCCCTGGGTGTGTTGTTGCTCAACCTGGGAAATGGCAGCCCAGGTCTACTGTGGGCTATATCGGCCTGCTACCTGACTATGTGGTTAGGGTTAGGCATTAGTCTGTGGTTCATTCATATCTATTTGAGATCGCTACACCAAACCCTACAAGTTTTTTGGCTAATAGGCGGTCTGGCTAGCCTAGGACTTACAATCATGGTCTCCGGGCCCCTAGCTTTGACAGTTTATGAACAACCTTTGTCAATTTTTGGCGTCGGGTTTACCTTTGCCGCTTTAACCGGCATCTTTTTCAAAGAAGCATTCTGTTTTAATCGGTTAGAAACCAAACTGCTGGTGCTATTGGTGCCCAGCTTATTACTGGCCCACATGGCAGGTGCGATGCCTGCACAGGTAGGACAGGGATTATTAATTGCTTGGGCGATTTTGTTTGCTGTTTTCGCCATCCGCAAACTGATACAGCCAATTCCGCCTGATATTGGTGATAAGAGCGTATTTGACTATCTCAAACAGCAGCGGCAGCCACAGACTTAGACTGCAGGTTGAAACATTGATGACGCCAAGACGCTCAGCTGCTCAGCTATAGCCAACCATAGTCTTTATGGGCATCCTAGAATCGTTGAAGTAATAGGCAATCTAGGTTGGAACGAGCATATTGGCTGGCCTGGTCAAACATTAAAGATGTGGGGCCAGTATTGATTAAACGATTGCATGAGCGGTTTGGCTCACTGGAGCTGGCATGGCAGGCTTCTCCAGCTGACCTATTGGCTGTCGATGGCATTGGCCTGGTAATTGCCGATCATATTCGGGAGGTGCGATCGCACCTCAATCCCGAACAGCTACTCGAAAAACACGAGGCTCAGTGCCCCAACTTCTGGACACCCGCCGACACAGACTACCCCAAGCTGCTATGGGAAATCCCAGACCCACCCCCCGCCCTCTACTATCGAGGCCCGTTTCGCCCTAACAATTCCCCCAGCCTTACCGTAGCCATGGTTGGCACTCGTCACCCCAGCACCTATGGGCGACGTTGGACCCATCGACTAAGTCGTTGCCTAAGTCAACACAAGATCACTATTGCGTCCGGTCTAGCCAACGGCATTGACACCTGCGCCCATCAAAGTTGCCTGGACAACCATGGCCAGACCATCGCCGTACTGGGAACTGGAGTAGATGTCGTCTACCCCCGCAGCAATGCAAAAATCTATCAGCGCATCCTAGAAACCGGCTTGATTGTCAGCGAGTACCCCGACGGCACTCCACCAGATCGGGGGCATTTTCCAAGACGCAATCGCATCATTGCCGGTCTCAGCCATGCCACCCTAGTCACCGAAGCCCCCAAAAAATCAGGGGCACTCATCACCGCCTATTTAGCCAATGACTATGGTCGTCACGTTTATGCACTCCCCAACAGTCTGGACAATCACACCGGCGAGGGATGTTTAGCCCTCATCAATACTGGCGCAGCTATTATCCTGGGTGAAGATCCACTGGTTAAAGAACTACTCAATATTGGCATCGCCAACCGTACTATCACTAAGCCCACCATCAATAGTGATACCACTGCGGCCAACAACACTACGCAGTCATCATTATCCAACGCCACACAGACCAAGCCTGATGACACACCAGCAATCGAACTGGATATAGCCCTACAACAGCTCCTACACGTGATCCCCGACGTACCTATTAGCTTAGATAACTTAGTAAAAGCCACCCAGCTAGACACGAGTGCCCTGCTGAGTGGCCTATTACAGTTAGAGCTGGCTGGCGTTATCACCCAATTACCGGGCGGCCAGTATCAGCGTACATAGACACCGCTTGATTACAGCTTCACCCTATGCTCAACTGCCTGGATAAGTCTCCATGCCGGTGTAGGTGATCTCATAACCGGTGTAGGTAATTTCACAAGCATCCAGAGGATCTTTGACGCGGTCAAAGTTATCCACAAAAAATTCCAAAACCAGTTCCCCCAGCTCAATCATGTCGCCATCCCTGAGGGCCTGCCGTTTTTGCGGCACCAGGCGACGACGATTCAAGCGAGTTCCAGCTTGGCTACCAACATCGGCAATAAAAAATCCAGACTCAGGAGTGCAACGAATGACCGCATGGCAAGGATCGACCGTTGAATCAGCCACTGGCAAAGCACAGGTTCCAGATTTTCCTAAAAGCCAACAGGTACCGGCATGGGTGAGATGCAGCGTTTCAGAACTGCCTGTGTTAGAGACTAAAAATACAGAAGAATTAGCAATGACAGCTTGAACATAAAAGGGAGTAATTTGACAACGATCCTTAGCTTTCAATATAGAATCAGCAACGGTATTAGCAACGTCAAAATCGTTTTCGACGTTATTAAACAAAGCATCCCAAGGAAGTGATAGAACATTGTCGCTGATGACATTACCAGCTGATTTTTTCACAGGGCTGCTAGGACAGGAAGCTCTAAGCGTGGACATGGACAATGACTAAACAACTTAACAGCAACAGGCTATAAGTGCGGTCGATTGTCACCCTAATTCAGTAGATTCACAGGCAAACTGCAGTTATAGGTCAGCTTGCTTGGGGTAGGAAGATAAAAGTTAAATGAGTAGCTAATGAAAAATTGCTGTTCACCCGTAGTACCCCCCGTTGTTCAGGCTATATACAATCTCTAAGAGATGCAATTTACAACAGCGAGGGAACACATGAAAGCCCTTGTTCAATCGGACTTTATTACAAGCGCTCAGCAATCTTTTATAGGATGTGAACCTATCAAAAGGTAGTGCGTTATTTATGTCTTTTTCATTAAACCTTGCTCATCCAATATCAGTGATTTGGCGGATAGTCTTTTATAGAAGCTTTAAAAGCTATCACCAAATATTAAAATCCTCCAAGGTTAATATTTGTTCTCCTGAATCCGTAAGGCAAAACCTATGGGGGTTTCAGAAGCTTTTTGGGGGCAATATAGAAACTAGCACATCCCAAAATCATCATCACGATTTAGCTAATAAGGGCTGTATCTATTAAGGAATCATTAAGCAACTGCTGCTTGTTGGAGGGCTTCGGCTTTGACAAACGCCATTATCCGTGCACAACCCCCTTTAGATTTTATTCCTGAACGTTTTAACCCTTGGGTACGACACCTGACCAGGGGAATTTTGCCTATCTGGGTTCGCTGGCAAACCGACCTGACCAACATCAAGGTTAGAAATGCAGCTACCCTGGCCCAGCTTTATAGTGATTTTCAAACGGGGAATAACCGCTTGATAATGGCATTTCGTCATCCAGCTACCGAAGATGCCTATGGCATGGCCCATCTACTCTGGCAGGCAGTTCCTAAGGCCGCAGCACAATCAGGCATAGCACTGCAGCCAGTCCATAGTCATTTTATTTACGACCGAGGCATTCCCCTATGGGCTGGTCGCTGGGTAAGCTGGCTTTGTTCTCGCTTAGGGGGAGTATCCATCCAACGAGGCAAGCTTGATTTAGTCGCTCTGAAGGCGGCAAGAAAGCTATTAGTACAGGGGCAGTTTCCCCTGGCTGCCGCTCCAGAAGGAGGAAATAACGGCCATAACGAAATTGTTAGCCCCTTGGAGCCGGGAGTACCTCAACTAGCCTTCTGGTGTGTCGAAGATTTAGCTAAAGTTCAACGGTCGGAACCCGTCTACATTGTGCCGCTGGGGATTCAATACCGATATATCAATCCCCCTTGGGACGCGATTGATCAACTATTGAGCCAATTGGAGACCAAAAGTGGAATAGATAATTCTAGCGAACAGGTTATTCCCCCTGTAGAGTTACCCACGGCTCAAATTACAAACCTCTATGGGCGTCTCTACCGATTGGCTAAGCACCTACTGGCGTTGATGGAGGGATATTATCAACAGATTTATGGTTTAGAGCGACCCGATCCTAAATCAGACCTGGATGCGAATGAGCAGCTCGCCTTACGATTACAGCATTTGCTAAACGGGGCCTTAGCTGTGGCAGAAAAGTACTTTAATCTCAAACCTAAAGGCTCTGTAATTGATCGCTGTCGCCGTCTAGAACAGGCTGGTTGGGAGCGGATCTTTCGCGAAGATTTGAGGGAGGAAGCGGCGCTTTCCTCAGTAGAGCGAGGGCTGGCGGATCGAATTGCGGAAGAAGCCGATCTGCGGATGTGGCATATGCGGTTGGTGGAAAGTTTTGTGGCGGTAACCGGGCGCTATGTATTGGAAAAGCCGACGGCGGATCGGTTTGCGGAGACGGTGTTGTTATTGGCGGATATGGTGACACGAATTCAGGGCAAAAACCCGTTTCCTCGGCCATCTCTGGGCAAACGGGAAGCACTGCTGACGGTGGGAGAGCCGATTTGCGTTAGCGATCGCAAAGATGATTACAAACAAAGCCGCCGTAAAGCAGTCGCCACGTTGACCAAGGATTTACAGATATCTTTCGAAAATCTGATTGTGGACAGTAGTGAATTTTGAAGTCAATGATTCAGTAAATGGTTTAGAGCAAGTGGCTCAACATAAAAAGGGTGAGGTGTCAGCAGAATAGACATAATACCCACCCGGCTGACCACCCTATTTTCCCCAAGGAAAAGGCAAAAACCGGTGCTAGCTTACTCGTATCCGCTGCATCAAAACGGCCATCACCTCGTTGGGTTGCCCGGCTGGCAATGGCTTACCCCAGACATTAGGTATACCAGATCCGAATTCATCAAACCCGATTAAAAATGGCCGGTTCTGTAGGGGCATTCCCTGGTGGATGCCCTGCGATATCGGACGCTATCAGTCAGGATTTCGTATAAGACGCACAACAATCGGGCTGCCAAAAATTAGATGGCACACATGTTCGTACCCATAGTCGGGTAAAACGTTCTGATACTGGGCAATCAGGTGCGTTGAGCCATAATCAGAGCAACATCCGTTTCCCAAGAAAGTGTGTTTCTCAGCTCTTTGAGATAGGAGTTGCGAACAGTGGCTAGATCTTGGCTCGATAAATCTTTTGCCAAATGCATCATGTAGCGAGAATTATCAGCAAACCAGCGCTGCTGCAACTGTGGAGTGAGAGTGAGTTCGTTTGATAGCTGCAGCAGTTCAATTTCAGCGGTTAAACCACTATCTACAAACCAATCAGACACTGTTGGCAGATCCCAATACTGTTTTGGATCATCAGTGTAGAGCCGATCTTCTGTCTGCTGCAGCTGCTGAAAAAGTTTGGGGGGTAAGGCCCGAGGAGGCAGCAAACTATAGAGCCGCAGGGTGCGAAAGGGAATCGTTTCTGCCAGGACTAGTTTGCCGCTTGGGGCTAAGTAACCGGCCAATTGCTTGAGAAACTGGGTGCGATCGCAAGCCCCTTTAAAAACATTTCGTCCCACAATGCCATCAAACATGACGTCCTTTGCCTTAGTTTCCAAGGCATTAGCCAGGGCATCTAAAGAGCTAGAGAACAGTTTGGGTCGAGTCAGCGTATCTAAAAATTGCGCCTGTTCACCCATAGCCTGGCGAATTTGATCGGTCGCCGCGCGGGCATAGACGCCACCTTCAGGAACCTGGCGTAGAGCTTCCCAGGTGAGCAGGCCAGCATTAAGGTCGAGCAAGACATGGTGTCGCTGGGGTTTGAGAGTGGCATAGACGCGATCGCACACCTGCCGCAGCTGCTCTCCCGCATTGCCAAGGGTTCGCTGCAGCCACTGTTCTTGCGCCTTATCTGTGGGTCCAAAGGTGAGCACCTCTGGCAAATCTGCCTCCATCACTGCCGCCAGCTGCGCTTCCCGTTTGCGGGTCACCTCCAGCCGAATCGCATCTTCATAGCCCTGATTTGACGGCTGATAAAACACCTGGCCCTGGAGACTACCGGGTAAATACTGCTGTTCGACCCAGTGATCTCGGTAAGCATGGGGATAGAGATAGCCTTGGCCATGACCAAATTCTTGTTTATCGCGATTGGCATCCCGCAGTGGATTAGGCACCTCTGCTTCCCGCTCTTTTTCAACGGTGGCCAGGGCATCAAAAAAGCCCATAACGCTATTGGACTTAGGGCACGTGGCCAGGTATAACGCCGCTTGCGCCAATGGATAACGACCTTCTGGCATACCTACGCGGTCAAACGCCTGGGCGCAGCTGTTGACTACCACCACCGCATGGGGGTCCGCCAACCCCACATCTTCCCCGGCAAAAATCACCATGCGTCGAAAAATGTAGCGGGGGTCCTCGCCGGCGTAGACCATCCGGGCTAACCAGTAGAGGGTGGCATCGGGATCAGAACCGCGCATGCTTTTAATAAAGGCGCTGATGGTGTCAAAGTGGGCGTCGCCTTCTTTGTCATAAAGGACGGCCCGCTGCTGGATGGATTCTTCAGCAACTGCCAGGGAAATGTGAGCATCTGGCGTGGTCTCTACCGCTAGTTCCAGAGCATTGAGCAGGGCGCGGGCATCACCGTTGGCCACATTGGCTAGATGGTCGAGGGCATCATCGTCGATCTGGACAGTGCGATCACCATAGCCCCGTTCTTTATCTGTCAGTGTTTGCTGCACAATCTGGCGCAGGTCGTCGAGTTCTAGGGGCTTGAGCTGAAACACTCGCGACCGGCTGACCAAAGCCTTATTGACTTCAAAATAGGGATTTTCAGTGGTGGCTCCAATTAAAATAACCGTGCCGTTTTCTACCCAGGGCAATAGGGCATCTTGTTGGGCTTTGTTAAAGCGGTGGACTTCATCCACAAAGAGGATAGTGCGTTGGCCCTGCTGTCCACGCAGGTCTTGGGCGGTTGCGATCGCACTCCGAATATCCTTAACACCAGCCAGCACCGCATTAATAGCAATAAAGTGGGCCTTGGTTGTATTAGCAATTACCTGGGCCAGAGTCGTCTTACCTGTGCCTGGTGGTCCATAAAACAGCAGCGACGACAGCTGATCCGCCTGAATTGCCCGACGTAGCAATCGACCAGGACCGACGATAGCATCCTGCCCTACATAGTCATCCAGACTGCGCGGACGCATACGCGCCGCCAGGGGCGCTTCTTTATCTATTAACGTTTGCCGATGTTGCTCAAACAAATCCATAGACCAACATCAAAAAGCTGTTTAACGATTGCTAATTTAGGGAATGAGTCGAGCTGAAGTTTTGACGATTTGACTATCCCTTATAACTAAAGCCACCTCAAGGAGCAGCAATACAGCTGTTTAAAGCGTCAGCGCCCCCATAAAGGAGGCGCTGAACACTGAAAACAATTTGCCTAAAATTCCCTAGCAGTCGCTAGCCCTACATGCCACCAAAAATTGCTTGTAGAGGTAGCAGATGAGGACTCTGAGTTAGCAAAAATGCAAACACAGCGCCACCGCAGCCGCCAATAAAGAAACCGCTGGCAAAGTTGCTCCAACCTTCACGAGTCGCATAGGACTCAGGAGGGTTAGGAGTTGTCAGTGTGCCCTCAGGTCCATCAGGATTAGTAGCACTGTATATCGCAAGCGCTACAGTCAGGATAAAGACAAAGCTCACCGCAGACAGTGCACCAGCTACAGCACTGTAGTCGGTATTGCGCAAGGGACCTAATAAAGCAAAAGGACCATAGAACCAGTAGCCATGGGCAATACCCACTTCTAGGCCACGGCTAAACGGAGACAAGCCTGCACGGTAAGCAGGCAAATTATTAATGTAAGTACGTGCAACCGCAGAGGAGTTAATCGGAGTCGCAACGTTACCCACTTCGGGGGCTCCAGTTGCGCTTGCAAAACTAGTTGCCATAAGAACGTCTTCCTATGTAATGGACAGTCGTAAGACGGGAAATTCGAATTTATAACACTGACCAAATCGCTGAGGCTATGAGTCACCCCTAATACTGCCATTCCCAGAAACCTAGAAATAGCGCAGCACCGACATGACACACCAGCGCCCTGGCCGCATCTGAGCCCAATAATCTCACAGAAGCTAACCAAACATGAGGAATGCAACAGCTTTGTTAAGCACGAATAGGTACAACGTTAAATTACTTAACAGTTCAGGGAGCGGCCATCAGAAATTAGCATCGGGGAAAATTCTTGTAGGGACATTCCCTGGTGGCAGCCCTGGCGTATCTCTGGGATACACAGAAATATTCTCTTTTGACAGCAGATCAGGACTCTTGCCAAGAAAACTTCGGCTGACTTCGCTGTAGTTCAAGGCATATCGCTAATCTCGTAGCGCCCCATATACGCTTCGTTACACTCATTGGCTTTGGGGAATAGGCTAGTCACAATCAAAAGATGACGTCGTATGAGAAAACGTCAGCCTGTGGAGTGTGGTATGTGGCTAAAAATTCCGGTTGATCTAGAAACCGATGCAGCTCACGCTTATCTTTTGGATGAGTTAGATCGCTGGATAGGACTGGGCCTACTGTCTGAAGAGCAAGTGATTGGGATTGGGCACAAGCTATGTAGTCAGCTGCCAATTCCCTATCAAGTTCCAGTCGAGGAGCGACAAGCATTGCCTGAGGAAACGGCGGCAGAGGCTGTCAGGGGTGAAGCCACAACAGCTGCCAGGTCCCCTCTATTTTCAGGCTTTAAATCACGTCTGATGCAGTCATTTCTGGCAGAAGTTAGCGTGCTGTGGCTGCTGTTTTTAGGCGTGTTTTTGGTAATAGTGTCGTCAGGAGTGTTGGCCGCCAGCCAATGGCAGTCTTTTTCGCCTCTGGGCCAATATGCCATTTTGCTGGTCTATACCCTCGCCTTTGGTGGCGCTAGTTGCTGGGCAGCCGGTCAAGCCAAACTACAAACTACAGCCCAAATGCTGAAGGCGGCAACACTGCTCCTGATTCCCTTAAACCTGTGGATGATGGATGATTTGAGACTGGCACATACAGCAGTCGGATTGGCCAGTTTAGCCAGCATTGGCTTAAGTGTCCTCACCCTGGCACTAGCCTCATCAAGACGCACCGGGTTGAATTTACTGGGTTTGAGTTGGTTGCACTGGGGATGGGGCTTGGGACCATGGCCAGTGCTAGCAACCTACTTGGGCACTTTAGGCAGCGCTGTCAATCTGGTCTGGGCAGCTGATAATACTCAAGTTTCTGAAACAGATGAACCCCAAGGGTCGGTGTCTCAGTCGGCAAGCATTTTAGTTGCGATCGCACTGCTCATTCTCCTAACCCGCAGCCTATGGATAGCCCAGGTTCCTCTGTCTCAGCTGGGACTAGCCCTGGGTGTAGGTGGATGGATGCTCCTAAGACTGCACTATCCCCTGTGGCCTCAGGTAGGGGCAGGGTTAATGTTCTTCGGCTGGCTGGTCACCATTCCACAGCAGCCAATGCAGGCATTAGGGGTCAGTGGCTTAGCAGTTTGGCTCCTGCTGAGACGCTTAAAACACCAACCTGAAATAGGTCATCAGCTGCGTACCTTATATCTGCTGTGGCTGATCGGACTGCAGGCCTGTGGATTAGTTTGGTTAACCTTACCCATCGGCCTCCGACAGACCCTGCTCACGGTAGTTGAACGCTTTGGCATCGCACCTGTCAACGCCATTCATTTTGCAGGTTTGTGGATGTATGGCTATGTCGGGGTGATGCTGCTGGGAGCTAAAAGTTTTCGGCAAAGAGACCAGATTGCCTGGGCACAGCTGACTGAGAAACTAGCCATTGGCATCAGTCCCGTATTGGTGCTTTGTACACTACCCCAGGCTCAATCATTTTTGTTAATGCTAAGTCTGATTGGGCAAACGCTCACGCTCGGGATGATTACCCGTCTGCGTCGACCTGCTACTAAATGGCTAATTTACAGCACCCACCTATCAGCGATTGTTACCTGCCTCAGTGGTGTGGATATTATCAGCGGCTGGTTGGGCAACTGGAGTACCTGGCAATACGCTCTGATCTTTCTGGGCCTGACAACAGTGGAATGGTGCATCAGTGTTGCTGATACTCGTTACCCGCAATGTCGCCAGTCAGCCTGGTATCTGGGCATTGGACTAAGTGTCATCGCTTACAGCCTTTTGCTAAACACCTGGAGTAGCTGGTTCAACCTGAGCTGGTTGGTAGTGCCTGGGGTACTGACTTGGCTGCTCTACCGACGGGAAGCCAGTTCTCCCCAACAGATCACAACACTGGCGGTCGTGGCTTTAGGGGGACAGCTTTTCCTGCTCAGTTCCTGGCAGACAGCTACGATTGCCTTATTTACAGGGGCTGGACTCCTGCTAATCCATAGCTGTCGCTGGCCTAGGCAACCGTCGCTGCCCGTCCTGGCCGTGGGCTTTGCTGTTGGGGGTGGTCATACGGGTGCTCTTTGGCTGCTGTCACCAGCATGGCCGGAGAAGAGTGCTCAGTTCCTTCTAGTCGTGGCCTTCTTGGCCTCTATTCTTAGCATTCTGGCTCGACAGCTCAGCCGCCAATCACGGCCCTTGCTACAAGCCTACGGTGCGGCCAGCCAGGGCTGGAGTCAAACGTTAGCGATCGCATTACATCTCGGCCTTACTCTGATCACGGCCCTCGTCTATAGTCTGGGTCCCAATTTCATCGATTGGATTATCGGCGCTAGTGGAACTGAATTATTTTTACGCTACGGTATAGCAGCCGTCATCCTATTGCTATCGAGATTGGTCAGCAAACGGCTAACAAATCTCAACTACTGGGAGCTGGCCTTTGGGGTAGGACTGCTAGTGACCATGGGGCTACTGCTTTGGCAACAGGAGAGCAGTCCTCAAATATTAGGAGCTGCCATGGTGGCATTGGGGCTCTTAACCCAGCTGCTAGGCACACTCTCTGTAGCCAGAAGACAGCCAACTTATCCATCAAGCTGGCACTACATCCCGTTGACTTACGGTGCTCTAGGTCTAGCACTGGGACATCTAAGCTTCACAGCAGCCACCGGTTTCTATGCAATTGTTGTGGGTATTGTGACCCTGGCCATCGGTAGCCGCCAAGCGGATTTACACCCTTTAAGGTATGGCGGTCTTGGGCTGCTTTCCCTGGGTATCTATGAGCTGGTGATATACCGGATGCTACAGACTAGTGGTGGGCAGCCAGGGGATGGATTCACGTTACTAGCCTTGGTAGGAAGTGCGATCGCAGCTCTGTATTTGCTCTGCCATCGCTGGGTGCAACGTTACAGCCAGCTGACAGCCACTGAAGTCAATATCGTCTCGCTATTCCATTGGTTGCTAGCGGTGACATTAGCCGCCATAGCCATGGTCAGCGGTCATAGTCGTCTAGGCCTATGGCTTTGGCTAAGCACAGCCAGTTTGTTGATCCTCTATGCCGGACTCCGAGGTAACTATCACTGGGTTTCTGCCCCGGAGCTTAACGATGCCCCCAGCGATCGCCGTCCAAACCAACAACAATGGACCTGGAGTGGTTTGATAATCGCCACCATTAGCCTGCCCTACGGCACGGTGCAGCTGCTACCAAATCCAACGTTTATTGGGGGCTGGGGAGCATTACTGACCTGTGGTCTGAGCCTGATCATACTCAGATTACCCTGGCAACGCTGGGGATGGCCTATACGCCCCTGGCAACGCATGGCCTTGAGTTGGCCAGTCATGGCAACTCTTCTCAGCATACTTACGGTGAAAACCCAGAGCCTGCTACTGGTGGGAGCCTTTTATGCACTCATGGCTAAACAGTGGCGGGCAGTCCGCCTGAGCTATATCAGCTTGGGATTACTCAACTGGTCATTATTACGCTACCTCATCAACCAGGGATGGATGACGCCACTATGGCTAGGCACCATGCTAGGGCTATCCGTGTTGTACATCCTCGAAGTAGATTCTCACTGGCAACCTGTTTCAGCTCGTCAAGAACGCCATCGTTTACGAAGCTTTGCCACCCTACTGATAGGGCTAACAGCTTTGTTTCAGGCTGAAACGACTTCCCCCCTGTTTATCGGCCTGAGTCTGCTGATTAGTGGAGGCTTTATTGGCATTGGTCTGATGATGCAGGTACGCGCCTATCTCTATACCGGGACCCTCACCTTTGTCCTACAAATATTGCGTACCATCACAATATTTATCAGTACCGATGGTCGCCTGCTCTGGGCTATCGGCATTCTGCTCGGTATTGCCCTCATTTGGGTAGCCGCCACATTTGAAGCACGCCGGACCCAGATTAGTCAGCTTCTCAATCACTGGTCTGACCTGCTCGGCAGCTGGGAGTAGATCACCCCCACAAATTTGGGTAAATAAGCCATTCATCATGGCTAACGGCCTTACCATTTAGCGCTAACCTAGCATCCATAGTTACCTGTGCCGTGTGAACCAATGTCAGCACCTTTGGACAAAATGCTGCAGTTTATTGACGATTACCAGCAGCAGCGCCCCCGGCAATCATCAATTCAAATTGTGCGGTCTTTGCGGGCTTACACCCGCGCTTCCTATGCCAATAGATTTTGGGAGATGGTAGCGGGTAGCAATCCGGACTTCATCAGCGGTGAGTTGGACAACCAATCCGTTGTGCTTATGGAGCAGAGTATTGACTTTGCTCACTTTATGGCAGCCTTATCAGACCAAACTTGGGGAGGCAACCTGAAGTCCACCCTCACAGATGGTTTTCTGTGGGTCACGTCAAAGGTGTTCACTGGACGGGGCTATGACAGTCGTGAATATACTGCCGCCATTGGTGATACAGCCCAACCCATTGAGGTGTATCTCGACAAACAAGGTGCTGCCAACTATCAGCCAGAGCTTTTCAACGACCTGTTAAACAAATTTGCATCTGAACAAGACTATGCATCTGACCTAGTGGCCTTTGCCGTTGGACGACTGCTGTACGAAACCCCTGACTTGTCAGTCAAAGCCGCTATTCTGGAAGCTCGCTGGCTAAACTACGCCAACACCGTGCGGCGTTACCTGGTGGATATGTTTGGTGCCAGGGTATCCCCTGAAGGCATGATTATTAATGGTTCAGAAGTCCGTTCACGTATTTCTGAACGAATTCGGGCCTATCTATTAATCAAACGCGATGTAATTAAGGGCAGCATATTTAATCGCACCTATCGTCAACGCATCCGGCCTGCTCTAATTGAGCATGCTACCGATCATTTTATTCACTATCTCCAGCAGGCTTTAGTTAAGCCGCAGGGCTCCAACAACTAGGCAACTATGGCTTTTCTCAATAGTCCAGCCGTAAAGTAATTCAGAATAATTTGCGAAAAGAAAAATCGGTCCCTTGCAGAACCGATTTAAAAAGTCTTTTGACTTTGCGTTTATCTCTCATTTGGAGGTGGTTGAAAATGCGGGGTGCGCACTGTCTAATCAATCTCCGTACGACATTGTAACAATCAGTACACTTTTTTCTGTGATGAATCTTTACTAAATTGCGATGAGTTCATGTAGTAGTTACTCAGTAAAACTACTCAAAGGTTGCCATCCAATGCGTTGACCCATCAAACTAAATTAATAAGACAAAAGAAAAGTCAGGAAATCTTGATGCATTAACGGGAAAAACCCTAGATTTTGTATAAACTTTGTCCGTATCTGGCGACGTCGTTGTTTTGTGGAGCTAACTTAGGTCAACGAGCTTGACACAGCAAGGTCACACTCAAATCTAGCCTCTGTCGATGATAATGAGGGAGGTCTGCCAGCCCTGTTCTCCAATTCTCCCTATTTTCCCTTGCAAATTACGTTTCTTGGTACGAGTTCCGGTGTTCCTACTAGGGCACGCAATGTGTCAAGCGTTGCGCTGCGACTGCCTCAGCGTGCGGAAGTATGGCTCCTGGATTGTGGTGAAGGCACCCAACATCAGTTTCTCAAAAGCGACTTGAAGTCTAGCCAGATTCGCCGCATTTTTATCACCCATATGCACGGTGATCATATTTTTGGCCTGATGGGGCTATTGGCTAGCTGTGGCCTAGCAGGCAACGTATCGCGGATTGATATTTATGGTCCGCCCAAATTGAATGAGTATTTGCAGGCTTGCCGTCGTTACTCCCAAACCCATCTGTCCTATCCGTTTAAGGTGCATACGGTAGAACCTGGCAAGGTACTGGATGACGGTGAGTTTACGGTTTATTGTCAGCGACTAGAGCATCGGGTTCCAGCCTTTGGCTATCGTATTGTGGAAAAAGATCGCGTAGGTCATTTTGATGTCAAACGGGCTACAGCATTAGGAATTGCACCAGGACCGATCTATGGACGGCTGAAACGCGGTGAGGTGGTAACTCTGCCGGATGGTCGCATGATTAATGGTACTGAGCTGTGCGGAGAGACTATTCAGGGTAGAAAATTGGTGTACTGCACCGATACGATTTTTTGCGATCGCGCTATTGAACTCTCCGAACACGCCAGTGTACTCATCCACGAATCGACCTTTGCCCACCAGGATGCTGAGCTAGCCTATCAGCGACTCCATTCCACATCTACTATGGCGGCTCAGGTCGCTCTAGCCGCCCAAGTGAACCAACTAATCCTCACTCACTTTAGCCCTCGTTACGCCCCTGGCAACACAATTCAGCTTAAGGACTTACTGTCAGAAGCTAAAGCAATTTTCCCAAATACACTGATGGCCCACGACTTTTACGTTCATGACGTAGAGCGAACGGTGAGCTGATCACTCATAAAGCGAGGGCTGACAAACCCCTCGACAATAGGGAGCTGCCCATGTCTATTTTTCATCGTTGTTAACAACAACTTTGCTGACATCACCAGGCTGATGATCTTCAGATGCGCATTTATGGGGCTGATCACAGCGAGGATGCTCATTTAGCCGCGTTTTCAGCCGACTAAAGTGTCTTCTGTTATTAATTGGCATGTGAGGAGCAGGCAGGTCATCATTGGGCCAAGTATCGATATCGCCACAGGGGCAAAGCTGAGCCACTGGCATCACTGCAGACATGGCTGTTGGAATGCTACAGCGGGGACAACTAGTAATTTCCCATTGCGGGGATAGCAGCTGCTCAATAGTCTCCTGAGTACCTTCCAGGTAACAATCACGACCCTCAATAGCCATAATTGATCGCCAGCAATCTTGAAACGCCCGGCTAAATTGATGACCTTCTAATACTGGAATTGGTCTCTGAATACTCCGCCCATTCTTGATGTGCACCGATTTACCTAGCTGGAACCAATAAGCTAAATAATCTTGAACTTCTCTAAGGGACGCCATAGACCACCTCGTACTGTGAAACAACATTTACTACAGCACGTTGACTGTCACAGTTTTATCCTAACGCTCCATTTTTAGAAGAACGCAGACGTTAACCTATTCTCAATGTATGTGATATGTGCACATATTCAGATGGTTCTGATTCATTCCCCTGTTCTCATGCTGCCGTCCTTCGCCAAAAGATTAAGCCTTGGGCGGCAGCGGTGTACCGAACTGCGTTAGGTCGAGGGCATAACCACCCGTAACTAGATAGACTTGAGTTGAGATCGCACCAACCCGTCGCACCAAATCCCCAAGCCGATCCCGAAATATACGCCCCAGGGGATGGGCAGGCACCACGCCCCAACCAGTCTCTTCAGCTACCAAAATCACATCACAAGGAGGCGCACTGAGAATGGCAATGAGTTCCTCAACACATTGGTACCAGAATGACTCATCCTGATCGAGAAGGTTGGCCAACCAGGTCCCCAAAGAATCTACTAATAAGCAATCGTTTTGGTCGGCAGCTTGGATAGCTTGTACCAGGTTTTTAGGCACTTCTTTGGTTTGCCAGCCTATGGGTCGACGCTTTTGATGCCGCTCAATACGCTGCTGCCACTCAAGATCGTCGGCAGATACTGTTGAGGTGGCAATGTAAATCACTGATTTTTGACTTTGTTGAGCCCAATGTTCAGCCCATTCACTCTTACCAGAACGGGTTGGACCTGTCACCAAAATCACCTTAGACATTAAACCGAATCATGGTTAGGCTGACTACTATTCCCATGGGCTGTGGCATGTCCTTCATAGAGCCAGGCAGCCAGAGAAATAGCTAATCCAACCGCTGGTCCTGCCCAAAAGATAATTAATTCAACGCCGCTCATTGGTATATCCTGCGTGCTAACTGTGCCAATTATTCCACTGGTACAGCACAGATTACATCGGCGGATGCACTCAAAATCAATCCCGTTGATGTAACGTCATCCTAGGCAAATAATCGGATCAGTCGGGTGCTGGGGTATGCTGCCGACGCTCTAACCACCAAAAAACGGAAACCCAGAGAACCACAAGCACAAGGGCGGCTACAGTGAATTGGGCCACCCACCCCACCAGCGTAGCCAGGGGAATTAAGCGACCTACAAAAAATGCCAAGGTCACCATGGCAGTGCCCCACAGGCTAGCCCCTAACAAATTACATAATAAAAACTTCCAATAGGGCATTTGGGCAATCCCCGCTAAGGGACCAGCGAAAATACGCAGTAACGCTACAAATCGGCCAAAAATCACTGCTTTATCGGCATTCTGACTAAACTGTTCTCGAATATTGACCAGGGCCGCTTCATCAATGCGAAATAGACTGCCCAACTTCAATAACAAAGGCCAGCCGCCATAAAACCCGATCCAGTAGCCCATACTATCGCCAAGGACAGCACCTGCGATCGCACTGGACAAAACCCAACGATAGAGAAGTTCTTCACTACCAGCTAAAAAGCCACCGACCAGGGTCACGGTTTCTCCTGGCAAGGGCAACCCCATATTCTCAAGCATGATGCCAAAAAAAATGGCCCAGTAGCCATAGTCTTGGGCCAATGCTTCGATCGTTTCGAGGGAAAAAAAGTCAAACGTCAGCGAGACAGTATGCATAGAGGCGGGTTTATCTTTCTTCTATTTTATTCATTTTTTCTTACAGTCGTGGGAACTGACGTGATGAAAACCACTGAATTTCATCTAAATGACCGTATACGATCCCATTTCTATACAAAGAAGTGACCGTAAAAACCCTAACCTCACCAGCAAAATCATCATTTAAAAAACCTTCCCCGTGGGGAAGGTTTATGACCAAGTTAAAGGATTAATCACCGCTAAAAATTAAGCTTCGGAAAAGCTAGCCATTGGCGTAACTCCTAACATGGATTGAGGAAATGTAGGTAAATCAAGACAGTGCTGCGTACGACGAGTTCTCACAGCCAAACGGTAGCTAACATTTTGCAACTCTGCATTCAGCTGACGATTCTCCTGCTGAATACGAGCAACCCGCTCCTTAACCGCCAGCATCCGCTCAGAGAACTTTTGCTTATAAATTTTCGGGAGTTCTTGTACCACCTGCTCCAACATTCGAGTGCGATCAGTCAGCTCCTGAACTGTCTGTCGCATTTGATGAATCTCCTCATCCCGGCTTTTAATCTGATCCTGGTAAAACGCTACCTGAGTTTCCACACCCTGGAGCTGCTCCCGCAAAGCCCTAACCTCAGCCTGATGACGATCAGAAACATCCGCTGACGGCAAAAAGTCCTGATTACCTTTAACCAGGCGAAAGAGTTCTTGAGACAGCTGTTGGACCAGCTGATCTCTCATGTGCAACTCTTCTTGCAAACGAGCAACTTCCACCTGAGCATCAGATGTTCTTAACTTAGTCAATTGGGCCACGAGATCACTCCTACAGTAATAACAAGGACTTCTAAAGCTGTTGCCAACTAATTCAAATCGTTGACTAGCCAACAGCGGAATTACTAACAGGTAAACATTGAGAAAACCAGCAGCTTAAACCAAAAGCATCCTGGCATACCAGCAGACAATTACGATGCTGACGATTAAAAATCCCAACATTGGCAAAAATCAACCATGTAAAATTGGCAGACCAAAGGCACACACAGCTACTTGCCTTAAGGGGATTAAAACTCTAACACCCGAGTGCCCACAAATTTAGCACCAATTTCGCAAAATGCAAGGCTTTTATACTTTAGGTTTGTAATTTTCTCCAAAAGATAGAAGGTCGTAGCTCCTCTAACGGAACCACAACCCTCTATCTAAAAAATATTTACGTCAGGCTCAAGATCAATCAATCGTTAGCTAAAACCCTGCTAAGTGAACCTAAGAACCTAGAGGTGCAGCCTGAGAAGGAGCCTCATCAGCTTCAGCTTCTTGAGGTTCGTCAACTACTAGAGTCAGATAGCGAATAACATCTTCACTCAGACGCATATCCCGCTCCATAGGAGCAATTGTGTCTCCGGGTGCCTGATAATTCATCTGAATATAGATACCTTCGCGGTAGCGATTAATTTCGTAGGACAACCGCCGCTTGCCACGATGCTGGGTTTCTAAGACCTCACCACCCTTATCCTTAATCATGCCCTGGTATTTACCAATGGTATTATCGACAGCCTCATCGCTAATATCAGGCCGCAGAATATACATCGTTTCGTAAAAATTACTCATGCTACTCCTTGTGGACTCAATGGCTTGGCTACCAGTCGCAGCCAAGCAAGGACTTATCATCCTAACAGGAATACAGCACGGTTCAACATGACTAGACCAACTAGCTAAGCCCTCTAGATCCTTTAAAATCTGCCGATTTGGATATTGACAGCTTCTGAAATAGTAGGAATCTCTGGATAGCGACCCATTAAACACTGAAAAATTGAGTAGCCAACCGCCGCTAAGCCACCAAACAGCAAGACGTTGTAGAAAGAATCAATGATTAGTTCTAGACCAGGAAGCTGAAGCAAGCCCAGTAAAAGGCCACCAATAGAAATAATGAAACCAATTAAAATTGCCTGTAGTGTGTTGAAGCGAATAAAGTGACTGATATTTGGATTCCGCACCACTAACAGGAACAGAGCAAAGAAGACCACAAGTGAGCCTAGACCCAATGGCATTAAACTGTAAGCAATCCTAACAGGTGTAGTCAAAAGCCAGAGAACCTCACCTACAGGGGCTAACACTGGGAAGTTTGCAATCAGCTTAAAAAGGGCTCTGCCTACAAGAATAGCGTCAAGCAAAGGCAAGAGGTAGGGCAAGCTTCCAAGGAGCTTGTCCGAGGTTTCAGTTGTGCTGCGCCAAGTCATAGGAATACTTGAAAAGGAATAAAGTAGTAAACAAAAAGCGTTGCAGCAGTAACGGAAACTGCACAAGCTACCGTAATTGCCCAAAGCTTTCCTCAGCATAGCGCAGCTTTTCTCAGGCGTCGTACGGTTTCTGTAAAGTCATTACGTCTACCAGACGGCCACACGGACAGCAACTCGCTAAATCTCGCACTGCTGAAATGATTCGATATTGGCTAACCGAAACCCCATCTGACACTGGTATTGAGGCAACGTTGTAGCCGATTCTAATTGGCTGGCACAGCCTAACTTGCCATCACGTACCCGAGGCTGACCACTCTGATTAGCCATTAGACAACTGCCGCAGACAGCCGTTGACGGAATCACCTGATTGTCTAGCAGAATCACCAACATAGTATGACACCCCACCTAAGACAGGCTATAAGCCCATCTTAGGCGAGGTGTAGATGTATTGCGCATAACTTTGTTCAGTTTTTAACTGAACGCAAGCAATAAACCTTATTAAGCAGATGTTTCAATCTGGCGACGACGACGAGCACGACGGCTACGCTGACGACGCGGTTCTTCTGCAGCCATGTAAGATGACTCCTCTTCACCACGCATCCAAGCTGGGCGAGTCTGATCGTAAGCCATTTGCAAAGCTGCCGCCGCAACTGTGTGGGGATCGTACTCTTCAGTAAGCTGAGAAACGATAGGCAAAAATGAGGCTAGGCGTTCACTAGTAACGGCCTCTTTGACCTGCTTCTGCAATTTCTCAAGAGAACGAGCAGCAATTTCCGCGCGAGTAGGCACTTTGCAAAAATCTAGTTCTTGCTTGAGGCGACGCTCAATCTGACGTAGCTGATACTTTTCTAAGGGATGAACAATGGAAACAGCTCGACCTTCTTGACCCGCACGACCGGTTCGACCAATGCGATGGACATAGCTGTCTAAATTATCAGGCAGCTCATAGTTAATCACATGGGTCAAGTTGTCCACATGAATACCTCGAGCAGCAATGTCGGTAGCCACTACCCACCGGACCTGTCCCTGCTTAAAGCGCAACAACAGACGCTCTCGCTGAGCCTGATTGAGATCACCGTGATATTCGTCCACACTGTGACCAGCAAACTGCAGCTGACGAGTTAGTTCGGCGGCAGTACGACGAGTTCGCACAAAAATAATGGCCGATTCTGGATCTTCCATTTCCAGAATCGGCATGAGGGCACGGGGCTTACTCCAACCGGGGGGCACTACATAGGCGAGCTGAGTAATCCGCTTAGGCGCTGTGTTTTGAGCCTTAACCTTAACGGTAACTGGCGACTTGAGAAATTTGGCAGCCAGCTCACGTATTGCCGGTTCCATAGTGGCAGAGAAAAAGGCTGTTTGCCGCTCTGCAGGAGCATGACTGAGAATATTTTCAACGTCCTGGATAAAGCCCATATTGAGCATTTCATCCGCTTCGTCTAAGACTAACCAACTAAGTTGTTCAAAACTGAGCGCGCCTCGACTGAGTAAATCTAAAATTCGCCCCGGGGTGCCCACTACCATATGTACACCACGACGTAGCTGACTGAGCTGACGTTCGATGGATTGACCACCATAGACAGGCAATATCCGCAGCTGAGAGCTGTGCTTGAGGCCTTGCACAGCCTGGCAAACCTGCATGGCAAGCTCACGGGTAGGTGTCAGCACCAATGCCTGTACAGCACGCTTATTGACATTCAGCTGCTCCAAAATAGGTAGGGAAAAAGCAGCCGTTTTGCCAGTTCCAGTCTGGGCTAGACCCACGACATCATGCCCGGCAAGCATGTGAGGAATTGCTTGGGCTTGAATAGGGGTAGGCTCTTTAAAGCCAAGTTCATCCAAATGTTGAGCTTGGGGTTCAGACAACCCGAGGTCAGCAAAAGACAATGTCATTTAGACTCCTTTGAGGTCAATTGAGTGCAGGCGGGATTTTTAAAGAGAAACACTTGCAGGCGTTGGCATGAGAGCATTGGTATGGTCGGTCGCGACAGTACCAAAGAGGTCATAGGTGTCCGCTCCAGTAATCTGTACAGGTACTATCTGCGCCAAGGGGGGTGCACCTTTGACATAGACCAGACCATCAACATCGGGAGCAAAACGAGCAGATCGGCCAATGCATTGATCCTGGCTGGGGTTCTCTTGCTCAACCAAAACATCCACAACTCTGCCAATTTGCATTTGATTCCGCCTAAAAGAAATTTCCTGCTGAGTCAGCATCAGATCTTCCCGCCGCTGATGCATCACTGCTGGATCAATTTGATTTGGTAAATTAGCTGCTGGGGTCCCCGCTTCAGCAGAAAAGGTAAATACACCAACGTGATCAAACTCATGACGTTGTATGAACGCCTTGAGATGATCAAAATGAGACTCTGTTTCGCCTGGGAAACCAACAATAAATGTGGTGCGTAGGACGGCATCCGGCAAAGCAGTTTTTAGCCGTTGAATAATGTCATCATTTACGCGTCCCTGCCAGGGTCGATTCATTGCCCGTAGTATCTCTGGGTGAGAATGTTGCAAAGGCAAATCTAAATAAGGCAAAACATTAGGCGTCTCACGAATGGCATCCAGCACATCCGGGGTTAGCCCCGTAGGATAGGCATAATGCATCCGAATCCAAGGAACGTCCACATCACCCAAAGCTCGCAAAAGCTCTGCCAGCTTGGGTTTACCGTAGAGATCAACACCGTAGTTGGTGGTAATTTGCGAGATCAATACCAATTCCTGCACACCTTCAGCAGCGAGCTGATGCGCTTCGGCCACAATTGACTCGATCGGTCGAGAGCGTTGATTACCGCGCAAATGGGGAATTATGCAAAAAGCACAGCGATAGTCACAACCTTCAGCAACTCGAACATAGGCTACTCCTTCGCTAGTGGTGCGATAGCGGGGAACCGTTTCGTCGGCAATGTAAGTTGGCTCGCTAGAAACAGCTTTAACCCGTTCGCCTGCTTCAGCGCGCTCAATGACATTAACAATTCGGTGATAGTCTCCTGTGCCTACTAATGCAACAGCTTCTGGAATCTCGTCAAGCAGCTCCGATTGAAAATGCTGAGCCAGGCATCCTGTGATCACAACTTTTTTCTTCGCCTCTGCCAGCTCTACCAGGGTACGAACCGACTCTCGACGAGCATCTTCTATAAAGCTGCAGGTGTTAACGATAACGTAATCGGCAAGCTCTTCATTTGCATCAACTTGGTAACCAGCTTTAACGAGCAGTCCCAGCATATGCTCAGTGTCAACTCGGTTCTTCTCACAACCCAGGTGAGAAATGGCGACAGTTGGTTTACGAACCATAAATTCTTGTGAGAAACAAAATGCTAGTCTCCGAAGCAGGCGTTGCGATCGCACGGATGACTTAGCACCCTACCCTATCATCCAAAATTTGAACAGATAGCGATTGTTTTTGCCCAACTAAAGAAATTATAACATAACTATACAATTCTGTGGAATGCCCATGGAAAAAGTTGATTTGCTTAGGAAACCTTGTCACTGTGTCTGAGTGAAAAAATGCTTGCAACTCCCCATGAGGGCTTAATCTGGATAAGCCTCATCAATCTTGGCACATCCTGCTGATTTCAGCTCAGCTGCTTGCAATGATGGCAAACAATTCAATTCTTGTTCAATTTTTGAGATCTTGTGGAGTTAAACGAACTTTTTAAGACATCAACCCCTGTGATTGGGGTAGTGCATCTGCTGCCCCTCCCGACATCCGCTCGCTGGCAAGGCTCCTTACAGATGGTCATAGACCGGGCCGTACAGGAGGCCGTTGCCTTGGCGTCCGGTGGTGTTAATGGCATTATTGTAGAAAATTTTTTTGATGCACCGTTTACTAAGGGCGCTGTTGACCCTGCAGTGGTCAGCGCCATGACCATTGTCGTTAGTCGGCTACGGCAGCTTGTAGCCGTCCCTATTGGCCTCAATGTTTTGCGCAATGACGCCCACAGTGGCTTGGCGATTGCCGCCTGTACAGGAGCCGAATTTGTTCGGGTGAATGTGCTAACCGGAGTGATGGCCACCGATCAGGGCCTAATTGAGGGGGATGCGCATCAGCTGATGCGCTATCGTCGTGAACTTGGTGTCGATATCAAGGTATTTGCGGATGTGTTGGTCAAACATGCCGCTCCTGTGGGTACACTCGCTACGGAAACAGGGATGGCCAATGTTGTGGCCGATACTATTCATCGAGGCTTAGCAGATGCCGTGATTGTCTCTGGTGGAGCTACAGGCCATCCGCCCACGAGTCAAGATTTGGCAAAGGCGAAAGCGGCTGCGGGCGAAACACCGGTTTTAATCGGCAGCGGTGCAACCGTAGACAATATTCACCAGCTGATACAGTCGGCGGATGGTGTGATTGTTTCTAGCTCTTTGAAACGGTGGGGGCAGATTGAGCAAGCCGTAGATCCTAACCGTGTCGGTCAATTTATGGATGAGATCGCATCACCAACCTAGGGATATGCCATGGTACATCTCCACATTGATGATTGTGGCATATCATTACCGAAGCCCCTATTTTTTGTCTAATATGCAGTCGGGGGAGCAGATTATCTACCTGGGTCTATCCTGCCTTTTGTTTATCTTGATGAGCTTAGAGTTATCTATAAACTATGGGACGTCGCCGTAAAGAAACTCGTGGAATTTACCGTTGGTCGCGCCCAGCTATTGGTGCGATCGCAACCGTTGGAGCCCTGGGCACAGGCTATCTAACGGTAATTAAGTTGATGGGTAACGATGCTGCCTGTCCTGTAAAGGGCTGCGATCAGGTGTTAAACAGTGCCTACGCCGAAGTTTTTGGGATTCCGCTAACGCTGTTTGGCTGTCTCGCCTACTTGTCTATGGTGGCGTTATCCCTAGGACCATCATTGATTAGTAAAGACATCAAACAACGCCAAAAGCTAGAAAATCTAACCTGGCCACTCTTATTTGTTGGCGCGACAGGCATGATGGTCTTTAGTGGATATTTAATGTATCTACTGGCTACAGAGCTACAGGCCGCTTGCCTCTATTGCATTGCTTCTGCTGTCTTTACAGCGCTTATGTTCCTGCTCACTCTTCTAGGGCGTCAGTGGGAAGATCAAGGAGCGCTCGCCTTTCGCGGCATCATCATCGGCGTAGTCACCCTAGTGGCCACCATTGGCATGTATTCCATCAGTATTAATGGACCAGCGGCAACTGCAGCAGGCAATAGCGGTCCTGCAGTTACAACCATCTCCGGCCCAGCAGAAGTAGCCTTAGCCAAGCATCTCCAAGAAGTGGATGCAAAGATGTATGGCGCATACTGGTGTCCTCACTGCTTTGACCAAAAGCAGCTATTTGGCCAAGAAGCCAAAAAGTATATGCCCTACATTGAATGCGCTGATGATGGCGCTAACTCTCAGGCATCCCTATGTCGTGCTGTTCCTGAAGTCACTGGCTTTCCTACATGGGAAGTCAATGGTCAATTTTTAGCGGGGACTCAAACATTAGAAACCCTGGCATCCGCATCTGGTTATCAAGGTCCGACGGACTTTAAGAATTAAATTTTCGTAGGGAATTAATTGCATGTAGGGGGTGTTCCATGGAACACCCCCTACATGCAATTAACTAAAATTAATTTCCAACAGCGAGAGATCATCGGCCAAATCCTGAGTGACATCGACATTGGTGGGCATGATTGCGTGGCTAATCAGCTGATCGAGCTGCCCTGGACGAGGGCATTTCACAATATGCTCAATAAAGCTGTCTAATCCAAGAATTTCACCCGCTTCAGACACAGATGTTTCTGGAACCTCGTAAACACCGTCACTAAAGATGTATAGATAACTATCATCTGGAATTGAACAGCGCTTCCAGGTATAAGTTGTATTAGGCATCATGCCAATGGGCATACCGGGTGTACGTAAACGCATCGTTTCAGCCATTACAGCAGCGCCATTCCCGTTGGTCTTTTCAGCTGTGGCAGGGGGCGAGGACAATAGTATGGCCGGAGGATGGCCAGCACTGGCATACATCAGCTGACGATTGACTCGGTTGTAAACACCGTACCAAATGGTGAAATACTTCTCGTTTTGGTCGGTCATCTGAAACATGTTATTCAGACTTTCGAGCACTTTGTCGGGCCGATAAAAATTGGTGCCGGGTAAAGATTGCGATCGCAATACATTCAGGACCGATGTCGACAGTAGTGCGGCCCCTAAGCCATGGCCTGAAACATCCAGCAAATACATCACCAGATAGTCAGGATCTAACCAGTAAAAATCAAAGCAGTCTCCCCCCAGCTGTTGCGAGGGCAGAAACCGGGTTTGAATTTTGACAGGGGGCTTATCCGTATCTCTGGGCAGCAGTGACTGCACGTAAGAGGCCGCTTCTGCCAGCTCATTCTCTAGATACTGCTTTTGCTTTTTCAAATCGCGGGTGAGCTGGCATAGCCGCATTCCAGATTTAACACGAGCTTTCAATTCCGCCATGTCAATCGGTTTCATCAGCAGATCGTCAGCACCCGCCTCTAAGGCTTCCACTCGACTAGCCGTTTCCGCATGAGCCGTAATTAACAAGAACGAACTCATGGATAAATCTGGATGCTCCTTGAGACGGCGACAAATTTCTAACCCATCCACAGAGCCGGGCAAACGCCAGTCACAAAGGATTACCGGAGGAGTAATTGCCAATGCTTGCTCTAAGCCAGCAGCAGCAGTTTCTGCAATCGCCACACGATATCCCTGACTTTGCAGCATCCGCTGAAGGATACGCCGAATGATCGGATCGTCATCGATCACCAAAATATCTGCGATGGGATCAGCTGCCTTCACCATTACACCGATACGACGCAGAGGTTTGTCTCGTGATGCCACACGCCTATCACTATGCTGGCATTTCCCAATGGACTATTAGTTTTACTACTCATGGCATTGAAGTCCTACGGAAGTCATTAGCAAACAGCTAGCAATCGAATAATGTCAAAGGTTAAAAACTCTCTTGGTTGGATCAAAACTTCTGGTTTCAGCTAGAGTGTACCCTTCTTACTTTAGACATATGAAGCAACTAGCCAAATATGCACGTTACAGACTTCCAAAGGCCAGCAGACAAAACAGTAAAACAACTGTGATGATTTTTTGAGCTAAATGCAATAATAGCCGGAAGCTAGCATCGCAATGGCCTATTTTATCAGCCTACAGAGGATATTTGCGATTTCGCAATTGAGCGAAAATCGCTAAAAATACCCTGGCTAGCTGTGACATCTAAAGCAAGGACGTCTACAGATTAAAAAGTGTGCCCTTTAGACTGCAATCAAAGACCGTATAAAACCGTATAAACATGTCACCAATGTGGCAGCACCCTCTGGGTAGTAAGTGAAAAATTATTGCAAGAACACTCTGGGTGCAGAGGTGATTTTTAAGCTGAAGTAGCGCTGCTACCGTTTAAATAATGAAAAGTACCTGTGCTCTGCCTACAAGCTGCGTTTTACCCGTATTGAAGTCGCCCGAAGATTATCAGGTATTTCGCATTAGTCCCGAGGATAAAAACCGCTTAGCGCTCTTAGTGGACCCCACCCTGGGGCATGCCAAGCTCACCTGCTGCGTAGAAATTTTTGACGCGGGAGGCAGAACGCCCACCCATCGTCATCAAGTAGCCGTTGAAATGTTTTACGTACTGCAAGGGGAAGGTCGCGTTGTCTGTGATGGTAAAAGCTCAATGATTCGCACAGGTGACAGTATTTTAGTGCCATCCCACGGCGTTCATTTTGTGGAAAATACCAGTGCACAGCGCCTCTACTTGCTTAGTGTGATGGTACCGAATGAGGATTTTGCCGAATTGATTCGTGAAGGTATACCGGCAGAACTTGATGAAGAGGACATGGCGGTGCTGAATCGTACTCGCAGTATTTAATGTCGTCTCATTTTTTGCCTGTTAAGCCAAAGCAAGTATATTCGCTGCAGACTCGGGATGGTCAACGTCTGGATGCGGATGTGTACTTTCCTGATGCAGCCGGTCCATGGCCTGTGTTGTTGATGCGACAACCCTATGGGCGTGCGATCGCATCCACCGTTGTCTATGCTCATCCCACCTGGTATGCCGCCCATGGCTACATTGTGGTAATTCAGGATGTACGCGGGCGTGGCACGTCCGAGGGCGTGTTTGAGCTATTTGCCCATGAAGTAGATGACGGCTACGACAGCGTTCAGTGGGCCGCTCAACTCCCTGGCAGCAATGGACATGTGGGCATGTATGGGTTTTCCTACCAGGGCATGACCCAGCTTTATGCCGCGCAGTCTCAGCCCCCGGCACTCAAGGCTTTGGCACCCGCCATGGTGGGCTACGACCTTTACCACGATTGGGCCTATGAAAATGGTGCGCTGCGGCTGCAGGCAGGTTTAGGCTGGGCAATTCAGCTAGCCGCAGAAACAGCCCGTTTGCAGGGAGATCCGACTGCTTTTAATGCTCTCAGAACTGCCTCTCGAAACCTACCCTTGAATGGGGCCGTCACAGCTACCCCTGATGTACTGAAGCAGTATGCTCCAGATTCGTTTTGGCACAGTTGGATTGCCCATCCTAAAGATGATGATTATTGGCACACGCTGAAACCTGATTTGACTGATGTGGATCTGCCAATGCTTCACGTGGGCGGTTGGTTTGATCCCTACCTGACAGGCGATCTCCGGCTCTTTAAGGAAATGGCCACGAAAAGTCAGTATCCCCAGCCTTTGCGAGTGGGTCCATGGAGTCACATTCCCTGGAGTCGCAAGGTGGGCGATTGGGATTTTGGCTCTGAGGCGATGAATCCCATCGATAAATTGCAAATTCAGTGGTTTGATTCTTGGCTTAAAGACAACGATACGGGGCTACTGGATCAACCCCCGATTCATCTGTTTGAAATGGGTAGCCATCAATGGCAACGATTTGACCAGTGGCCCAGCCGTTCTCCAACGCAAACCTATGAGCTGAAAAGCTCTGGTCTGGCCGCCATGCGCGAGGATGATGGAGCGTTGGTCTTACCTAGTAAGCAAGTATCGGTAGCCCCCCCAGTTTCTGATGTCTTAGTCCATGATCCGTGGCGACCTGTGCCCTCTCTAGGGGGACATGCCAGTTTCCCATCGGGCTGCTTTGAGCGCAGTGCTATTGACGGCCGCAGCGATGTTCTGACCTATACTACAGGGTTGCTAGACACAGAGCTGGCTGTAGTTGGCAACGTAACGGTAACGGTGAATATTGAGGCAGATGCATCCAGCTATGACCTGTGTGCCGTACTGTCGGTGGTTTACCCAAACCATAGAGTTTTTAATCTTACTCAAGGCTACAGCCGCATTGATGGAGGTCAGCCCCAAACCATTTCGCTACCTTTGCATCCCACCTGTTTTCGTCTGATACCTGGACAGGCGTTAAGGTTGAGCCTCAGTGCAGCTTGCTTTCCTGCCTATAGCGTTAACCCTGGTGGTACCCGGACATTTCCTCTAGATAGAGTGCCAACCATAGAGCATCGAACTATAACCCTGACGGTCTATCAGGATGGCGACACATATCTGACTCTACCTCTAGCCGATGGGCAAGTTTTCTAACCTAATCTAATCCTCTAGCTCAATCCCCTGAGCCTTGAGTTTTGCCTTGAGTGCATTTAACTCCGCTTCTGCCCTGTCAGCCCGCTGGGCTTCTTGATCGGCTCGCTGGGCTTCTTGATCGGCTCGCTCTTTTAGTTCATCAGGAATCAGAAGTTTGTCTCCAGTGTCTAACTTATAGAACTCAATCAAAGTATCGGCTACCGCTAAGCGTAACCCTAGAACCTGACTGACATTATTGGTAATCGGTTTGTAAGTATTCTCGTCCAGACGATATCCGCGCAGACGGTCATTAATCCATTCACCCTTGGGATCGAACTGCCAGTATTCGAGCACACCCATGGCTTCATAGAGGTCATACTTGCTAATTTCATCTTTTTGCCGGGTACCTTTGGAGGTCATTTCAAAAATGACGGCTGGCACCGAGCCTTCTTCCCAGATTTTGTAGTTATCACGACCACCGGGTTCTACATCAAAAATCACCATGACATCAGGAGCTACCCGCATGTTAAGTAGCCCTTGGGCGTAGTACAGAAATTGATTACCTAGAACAGTTGCTTGCTGATCCTTCAAATACTGACGTAATACTTCTAGGGTAATCAGCAAGGCATAGAGATGGTCAAAGGTCTCAGCCACGGGCGTGCCATCTCCGCTGGGATAGATAATCTGAGATGTCTGGACATTGGGAATAGTTGCGGTCATGGCCTGCTCCCGGTCTCAGTAAGATACCTTTGTACTTATTCTATCCACTGTGTGGACATTGAGGCTCACACCTGTAAAACGCCTTTAGAGCTAGGAATGGCATGGGCTCGGCGAGGATCAATTTCGGTGGCCATGCGCATGGCACGGGCAAAGGCTTTGAAGGTGGCTTCGATGATGTGGTGGGAGTTAATGCCGTCCAGCTGCCGGATATGGAGGGTCATGAGGCTATGGTGAACGACGGCCATAAAGAATTCGCGTACAAGCTGGGTGTCGTAAGTGCCAACGCGCTGGGTGGGGATGTCGAGACCATAGGCGAGGTAAGGGCGACCGGAGAAATCCAGGGAGACCTGGATCAGGGATTCGTCTAGAGGGGCGACAAAGTGGCCAAAGCGGACGATGCCTTTGCGGTTACCAAGGGCCTGGTGGAGGGCCATGCCAAGGGTGATGCCGACGTCTTCGTTGGTGTGGTGGTCGTCGATTTCGAGGTCGCCTTGAGCCTGGATATCGAGATCGAAGAGGCCATGGGAGGCAATTTGATGGAGCATGTGATCAAGAAAGGGAATGCCGGTATTGGCATTGCACTGTCCGGTACCGTCGACGTTGAGGGTGACGGTGACATCAGTTTCTTTGGTGGTGCGGGTGACGGTGGCAGTACGGGTGGGGAATTCGATATTGGCGGTTCGATTGTCTGTTGTTTGCATGGTGATTATGAAATGTAGGGGCTGCCTTCGTAGCCGCCCTAAACAGAATTCATCAGTGTGAAAGGCTTTTAAAACATTGTCTCCAGAACACTGCGGATGATGTCGTCGGTTACCTGGTCGGTGACGAAGGCTGCGCCGATGCGCTTGGGGAGGACAAAGCGGACTTTACCAGATTGGACTTTTTTGTCGCTGCGGAGGGTAGTAAGAATGTCGTCAATGTTGAGGTTGGCAGGTAACTGGGTGGGTAACCCGGCTTTTTTGATGATGGCGAGCTGACGATCGGTAGCGGTTTGGGACCAAAGATCCATGGCGGTTGCGATCGCACCTGCTGCCACCATCCCAATCCCGACTGCTTCACCATGGTTAACCAACTTGTACCCAGTCAAGCTTTCAACAGCATGGCCAATGGTATGCCCATAGTTAAGAATGGCCCGTAGTCCAGCTTCCTTTTCGTCCTGGCTGACAACGTCAGCCTTAGCCTGACAAGAATGCTTAAGAATATCGTGCAGCAGCTCTTCGCCAACATAGCGCATCTGGTCGAGACGCTTAGCCTGTTCTAGCTGTTCAAATAGCCCTTCATTCCAGATAATGCCGTACTTGATGACTTCCGCCATACCAGCGCGAAATTCACGACCAGGAAGGGTGGCAAGAACGTTGGGATCGATTAGAACTAAGCTGGGTTGATGAAACGCGCCAATTAGATTTTTACCCTGAGGGTGATTGACACCGGTTTTGCCGCCCATGGAAGCATCAACCATAGCCAGCAGTGAGGTGGGCACCTGAACAACCGCAATGCCTCGCAGCCAGGTAGCTGCAGCAAATCCTGTCATATCACCGATAACACCACCCCCGAGAGCCACCAGCGTGGAACTGCGCTCTAGGCGATTTTCAAAGGCGACATTGTGAATTTTTTCGATCGAGCGCAGGGTTTTGTAGCGTTCCCCAGCAGGCAAAATACACTGACAGACTTCAAAACCAGCCTCAGTTAAGGAGTTGAGTATAGTTTCTCCATAATGCTTAAAAATAACTGGATTGGAAACAAGCAGCACTTTACCTTGTCTACCAACAGCGGCAAGCCAGGGGCCCAAGTATTGCAACCCGTCAGTAGCAATATTGATGTCATATTGGGTTTGGGGAAGCTCGACGGGGATAACGGTCTTCATTGAGTTGAATCACAATATACTCAACTATCCTACTGCCCAATAGCCCTACGGGCATGTCATCGAGAGCGTCTATTCAAACCAACCACTAGATCTCAATTTCTGGATTGAATACCTGAAAAATTTGCCGACAGCACAGTTTAATCTTTTCTCCGGCGGTTGCTTTGGGTGGGGCCACGCCTTCAAACTGCCAATTGTTAATGGTGGAAAGATGCCACTGCTGACCATGGTGATTAAACCCGACAACATCAACACCAATCGCCTTAACAATATTTGCAACGGTATCAGCTGCCCCCTGACTGGTCTCATCAGCGACTGCATGAAGACGAATCTGGACCAACAAGCTACGACAATTAAACGAACGACTAAAACCAGGAAAATGAAACCCAATGTCGATGGAATCAGGATCAATTAGGTCCCGCGTATCGGGATCGTTGGCCCAGGGCTTAAGGTCAGAGCGTAAGTCAGGGAGGTGCCCTTTAAAGGCACCAACAGTAGCGGCTATCTTGCTTGCATATTCGATGCTGCGGGCTTGTTCTGCTGCGTTCACACCTACAATTACCAGAGGAAAACTAAAGATTTTCACTTACCAAGATAAAACAATGCCTTAGCAAATAGCCAAGACATTATTTCTGCATCATTGGATAGTCAGCAAATGCTTCTAGGAAAATAAATTAGCTTGCAGAAAGAAACTGTAGCTGATTAAACGAATGGAGAAAGAAATGCTCAGATCAAATAGTCTGACTATAGTGAGCCTGGCAGGTGCTCAGCATGCGTAGATCATTTTCACTAACGGCTTCAATTTGATGGAATCCTTCAATCGCAAATTGTCTGCTGCCAGGGCCAGCCACAGGAGTATCTTCAAGATCGAGGGCGTAGGCGTATTCTTCCTGAGAATAGGTTTCAGTAATTGCTAACGAGAGCTGTGTATTTTCCACGCTGCCTCGAAAACAATCGAAGGATGAGTGAGGAGAATAAAAGGCTCCGACCACTTGCCCAGCCTGTGCTTCAAAAATCATGTACGCGGTTTGCAACTGATCCGGCAAGGGCTTTTCACCAAAGAGATAAATACCATTACTCAGATGATCAGAAACAACCGGAGCGGTTTGCGCGAGTAGAGGATGGATAACGACTGCATTGTTTTCCGCCGATGACGATATTGCCATTCTGGCTTGGGCTGTATGAGTCACTAGCAGTGTTGCAGCACCCATCGCTAAAGCTCCCATATGCAGCAGATCACTCACTTGAGTTTGCATATACTGCTGACGGATGTGACGTTGAATAACTGCTAAAACCTGCATAACCACCGCGCCTCACTGTATCTACCGAGTACCGCTAACGAATGACTGGATGCAATCAAAAGGAAGCTCTACATTTCACTGTAGGTGAGATATATATCTGAAAACTTGATCAGGCATTTTCCTTTAATATCTCTTTAACGATTGCCCTTATCTTGGCCAGCGATGTAGTTGCTATCATTCCCTACAATTCAAGGCTTTTGATTCCGCATGGGTGGGTTTTGTAACTGGCATAGAGCGCGTCTGAGGGCAACTGGGACAGGACAGGCTAGATAATTCTTTTGAGGAGCTACCACCATCGAACGTTGGAAAGATGTAGGCTAAAGGAATAACTGGCTAGCTAGGCACCCAGTCATTGGATATCCCGTATCGCTGAGCAGGAGTCAAACGTTCATCTATGCCGTCCCTTGAAGTGCCGCTGAAGCTGTTGCTGTTTATTGATAAGCGGCCAAGCTCTGCTGAGCAAGTGCGTCAAATTCGTCAGCATATTGAAGGCTTAGAAAGCGTCATTGCTCCGGTTTTAGAGGTGATTGATGTCAGTGAGCAACCGTATTTGGCCGAACATTTCAGGCTGGTGATCACCCCCACGCTGATTAAAATTTCGGAGGCGGGGCGTCAAACCTTAACGGGTAGCAACATTATTTCGCAGATTGATTATTGGTGGTCTCGCTGGCAGACAGAAATTGAGGCTGAAAGTAGCGATCGCACCCAACAATCTGTAGATACTACGTCCATTGCCCAATCAACGGAAATTATCCACCTCTCAGATGAAATTTTTCGGCTCAAACAGCTCAATGCAGAAGCCAATGCCAAGCTAGATTTCAAGGATCGAATCATTGCCATGCTGGCCCATGATTTACGCAATCCGCTGACGGCTGCTTCCATTGCGATTGAGACCCTGGAGATGGGATATGACCCCAATCATGAACGACGATCACGGTTTCGACCGGAGCTAACGGTACAACTCCTACGAAATGCGAAGACTCAAATCCGTTCCATTGATCGGATGATCACCGATATTTTGCAGGCCGCCCATGGTCCCAGTGTCGAGCTGCATATTTTTCCAAAGGAGTTGAGCCTACAGGAACTGTGTCAGGAAGTTATTCACTCCATGGCCACTAAAGTCAAAGACAAGGAACAAATTATTCGCCTCGATATGCCTCAGGACTTGCCTCAGGTTCATGCTGATCCAAACCAGGTACGTCGTGTGATTACCAATCTTTTGGACAATGCGGTGAAATACACACCCAATGGTGGTGAGGTGGTGATTACAGCGCTACACCGTACCACTCAAAAGGTGCAAGTGAGTATTCAAGATACGGGACCAGGTATCCCTGCAGATAAGCAAGCCCGGATTTTCGAAGAGAGTTTTCGACTGCAGCGAGACCAATCTCAGGATGGCTATGGTCTGGGTTTGGCCCTGTGTTTGCGCATTGTCAGGGCACACTATGGTCAAATTTGGGTGGATTCAGTCCCTCAAAAAGGCAGTACGTTTCACTTCACTTTGCCGGTTTATAAGCAAGCCAATAATCAGCAAAAATTATTCTAGGACGGCTCCGTTTCAAAAACCGAAATTGCTGCTCTGCATTATGATTGCATCTGCAAGATACTGATATCTGGCGTTTTTAACAGAACGGTTCATTCCCTCAATCAGCAACGGCTCACAACCTAACTTTCAGGCAGATTTAGCCGCGCCTTGAGGGCAGCTAGCTCCACATCTACAGGATTGCTATCTGGATTACGTCCCGCCTCCAGAGCTGAGAATTTCTGGTCTAACGTATCCTGACTCAGGGTATTAAATTCAGCCGCTGCCGCCGCATTGGCTTCCATATCTAGAATCTTGTCTTCAATTTGATTAAAATGGCTGCCATTCACCTGAGTAATCATTTCGTTCAACCTTTGACTGGCCTTGGCTGAGCGAGCCCGCGCGATGTACATGTCCTTTTGAGTGCGCGCCTGGGCAATCTTACTTTCCAGCGTCCGCATGTTAGCTTTCAGCTGTTTAACGCTGATTTGCTGCTGCTGTAGCTGACCTTCTAAGGCCTTAGCAGTTTCTAGATAACTTTGACGACGGCTGAGGGCCTCGCGAGCCAAAACCTCATTCCCTTTGGCCAGAGCACTCTGGGCACGGTTATAAAATTCACGCGCCTGGATTAAGGACTGATCGTACTGGCGTTCACTGCGTTTCTGAGTAGCGATCGCAACCGCTACAGCCTGTCTCAACTGCAGCAAATTTTCCTGCATATTTGCAGTTGCCTGCTCCAACAGCTGCTCTGGATCTTCAGCCCCATGAACAGCATCATTGAGGCTGGAGCGTACCACCCGCAAGAAACGATCTAACAATCCCATCGATAGTCCTTTTTTGCCTAACTAGCACAGACAGGCCGCTCAGGAACAGCAGCAGCCGACACTTTTAGCATAGCAGGGAGATTATTCGTTCGTCGGACCAAAGAGTTCTACCGTGATTCCTTGCTGGGTTAGAAACGCCACTTGATCTTCCGCCTGGGCACGATTATCAAAGGCAGCCAACTGAATACGGGCACCAGCATCAAAGTTGCGAACAAAGGCATCGGGCACCAGCTCACGTGCTTTATTTAAGGATGCATCGCCAGTGTAGCTGGCAATGACATAAAAATTAGAGCCATTGGCATCGGTGGGTAATGGGCTAGCTGGCGGAGTCGTCGGAGTCGGTGTTGCAGCTGGAGTCGGTGCAGCTGCTGTTGGATCAGGCGAACTAGTGGGTGACGCCGCTGACTCCGTCGGTGTAGGCAGTGGCGATTGAGCCGGGTTAGGCAACGGTGACGTTGCAGGTGCAGCGCTGCTGCCATTAGCACTATCAATATCTAAGGTCACCAGATCCTTAACATCATCGAGTTCTTTAAATTCTCGGGTCGAGAGATCTGGACCCGGTGGCTGGTAGCCATCTGCCCCAGCAGTTGGGGCAGCCGCTGATTCGGAATCCGACACTTCTGGCAAAGCACTGTCGCCCTCATCGGCAGCCTCAGCATCAGGGGTCTCAGCTGTACTCGTTTCGGCATTGGGCCACAGCCGCGATCGCAAATTTTGCAACTGCGATGGATAGGTAATGGCAAACCCAACGGCCACCCCACCCAGCAGCACCAGCGCCAACCCTGCCAGCTTTAGCAAAATATTGTTCTTACGCTCAGGAGAATAAGGTTCAGGAACGTCCGCTGGCTCGGTTTGTTCTTCTGCAATACTCTTCAACAATTCTTCTGATGACTCCAAATACCCGTCTGTTGGCAGATCAGCAGACGGTACTGGCAAGGAGCTATCTACCTCAGCGTCAGCCTGTTCTGTAGCCTCTGGAACAGGCTCATCCGCCGCCGGCTCTATGTCTGACAAATCTTGCAAATCAACGTCGTCATTTTCTAGCTCGGCGGCTGTCTGCAAAAACGGGTTGGGCGGCGGCGGCGGCGGCGTAGCAGGATGGCTAGGAACCTCAGTGGTCGTATCACCGGACGCAGAGGCGGCCACCGAAATCAGATCAATAGTTTGACGCTGGGCGGCACGACGTGGCGGCGGCGGTGGCGGTACTCGGCCATGACGTTGACGCCGATAGCGGGTCAGTTCATCCTCAAGATTGACATTAAGATTACGCAACACACTTTCTAGCTGTGGTGCGATTTCAGCTCCAGACCCTGAACCAGGTCGAGGAGGCATTGAAGGGGAGGTATTGTCTGAAGAAGCAGCCATGGGACACAGCTAAAATGACAGATAAAGGTGGGCAGCCGCCACTAATAGACCATACGTTAACACGTTAGTTAAGCAATGACTGGTGTTCAAAAGGGGTAGGAATGGGATTTTCCGGATTGCGATCGCTAATTACTGATATTGAAGCCCATCCCAACTGGCAGGCCCGGCAACAATTTAGACAGGTTACTGACTATTGGCCCAAAGCCGTGGGCTATGTGGTTGCCCAGCAAACAAAGCCAGCCAGCATTCAGCGCCATGTCCTCTATGTCACCGTAGCCAACGCTTCCTGGGCGCAGACCCTCACCTTGGAACGGCGGCGTATTCTTCACAAGCTCAATCGCCTGATCGCAACGCCATTAGATGACATTCGCTTTTCCAGCGCTCAGTGGCATACAAAACCCGTCCGCAAAATATCCCCTGTTAGCAACCAGCTTCAGGCTCACCCCAGTTACATTGGCGTAATAACAGAACCTGATCTCCCCCCTGAGGAAACACAGATAAAAACACCTGAAGCCGCCTTTAATCGCTGGGCAAACATCAAAAAAAGTCAGCAAAAATCCCAGGAGTTGTGTCCAGAATGTCAGTGTTTTTGTCCACCAGGTGAACTAGCCCGATGGACCATGTGTGCGCTATGTATTTCTAAAACATGGAAATAACACAAAGGGATAAAGATAGATATTCTAAAATCAGTTTTTCCAGTCAAACTCGATATAAATTAACAGCCGTAATTCCACCTAAATCTTAAAATTAGTTTTCAGGAAACACCTACCATCAGATGATCCCAGTCAATTCTTAAAAAGATTTTAAAAACGTTGATTTATTTAAATAAAATATAAAGAAAACCTTAATGAGGAAATTTTAATAAACTCACTGCCAAAGCTTGGCGTATCAAGCTTTTAACATTTTTGAGACATGAGAGTTTCCGGAGTAATTAACCCACAATGAACAATAGGTGAAGGCTTGTAGTAAACTCTCTCCATAATTTCTTCATGAGTAGTAAAAAGTGTGAAATTGCTCGATGCGGTGCTTGTCGGTTCTATACACACATCGGCCGCCGTGGGGGGAATTGTTCACAACTGGGCGTGCCGGTTCAGTCTGCTTGGCAAACATGTTGTTTAGCGGAATCACCATTTCAACAATTGCCCCATGTTAGCCATTCAGACCTTGAGCATTCAGAGGCAGAATTCACCAAAATAGCTGCAGAAAAAAAGCTAGCCCCTGCACCTTTGCCAATTTTATCGAGTCGATTTTCATCGATAGACCACTCGTTAGCCAAGCTTTCTCAGTAACTGTTTTTCTGTCTAATAGAAGGTAGCAGCCAGTCATGCCAAGCGCTACCTAACCTTCACTTTATCAATACAAGGGCAAGGGTCTAAACGCACCGTTGCCCTTTTTAAGGCCATAACATCAGTCTGGTTGATCTCAAATCAGAGTGAGCTTTCTCACCTTAGTTTGCTTGATTGCACACTTCGGCAAGAATCTCTCCCTGCCCCTCTAGCGCTCTCAGGGCCTGGTCTCTAGCACGTACACTTGAAGAAGCTACTCCCCAAGCAAGGGTGCGATCGCGTTCTGCGATCGCACCGCAGCCCCGAAATGAAACTCGAATGGAACAGTTGACATCGCCACAGCTACGGAGCGCTTCTCGCTCAGCACTATCAACGGATAAGTAATTGGTCGTCACTCCCCAGTCACCGGATTGAGAAATTGCGATCGCACCATACCGCTGAGCTGCCTGGGCATGGGTCAATAAAATGGTGCTCAGTATTAAAAGACCAAGAACAGTAGGCTTTAGCATGGGCTAATCAGGAACAACAAAACGGCTAATACAACTTTAAACTTGCACAAACGCCAATTAACGGCCCCGTGTTCTCTTTACGGGGCCGTCACACATCGATCCGAGTCTATTTAGGAGAGATCATCCTTTTTGTTACTATTGCCAGATATCATTGACTTTTCAGTGCGCGCTAGAAAGTCTGGGACTAACACCTCACTAAATCCGGCGATAAACGCGATCGCAAAGTATAGATACTTTGACTGGGTTTCTGCATCACTGGGGTTAAATCCAGATACCACTACAATTTCTGACTCAATGAGCGCCACAGCTAGCAAACTAAAGGCCGTGCCTACCACTGGCTTAAAGAAGCCAATAAAGAAAGGAATCACAGATTGCGAACGGTTACGATTTTCCAATTTTCGCGATCGCAACATCACACTGACAATACTACCCAAACCACCTGCCGCCAGCACCAGCTGAATATACTGCCATTCTTGGGACGAAAACAGCTCCACATGAGACCCCTGGGCTTCTCCTTCCGCAATCGCCGTAGTCCCCCAGGGTTCACCCTCAACGACAACATCATCCATAACAGACTCCGATGCCTCATCCTCAGAGTTGGGCTGCTGGGCGTGACTAATACCATGCTGATAACCGATATCATATTGATTCGACAAAAACATACGGACGGCAGTGGTACTACCAATCAGCAGCGAAATTGTAATAGTGAACCAGGTTAATCCCGAGATCAGCTGTGCTGCAGGAGAGCCCCCCGCACTCAAGACAGCCGCCAGCGGATTTCGATAAATGCGAATCTCACGGGCAATGCGTTTGCGAATATCGCGAGCCAACGATACCCGTTCTGCCATCGACATCGCTGGAGACTGATGATTCTTCGGTGCAGCCTCTGTCGGCAACAATAAACTAACCGCCAGCTGCATCATTGGCATCAGCATCTGGTCATTAGTAAGTTCGAGGTGCGGCACTTGCTCCAGCAACTTACCCAACTCACGATACGCAGGTTTTGATAGATGCTCAGACGCCAGTCCCTGCTCAATACGCTCAATTAACTCGCGCGCATCCTGACGAATAACAAGATCAATATCTTCTATTAGGCCTGATGGTAAGCCCATTGAATGTGCAGCCATTACTGTGTGTGCATCCTGAAGGTGACAACGATAAGAGAAAGTGAATGCCGCTGCGGATATGACACACCTGATTCCGATATAGCAAACGTTCTAATAAATAAGAACTAATGCTGTTAGAGATAAAAATTATCTTGACCAAAGTGAAAGATAGAGTAGAGCACTCTCCGAAGAGAGTAATAGATAGCACCCAGCGGCAACAACTAGACCCTAGCTACCTGTTCTTGAAGACATACTAAAGCAGGACCATTCTTCTAACCGTCACAAGCTAAAGCATTGCAATTTCGTTCTTAAAAGGCAGGATTAACACCCACAACCAGGACAGTTTACAAACTGATCTCTTGCCAGGAACAATATGATTCAAATCAAGGCACGTTACAGTGGGGGAATATCAACACAAGATACGATCTGCCTTACAGAAAACTTGTGATCTGCATCATTATTCTAGCCTTTGAAGAGAGAATTTAGAGGCTAAATCAGAAAGAAAAAATTAGCCTGTGGTGAGTTGCCCTGACCGTCAAACAGGTGCTCACGAAAACTTAAAACGAACTTACAAAGCTTTCACTACAGAACTTCATCTACTAGGCTAATAGAACATCAGTCCAAGGAGGTCACCCATGGGTAGGCGACGTTCTAAGCGGTCTTTCAAACAGTTATCGAGTCTGTCAAAGTCGTCGTTGGGTGACCAGATTAACCAATGCTATGAACAGGGGCTCTATCAACAGGCACTGACAAAGTTAAAACGGGCTCAGAAACTTAATCAACTCAGTGATATCGAGCTGAGCGAAGCAGATATTTTACTGGCCTGGGGTATCAATGAAGCTGAGCAAGGCAATTACCGCAAAGCCGAGGAAACCCTGCAGCAAGCCATGGAGATGGGGGTCTGCGGTGAGCAGGGTGAAGCCTACTATTGGCTGGCTAAATGCTTAGTTGAACAGGACCAGCCCCAGGCAGCTTTAGACCTGGTACAAACCGCCTTCGACACCAAACAACTGCCCAAGCAGCAGGGAGGATGTTATCTCAAGCTGCTGGTGCTCAATGATCACATCGACACGCTAGAAACCCTGATCGAAACCAAGAAACAGCGCTTTTACGCCGTCCATATCCACTGGGCCCGAGGTTTGCTCTCGCTCACCCAAAAATCCTATGAAGCGGCGCTGGCCCATTTCGACAAAGTGAATCGTCCAATGACTCCAGGAGATAGGCCATCTGCCTGGAGAGCCTATGCCAAACAGCAGGCAGGCCATTGGACAGACGCTGAGCAAACCTTAGGACTCAACCGCCCATTGATGGGCCTATCACCCTTTTCAACCTTCACACCCAATTATGACAAGCATCCGGCTATTGTCCGGCTGACCCTGATTCAATTAGCCAACACCTTTAGTCACGACTTTTCAGAACATATTCCGCTTGAGGGTCTCACACCGATAGAAAAGCAATCTGCTTTGGTGCTAGAAACCCTGCGCATGATCGACAGTGACGAAGTCTATGATGCGGCCCAAATGTTTCTCAACATTTCAAAGGAAACAGCCAATACATTTCCTCTACTCCAGGAGTTACATGACCCGTTGATGACCTTGGCTGGTGACGCCGCCATGAGGATGGATGAGCCTGAGTATGCTGAGGTGTTCTGGTCTCGTTTATTACCCCCTACCCTCCAAGACCCACAAATTGCCATTCATCTCCGCCAGGCCATGTTTGCAAGTGGAGCTGACCAGGCGGCCATAGGCGTTGTCAAAAAGTTAGTCCAATGGGTAGAGACGCAAACCACCTGGACCAAGCCGCAACAGCAGTCTATTTTGGCCCATCTCCACTGCTGGACCTGTGACCATTTAATCAATCTCAAAAAACTGGGACAGGCGGAACAAACCCTGAAACCAGCAATTAAATTGGCTGCCGACTCGCCTTCTGTGATTGGTCGCCAGGGACTGCTGGCGGCAAAACGGAAGCACTATCAGCAGGCGATTCCACTACTCACCCAGGCTCTCAAAGGAGGTTCCAGCTTTGTCAACATTTACGAGGAGCTGATTAACTGTCTCGAAGAAACCGGTGACACCGATACTATCAAGCAGGTAAGGCGTCAGTACGGCAAGGCTTTTGGCGATCTGGATACTGAACCCGATATTCCTCGCTGGCAGGAAATCTTTACCTACCGCCTCTTCTTTATGCTGCAGGATGCCACTGGCAATTTAGAGCGCCATGATTTCCCTAGTCGTGCCATCAAGATTTTTGTCGATGCCGCTACTGATACCCCCAATAAAGATCAGCGCGTGACCTTTGACCAAACTAAAGCCGCTAATCAATGGGAGACGCTGCTGACCCCCTTAAACCCGGCTGAACAGATGCCCGTACTCCAGGCGATTTGTTTAGTAATGGCACTCTATGCCAAACGGAAAAAGGGCCTTGCCGCTTTGCAAAATCGTTATCACACTCAGCTGGTCCAGCTAATAAACTCTCAGCCTGAGGCACAAGTTGCCAACCTGGTGTACCTGACGGTGAAAGAAAAGAAAGCTGATCGTCTGACTACCCCCATCAATCACTATCTACAATCTACAGCTAAGCCGTATCAAGCCATTGCCCAGCTACAGCTGAATGTGCGTTGGTTTACAACTACATCTGTATTGTTACCATGGCTAGATCAGGCATTATCCAAAGAACCTCAAAATCCACTGTTGCTGTTAGCCAAAGCAACGACATTTTCCTACGAAAGTCCTGAGTATCAGGAACTGTTTGATCAGGGGTTTGACCTGGCTCGGCGGCTACAGGATGCTGAGGCCCTAAATGCCTGCCGTGATGAAGAATGGCTCCAGTCCCAGTCCATGACCCGTTCAGCCATGTCTAGCATGAGTCGCTCAGGTCGCCCCCCTTCCATGCAGGACATGGTGAATCTGATCGCCAAAATGGCCCAGGCTCAGTTTGGGGAAGAAGTCCCACCAGAATTAATGGAGCAAATCATTATGGAAATGATGGCCGCTGAAATGGGAGAAACCATGCCGCCGGGTGGTCCCTTTGGTGGTGCCTCCGGCGAAGGATTCCCTTTGCCCATTTTTGGCGGTTTTGAAGACTCAGACGCCTTTGAGCAAGAGTTTTTTGGGCCACCACCGAAGTCAAAAAAATCTAAACGCTCTCGGCGATCTCGATAATATATGCAATCCCATAGGCGTTCCATGGAACATCTGCACGTTAGAAAATTTACAACATAAGTTATGAACAACCCTTTTGAACAGCTAGGTATTGCCCCTGGTTCCAGTCCCAAAGAGATTAAACGGGCTTATCACGCCAAACTAAAAGAATTTCCGGCCCATACCCACCCCCAGGAGTTTAAAGCAATTCGAGCCGCCTATGATGCCGTACGTCAAGGCAGCACGGTCACCGTAGAAGAGTTCTTTAAGCGCAAACCGCTAGAAGCCAGTTTTGATGATAAAACCCTGGCTACCCTCAGGGAGCAGGCCACTGATAAGATTCAGGTTGATCTAAAAACGCTCACCCGCCTTACCTTTTAACGCTTTTAATAAGAACGCCAATGTCCCAGTCTCCTCGCGATCGCATCGCCCAGCGTCGTCAGCTTCAGAAACAGCAGTCTCAAATTTTTCTAGAACTGTTACCGGTGTTGGATGACTTAGACCGTGCCTGTAACCACTGGCAGCAGGCGCAGCAGCAGCAACAGCAACAGCCTGCCGACAGCAGTAACTGGTGGCGCAGATTATTTCCCTGGACTACCCAGCCAACGCCTGACCACCCTGGCGAACTCAATGCCGTCGTCAAGAGTGCTTACGATGGCGTTTCTCTAATTCGGCAGTCGCTTCTAGACATATTAGAACGCCAGGCAGTAACCCCCATCGACACCCTGGGGTACCCCTTTGATCCAAGCCAAATGAACGCCATGGGACGAGAAGCCAGTCCAGAAGCTCCCCCCAATACGGTCATTAAGGAAATTCTCAAAGGATATCGTTGGCAAGACCGAGTGTTACGAGAAGCCCAGGTAATTGTTGCAGAAGCAACTGACCATCAATCATCAAGTTCCTAAAAATCCCGATTGTCTATCCAGGCACATTTTTCTACCCTATAAAATTCTCGCCTTTAAACCATGGCCATTATCGGTATTGATCTCGGCACTACTAATTCTGTTGTTGCTGCCCTGGATGGCGGTCAACCCTGGGTGATTCCGGACGATGATGATGAACTGTTACTGCCCTCCTGTGTGGGTTTAGATAACAACGGTCAGCTATTAGTAGGAGCCTATGCCCTACGTCAGTATGCTTCTGCTCCAGAACGCACAATTAAATCTATTAAGCGTCATATGGGAACAGACTTTCAAGCTGTTCTTGGCGATCAAACCTACTCCCCCCAGGCCATTTCGGCCATGATTTTGCGTACCCTCAAGGCAGAGGCCGAAAAGGTGCTCGAAGAACCGATCACCCAGGCAGTGATTACGGTACCCGCTTACTTTACTGATGCCCAGCGTCAGGCCACCAAAGAAGCTGGCGAGATTGCCGGGTTGGAAGTTTTGCAAATTTTAAATGAGCCCACAGCTGCCGCACTGGTTTTTGAAAATCGCAGCGAAGAGGGAGAAACCGTTTTGGTATACGACCTGGGTGGAGGCACCTTTGATGTCTCCATTGTCGATATTACCGGTGATGTCACCGAGGTATTAGCCAGCCATGGCAATAATCGTTTGGGCGGAGACGACTTTGATCGCCAGCTGCAGCGCCACTTAACAGACAAGTTTCAGCAGGTCCATGGTGAAGCTCTACCCGACGATCCAGCGATTGAAGCCCGATTGTTACGAGCAGCAGAAGCCGCCAAAATTGAGCTGAGTGAGCATGGTTTTGTCACAGTGCGAGAACCATTTTTAGTGAGCCAGGGCAGCACCGCCCTGCACCTGGAAACAGAAATTGCCCGAGATGATTTTGAACATTTGATTAGCCCCATGCTCAAGGAAACCTTGGCAGCAATTGATCGGGCACTGAGTGATGCCTCTATGGCAGGCGATGACCTTGATCGGATCGTGTTGGTAGGAGGCTCCACCCGGATTCCTTTGGTACAACGACTGGTACAAAACCATCTGCCAGGGGTACCCCTCAGCAGCTTTGAGCCAGACCTGTGTGTCGCCATGGGGGCTGCGGTGCAAGCCGGTGTGCTCTCAGGGGCTGAAATTGAGTCGATTTTGGTGGATGTCGTCCCCCACTCTCTTGGCATCGCCGCCATGATGGATGTGGGCATGGGCATCCCGATGCCAGGGATGTTCAGCACGATTATTCCGCGCAATACGGTGATTCCTACATCGCGCTCTGAGATTTACACAACCTCTAGCAATAACCAGGAGAAAGTGGAGATCGATGTGTATCAGGGTGAAAATGCCATTGCCAAAGAAAATGTTCCCTTGGGGTCTTTTATGGTGGAAGGGTTACCCCCCAAACCAGCAGGTGCCATTCAGGTAGAAGTTTCCTTTGATTTTGACATCAACGGCATTCTCACTGTCACGGCTACCGAAAAGGGCGCTGGACAACAGAACTCTCTAGTGGTTAGTGATGCCGATACTGGCAGGCTATCCAGCAGCGAACTGGTTCAGGCAAAGGAGAGTTTGGATCAGCTGTTTGATTTAAGTGAAGGTTCCTTGATGGCGGCCTTAGCGGCCGCCGATGAAGAAGAGTAGGTTTTCGGGGCATTGGGCTCCGGGTGCCCCGCGATATCTCGTAGGTTGGCGTTGAGGCACGAAACCCAACATGCAGAATATATTGCGTCATGGCCTGGCTCCCTAAGCGCAAAATGGTTGGATTTGTTGGGTTTTGCCAGCTCAACACCAACCTACGGCATTACGACATTTGGGGCTCTGGCTCAATACGCTTGGTCAAAATGGCCATGACTTCACCGGGGCGTCCGGTGGGTAGGGGTTGGCTCCAATCGTTGGGTTCGGCATAGCCGCGCCTGTGGAGGTCTTTGATGGTGAACTGCACAGCGGCAGTGGTGCCAAAAACCAAATGGCGGACTTTATCGGGCTGGAATGGCGATGTGGTAGCCAGGATGGCAGGTAAGACAACGGGGGCAGGCACGTCGCGAAAGGCGGACGGTGCTGCGGTTTGCAGTTCAATTGTTGTTGGCATGGTTCTGGTTTCCTGTTTGTAAGCGTAAAGGACAAGGAAGCCAGAACTCGCTCCTCAGCTGCCCCGAAATAGGCACATCGGGACAGCTAAGGTACCATAACCAAAGCCTCCGACTGGTTGCGTCAGCGGGGGTTAGCCGTTGGCTAGGTGCTGCAACACCTGCCAACGGTGCCAAAGATTGAGTTCTGTATGATCACCGCGCAAATGCGGCTTGATAGACCAGAATACGGGCACATTTGTACTCAGTCAATGGGCCAGGATGAATCAATAAAATTTAAAGTGTTCTCTAGTCAGAGGATTGTGCCAGAACAGTCAATATTCCTTAAATCAAGATGTTTAGCCAAAGACACCCCAGGGTACAAAAGTTAAAATTTGGTCAGCCTGCTTAATATTCGCACTATGCCTCCTGCCGAGCCCTTTATTTCTCGACCAGAAGCTGAAGACTTTGTCCAAGACTTTGCAATTGCCTTAGAAAAGCCCTCAGAAAGTCCTATCGTCTTTCATCCTTGGGGAGCAGGGGGTGTTGGTAAATCACATCTGACACGACAGCTTTTGGAACTGGCTAGGGAAAAGGCCCGAACAGCCATTGTGTACTATGGCCAAACCGAAGGTATTAGCGAGCCTATTAAGCTGATGGCTAAGCTCTACAGCCAAATCGCTGAGGTAGATACCTGGGGCGGAGATCCATTTTGGGATCGGTATAATCAGTATTTTGATACTCTTAACCAGCTGGAGACCCAATCAGAAAGGCGGTTGGGGGCGGTTACTGATGACCAACTGAAACGGGTCAAAAACTTAGTTAAGCTGAGCACTGATGTATTAGGGACATTACTAAACCTATCGGAATCCAATAAAAAGCTTGTAGATGTTGTTGGTGAGCGAGGGACTGATGCTGCCATGCTAAGGAATAAGGATTTAATAACTTCCAATTTTATATGTGTTGTGGTTGAGCGACATAATTCCATTGAGGTAAATGGTCATCAAAGCGAAGGGGCATGTGAGCCTTAAACTCATCGGCAGCTTTACGTCCGGTCTCATAGACCGCATCGATAATCGTGGTCACAACGGATAATCCAGTCTTGGTAGAGGTTTGAGCTATCAAGTTGCTGAGTGCTTCAAGCGATTCAAAAATGGCCCCTTGGCAGGTGCGTGAAATCTGAGCAAATAATCGATGTTCAATAGGATTGTATTTGGAGGTATAGGGTGGGTAATGGGCAACGCGAATCTCAATTCCCAAGTCATTGGCTAAAGTTTGGAGGTCTTCCTTGAAGATATAGTGACGCGCATTGTTGCTCCCTCCGGCATCACACAATAGGAGAATCGATGAGGCCGTGGGATAGTCATTGCTCCCATGGTGAGTCCACCAATGATAGATGGAGTCACAGGCAAATTCTGAGGTATCTCGACTCGTCCCAATTTGGACGTACCCTTTGTTTTGCTGAAGGTCATAGAGACCGTGGGGAATGGCCAC
>NZ_AWNH01000059.1 GCF_000482245.1 Leptolyngbya sp. Heron Island J | reverse complement strand
TGTTGTTGGGTAGGAGAGAAGAGCCTCACAGCCCCTCTCCCCCCTCAGAACCGGACATGATAGTTTCCTCTCATCCGGCTCAAGCCTCCTGCAATCGAGAGGCAGCGGCTGCCTGTCCATGCACTTGCCTGTGACAGTGAGCATGTAAAAGTTCAAGATTCGCATTCGTATCCCGTCCTCCCAGTTTAACTGGATGAAGATGATGAGCATGGATACCTCCCCTTGGAGCGACCAACGCCTCACCACACTGGGGGCAGCGCCACTGTTGCCGCTGTGCCAGCTGATAATATTTGGAGCCTTTGGCCCAATACCGCTTGCCATGCTGCAATTGCCGCTGCAGCCAATAGTCGCGAAGGTTGGGGTTGTCCGGGGAAGCGGAGCCTTTAACTTTGATATGCCGGTGAATGGTCAACGAGTCCAATCGAAAGAGTGAAATCGTCTTCTGATGACCGGCCAAAGTTTGAATCGTCGCGGCGAATGCCCAGTGCCGATGGCCTAGGGTTTGGAAGTAGCGCTTGGCCACCCATGTTTTGGATTTATTGGGATGCCGTCTAAGACACCATCGCCAAATCGCTCTCCAAATCTGGTCATCCATCGCATTGAAGACTCGCTTGCTAACGACATGTCGGTAGTAGTGTCCCCATCCTTGTAACCGAGGATTGAGAAATCGAATCACGAATTCTGGCGGGGTGTGCAGATGGGCCTTGAGCCAAGCTCTGACCTCATGCAGTTTGGCGTTCACCTTGTCTGCTTGAGGTGTAATCAGGCACTTTCCCCGTCGCGATTGAATGTGAAATCCTAAGAAGTCGAAACCTTCATCCTTATGGATAATGCGAGTCTTCTGAGGATGCCATCGCAGTCCGCGCACCGCCAGCCAATCCTGGAGAATCGGAATCACCGCGTCAATGGCCTCTTTGCTGCGGGCCGTCACCAGAAAATCATCCGCGTAGCGAATGAAGCCATAGCGACTAACCTTGCGTTTCCCTCGTTTGCCCGAGGCAGGCACCCTATAGGGCTTGATATCATGGAACTGCTTGAGCAGGGCATCCATGCCATCGAGTGCAATGTTGGCCAAGAGTGGCGATATCACGCCACCTTGCGGCGTTCCCGCTGGGGTGGAATGAAACACGTCCGCTTCCATGTATCCTGCTTTCAACCATTGTTTTATCAGCTCTCGACCTGGGCATTGCCCAATCGCTTGCAGAATAAAGTCATGGCTGATGTTGTCGAATGCGCCTTGAATATCGGCATCTAACACCCAACTGTCGTGACCTTTGTTCAGACGAATCCACGTCTGGTCTATCGCATCTTGGCAACTGCGACCGGGGCGAAACCCGTAGCTGTTAGCCTCGAAGCGTGCTTCCCAAGACGGTTCCAATGCATTCTTAACCATCGCTTGCGCGACACGGTCTCGAATACAGGGAATGCCTAACGGGCGTTGTTTGCCGTTGGCTTTGGGGATATAGATCCGTTTGGCCGGGCGTACCTGCCCTAGGCTGTACACGTGCATCTGATGGACCAGTTTTACCCGGTGGTCCGGCGTTAAAACCGTTTGACCATCAATGCCTGCGGTGGTTCGTCCGGCGTTGAGTTCACTTACTCGTCGCACTGACCACAACAGATTTGTGTAGCTGCGCAGCATCAGTTTCATCAAGCTTCTCACCCGATTCCACTGGTGTTTCTCGGTCGCCTGATAAATTCGCTGTCTCAGGTTCCGCACACGTTTGTTAATGCTCTTCCAATCTAAGGAAGACCAGTCCGTTAACGGTGGCTTTGCTCCGATGTCGTTGCCGACTCTATCTTTCACAAAGATTAGGTTCCCTTACGTTGGTTTATCAGTTGAGACCCCCTGGAAGTCAGCACCCTTTCAGGTCAAGGTAACGTTTGAACCTCTATCTGCGGCATTACCCACAGCGTTCGCTTTCTCCAGATTCCTTTACCCGCTGGGTCTCTCGGCATTCCTTACGGTTTGCTTACTTTGATAGGTCAATCCCCTCAAAGAACCCATCGGGTTTACCGTGTTCCGCACCTATGAGAGTCAACTGTTTCGGGTTCCATCTATATTCCGGTGGGAGTGCGAATTCTTCACTATCAACTGATCGACTTTGATAGCTCACCCACTTACCTTTTGGTCAGAGTGTTTCAGCCTCTTTCACTCGGCTACTGTAACGAAACGTATGATGATTCACTGGCGTTAACCCTTAACAGTCTTCGTCTTGCATTCCCACCGGTTGGAGGCTATCAGTGGTCTTGCTTTCGTGCCTTGCATTCCATTGCGTTCATTACTTACTAACAACGTAGGCAGAGTCAGTGACTCCGTTACGTGACGATGGGGAGAAGAACATCCCCAGAGAGGACGACCTCTCACTCAATAAGTGCAACTTTCACGTCGCACCGATAATCCAATATTCGGCAATTCCCCGAGCCATGTATTCAGTGTGCTTATAGCGATAGTCTCGATCCCGGTTTGTCTGCCCTGGTGATACGACTTCTATCACCAGGAGGGGCGGTGGCATATCGTGGGTGATTGTTGCCCGTTTGGTGCCAGCAATGGCGGCTTTAGAGGCTTCAGAATGAACTAGTAAATCAGGAATACGACAGCTGACCCGCTGACCACTGACTTCGATTTCAGTATCTTTGTAAGCGATCAACTCTACTGGAAAGTACTTGAGCAGCGCTATTAGTAACCGTTTAGCAATATCGTTATTTTCGTCAGATTCTGGCGGCATTTCCACTAAAGTACCGTTAAATAGCTCGTACCGTGTGTCTAGCTCACTCGTTGCGCTCAGATACTGTTTTAGCGTTAGGGGACGGACAGAGATGGCTGAGGTCATGATCGCGATCGCAAATATTGCATGATCCATCCCTATTGTAGCCAGTAGGCATTTTTCCCAAACAGCTCCTCCGGTATTGTTGCAAGGTAGCTGATGGGAAACTCGACGATGCAACCAGATGTGGTGGCCTTTGACTTTGATGGAGTAATTTGCGACGGACTGATCGAATATTTTCAGACGGCATGGCGAGCCTACTGCCAGCTGTTCAAACCAGCAAATCTAGAACCCCCTGAGGGCCTGGCTGAGCAGTTTTATCCGTTGCGCCCTGTCATCGAAACTGGTTGGGAAATGCCCATGCTGTTACGGGCGCTGATCTCAGGCAAAACAGCCGCAGAAATTATTGTCGGCTGGCCAGACCTGGCGCTGCCGTTTTTAGCAGAAACCGGACTGACCCAAGCTGAGGTGGCCAAGGTTTTGGATGGCGAACGCGACCATTGGATTGCCACTGATTTGGAGAATTGGCTGGCGCAGCATCGGTTTTATCCCAATATGCTGGCCGTTTTGCAGGCATCTTTAGGAAAGCGTCCTACTTATATTGTCAGCACTAAAGAGGGGCGGTTTATTCAGCAGCTCCTAAAGCAAAGTGGAGTCATCATGCCCACTGAGAATATTTTAGGTAAAGAGGTGAAACGTCCGAAGTATGAGACGTTGCGGTTGCTGACAGCAAGTCATATGACTAAGGAAAATACTGACCAGGAATCTAAAGATGATTTAGCCCCCCTAAATCCCCCAAACTTGAGGGACTTTGAGCTTAGTTCACCCCAGGATTGCCATGCTAAGGGGGGGAACGCTTCAACTATTTGGTTTATTGAGGATCGGATTAAGGCGCTGCAATCCGTTAAAAAACAGTCTGACCTGGGCCATGTTGAACTATTTCTGGCTGACTGGGGCTATAACCTGGCTCCCGAACGCCAGGCTGCCCAAGAAGATAGTCGAATTCATCTGCTATCGTTAGATTCGGTAGTACAAAAGTTCGAGGCTGTTTAGCAGCTTAAGGGCGGCAAAGCCATGCTGGATTTATCAAAAATTGCACAGCAGATGCAGGGGATTAGTAATCACCTGGCCAGGGAAGCTGAAGCCGCCAAAACACGAATTGCGATCGCAACCCAGCTGCTGCAACAGGCCCATCTGCAGCAGGCCCACCTGATCCACCAGCTCCAAACCCATCGCCCACAGATCGGGTTCGCCGCCGCCGAACCCGTCGAACCTTTAGATACCCGAGTTAGCCTGAAGCCAGCTCCAGCAGCCCACACCGTTATCGCCACCGACGGCTCCCAGATTAACCCCAGTCATCACGAAATCGCCTACTGCTACTTGCTTAATATTGGTCGCGTGATTTTGCACTATGGCCAAAGCCGCTTTCCGCTGCTCGATAGCCAGCCAGAAGTAATTTATCGTCCCGAAGATCTCTATGCCTCACGACAGTGGGGTATCCGTACAGAAGAATGGATGGGGTATCGACGGACAGTGTCGGAAGCGGTTGTCTTGAGTGAATTGGCAGAGATGGTTAACACCGGGGCACGGGTAAAGGACAAGGCTCAAGGTCGACAAAGGGACGGTGGACAGTTCCCACCAAACCAGAATCAGCCCAATTACCGAACCAATCAAAACCCACGACAGCTCTCAGTTCTACAGCGCCCCGCTGTTCCTACCCTGGCCATGACCGATGGGTCGTTGATCTATTGGTTTCTTGATCAGCTACCGGCCACTGCTAGGGATCAAATCCTGGAGCCCATCCTGGCGGCATGGGATCGGCTCCGCGCTGCTCAGGTACCGATGGTGGGGTATCTCAGCGCCTCTCGCAGTAGCGAAGCCCTCAATTTTCTGCGATTACAAAGCTGTCCCTATGACCAACCCGACTGCCAAAAACACTGTGAAGGCCAAACCGACGGCGCACCCTGCCAGGTATTCTCCCCGCTGCGGGATGTCACTCTCTGGGCCACGTTGCTAGAGCCTGGCCAGCGCGGCCCCCTATTCAAGAGTTCAGCGGATATTTTGCAGCTCTACGGTGACCATCAGGTTTACTTTTGCCATGTGCATGTGGGGGCTGAAATTGCCCGCGTGGAGTTTCCTGAATGGGTGGTCAATGATAGCCAGCTGTTTGAAGCTGCCCTGAGTCTGACGCTTGCTCAGGTGCAAAAAGGGTTTGGCTATCCAGTGACATTAGCCGAGGCTCATAATCAGGCCGTGGTGCGAGGGGGCGATCGCACCCGGTTCTTTGCCCTGCTCGAACAGCAAATGATCCGGGCTGGTTTGCAAAATGTCGGCATCTCCTACAAAGAAGCTCGTAAACGTGGAAGCATTGCCTAATCTAGGGGTAAAGAAAACGCTACCGCACCAGTAACGTTTCTTGCTAGAAGCATCGGGAATTCTCTACTCAGAAAGCGTTGTTCACTGTATGTTTTAGCAGACGATTATCCTTAGATATTTACGGATATTTACGGAGAGGGTCTGCAGTGTCAGTATTAAATAACGTCTGTTCCGATGTATGTAGTTACTAGAGCTGCGGCTGTGACCTCGTCTCCTCAACCGCCAAGTCGCCACCTCTGGCACTGTACTCAAACTATCAATGCCCACGATAGCTGGATTCGTTCGATTGCAGTGGATGGACAGGGGCGATACATCGTCAGCGGTAGCGGTGACCGATCTGTCAAACTATGGCAGCTTGACAGTGGCCAACGGTATCAAACGTTGCAAGGTCACCAGGGCTGGGTCAGGGCCTTAGCCATCAGCCCCGATGATTCATTGATTGCCAGTGGCGGTAATGACAATATGATTTGTTTATGGCAGCTGGAACAGGGTAAACAGGTCGCTATGCTACAAGGCCATACTGACAGTGTGCGAGCAGTTGTCTTTAGCCCCGATGGACGCTGGCTATATACCGGTAGTCAGGACAAAACTGTGCGGTGTTGGGATGTGGCGACAGGGCGTTTGTACAAAACGCTGCTGACCCATCAGCACTGGATCCGTACTCTGGCAATCAGTCCTGATGGACGTACATTAGTGACTAGTACGCAGGATCGAGAAATCAATATCTGTGATACTGCTACGGGTAAGCTTGACTATCGTTTGCAACGCCATACGGACGACATTGTATCTTTGGCCATTAGCCCTGACGGTGAACTGTTGGTCAGCGGCGGCACTGATAAAAAGGTGATTTTCTGGAGACTGCGAGATGGTCGGTTTCTAGGGGAACTTGATGCCCATGGCGGCGGTGTGAACAGTGTGAGTTTTAGTGCTGATGGCAAACTGTTGGCGACAGCGAGTCGCGATCGCACCATTCGTATTTGGAATATGACCACCCGCAAACTACTTGATATTCTCAACGGTCACGAGAGCGGTGTGTGGTCCGCCACCTTTGCCCCAGATAATCGCACCTTGATCAGCGGCGACTGGGCTGGGCAGATCCGCTGTTGGCGATTGGGGCGTTAATCCCTATTCTCCATAGCCTGCATTGAAGAACTTAAAGCCAAGCTTTTCGACTCAAAAGCTACTATTGAAATAGTTGTTTAATCTTCTGGTAGCTACCAAAACTATGGAAACCCTAGCGCTAACTAACACCAACGTCGAAAAAGTTCTTGATGACCTCCGTCCTTATCTGATGGCGGATGGCGGTAACGTTGAGCTGGTGGAAATCGATGGCCCCGTGGTTAAATTACGCCTCCAAGGTGCCTGTGGTTCTTGCCCTAGCTCTGCAATGACCCTGCGTATGGGTATCGAGCGTCGTCTGCGGGAGTTTATCCCTGAAATCGCTGAAATCGAACAGGTTGCTTAGGTTCGGCTCGGTTTTTTAGGCCCTGGCAAGGAGCGAGTTTTGAGTGCCGGATTTTGAGTGGAAAACAGCAGTCCCAGGCTGACAAACTCAACATTCAAAACTTCTCCCTGCCTTTAACTAAGCGTATTCCTTCAAAATTCCAAACTCAAAACTCAAAACTTCCATCACTTCCCTGTTATCCTTGTCTACTGGGAAAACTCGGTGAACCACAGTGCTTGATCTAAAGCTGATTCGACAAAGTCCGGACAAGGTAGCAGCCGCCCTGGCTAAACGAGGTGACTATGGGCAACCTCTATCTGAGCTGCAAACACTGGATAGTCAGCAGCGGGAATTAGAAGGCGTGCGATCGCAGCTCCAGGCCCGCAGCAACGAAATTGGTAAAGCCGTCGGTATGAAGATCAAAGGCGGTGCCGATCCAAAAGGTGATGACGTTAAAGCCCTGCGCGACGAAGGCAACCAAGTCAAAAAAGAACTTGCTGAGCTTGAACCTAAGGAAAAGGACCTGAAGGCCGAAATCCAAGCTATCTTACTCACCCTGCCCAACCTGCCCAGCGACACTACACCAGAGGGTAAGGACGAAGCGGACAATGTAGAAGTGCGCCGCTGGGGTGATGATTTAATTCCTCAGGGCGATGGGTTTTTAGCCCACTATGAGCTAGGCGAAAAGCTGGGCATCATGAACTTTGAGCGTTCGGTCAAAATTGCCCAGAGCCGGTTTGTTACGCTTATCGGTGCTGGTGCAGCCCTAGAACGAGCCCTTATCCAGTTTATGCTCGACCGCCATACCAAGTCGGGCTACACCGAAATTTTGCCACCCATTTTGGTCAATTCTGCTTCCCTCACTGGCTCAGGCCAGCTACCTAAGTTTGCGGAAGATAGCTTCAAGTGTGCCGATGATGACCTGTGGCTTACCCCCACCGCAGAAGTACCACTGACCAATCTACACCGGAGTGAAATCCTCACTGAAGACCAGCTGCCCATTAACTACTGTGCCTATACCCCTTGTTTCCGTCGCGAAGCAGGCAGCTATGGTCGGGATACCCGAGGACTAATTCGTCTGCACCAGTTTAATAAGGTGGAAATGTTCAAGTTTGTCCACCCAGATACCTCATTCGACGAACTTGAGGCCCTGACTAAAGACGCCGAAGATGTCCTGCAGCTGCTGCAGCTGCCTTACCGGGTACTGGCTCTATGTACTGGCGATATCGGCTTTTCGGCTACTAAAACCTATGACCTGGAGGTATGGTTGCCTTCAGCCAATCGATATCGCGAAATCTCCAGCTGTTCTAACTGTGTTGACTTCCAGGCTCGCCGTGCCGATATTCGATTTAAAATCCCTGGGCAAAAAGGAACGCAGTTTGTCCATACCCTGAATGGTTCAGGGCTAGCCATTGGCCGCACCATGGCCGCTATCCTTGAAAACTATCAGCAGCCCAACGGCAGCGTAAAAGTCCCGGAGGTGCTGCAACCCTACATAGGACGGGAGTTTCTTTAAGGCATCAGCCCACACCTATGGAAAGGGAACGGTAGAATGGAGTAGTATCAAGTATTTTCCTCTTATTACTGCGCTTGTCAGTTGTCTTTAGAGTGTCTGCTAAAGCTTTCGTAGCTTTTGCGGTTGCCTCAGCAGCTCACGATAATTGATTTGCCAAGCGCTGTTTGCTGCCCTATTCTCTTTTCGTCTATGTCCGTTCTGGCTGTTATTTCTGTCATCGCTCTGCTGATTTTTGTCCATGAGCTGGGCCATTTCCTGGCTGCTCGATTACAGGGCATCCACGTTAATCGGTTTTCCATCGGCTTTGGTCCGATTCTCTGGAAATTTCAGGGAACTCGAACAGAATACGCTCTACGGGCATTGCCTCTGGGTGGCTTTGTCGGCTTTCCCATGGATGAGGACTCTGACACGAGTTTTGCCCCGGATGATCCTGATTTACTCCAAAATCGGCCAGTCATGGATCGGGCAATTGTCATGAGCGCTGGGGTGATTGCTAATCTACTGTTTGCTTACCTCGTTTTTGTCATCCAGTTTACAAGTGTGGGTGTTCCTCAGGATTTTGTTCCTCAACCCGGTGTCCTGATTCCTCAGGTCATGTCTAATACATCTCCAGCTGCCCAGGCTGGCATTAAGGCCGGTGATATTATTCTGGCTGTTGATAATCAGATGCTGAACCAGGGTGAAGAGAACGTCCAGACCTTAATCGACGTGATTCAAAGCAGCCCTAATCAGCCGGTTGATTTGCTACTTCAACGCGGGAAGCAAGAATTGAATCTGACCGTGACACCTGATGTTTCCCCAGAGGGTAAACCGGTCATCGGTGTTCAGCTTTATCCTAATGGTCGATTCAGCTACAAGCGTTCTACCGACCCTGTTGAGGTTTTAAAGTTTGCTGCTGATGAATTTCAGCGGGTTTTTGTCCGTACTGCTCAGGGATTTTTGGCGCTAGCCACTAACTTCTCTGAAATGTCTAGCCAGGTATCTAGTCCGGTTGGCATTGTGGATCAGGGGCGCACCATGGCAGATAGCAACATTATCAGTCTGTTTCCGTTCACTGCTCTAATTAGCGTTAACCTCGCCATTATCAACATCTTGCCTTTACCGGCGCTAGATGGTGGGCAACTGGCCTTTTTGCTCGTAGAGGCTCTAACTGGCAAGCCATTGCCCAGACGGTTGCAAGAAAGTGTGATGCAAACTGGCTTGCTGCTGTTTTTAGGTCTGGGGGGAATGCTTATTGCCCGTGACATTACCCGCCTGGAAATTTTCCAGAACGTTTTTCAGTAGGTTCCCTTATATTCACTGCCATTACCACCTGTGACCGCTGCCCAGACCAAGCGCCCCCGCCTGACCAAAAAACGACGAGCTTTGCTCATTTTGGAGAAGCTAAAGGAGCTTTATCCCGAAGCTCCCTGCTCTCTAGACTATGAAAACCCGCTGCAGTTGCTAGTCGCCACCATGTTGTCCGCCCAATGTACTGATGCGCGGGTCAATATTGTTACACCGGCTCTGTTTGAGCGCTTTCCCACGGTTACGGACTACGCTGAAGCAGAGGTCAGCGAGATTGAGTCGTACATCAAATCGACTGGGTTTTATCGTAATAAGGCTAAGAATATTCGTGCTGCCTGCGAGCGGATTGTGACGGCTTTTGGTGGCGAAGTGCCGCAATCGATGGAGGAGCTGACGAGCCTACCAGGTGTGGCTCGTAAAACTGCCAATGTGGTGCTGGCCCATGGGTTTGGGATCAATGCTGGGGTTACTGTGGACACCCATGTAAAACGCATTACTAATCGCTTGGGGCTGACTAAACACGATGCGCCAGTCAAAATTGAGCAAGACTTAATGAAGCTGCTTCCCCAACCTGATTGGGAAAACTGGTCTATCCGGTTGGTGTACCACGGTCGTGCTGTCTGTGATGCTCGCAATCCAGCCTGCGATCGCTGCCAATTATTTGAGTGGTGTGCGTCTGGGAAAAAGCTGGTGAAGGATAAAGGCAGTGCCAAACTTGTCAAAGCGTCTAAAAAGCAGCCATAGATAACCGCTTGCATCCACCTGTAGTACCTATAAAGCCCTTGAATTGCATCATGATTGTCGGATTATTGGGCTTTAGCGGACTGATTGGGGTAGCTGTACTGGTCTATTGGTTGACTAAATTTAGTATTGAAGATGATTTCAACGACCGAGAACGCTACCTGAGCGATGACACTTTGCCAAAAGGAAAGATATCCTCTAATATGAGAGACTGTGATCAACATCGGTAACCCCTAGGAAAGTATCAGCCCAATGGCTAAGAAAGGCATGATTGCGCGCCAGCGTAAGCGCGAAAAGGTAGTTGCAAAGTATGCAGCTAAACGTCAAGAGCTTATGGATGCATTTAAGTCCGCTAGCTCCCAGGCAGAAAAGTTGGAAATTCACCGCAAAATTCAACAGCTGCCCCGCGATAGTTCACCAACTCGCTTGCACAATCGCTGCTGGCTAACCGGGCGTCCCCATGGTTACTATCGTGATTTTGGTCTTTGCCGTAATTCTCTCAGAGATATGGCTCACCAGGGTTTACTACCAGGTGTAGTTAAGTCTAGCTGGTAGAGTCCAAGTCTTTTATTGCTCCGAATCACGGGTGAAACTTGTGTTTGTCAGCATTGAGTTTTTTGATTAATTTAGATCGGGGGTGTCTGTTAGGCTCCTCCGATTTTATTATTTAGGTATAGCGGCCTGAGTTCTATACCCCCCTCCACCCATAACCTGCCCCCAAGTTATCCAATTTATGAGTGTCCATACGTTTCCCCCTGGCGATGGCCCGATTTCCCATTTTTGATATCTTCCATCCTCTGGTAACCATTGGAAAATAATCGGCGATCTAATCCTCTGATTGACAAAGCTTTTCAGGCTTTACTAGGGCAGCATCGAGCTACTTATCTGCTGATTGATCGGCAAAATCATCTTCTTCATATCTGTGGTGATGCTCTCGATTTAATTGCTGCGTCACCAGCAACCTCTGGCTGTCAAGATATCCTTGAGCGACTGCCTGCGTCGTTACAGCTACCTGTTAGTGAAGCCCTACAGCAAGCGCAAGTAAGTGGCACTGCTCAGCGTCGCTGCTCGATTGAAATCCTCGACGGTGAGGTTTATGGGGTGACGATAGATGTCTGTTTGCAGCCAGCTAGTCAAATTACAGAAGAGTTCTTAACGCTGTTAATTACTCAACAAGATTGCGATCGCGCCTTACCAGTTCACTCCCCAACCCATGCTGATTTAACTCCACTGACTGCCCTAGAAATAACAAAACTTCTGGAAGTCAACCAACGGCTGCGAGCAGAAATACTAGAGCGACAACAGACTGAGCAAAAATTAGTCCGTAAAGCAGAAGCCCTGGCTCGCTCTAATGCCGATCTAGAAGAATTTGCCTATGTTGTTTCTCATGATTTACAAGAGCCATTACGGGCGATGACGGCCTTTTCGCAACTATTAGGACAACGTTATCACGATCGCCTGGACGAGACCGCCAAACGCTACATCAAGCATATTGTTGATGGTGGCACCCGGATGAAAGCCATGATTGATGGCATTTTAGAACTCTCTCGCATCAATAATATACGGTTAAACAACAGCCCCACTAGTTTAGACCAAGCCCTTGAAACCGTTCTAGAAAACCTGAAGCTTATTCGTCTCGAAAACCAAGCCACCATTACCCACGATCCCTTACCGACACTCTATGTGGATCAAAATTACATTGTTCAGCTGTTGCAAAACTTGATTAGCAATGCTATTAAATTTCGCGGTCCAGAATCTCCCCGCATCCACATTACGGCTGAACAGCAAACCAATCGTTGGCTTTTTAGCGTCCATGACAACGGTATTGGCATTCCTCAAGATCAACAAAAACGGATTTTTAAGCTCTTTCAACGCCTGCATAATCAGCAAGAGCAAAAGGGGTATGGCATTGGCTTAGCGATCTGTAAAAAAATTGTGGAACACTACCAAGGGAGTATTTGGTTGCAATCTGCCCCGGAACAAGGTTCTATCGTTTATTTCACCCTGGTCGTGCGCAGCCACACTGAAACTTAAGCTTTGCTTATGAGGTAGTCTGGCTGCCCATCGTCTCAGCTAAAATTAGCGTCTTACGGTGCACAATCAGTGTTAGCATTGCTGACCACTAAGATGGACGTAACTATTCTCCTAGTAGATGATTCACCCACTGATGCAGCTATATTATCTGCTGCTTTTGATGATGTCGGCTGGCAATGGCCAATTCAAATTGCTCAAACTGGCGACGAAGCTCTGGCCTTACTGCAGCAGCTAGATGAGAGTGCCAACGCTCATCCTCAGCTGATTTTGCTAGATCTCAATTTGCCAGGCAAAACCGGACACGAAGTCCTAGGAGAAATTAAGCAAAACGCTGTTTGGCAAACAATTCCTACTATTGTTCTATCAAGCTCTGCTACCCGCACTGATATTGATAAGAGCTATCAACTTCATGCGAATGCGTATATCACCAAGCCTACCCACTTTAGTGAGTACCAGGTTATTGCCCAAAAAATCCATGATTTCTGGTTACAGACCGCCCAATTGCCAACAAACGTCTAGCTAAAGTGTCCAGTAGCGCTCATCACCAGGCTGTTATCACATAGCCGATTGTCTGCCCGCCTACTCCGTATCAATTGTGAGCACTCTATCGATAAATGAGGGCCAAGAATCGGTATTTTCTCGATATGCAAGTTATATCGAGTTTTCTTACTATAGCGAAGACCGTGACCAGGAGGGCAGAAGACGGAAGACAGAAGAAAATACTTGAAGTAGGAAAGTAGGGCGGAAAGTAAGTAAGTAGGAAAGTTTCGGGACTCTGAATTGTTCTAACCAGTCCGTCACCTGCTGTAGAGATTCTCATTAATTCTCTTTTTATTTTATAACCAATAAATATGGCTGTATGACCGCATAACTAACGCATCAGATTGGTTAGGACTATGGGTAAATACGGATGCTGCTGATTACATTTACGTTGCTTAACTATACTTGCACGGTCATATGGCGACAGGCATAGATGCATTATTAATTGAAGATAATTTATCGGATGCGCAACTGTTTCAAGAATTGTTATCCTCATCTGAGTTGATCGAAACAACTTTACATCATGCTGAGCGATTTAATGAAGCGATTAACGCCATTGAAGCCAATCACAACAGCTTTGATGTAGTATTGTTGGATCTGTGTCTCCCCGATGGTCAAGGGGTAGAGCTGGTGAAACAAATTAAGACGCTGGTGCCAAAAGTACCTGTTGTTGTGCTCACTGGTATTCAAGATCAAAATGTTGCCATAGCAGCTCTCCAAGAAGGTGCTCAGGACTATTTGGTTAAGTCGGACACATTTTCACCGGAGCGATTACAGCGTTTGGGGTACGTTGATGTTGGTAATTTACTGGCCAAGACGATTCAATATGCGATTGAGCGTACGGAGCTGACTAAAAAGCTAGAAATTAGTGAAGAGCGCTATGCCCTGGCGGTCCAGGGAGCTAACGATGGTATCTGGGATTGGGATCTTAAGGCCAATACAATTTGCTATTCACACCGCTGGCAAGCAATGCTGGGGTTAGACCAGAGTGATATTAGTAGTAGTCCTGAGGAGTGGTTTTCTCGTATCCACGAGGAGCATCGTTCTGCGTTTGAGCGTAAGCTAAAGGAGCATCTTGAATTTCATTGTTCGCACTTTAAGTGTGAGTATCGCATCCGTCATGATGATGGGCGCTATCGTTGGATGTTAACACGAGGAATGGCGCTATGGGACGAGCAGGGCAATCCCTATCGTATGGCTGGTTCTCAAACGGATATTACTGATCGTAAACAGCTAGAACAATCTCTTTATCAGGAAAAAGAGTTGGCCCAAATTACCCTTCATTCCATTGGGGATGCGGTAATTACTACGGATTCCTCTGGTAATATCAAAGACTTTAATCCGGTGGCTGAGAAACTAACAGGATGGCAGGCTCGGGAGGCAAGGCGACGCCCGATTGCAGAGGTTTGTAAAATTGTTGATAGCAAGACGGGGCAGCCACTGCAAAACCCAGCACTGCAGGCTATCAAGGAAAAAAGGGCCATTAGTCTCAGTAATCACCCTACGCTGATTTCTAAGACGGGCCAGGAATTTGCTATTGGTGACTCGGCTGCACCTATTCGCTCTGCCAATGGCGAGGTAGTGGGTACTGTTCTTGTTTTCCACGATGTTACCGAAGAGCGGGGGCGGGCTCAACAGTTGGCCTGGCAAGCATCCCATGATGCGCTGACGGAGTTGTTTAATCGCAAAAAGTTTATTCATGCCCTGGAGAACGCTATTGACGAACTCGGTAGCTCGGAATCCCAGCATATGCTGTGCTACATGGATTTGGATCATTTCAAGGCTGTGAACGATACGTGCGGCCATGCTGCGGGGGATCAGCTGCTACGTCAGGTGGCTGATTTATGGCGAGGACAAATTCGTCAAACGGATGTTTTGGCTCGCTTAGGTGGTGATGAATTTGGTCTACTGCTGTATCACTGTAAACTGACCCGCGCCACCCAAATCGCGGAGGCGTTTTGTAAGAGCATTCAAGGGTTTCGCTTTCTCTATGATGGCAAGGTTTTTAGTATCGGTGTCAGCATTGGGATTGTCCCAATTACGTCTAATCACTCTAACAGTGAGCAAGTGATGCAGTTGGCGGATGCGGCTTGTTATGCGGCTAAAAATAAGGGGCGTAATCGTGTGCAGGTTTATCATCCCGATGACGATGGCATTCATCGCCAAACGAAGGATGTTCAGTGGTTTTCACAGGTCACGGCAGCCTTAGATGAAGATCAATTTCAGCTGTACTACCAAACGATAGAATCAGCGCTCCCTGATTCCACAGATGTCCATCTGTGTGAAATTTTGCTACGCCTGCCCAATGCTCAAACCGGTGATCTGGCACCGCCGATGGCATTTCTACCAACGGCTGAGCGCTACAATCTGATGCCTCGTATTGATCGATGGGTGGTGAAAAGCTTTTTTACTTACTTGGTGGGCCGCACACCGACTCCGAAAACTATTTACAGTGTCAATCTATCAGGGTCTAGCATCAATGATGAGAGCTTTATCGGTTTTTTAGAAGAGCAGCTAAAACAGTATCCGATCAATCCTGAAATACTCTGTTTTGAAATTACAGAAACCCTTGCGATCGCTAACCTACAAAAAGCCGCTGACCTCATTTTGCAACTCAAAAAAATGGGTTGCCACTTTGCTCTCGATGACTTTGGTAGCGGTATGTCATCGTTTAGCTACCTGAAGCATCTGCCAGTGGACTATCTCAAAATTGACGGTAATTTTGTCAAAGAGGCCCCTACAGATGAGGTCGTTTGCGCCATGTTGCAATCGATCAATAACATTGGCCACATCATGGGTTTGAAAACAATTGCTGAATATGTTGAAAATGAAGCCGTTCTAGAAAAAGTGCAGGCTCTGGGGATAGACTATGCCCAGGGCTATGCCATCAGCTACCCTCAGCCGCTGATCTAGGGTCTTCTCTGCGGGGTGTATGCCATAACCACGGGGAGGTTAGGGCTTAAAGAGAGCAATACGCCACATTTCTTTAGCATTGTTATCGCTAACTTAGAGAAAGCTTAGGGAAAACCATGACTCCTATTGAAAAACGTGAGAACCGTAGCTATGTTTGCTAGGATTGCCCCTATGTTATGGCTAATTGGTAAGTGTATAGCCAATAGGCCACAGGTAATAGAGGCGAGTCTCTGACAGGTGTTATAGCATGCGTTATTGGGAGTTTTTAATTCAGCAGGAAGGCGATCAAACCTGGCTGCCTCTGGAAACACGACAGGTGGAAATTTTGGAGGGGCGCTATCGGATGGCGGCCCATACTAGCTATGACAGTATGGCTGTGGAAATTCGAGTGAGCCAGCTGCTGCTAGATGAAATTCCTCCTCGCCGCCGTGTGCGTAAGCGTAAGACTAATACTAATGACTCGGGTCTATTGGCGATTTTTCCCTTTATACAGCTGAGTCCTGGGCGTTGGGAGATTGATTGTAACAGTCCTGATGTGATTGAGGATTTTTTGGGTGAGGGAGGCTGGCATTATTCTGTTCAGCTGCAGGTGACTCCTCGGGATGATGATGATTGGGACCCGGATTGGTCAGAAGCGCCTGCTGAACACCAGCCACCGCCGAGCGATGCTCAATCATCATCGCCTCAGCCCATACCTTTCAAACGTCCTGATTTAGGGGCGGATAATGCTGCCCAGGTGGCTGAGTTTCAGCTACAGCTAAAACAGCAGGCCTATGTCACCCAGGTGGGGCAGTCATTGACCTTGGCAGGGCAGCTCTTACAGACAGCTGGTGAACCGCTATCCCATGGTCAGCTTTGGGTACAGCTGCGAGACCCGCAAACGGCTAGCATGCTGCAAGAAATTGCCTTTGATGTGCCTAATCAAGCGTTACCTGCGCCATTTTCGGTGACGATTACTTTGCCGGATAAGCTGTCTACCCAGGTGATTTTGGGGGCGCTTTCTCTGGTTGAACAAAAGGGGCCCCAGGCGAAAACGGTGCTGGCCTCTGCTTCATTTACGGTGACCCTGGGGTTGGCTCAAATGCTGGATGCGATCGCAAATCAGCCCAACCTCGAATTTGAAGAAGAAATCTCCATTTTTCCAGGATCCACCGAAGCTTTTATCCCGCCCCCAGAAAAATCAGAAGCGCTACTCACTGGGGATACCGCCATTATTCCTAAAGAAATCGTCCCTTCTGAAGGATTAACCCTCCCACCCCAAATAAAACCATCTAGCGATCTGGCCCCAGATCACCAGCCAGAGCTGCCCACGTTTTCGGCTGAAGCCGCCAGCAGTTTTCGCGCAAACGAAGCTAGTACCTCAGCAGCGCCGCTGCCAAACGAGCCTCCAGAGCCTTCTACTGAGGAGGTTGCAACTGAGGAGGCTGCAGCCAATCAGCTACTCGATGACTTCAACAGAGAGACTGACGAGGTGGATGCATTTGAATTGGAGCAGCCCGATGTTCAACCCGAGATGCTCCCGGCCAATGCTCCGACGACTGACAAGCCGACACCGTTTGCTGAGCCCAATGTGTTTGATCTCGGTAGCCGCATTGAAGATGATGATTTAGATCGCGATGTGGCTACCGCCGCTTTGGACGAAGAGGTTGTACCCCAGTCGCCTGCACCCGCTGCTAAAAGACCAATCGGTAATTTTTCAAGCGCTAGCTCACGGTCAATAGAACCCCAATGGGACCCAGCTGCGGCTGCCATTGATCGCGCCTTTGAGAAATTACAGTTACAGGAGCGATTCTGGCAGAAGCTCAATATGTTTACCCTGGATGGCTATCGCCAGGCTCTGGAAGTCAAGCGAGCATTGAATATTTCTGAGGCGTTGCCAGAAGAGGGGAGTCAGCAAAGCAAGGAGTTTGTTGTTCCCGAACCCCCAAAACCTAACCGTTGGGAGCAGCATAGAAAAAAACAAGAGGCTGGAGATCCCATTCAAGTGATGCCCCCCATGTTGGACGTGCCTGAACAAGAACTGGTGGCTGGGGAATGGATTGCGATCAAAGTACGTGTCCCAACTGGTGACTATCAACCCTACGTCAAAGTGTGGATGAATGATCTACAAACACGCACCGTCATTGACGCCCCTCGACTGTTAATGCAATTTATCCCCAATGATAATAATGAGCTGGAAACGATGATCCGCGTTCAGGTGCCCAATGGCTGTTTAGAACTCCAGTTTGCTGCCATCTCAGTAGACATGGCGACCTTACAGGAAAGCCGTAAGGTTATTCAAAATCGACGGGTGTTACCACCGGACGACACCCTATCCATATTTGATAGTTGGGATATCTAGGATGGACGCTGAAGGGGGAGTAATGAACTGATGCTGTCCATCGCGGCTGGGGGATATGTAGTGAAGGGCGGAGGAAGGCCGTATCTTGTATATTCCCTGCAAACTTTCGAAACAATTGACATATACCGCATCAAATCGCAGTAAATTAAGGGCTAGGTCATAGACCCACATCCAAGTTAGAGTGCTGGGCTTTCTTTAAGGAAATCCTGTTGTTTTGGGTGTGACAATGATTCAAATCCTTAGAGCATTTGCTCATCGTTGAGAGATAGGAGACCCGATATATGGATACATCCCTTTTGCCTCAAGTCATGGTGCCCATCGTAGCTGTCCATGCATTTGCATTTATGATTGCTATGTTCCTGTATGTAGAACAGGAAGAAACATCAGTGTAGACAATATGCTGTAAGCCCACCACTCAAAGTTTGATTGAAAAGCCCCTCAGGTTTACCCTGAGGGGCTTTTCAACGCCTATTTAACTTTGTGAGCACGCTGGCAACAGATTTAAGGCGCTCATAGAGCCTCAAGTAGCCCTAGAACTCGGTTACCTGAGGTCCACAAAAGCAGGTACGGATTAAACACCCGAACCAACGCCAGCATAGGCACCATAGAAAAACAAACCAACTACTACTAGCACACCAGTGCCAGCAACGGTTGCCACAATCCAAAGGGGAATTCGGCCATCCTTAAACATGTATTTCTCTCCTATCTATCGCCTACTCTCGTGAAAATGAGCATAGACAGCCGCTAGTATGGCTACCTACACCTGCTGTATCTAGTTGAAGAAATAGCTGGAAAATAACAGTCCCAAGATAAAAACGAGAAGCAAACCCAAGAACAAAGATGTCCGGTTTAACTCAACGGGCTGCTTATTGGGATTCGGGGTTCTGTCCACAGTAATCTCCTATCGCTGAATAAACTGCATTGCAGCAATGGCACCCAAGAAAAAGACTGTGGGAATGCCAAGGGCATGAACGGAAAGCCAACGTACCGTAAAAATGGGATAAACGACGGGCTCGTTAGGATTGCTACTGGTCATAGGGGAATTCCAATCTCAATTGACATCAATAAGGGAGAACTAATTACCAAACTGGGTAATTTGGTTGTCTGCATCGTAGCGGTTTTCAAGAATCGGTACTTGAACCTGGTTGTTTGGGAAGTACTCGTTAGGACGGGGAGTGCCAAAAACGTCGTACGCCAGGCCAGTGGACACAAATAACCAACCTGCAATAAACAATGCAGGGATGGTAATGCTGTGGATAACCCAGTAGCGAATACTCGTAATGATGTCTGAAAAAGGTCGTTCTCCAGTATTACCGGCCATTGCACAATCTCCTCTTAACAGTGAATAGGCGTTGAATTGCATCTAAGCTGACGCCCAGAGAGTTTATCTCTGAAGAATCCCGTCCTAGATGCGAAAAGGGTTTAGTACCATCATAGGGAACAGGGCATATCCCTATCAAGCAACAATTAAGGATTACTTCACGTTTTTGCTTTGCTGAGGGTATTTAAAAACTGAACTGAGTTGCCCTAAACCGTTGTATCTTCGGGGACATAGCGAAGTAGGTAGCCGCGCTGGCCCAAAATAAAGCCTTTATCACTGTCAAAGAATTTGACTCGATAAAGGTTTGAGGGTACATCGCTAATGGGTTCGTCCTTTAACCAGGTTTCACCCCCATCGGAACTCATGAGTAGAGTACCGCTACCACCGCTCACCCAAAGTTCATTCTCGTTACGATAGCCAATGTCTAAGAATCCCCAGCTTGTACCGATTTCAGGTCGTACGGGGTCACCCCAGGTCTCATACTTGATGGCCTCTGGTGCTGCGTCGGGCTGGGTAAATTGCATCTGACCCCCTCGGGCAATCAGCCAAAGATTGCCGTCGCTGGTAAAGCCCATGTTTTGTAAACGCTTAGAATTTTCGCGATTGTGGGGCTGCCAGCTATCTTCACCGGGTTCCCAGGTGGAGTAGAAGTTTCCCCGAGAAGAGACGGCAACATAACGACCGTCGTTGCTACGGGTCATGTTGCGGACAACGCCGACTGCTGCTTGCACCAGCGCAGTCCAGTTACGTCCGCTGTCTTCTGTACGATAAATGGCTCCTACATCAGTAGCCATTTCAACGGACCCTTTGGCCAGGGCAGTGACCATCAGGGGATTGCCTGGTAGCTGATTACTGAGGGGGACATTGGCCCATGACTTACCGCCATCGGTGGTGTGGAGCAACACGCTCGGTAACCCAGACACCCAGCCTTCATCCCCAACAAAGCTGACAGAGGTAAAGGTATAGCGCTGTTCGCCGAGATCCAGTACCTTTTGTTCCCAGGTCTGACCGCCGTCGTTGGTTTCAAATAATGAAGACCGACTGCCCACCAGCCACCCGTGGTTGCTGTCGGTTGTAAATGCTACATCAGAAAAGGTGGCGTCTGTTTCCAGGGCTAACATTTGCCAGGGATTGCTCTCCAGGCCAGGCAAGAAAAATTTGGTACAGCCGACGGTGAGAATTGCGATCGCAACCAGCGCCAGTTGCCTTAGCCGCATCGCCCATCGCCCATTAAAAAAGTCCGTTAAAACCGTTTGCATCTCTACTAAATCAAGACAAATAAACAAATCTAGACCGCTAGACTGAGCAACCTGGCTGAGCAACACCCACCAGATCAACTAAGACCTATCTAAGACCGTACAAACTCATAAAGAATAAGAAGGCCACGCCCAGGGCTCCAAAAATGAGCAAATTCTTTTGTCCAGGGGTCAGGGTGTTAACCCCAAGGCCATACCCTAGATTTTCACTAAATCCAGACGGTTTACCAGCTGGACCAATACTGGTAAATAGCTTGGCACGCGACCCACACACCGGACAGCGCCAGGTGATAGGTAGCTCTTCAAAGGGCACACCAGGCGGAATATCAGCTTTACCATCCCCCCTCACTGGCTCATATACATAGCCACATGGACGGCACTCATAGCGATCCATCTCATAGGGCGTGGGCGGTGCAGACGGCTCTTCAGTCTCAGGCGCATCTGCCAATGGCTTAGCATCAGGCTCAGTACTCATGGGAGGTTCCGATAGCGTTGATGTAAACAATTATTACACAATGCGTTGCGTCTCCTGACATCGGTCATCGTCGTGACGATCTTCACAACGATATCTATGGACAAAGCTCAGGATTTTTAATGTCGGATTTTGCTATCCCAATCGGATTAGCCTACACAGCTGACTAGAATAGAAGTAAGCTTATTGGGGGCATACAGCCCACTCGGAAGAAATTACAAAGACGCGCGTGTTTGTACTAACTGGATACGAATACTTTCTACTCTTTTTGATTATTTGCAGTCTGGTGCCCGTGCTGGCATTAGGGGCAGCTAAGCTGCTGGGGGCCAAGGGTACAGGTGCAGCTCGACGTACAACTTACGAGTCTGGCATGGAGCCCATTGGCGGTGCCTGGATTCAGTTCAACATTCGCTACTACATGTTTGCCCTGGTATTCGTCATTTTTGACGTCGAAACGGTTTTCTTATACCCCTGGGCAGTCGCTTTCCATAAGTTAGGTGTACTAGCCTTTGTAGAAGCTCTGATTTTTATTGCAATTTTACTTATCGGTCTGGTTTACGCATGGCGTAAAGGAGCATTGGAATGGTCATAAAGACGCCCTCAGGTGGTTCCTTGATTGGTGACAACGAGCGGGTGATGAATCCGGCTGCCCCGCCTACGGTCACCCAGGATTTATCGGAAAACGTAATTCTTACTACGGTTGATGACATCTACAACTGGACGCGGCTGTCCAGTCTGTTCCCACTGCTGTATGGCACGGCCTGCTGCTTTATTGAGTTTGCGGCTTTGCTGGGGTCCAGGTTTGACTTTGACCGATTTGGCCTAGCTCCTCGTTCCAGTCCGCGTCAGGCCGATCTAATCATCACGGCTGGTACAGTCACTATGAAAATGGCTCCAGCGCTGGTACGGCTTTATGAACAAATGCCTGAACCAAAATATGTGATTGCCATGGGAGCCTGCACCATCACTGGCGGTATGTTTAGCGTTGATTCACCATCGGCTGTTCGCGGTGTCGATAAACTCATTCCAGTTGACGTTTACATTCCAGGTTGCCCCCCGCGACCAGAAGCCATCTTTGATGCTGTGGTTAAACTTCGTAAAAAGGTCGCTAATGAATCCATGCGTGAGCGTGGTGTTCTAGAGCAGACCCACCGCTACTACACTCGTGGCCACAAGATGGAAGTGGTCGATCCAATTCTTACCGGTAAATATATTCGTTCCGGTACTCGCGAAGCTCCTCCTAAAGAGCTGATGCAGGCCATGGGTATGCCCATGAATCTGCCCGAGTCCGAAAGCGTTACTCAGGAGGGCCAAGCTGATGGCTGATGAAGAAACTAAGCCTGCAGCCGAAGAAGCAGGTGCTCTAGTCGAGCCTGGTTCTGTATCGAGCTGGCTAACCGAGCAAGGGTTTGCCCATGAAATTATGGAGCGCGACCATCTGGGTATCGAGCTGCTTAAAGTGGAGCCGCAGTTTTTAATTCCCTTTTGCACCGCACTCTATGCCTATGGTTTTAATTACCTGCAGTGCCAGGGAGCCTATGATGCCGGTCCTGGCCAGCCGTTAGTCAGTTTTTATCATCTGCTCAAGGTCAGTGATAATGCTGATCAGCCTGAAGAAGTTCGCATTAAAGTTTATCTGCCTCGGGAGAATCCTAAGGTTCCTTCGGTCTATTGGATTTGGAAGACTGCTGATTGGCAAGAGCGTGAAAGCTATGACATGTATGGGATTATCTACGAAGGTCATCCCAACCTGAAGCGATTACTGATGCCTGAGGACTGGGTTGGCTGGCCTCTGCGTAAGGACTATATCTCTCCAGACTTCTACGAATTGCAGGATGCCTACTAACGAGGCGTGGCTAAGCTTTGCACCTGTAAACTGTTGCTGGTTATTGCTAACAGCCATGCTTAGACCTTGCAACTGAGGGTCGGTATCAAACTTTGAAAGCCCACATTGGCAGCGGATTTGGTCAGCGACCATCTGCCAGTGTGGGTTTTCCATTACTATGGGTTAGTATCTGGGCGTAAAACTACCGATATGTCATTCTCCAACGCGATTCCGGCTAATTTACTACCAACCAGGAGTATTATCGTTTGCTCTACTGGTCGTTCGGGTAGTACATTGCTGTGTTCAACCTTGAGTGGTCTCAACTGTGCTGGCGACCCCAAAGAGTATTTTCTGCCTAAGCAGTTAGCTCAAAACGCAGTTGATTCATCAGCTGATCAACTGTATCGCTATCTTCCTCAGGTATATCAATTAGGAACGACTCCCAACGGTGTTTTTAGTGTCAAACTCCATTGGGATCATATGAAGTCTTTGTTGCAAATCGCTCGCACTGATTCTGCATTGCAGGGAAAATCGGATCTAGACATTTTGACCCTGCTGTTTCCCAATCCCTGTTTTGTTTTTATTAGACGAAACAACTTGGTTAAACAGGCCATTTCCATGGAAATTGGCCATCAGACTGGGGTTTATGCGGTTTCAAAAGACTTTGGTGGACAGCTGCCCTATCAGGAGCAAAAACTCTTTTTTAAACCCCTTAATATCTATCGATATAAACAAGGACTGCTGAGGCGAAATGCCAATTGGATATCGTTTTTCAACGATCACGACCTGGCGTTTTTTGAAGTGGTATATGAAGAACTGGTGCGAGAGCTGGCTCCAACTATTCACAGGATTTTGGCCTTTTCTGATATTGAGCTGCCCACAGACGGGAGCGAGATTACCCAGGTGACTAGAAAACAGGGTAACCAAACTAATGAAAACTGGTTTAAGTATTACAGCTGGCTACCTGAAGGATGGTTAGCTCGCTATTCTGACTTGAGAAGCTTGGTTAGAAAGATGATTGCTAATCAAGCCTAGCAGCGTTTATTCTGCCCACTGTCTCAGTAAGTTAGAAACGCTTTTGGAGAGCAAATCAAACTCGACGGTCTTGCCCTGTTGGGCGAACAAGGAGCGTCGTACTGTATCAATATCGAACAGAAGTTCACGCTGGGCTGGATCGCGGACCAGGCTTTGTACCCAGCCGATGGTCACTAAGCGCTCACCAGCGGTCACTTCATTCACGCGATGCAGAGTTGATGATGGGTACACCAGGACGCTGCCTGCGGCTAGCCTATAGCTTTGTTCATCGTCGGGCCCTTCGAGCACCAGTTCACCGCCCTCATAGGTGCTGGGTTCGTTGAGAAAAAGGGTGAAGGATACATCGGCTCGCCAGTTGCCCATCATGGCATTATCGGCGTGGGTGCCGTAGGACATGCCGGCGCTGTAGCGACTAAATCGTAAGCTGTGTATCTGTTTGGGGCGCACAGCTGTTTGGAATAACGGGTGACGGCTGAGGGCATTTTTAACCGTTGTCTCTAGCTCTTGGCCAGCCCCACGCTTGAGCTGCTGATTGTGTTTTACCTGTTTGGCATACCAACCAGCGGTGGCCTTCCCATCGACAAACTCAGCTTTGGCCAGGGCCTCACGGATCTGCTGCAGCTCATCTGCAGAGAGGATGTTGGGAATTTGAAATAGCATTGATACATTCCAGCAAACTTGCTGAACTCCTTAGACGTTCTGCCCGTGCGAAAACCTGTCACCAGTCCTGGCCGCTGGCGGAACACAGCTAGGGCTTGATTATTTCCAACCCACGCGGTCGACGAGTTTAACCACCTCAGGGTTATTACGCCCATAGGCTGAGACGTTCACCTCATCGAATTTGAATTCTCCTAGTTCTGCCACGACCGGATCGATGTCAATGTCCTCTATAACCGGATATTCGTTATTGCTATTGGCAAAAACTTGCTGGGCTTCAGGGCTGACTAGAAATTCTAGAAATGCGATCGCACTTTCCCTATTTTCAGCCCCGGTGACCACACCCACCCCGCTAATATTCACATGGGTGCCACGATCGGCCTGATTCGGGAAAAATACAGCTGTTTGGGCGATTATCTCTTGATTTTCTGGGTCATCAGATTTTGCCAGCCGCGCCCAATAATAATGATTAACGATGGCCACATCACACTGACCGGCGGCCACTGCTTGAATCTGATTCACGTCGCCGCCGTCGGGATCGCGGGCAAAATTATTCACCAACCCCGTAGCCCAGGTCTCAGTCGCTTCTACGCCAACGGTTTCAATAAAAGACCCCAGCAGCGACTGATTGTAGATATTGCCAGAGCTGCGCACACAGATCCGTCCGTTCCAGGCTGGTTCCGCCAGGGCCTCGTAGGTGGATAGCTCAGCGGGAGCCACCGTATCGGTGTTATAGACCAGCACCCGCGCCCGCTTGGTGAGGCCGTACCAGAGACCGTCAGGATGGCGCAGGCTGGCAGGCACTTTTTCATCCAGCACAGGTGACGAAACCGCCTGCAAAATTCCGGCTTCTTCGGCTCGCCATAGCCGACCCGCGTCTACGGTGATAAAAACATCGGCTGGGCTGGCGTCGCCTTCGGCTTTAATCCGCTCGATAAGTTCGTCTGATTTACCCTCTATGACATTGACCTGAATGCCGGTTTGCTCGGTAAAGCTGGCAAATAAGTCGTCGTCAACAGCATAATGACGGGCGGAATAAACGTTGACAGCAGCCTCTGGGGTGGCAGTATCTGCGGGTGCGGCAGTTTCCTGGGACTGGTTATTACAGCTTGCGATCGCAAGTGACATCAGTGCAGTCCACAAGACAACAGGTTTAAATGACATGGCCGCCAGTTAATGGGAAACTTTCTCAAGTGATATTCTACGGGAAAACTGGGCCGCTTAAAATTCCAGTCCGTCAAGATCTTCCGCCGATAGCAAAATACATAAACCGAGATCAGAGCTTTTTTGATCTCCTCAGACCGTTATGTCCAAACCTATATATAACGAGGATTGTAAATTTAAGACCCTGGATCAGGCATTATTCTCTCACGAACTTTTAGATATCATTTGCAATAATCTAAAACTATTGCAAATAGCTGAAGAGTTCGCTATGATTCTCATTAGGCTTTTGCTAATGACACTCAACAGAGGAACGGCCATGGTCTCATACACTCCCGCAGCAATGAAGGCCGAACTCCATGAACGCGGATGGCGCATGACTCCCCAGCGGGAAATTATATTAAATACGTTTCAGAATATCGAGAAAGGTCAGCATCTCAGCGCTGAAGAGCTGTGCGAGCTACTCAAAGAAGAAGGAGAGCCGATTAGTCTCTCAACGATTTATCGCAATCTGAAGCTCATGTCTCGCATGGGAATTTTGCGCGAGCTGGAGCTAGCTGAAGGGCAAAAACGCTACGAGATTAACCAGCCATCACCCCATCACCATCACCATTTGATCTGTGTGCGGTGCAATAAAACTATTGAGTTTAAAAACGACTCAGTGCTGAAAGCTGGGGCTAAGATGGCGGATAAGTCAGGCTATCATCTGCTGGACTGTCAGCTGTTAATCCATGCGGTATGCCCATCCTGTCAGCGTTCGATTATGCCGGTTTAGGGCGTTGTCTCTTCGTAATCTTCGTAATCTTCGTAGGGGCCACCAATGCTGATGGGGGTCCCCACCACCTGAGCCTCAGCAATATTGATGTTGTCTAGCGAAGCGTTGGTAACATCCGTAAAGTAGAGGGCTGAACCGGATAAGTCTGCGTTATCTAGGACCGCCGATTCAAAGACTGCATTGGTCAAAAATGCATTGCTTAAATTGGCCCCCGTCAAATTGGCATGAGTCAGATCGGCTCCTTCAAGGTTGCTGCCCGCCAGGTTAGCCCCTTGTAAATTAGCGCCTCGCAAATCGGCCCCAATCAGGTGGGACGACTGTAAATCGGCTCCTGAGAGATCGCAAAAAGCACAGATGCCCGTGAGTTCTAACCGTTGGAGATCCTCTTCAGATGCGGCCTGCCCTGGGAGGACCACAAGAATGGGCACAATTAAAGCAAGTAGCGTGCTGCGTAGCAACATCGGTAATCTCCTCAATGGCTCTAAACAATTCAGCTGTCGGAGAACATGGAACACAAACCGTATCAAGCTTGAAGCGTTTCATAGTCCCAATTAGGTCCAATTTAAAAACCTGTCGTTTCTTCTACAGCAGAACCCTATCTATGGATATGACAAGCTTTAATTGCCTAACTGTTTTGATTAACGTTTAATGTGTGTGTCACTACTGCAGTGTCACATCTCGATCTTGACACAGGCTTTCGGGAATTGCCTAGGGTCTTAACAACCCATAACCATTCACTTTTCTGTAAATTTACTGACAATTTCCGCCATTAGCTCACGTCAGCTATGCGCTATGGGCGGCGGCTCTCTCGCTGGTGCGAGCAGAGAGTACTCCCGCTTGTTCTAAGGCGGCGGCTACCTGAAAAATGGTGGTTTCATCATATGGTCGGGCAATCAGCTGGATGCCAACTGGTAATTCTCCTGGCAGCTGTACCGGCACCGACAGCACTGGCAGGCCAATAAATGAGAGCGGCTGGGTATAGAAGCCAAGATGGGGTCTGACCAGTACTGACTCGCCATCTAAGTCCATGGTTGTCTGGTCAATCAGTGGTGCAGGGCAGGGAGTGGTGGGCGCTAAAATTAAGTCCACAGTTTTAAATACCTGGCTCACCTGCTCGCTATACCAGCGCCGAAAACGCTGGGCCTGATGGTACCAGTTACTGGGGATTAAAGCGCCCGCTACAAATCGGTCGCGGGTGGCGGGATCAAAGTCTTGCAAGCGAGTTTGCAGTCGGGATAGATGGAGCTGACTGCCTTCACTGGCAGTAATGATATATGCGGCGGCTCGGGCTCGGGCCGATTCTGGAAGCGTCACTCTGTGGGTAGCGTTGAGGGTTTTGCCAACAATGTCCAATGCCTGGGCTACGGTGGATGTCATGCCTCGGGCAAAATGATCGCCGGCGATGGCGAGGCGTAGATTGGTGATATCCCCTGATAAATCGACTTTGGCCTCCGGTTGATTCGTGCAGATGGGATCGCGGGGATCGTATCCTTGCAGGGCATTAAATGCGATCGCAACATCTTGAACCGACCTGGCAAACGGGCCAATATGATCCAAACTACTCGAAAACAAGTAAGCTCCGGCTCGTGAGAGTCGCCCATAGGTGGGCTTAAATCCATACACCCCACAAAGTGATGCCGGTACCCGAATAGAACCATTGGTGTCAGAGCCTAGGGTGAGCGGCACCAGACCCGCTGCCACCGCCGCTGCTGACCCGCCGGAAGAGCCCCCTGAAATACGAGTTGGGTCGTGGGGGTTGGGCGTGATCCCGTAGTGATGATTGACCGTAACAAACCCGTAGGCATACTCATCCATATTGAGTGCCCCGACCAAAATGGCTCCAGCCGCCTTTAACCGGGCAACAGCAGTTGCATCTGCTGGGGCTGGGGCATGGTCTCGATTAATCTTCGAACCTGCCAGGGTGACCGTGCCAGCAATATCAAAGAGATTTTTAACAGCAAAGGGTACCCCAGCCAATGGACCAATCGAGGCTCCGTTAGCCAGCTTTTGATCGATTGTCGCGGCGGCTGCTAGGGCCGATTCTGCCAAAATATCGGTAAAACAATTAAGTTGTTGATCCTGTTTTGCAATCTGTTCTAGGGTCTCTGTCACAACTGCATGGGCTGTGGTTTCCCTATGATTGACCTGATGGGCAATTTCCCTTGCTTGCATCACGGCTCAAACCTCGGTGCAGCTTCAAGATCATCGGGTAGGGGAAACTCTAGTACGGGTTGTGCGATCGCTTGAACTTGCTTAAAGTTTTCAACAACGCTCGCCATTTGCTCCGGTGGAATGGATAGTCCCAACAGCAAGGCTGTATGTTGCACGTAGGCGCTGATGTCAGGTGAAGAAATCGGTGGATTGACCTGTGACATTTTGCATTCGAAGTTGGAGGATGTTGAGTTTAGTCTCCCTGAGCATTGGGGAAACCCCAGTTTGCCTAATTGAAAAACCGTAAGTTTTCTGCCATTGAAGGGGCCTCAATAGCTGAGGACTCATTGGGACGGCCTACTGAATCAAGGATTAAATGACCCTATTTACAGCCCCTGGGTGTCTAGCGCTGTCATTTCGTCCAACAAGTCCTTCATAAAATTTTCGGGATTCTTAAGGTTCATCTCTGAAAGCGCCACCATTTCTTCGATGCTGTATTGATCATCGCTATCGACCACATCTGTAATCCAAGTAGAGATTGTTTCGGGATTTTGCAACAATTCTTCAGCAAACTGTAGCGGGCTTTTCTCTGAATTTTTGGCATCCACCTTCGCTGCCAGACATAGCCCTAATAGCTTACCCAGTGTGGTTTCGGGGGTTGTACATAAGAGAAACGCCATTGTCTGGGTCAAAAGCTGTTCCTTCTGCATCGGAAATCTCCCGGATCGATACGTTGGCAATGGTTGTCCTTGATTAATCTGACCAAGTCCAAAGTCGGGGGATAACACCCCCTGACGATAACTCTGGATATGATGCATGCTGCGCGTAAACTATACCATAGGGCTAAAGCTCAATCTTGTGACCTATGGTCTTGATACAACTGGTAGTTAACTATGGGACATCACACCATCGCTGAAATCAACCAAATGACTTGCTCAGAGTTTGTTACAGCGTTTGGCGCAGTATTTGAAGACACCCCCAGTATTGCGGAACAGACTTGGCATCAGCGACCATTTTTGGACTCAGCTCATCTGTATCAAATTATGACAACTCTGGTTGCGCAGATGTCTAAAGAGGCTCAACTAGACCTAATTAGAGCCCATCCTGACCTAGGAAGCCGAGTGCAAATGGCTCCTGCCTCGGTGCAAGAACAAACTGATGTCGGCCTAAATTGTCTGAGTCCAAAGGAATATGAGCAGTTTCAAATGCTAAACACTGCCTACCAAAACAAGTTTGGCTTTCCCTTTATTATGGCTGTCAAAGGACAGACAAAAGAGATAATATTGGCTGCATTTAATCAACGTTTAGACAATACCCAGATCCAAGAACAACAACAGGCCCTGCTGGAAATTACTAAAATTGCTCGCTTTCGTCTCAATGATTTATTGGCAGTCCCATAGACCCAGGCTGTAGGGTATTTATGATCTAACCCCTAGGCGAAGACCACAGTACGATTGCCATAGACTAGAACACGATTTTGCAGGTGCAGGCGTACGGCTCGTGCCAGCACCACCCGCTCTAAATCCTTGCCCTTACGAATTAAATCACTGACCTGATCGCGATGGCTCACATGGACTACATCCTGCTCAATAATTGGACCGGCATCTAAGTCTGACGTTACGTAGTGTCCGGTAGCCCCAATAATTTTCACACCACGCTCGTAGGCACGATGATAGGGATTGGCTCCCACAAACGCTGGCAAAAATGAATGGTGAATGTTGATTACCCTGGGAAACTGTTTGATAAAGTCAGGGCTGAGAATTTGCATATATTTAGCGAGCACCACTAAATCAATGGAGTGTTCTTGTAACAGGGCAAGCTGCTTGGCTTCTTGCTCAGTTTTCGTTGCTTTGGTGATAGGAATGTGGTGAAAGGCAATATTAAACTGTTGCGCAATGGGCCGGAGTAGTTCGTGATTGCTAATGATCAAGGGGATCTCTGCAGCTAGCTCACCTGCTTGGTGTCGCCACAGCAAATCTAGCAAACAGTGATTTTGTTTGCTCACCCAAATGGCTGCGCGAGGAATCACATCCGAAAAGTGTAGCTCCCACGTAGCTCCTAGCGGTGTGGCAATGGAGTCAAAGGCCGGTCCAATCAGCTCTCGCCGCAGATTAAAGCCATCTAGCTGCCATTCAATGCGGGATAAAAATAGCTCTGATGGTTCATCTCGGTGCTGGTCAGCATGGACAATATTGCCGCCGTTGGCGTAGATAAAATTCGCAATTTTAGCGACCAGTCCTTGCTGGTCAGGACAAGAAATTAAAAGTGTTGCAGTGGGTATGGTCACAGTTGGAAAGGCTTACAACACCAACATCCTACAAAAACAAAGGGTCAGGAACACAACATTTCCCGACCCATTATCTAGATTATGGGTTTAGCGGTGTTAACGCAGGTAGTACAGGTTTACATCCGCTGTTCAAGAAAACCCGTTAAACGGCCCAAAGTATCGTTGAGCTTTTCATCGGTGGACGGTCCTGCATCCACTTCTTCGGTACGCTTGAGACGCTCAAATGTACGAATCACCATAAATAGGATGAAGGCAATCACCACAAAATTGATGACATTGGACAAAAAGACACCGTACTTGATGCCATTGGCAGAGAGAGCGGCAATGTCTTCAACGTTGGCAGCCTTGAGAGCGGGGCTCAGTAGTAGGGGAGTAATAATGTCTTCAATGAATGAAGTAATGACAGCGCCAAAAGCGCCACCAATCACAACAGCTACTGCCAGGTCAACGACATTGCCGCGTAGTAAAAATTCACGAAAGTCGTTCATAAAGCTACCGGCAGAGTTCACTGCTCGAGAGCGAGCCTGATTACTAACCATGGGGATATTATTCCTTAACGAAAAGGGTCCTGTGTTTAGGTGAAATCACATTGAGGTCCAGATGTGCAATTAGGTTGTCAGCTAAAGCAATCTAGAACTGAAGCTGCAAAGCGTTGCACCGGCTTTTTCGGCCATCAAAGTGAATTTCTGGAAGTATATCAATGTTTTTTCTATAACTTCCGAGTGTTCAGGTTACATTAACCTTTGCCGACAACTTACATTAACCTTTGCCGACAACGAACTTTCGTGCTCAGACTGATGATCAGCTATGGCGCTTGACAGCTGAGTGTACTGGCTTAGGGTGGTCATACAGCTGGCATAACAGTTATATACAGCTGTTTGTTTCTCCAAAGTAAATATGGTTTCGTTGAGGATGGGTTTACGAAACTTCTTACGGAGAATTTTCCCGGCCCGAATGGCGTTGGAGTTATCGCCGTACTTGAGGCGGGCTGTGTGTGGGGCCACTGTATAGCTGTCGGAAAATGGAGTCCGAGTGCCTAGAAATGTCTGGAATGATGCCAGGGTACGGTCTGTATCACCTAGCAAATCTTCATACCGCAGGGTTAAACAGCGATTGGGCTCGTTGATCTGCATCGCCAGGGTTTTAAGGCGCTCCAGGCGTTTTTGATAATAGCTGATCCATTGCTCCACTCCGGCTGGAGATTCTTGGCCTGAAAAAGAATGGACTGTGCTGGTGTAGGTAGCTGCCGGGTCACGCAGGAGAAAGATAAATTTAATCTGTATAGCGTCTGCTATGGGATAGTCCCAAACAATCTTGTCAACGATGTATGTGTAGTCCATCGGCTCAAAATCGTCGAGAACAGCAGCTGTTCTATAAATGAGTCGATGTAAATCGGTGGTTGATGTATAGCTGACATGACTTTCTCCATAACCTGTGACTTCAGGGTGGCTATAGAGTATGTGTCCCAGTAATGAAGAGCCAGAACGGGCTGGGGCCATGACAAAAAGATACTTTGATGGTTTTTGCCGCTGCTTTAGTTTTTTATTGAGGGATGCTCTCAGTACATGGTATGCATACAGGTCAAAGAGTAGAAGACTTTCAACTTTTGAGATAAAAGTTCTGACGCTAACTGGAATGAGTTCTCTCAAATAGCTTTTGATCATGATGCATGATGTCCAATAGTACGGTGCCGACAAGTTTTAGATAGATGAGCAAATGTGCCTGTATGAACAGACGCTGCTGTCTTACTGAGGTTCTGTGTGCCTCTTCCGTATATGCACCACCAATGTTGAATTCCCCTGACTCCAGGTCAAATCAGGCTATGCAGCCATATACGGTTGGCTGATGGGCCGAGTGATCAGACGCGATAGTTAAGACTGAAGTTTCTAATAAAAGCATCAATTATTACATCAGATACAAATACTGCATCCGTATATTTACTTAATAATTGATGGCGGCACCCATCCCAAAATTGCGCTCATGCACCCACAAGCGCCAGGATTTGATCTATTTGGAACTTAGCACAAGTGTGCCTGGAATAAAATAGGCCTAAACTGCAAGAAATTCTTGAATGACATCATTGCTGAGCTGTTCTGTAGAGCCAGAGGCAACAATCCCACCTTTTTGCATGGCGTAATAGTAGTCGGCCTGACGGACAAAATGTAGATGTTGTTCTACCAATAGGACAGAAATGCCAGTGGTTTCAATGATGCGCCGTACTGCGTTTTCAATATCTAGAATGATTGAGGGTTGAATACCTTCGGTGGGTTCATCTAACAGTAATAGCTGAGGTTGGCCCATGAGGGCACGGGCAATGGATAGCTGTTGTTGTTGGCCGCCACTTAGGTCGCCCCCCATGCGTGACAGCATAGTTTTGAGAACAGGAAAGAGTTCAAAGATCAGCTCAGGAATTTCTTTTTTTGCCTTGGGTGCTCGTTTGCCTAAGGCTTCTAAGCCAATGATGAGATTTTCTTTGACAGTCAATCGGGGGATAATCTCTCGCCCTTGAGGAACATAGCCAATGCCGATACGGGCTCGATTGTCGGCTGTGAGTGAGTTGATAGGTTGACCATCGTATGCGATCGCACCACTACGGGGAGATAACAAGCCAATAATATTCTTCAACAAGGTTGTTTTTCCCACCCCATTGCGTCCAATTAAACAGATCATCTGGCCCTTGGGCACCGTCAGATCCACATCCCGCAAAATATGGCTTTCACCATAGTAAAAGTTCAGCCCCGAGATTTTTAACATGGGGGTTGTTGAGGATTGTTGATGGATAGATTGGGGCACTGTAGTTGTCATGGGCTAGCACATCTATTGATAAGTCTTCAGTTGTTCCAAAGCCGCCGCTTCTAAACGGCTAACGGTTTCAGGTGGCAGGTCTAGCAGCTTTAATAACTTCTGATACACCACAGCTTCCGCCTGATTAACCTGATTAGAGCTAATTACCTCATAGCTCAACATCAGAGCTTGTTCCCGCTCAGCGGGGGTGGTGAGCTTTGGCACCAGCTCCTCTAAAGGAATTTTTTTGGCTAGCAAATCTTTCAGGTCATGACGAAGAGACGCCTGCTCGTTGGCATCTTGAGCAAACTGACGACTGAGGCGATCGAGAATGACATCCTGTTGAATGGGCGCAAAGTTGCCGTCAGCCCAGGCCATAGTCGCCGCAATCCGCAGGAGGAGCATCTGGTCTGGGGTAATTGAGGTCTCACTGCCCAGATAAACCTCAATCACACGCGGATCGTTTTGCACTTCGTCCATGGTGCCTTCGCACAGTACAGACCCTTCGTGTAGTACTGTGACCTGACGGGCAATCTGACGAACAAACTCCATATCATGCTCAATCACGATGACAGAATGACTTTCCGCCAGGGCAATCAGTAGCTCACCAGTCCGTTCGGTTTCTTCATCGGTCAACCCGGCAACCGGCTCGTCAACCAGAAGTAAATCAGGTGACTGGGCCACCAGCATACCAATCTCAAGCCACTGTTTCTCGCCATGGGAAAGCAAGGCGGCAGGTTTGTCTGACTTGTGGTCTAAGCCAATGGTTTCTAGCAAGCCACCGACGGTACGACGTTCAGCTTTGGGGGTGGGCTTCAACAGGGTGGACAGTACGCTTTTGTCCTGGTTGCAACAAAGCTCCAGGTTTTCGCGTGGTGTCAGGTTGAGATAAATACGTGGTGTTTGAAACTTACGGCCAATACCCAGCCGCGCAATGTCATGTTCTGCACGACCGCTCAGCTTTTTGCCCTTGAATTTTACTTTGCCCTGGGTAGGTTGCACTTTGCCAGTGATGACATCTAGAAAGGTGGTTTTTCCAGCGCCATTGGGGCCAATAATCACCCGAAGCTCGCCTTCATTCATGGCGAAGTTGAGATTGTTGAGAGCTTTAAACCCGTCAAAGCTGACGGTGAGCGCATCGATTTCTAGGATTTTGTTTGCCATTATTGAGCGATGATCGGTTGGGTCGGCGTTATTTACTGGCTAACTCTTGTTTTTCTCGTTTGATATCAGGGTCTAGCTCAATGTCTGGATAGGTGTTGAGCTGGGGTTGTAAACCCAGTAAATCGCGAATCTGATTGACGGCATCATCTCGTAACCAGCCGACAATGCCCTTAGGCAATACTGTGACAACCAGCAGGAACAGCGCCCCTTGGAAAAATAACCAAACTTCTGGAAATTGTTCGCTGAGTAATGCTTGGGCCCAGTTGACCGCTAGCGCTCCCAGTACAGCTCCCCCCAGAGTGGCGCGACCGCCGACGGCAACCCAAATTACCATTTCAATGGAGAAGGCAACACTCATATATTGCGGAGTGATGCCGCTGGATTGAACGGTGTAGAGTGCCCCAGCAGCGCCAGCGATGCCGCCTGCAACGGCAAAGACTAAAACCTTAAACATGGCAGGGTTATAGCCTGAAAATCTGAGGCGATTTTCATCATCCCGGATGGCAATTAACAAACGCCCAAAGCGTCCTCGGGTTAGCCAACGGCAGAGTCCGTAGGTGAGGGCTAAGATGATCACCGTTGCGATGTAGAACGCAAACTGCATGCGATCGCTACCCACCTGTTGACCAAATAGCGGAGTAGTGTCAGTGCCCAGACCGTTGGTGCCGTTAATTAGCTTTTGCTGGCCATTAAAAAAGTTAAAAAATACCACCAGCATGGCCTGGGTCAAAATCGAGAAATAAACGCCTCGAATCCGGTTACGGAAGACCAGGTAGCCAAGCAAACCCGCTACCAGCCCTGGTAAGACAACAATCGCAATCAGGGTAACGGGTAGTGAGTAGAAGGGTTGCCAAAACCAGGGCAGTTCTGAAACCCCGTACAAACCAAAAAATTCAGGAATACCATCGCCAGCCAGATTAAGCTGCAGGTGCATGGCAAAGGCATAGCCCCCCAGAGCAAAGAAAATACCCTGTCCCAGACTCAGCAGTCCGGTGTAGCCCCAGATTAGATCTACACCCAGGGCGACAATAGCCAGCGCCAGAAATCGCCCCAACAGCCCCAGGCGAAAACCTGACAGCATTAACGGCGCAACAAAAATCAAAAATAGTGTGAGACCAATAACAATGCCGACTTCCAGAGTCCGTCTGCGGTTTTTGCCTAGGTTTTTTGTGGTGTCTGCCATGGTTATACCTCCACCGAACGGCCTTTTTGAGGAAATAACCCAGCGGGTTTAACCTGCAAGAAAGCAATAATTAAGGCAAATACCAGCACTTTGGCCATACTGGTTGTGGCGAAAAAGGTGGCCATATCAATCAGGGGCTGCAGTGCTTCACTGGAGGGCAACATCAGCACCAATGTACCGGAGCCGACAATGTAGGTGACGATACCAATCAGCAAGGCCGCTACGATACTGCCAATTAGCTTACCAACTCCGCCGACTACCACCACCATAAAGGCATCAACAATATAGTTGCTGCCTAGGTTAGGACCCACCGACCCCAATAGGGTGACGGCACAGCCAGCGATTCCCGCTAGACCAGACCCCAGGGCAAAGGTAAGGGCATCTACTCGCTTGGTCGGAATCCCCAGGCAGGCACTCATATCCCGGTTTTGAGTGACGGATCGAATCCGCAGACCCCAGGCAGATCGATTGAGAAACCAAAACGTGCCGAATAAACAAACTACCGTTAGCAAAATGATAAAAATACGGGCGGCTGGAAAAGATAGGGTGTCTGTGACGCGAATGCTATCCTGCAACCAACCGGGAGCGGTGACATCCACATTACGGGCGCTAAACCAGGGTTTTTCGAGAGCTGAGTTACTGTTGAGTGCTTGCCCCAGGCTAATGCCAATCCCAAGCGACAATACCAGCACAACAAACTTAGCCAGCTTCTGACGTGGACCCAGATTGGCAAACTTATCTAAGATAGTGCGACCACCAAACAGAAACAGACACACGGTTAAAATGCCAAAAACCAGCGACCAGCTGACACTGCGCACAAACTGCTGCAAAATCAGGCTCACTCCCCAGGTGGCCAGCAGTGTTTCCAGGGGCCGTCCATAAAGTAATCGAATCACACTGCGTTCCAGGGCGAGTCCGACGAGAGCCGCGACCACAAACGAGAGGGGCAACGCCAGCAAGATATAAAAATCTTGGGCCCCATCGCCGAGTGCTTTAAAGCCATTCTGCACCACATAGGTGGTGTAGGCTCCTAGCATCATCAGTTCTCCATGGGCCAGGTTAATAACGCCCATAAGACCAAACACAATCGCCAGACCCAGGGCCACAATTAGAAGCACCGCGCCAATGCTGATGCCATTAAATATGCCGTTAATTAAACCGTCGAGCACGAACTGTTACCTGTTAAAGAGGGTGAGTGGTTAATAGTGAAATGAAAAAAGGGAAGAGCCACCGTGACCCTCCCCTGTCAGCTAAATCACAACAGCCTTAGGCTTCCTTGAACTTGCCACCCTTGGCTGGGTCGGACCAGTCACAGGTATAACCCTTAGTGTCAGGAACATACTGGTTCCAGGGCAAGGGATCAACTGGACCGTCAGTTGCAGACACGATCTCGAACAGACCGTCGTCACGGATCTCACCGATACGAACAGTCTTGGACAAGTGATGGTTGGGGTTCATGGTGACTGTGCCACCGGGTGCGTCAAAGACTTGACCATAGGCAGCTTCACGCACAGCAGCAATATCAGTTGTGCCTGCTTGCTCAACAGCTTGCTTCCACAGATAAACCATGATGTAAGCGGCTTCCATGGGGTCGTTGGTTACCCGATCATCACCGTATTCAGCCTTAAAGTCGGATACCCACTTCTCGTTATCAGCGCTCTCAACAGTTTGGAAGTAGTTCCAGGCAGCATAGTGACCGGTAAGGAAGTCGGGACCGATGGTACGAACTTCTTCTTCAGCAATACTCACGGACATTACCGGATACTTATCTGGACCCATGCCTGCGCCCTTGAGCTGCTTAAAGAAAGCAACGTTACTGTCACCATTGAGGCTGTTAAAGATAACACCACCGTCGGGCAGTGCTGCCTTGATCTTGGTGATGATGGGAGTTACCTCGGTGTTCCCCAGGGGCAAGTAGTCTTCACCAACGGTGTTACCGCCCTCGGCTTTCAGTTGCTCTTTAATAATGTTGTTGGCGGTACGAGGGAATACATAGTCAGAACCGACCAGGAAGAAGTCTGTGCCTTTGTTTTCTAACAACCAGGAGACAGCGGGTTCAATCTGCTGGTTGGGAGCGGCACCTGTGTAGAAAATGTTCTTGGAACATTCCTGGCCTTCGTACTGTACGGGATACCACAGCATGTGGTCTTTCGCTTCGAAGACGGGAAGTACTTTCTTACGGCTAGCAGAGGTCCAGCAGCCAAATACTACAGACACCTGATCTTGATCGATCAGTTTTTCTGCTTTCTCTGCAAAAGTATCCCAGTCGGACGCGCCGTCTTCTTTAACGGCAACAATCTGCTTACCTAGAACACCACCAGCCGCGTTAATCTCTTTGATGGCTAATTCTTCAGCATCTACCACGGTGGTTTCACTAATGGCCATGGTGCCGCTCAGGGAGTGAAGAATACCCACCTTAATCGTATCGCCGTCACCAGCAGCTGCGGTTGTAGCTTCGCCTTCAGCGGGTGCGGTTTCAGCGGTAGGCTCAGAAGTGCCACCACAGGCTTTTAGCAGGATACTGGTACCCACGGCAGTAGAGCCGTACACCAAAAATTTACGTCTATTAATCCTCGTCATTGGGCGTTCCTTTCTAACGACTCACACACCTAATCGCATCAAAAATCGGCAGCTGCAATAAAACCTACACAGTCACCGTAGATACACTTATTCGCTCCGTGATGGTAAGTCTTGAGGAAAGCGATAATTGTAGTATTTGATACTTTTCTGAGTCTCTACAGATTTCTTTATTTTGATCCCCAAACATTTGTTAGGGCCGATCTGGCCATAGCTGGCGCTCACCTAAGCAGATTGGGGAATGGCCAATCGGCCATGAAACTGGATGAACTGTTGAATCGTTTCTAGACCTTGTCTTGCTTTAAGGTTTGTAAATACAAAGGGTTTGTCCCCACGCATGGTTTTGGCATCCCGTTCCATCACGGTTAGATCGGCACCCACCAGAGGAGCCAGGTCAATCTTGTTAATGACGAGCAGATCTGATTTAGTAATGCCTGGCCCACCTTTGCGGGGGATTTTATCGCCAGCGGCCACATCGATCACATAAACAGTGAGATCCACCAGCTCAGGGCTAAATGTGGCGGCCAGGTTATCACCACCGCTCTCAACAAAAATCAGGTCCAGGTCCTCAAATCGTGTTTCCAGGTCCTCAATGGCGACCAGGTTCAGGGAGGCATCTTCACGAATGGCGGTGTGGGGACAGCCACCGGTTTCAACGCCAACGATGCGGCTATGGTCGAGGAGGGCCTGACTGCGGACGAGGAATTGGGCGTCTTCTTGGGTGTAAATGTCGTTGGTGACTACAGCAATGGAGTAGTCATCGCGCATGGTTTTACAGAGAGCGTCGACGAGGGCGGTTTTACCGGAGCCGACGGGGCCAGCAACGCCGATCCGGTAAGGGGAAGATGAGGTCATGGGGGCGTGCCGGAATCGTTTTTGTAGGGGCCTTGCATGCAAGGCCCCTACAAAAACGATTCCGGATAGATAGTGGACAAATCCTAGGATAGAACCCTTGTTTTACAAACCTAGAATTCATCCTCAAAATTTAAAACTTTTGCCTAGCTGCGAAACAGTCGGGTGTATAGGGTTTCGTGTTGCATGCTTGAGATCGCACTGCCCCAGCCACTGATATATAGCTGCTCATCCTCCAGGGTCACCATATCGGCTACTGCGCTCCTCAGTTCTGGGATTAGCTGCAGCAAACAGCGTTGACCGTCGGTTTGTCCCAGGGGTACGAGCTTAACCGCTGCCCCAATCAGGTTAGTGGCCCAGCTTTGCACATAGCCCAGGGCCATCGTAGAAGGGGCGATTTGCCAGTGAGCTGCAATCATGCCAAAGGCAACGGCGAAGTTGCAATTGGTGCCGCAGGCTGCAAAGGTGGGCTTGAGTTCCGGATGGAGGGCGTTGACTAGACGCACCAGGGCACGACCCATTTGCCAGCTTTGCTGCCGGAGTTCGGCGGTGTCGCGGCTGGCGGTGAGCCACTGGTTCCAGTAGGCGAGCTGGTGAGGATTATTGAGGTGTTGGTGGGCGCGGGTTGCGATCGCTGCATCTAACCGCACACTGCCATAGCGTAGCTCCTGTACCAGCCAGTCATGTAGCATCGCACTATCCCTCAGCCTACCCTGCACCACCAGAGTTTCTAACCCTTCAGAATAGCTAAAAGCCCCCACTGGCAAAGCCGGACTGGTTAGCTGTAGCAGCTTCAGCAGGGCCTGTTCATCAATGGTGGTGGCCATAGGCTCCCATCTCCGGTTGAAAAGGTACAGTTTCCACGGTTACCATCACCCCAAGCTGATTCAACATCGCCTCCAGGACCGAGTCTGGTGCTAAGCGCAAATAATCCGTCCCTAGCTCCAATGCCACATGACGATTGCCCAAATGATAGGCTGCTTGTAACAGCTTAAGAGCAGGCTGTGTCGAGGCAGACTGATCACTAGGTGTCGTTCTTACCGTCATCACTGGCTCAGGCTTTGCCACAATTCTTAGCACTTGGGCATGTCCATCCCCGATCAAGCAATCCCCGTCTCGCAGCGTTGTTCCTCGGGGCAATTGCAGGTATATCTCAGCTGTTTGAGGCTCTGCCTCACCAACGGCTGAGTTCGTTGTTTGACAATCACTTTCCGTAATTTCACTAGAAATACTGTAGCGATATCGAGAGCGGGTACGCTCATCGGCTGTCAGCGCGAGTGTCAACGTTGGTTCGAGCGCTGACGATGCTTTTTGAGTAAAAACGTACACCGAGATTTCAAAAGCGCATTGCCTCTACAGCATGCCACATCCTTACGCTAATCAAAGCAGCTAAATTTGCCGGATGTCTGGATGTTATTTATGCCGCTCACGCGAACTGTCACAAATCCGTACGGATTTTCCATATTTGGAAATGAGGTAAATATTGTCAGCGACATCCGTATTTTCTACTAAATCGGTTCAGCCTTTTATACGAATCTTGCAGACGCCACTAGCACAGTCAACGAAGTTCAGAGAAGTTCAGATTTTCGTCCGCCAATTACTTCCCGTTAGTTATGGCTACTCAGACCCAAATTGTTCCCCAAATGGCTCCTTCCCAGGCTGCAGTGATGAGCGACCACAATGATTCTTTTAATATGCAGGCAGCATTACTTGTAGCAGCCATTGAAAACTTTACGTTTGGTCTCATTATTGTTACCCAAGATGGCACTATCTTGCATAAAAACAAACGTGCACAAATGATCCTCAAGGAGATGTCTTGCCCATCATCTAGTAGTATTCCTGACTTACTTTGGCATCCCTGTCAAAGCCTCCTGGAAAACCAGGATGAAGCATCAGAACTGCTGCCTACGGATTACACCATTGTTTTAGAAGACGAGATTCTCACTGACCACAGTACGATTCACATGCGGGTACAGTGGTTTGACTGGAACAACGAGGCTTGCCAGGTTGGCAATTGTTTTCTAATTACCCTAGAAGACCGCCAACAGTCTCTCGCTGTTATCGCTAATCACGAAGCTCAACGTTATGGCCTAACAACTCGTGAAACAGATGTTTGGTGTTTAAAGCGTAAGGGCAGCAGTTACAAAGAAATTGCCAGAGCATTGTTTATTTCTGAAAACACTGTCAAAAAACACTTGAAGAATGTTTATTCCAAAAAAGAACAATTCTCTGGATTGAATGAGCTATAACCGACAACAGCACATGACCACCACATGTCATGTGCTGTTGTTTAAGCTTAAACCATTCTGAATGTGCTGCTATTCAGGTTCAAATTGCCCCCTCCCCGAATGACAGCAATTAATTCATCTTGAGTGCTACCCTCATTATCAATAAATAAAGCTCGACCATTACTGACGCCTTGTGGAGTAGACCCCAAACGATAGCTATGGCGAGCGCTCAGTTGAATGATATCTTTTTGGGCAATGTTAAGATCGGTAATGACTGCGTAGTTGTTGGTGCCCATCGACCTGGCATTGCCATCATCGTAGAAACTACCGCTACGATCGCCTAAGACAAAGGTATCACGTACCTTTCCACCCGTTAGGATATCTTTCTCCGACGCCCGAGTTCGTTGGGCCCCTTGGAGTCGATCATTACCATCTCCTCCCAACAGTGTATCTGAGCCAGCCTCGCCTAGCAGCTGGTCATTACCAGTACCACCTAAGAGTTGGTCATTACCTGAGCCACCCCAAAGGCGACCGTTGTACCAGTTTGAGGAGTGACACAGCTACTTCCGGATACGCAAAAGAGAGAATCTGAAAAAGAGTTTTTGCTCAGATAAAGTTCAAAACAAGACAAGACACAACTCAAATGCTTAAGCGTTTGTACTTAAACAGGACACGATTGCTGTCCAATAACCTTCCGGACATGCCTCTACGTTGCTTTGCGATGTCGCCTGTCCGCTGCCCAGCTTCGCTAAGCATCAGTAGCGCAAAGTATTAGTATAGGCAAACACTGCATACTATAAAAACACCTAGACATTTCATCACACCTACCTCTATGTTGCCCAAAGACGACCTGCTTAAGGGAGCTGAAAATATTGAAACCCTGACCCGTGTGCTGGATCAAGCCGATCAAGCTATTCGCACATGGGAGCCAGTCACCACTGATTTTTTGTCGCCACCAGAGCTATATGAAGCCCAGGCCGTATTCGGGCGTCTAACCGATATCCATACCCAGGCCCAGGGTGGCTATCCTCAAGCTGAGCGGCAGCGTCTGACCATGGCCCGTACCGAAATTCCATTAGACGCACAACCTACACCGCTGGCGCTGCTGAATGTAGCGGGTAACTTTTTATTTGATACTGCCACCCATCGTGACTTTTTAGGGGCGCTATTGGGAACAGGTATTGTCCGCGAAAAAGTGGGGGACATCATTGTCCTGGGTGAGCGTGGTGCTCAGATTATTGTTGTGCCTGAACTGGTGGATTTTTTAGAAATGAGCCTGACCCAGGTACGCTCGGTGCCAGTCAAAACTAAACTCATTGACTGGAGTGAACTCCGGGTACGAGAACCTAAGAAAAAGGAAATGACGACTGTAGAAGCCTCTATGCGTTTGGACGCTGTGGCCTCTGCTGGGTTTGGTATGTCCCGTAGCAAAATGGCCGATATGATCACCGCAGGTGATGTTCGAGTCAATTGGAAAACGATTTCTCAATCCAGCCATGCCTTAAAATCCGGTGATTTAGTGGCCATTCGTGGCAAAGGTCGGTTAGAAATTGGCGATGTGATGATTACTAAAAAACAGCGTTATCGGATCGGTCTGACTCGTTATGTCTAGCAAAGATAGCATTGCTGGTTCTTGCTGTATTTTCTTATAGATATATCGCTATTGTTGTTTCAATCTCTAGCTCTTCATGCATGGGGAAATGTGGTTTTACCCACTATGCCTAAAATGCATTTTTTGTCTTGCTGAAACTTTCCAGATGTGGCCTCAAACAAACGTAACTATCTAATGTAGACAGGCTTCAATTTGGTTCATCCATCGGCTTAGATGTTTTAGCAGTACGGACCATATTGAGTAGTGCAAGCATTGATAGCTGGAACGAGTAAGACACTTCAGACTAAGGGCTGAGAGGTTGTACGATATGTCAAATACGCTATTAATCAATAAGACGTTTAAATTCAACCAAATTCAACAGATACGCCTGGTTCATGCGCTGGCTGAATCTGATTTTGCGATCGCAATACCGCCTTCAGAAGACAGTAAATTCTCCTTGCTTAAGGATAAATTCGAAGTTTCCTTTAGCCATAATCACTCCAACTCGATTGACATCACTGACCAGCTTCAAATTGTTCATAGTGAGCCTTTAACATCCCTGGGGAGTGTTTCCAAAAGTCTGGTTTTTCCGGCCATCATTCCTCAACATTGTCGCTCTATGTGGCAACCAAAAAGACGTTTTCGCTATTCGTTTCAAGGGCTAGTCACTCAGAAACGAAAATCTTTACTGGAGGGCTGGATTAGCAAAAATATCAGCGCCAGACATAAATTACCGAATACTAATAGTCGTATCTACAATTTACGAAAGGATCTTCTCTCTAAGCTTAGAATTGACTACACCATAAAAAAGAATATTGGTGATCTACTGCTGTGGTCATCGGATAGAGGACGACGTTTTCCGATCAAAGCGTGGGATGAAAACTATTTTAGAGTCCTAGCAAACTCACAATATGTGCTTTGCCCAAGTGGTGATTATATTTGGTCATACCGTTTTTTTGAAGCAGCGTTATGTGGTGCAATTCCTATTGTCGAAAAGTCTTGCAAAGCCTATGAAGGATTCAGATATGTTTCTTTTGACGACGATGTCAGAGATCTGGCATGGAATTTAGCAGATGCTGAACACAACTATGCACTGTGTACTGAAAGAATCACGATTTCTAAGGCTGAGCTCAATGCTGCACTCATGCAAATAGTGGAGCCATTATCAGCTTCTCAGCGAACTCTAATGTCTGATTAGGGAGTTTTAATCTCTGGGGCATACCATCGTTCTAGAATTTCGAACAAGATTAACCTACTAGAGGCATGCTCCCATGACTACAACCACACATCCCCTGGCAGAACAGCTAGCTGAAACCCGTGCTAGTTTTCAACAACAGGTTCCTGAAGTGGTTCAAGCGACGATGAAAACGGCTACTGAAGCCCTCGAAGTTGCTGGGCTGGCGGATCAAGCCCTAACGGTTGGTGATATTGCCCCCGACTTTACCTTGCCCGATGCCACTGGTAAAGCAGTGCGTCTAAGTGACTTACTGCAGCAAGGCCCCGTAGTGATTAATTTTTATCGGGGTGAATGGTGTCCTTACTGCAATCTGGAACTGCGGGCATTTCAAAATCTGCTGCCTGAGTTTAAGCAGGCAGGGGCTACGCTGGTGGCTATTTCTCCAGAGCTGCCGGATCACTCCCTGAGCGTGACTGAGAAACATAATCTGGCATATTCTGTGCTCAGTGATGTAGGTAATCAGGTATCGCGCCAATATGGATTAGTGTTTACCTTGGATGAGTCTTTGCGGCCAATTTACAAGAACTTTGGCATTGATATTCCTGCTAGCAACGGTGACGATAGCTATGAGCTACCGATGCCTGCTACCTATGTAATTGATCAGGCCAGACGTATTCGCTATGCCTTTGCTGAGGCAGATTATACCCAGCGAGCCGAACCTCAAGATGTACTGGCTGTTGTCAACGAGCTAGTTTCATAGCCTCGCTGCAACAACTTTTTTGCCATCAACAAAGCGATAAGGGCCATCAAATTGGCCCACATACAGAGTGTGGGAGACTAATGTCTCATCAGTCCATACATGTAGCTGATAGGCTGGTGGTTCCATGACAAACTGACTTGAGCTGTCGGGGGTAAAATCAAGGGCACTCTGATGGACCAAGCTAGGCTGACTGCTGGCTACTGTACCAGCCCATGGACAGTAAATAGTACGGTGTAAATGACCACAGCTAATGCGTTTGACCTGGGGATGTTGGCGGATTAAAGCTGCCAGCGCCCCATGGCCCTGAAACCGTTTGCGGTCCATCCAGGGAATACCGGTGGCAAACGGGGGATGGTGCATAAACAACATAGTCGGTGTTTGGGGAGCCGCTAAAAGCTGTTGTTCTAACCAGATCAGGCGCTCTGTATCTGCACAGCCACCACCTTTACCAGGAATAATGGTATCGAGCATAACCAGGCGCATGGGATAGCCCTCTACAACATAGCTGAGATGGTCACTCTCATCAGGTAGATAGGTGTGCGTATCAAATACTTGTCGCAGGTGATCGCGATGGTCGTGGTTGCCTGGCATTAAATAAATGGGGCACTGTAGCGGTGCGAGCATGACTTTGAGCAGTTCATATTCCGCCAGGGTGCCGTCTTGAATCAGATCGCCGGATGCTACAACAATGTCTGGCTGAGGATTGAGTCTGCTCAGGCGAGCAATGGCCTCAGCCACCAGGGAATTAGTGTCAACGACTCCGTAGGCTAGTTTGCCTGGAATCTGAACATGCAGGTCGCTAATTTGAGCAATTAGGGTCATGCTACCGTTGCCTTGCAAGCGGCTTCTAGGATGGGTTGAAAATAGTCTAAATCAGGAGTTTTTAACTTCTCAACTTTGGCCAGGTCATCCCAACGACGCAGCTTAACTGCATTGTCTGCATTGGGCTGCTGGATAAATGCATCTGCCATCGATTTTGAAAAGATTCCTCCCTGCAGTTCTAGACTAAGCTTAGATGCGGGTGAGAGTGATGCCCAGTAGTTGTTGTTTACCGCACATAGGTAGCGCTTGGCTGCTACATGTAACCGAATGGGTGTGGTAACAGTTTCTGGAAACAAGGTTTCTAGGACGGGGACTGCTCGATACTCGTGACGATCATCAATGCCAAGCAGGGCCGGATCATCACCGAGATGATGTACCAGATGGCCCAGGTCGTGGAGTAAACAGGCGGCGATTAGTTCTGATGATTCACCATTATCTTGAGCGAGGGTGGCGCATTGCAGTGCATGTTCGAGCTGACTGACAGCTTCGCCACCATATTGGGCCTGACCGCGATGGCGATAGAGGTCGAGGATTTGGTTTAGGGTCGTTGTGTTCATGGGAAAGGGTGTGGATGGGTGGATGGGTGGATTAGGCAATACGCTTTCCTTGACACACAACAGATGTCAGTCGGGGTACCACACCGTCATGGTGCAGGGTAATTATGTCGGCCCGTTTGCCTATTTCCAGACTGCCGCGATCGCAATCCAAACCGATTGCCTGAGCTGGATTCAAGGTAAACAGACGCATTGCTTTGTGGAGCGGTACTTGAGCCCTATCCACAATCAGGAACATCGCTTGTACTAAACTTTGGGGCACATAGTCTGAGGAGATAATATCGGCTAAGTCTCGCTCGACTAAATCCATGGCGGATACATTGCCGGAATGAGACCCGCCTAAGATCAAATTGGGGGCTCCCATTAAAACCTGTAGCCCATGACTGTGGGCGGCTTTGGCCGCATCCAATGTTGTGGGAAATTCGGCAATGGCGGCTCCGTCCTCAACGGCTTCCTGGACATGTTCTGGGGTGGCATCATCGTGACTGGCCAGACAAATATTTTGTTGTTGGGCCAGTTCCACCAGCTGGCGGCGATTGTCGACGGCGTGGAGCTGTTGGGCAGCGATGCGATCGCGAATAAAGCCATCCATCTCGTCCGCCGTCACCCCATGTTTACCCTGATAATACTCTTTATATTTATCAATTTTGACAAACTGTCGCTGTCCCGGTGTGTGATCCATCAACGACAACAACGACAACAGCGGGTGGTCTGCATAGGTTTCCACCAGATCATAAACCTGGTTATATCCCAGCTCACACCGTAGATGTAGACGATGGTCTACCGAAAATCGCCCATTACTCTGACCGTGATAAATCGTGTCAATCATGGGGCCAAACTGGGTCATACGTAGGGAACCCGGTGTGAGGTCACCAATGGAGATAGCATCACAAACGGTAGTGATACCAGCCCCAGCCAAATCTCGATCATGATGTACGGCGGCGACATCCAAGGGCCAATTCACCTTAGGACGGGGCGACATACATCGCTCCAGATTGTCGGTATGCAGCTCAATCAAACCGGGCAGCAGGTAGTCACCCTGGCCATTGTGCCCCTGGGCGACGATGCCTGGCTGAATGTCTGCAATCATGCCGTCTTTGATAACAAGCGTGCCGAGGATCTCCTGATCAAGAAGCTGCAGGCGATAATTGGTATAGATGGTTTCAGTCATGGGGCTTAGGGGCTAGGGGTGTCGAAAGGATGGCTCTACCAGTTAGATCTCGGAAATGTCTAGACATCTCCAACTAATATCGAACCAAGGTTAAGTTAACGTTATCTTTAGGATTAGGAGATAGAAAATGGCCCAAATAATTGAACTTCCGGAGTCCTGTTATTTTTCGGATTATTTCAAACTGAATTATTATCTGGAAGATATCGTCACTCATTTTGGGTATAGTTTTGAGCTGACATCGTTGGTGTTGCCTCAATCAGAAAAGCCAGTAGAAACGATTGACCGACTTAGAGAGCGTCTGGAAGAGAGTTTGCCGTTCGTCACGTTGGATAGTGAATCAGCCCGTCGGGAGTTTTTGATTGCGCCCTTGGTTTTAGAGCTGGTTCACCTGATCCATGTCAAGGTTAAGGTAAGCTATTCTCTCAAGGCCACCGAGCAGCTTAAGGGGCTGTTAGATTACTATCTCCAGTCGGGGGATAGTTTGCTGATTATTGAGGCTAAAGATGAAAATCTGGAGCGAGGCTTTAAGCAGCTAGCGGCTGAGCTGATTGCTTTGGATAAGGTGACGGATGCATCGGCGGGGAACCTCCTTTATGGTGCAGTATCAATTGGACGGATCTGGCAGTTTGCTGTGCTGGATCGACAGCAAAAGAAAATTTCTCAAGATTTAGAGTTATATCGGGTACCTGCAGATGTGGAACTACTGATGAATATTCTGGTGGCTATTTTGACTAACAAAACAGTTGAGGATTAGCCAAAGCTAAGGGTGCGATCGCAAACCCTTTCCCGCACTTCGTCATCATGGAAAATGCCCACCATGGCACAGCCCTGGGCTTTACGTTCTTCGATTAACTGCATCACGACTTCGCGGTTAGCTGCATCCAGGGCAGATGTGGGTTCATCGAGTAGCAGAATCGGGTAGTTAACTGAGAAAGCCCGAGCGATGTTCACCCGCTGTTTTTCACCCCCGGAAAACGTAGTCGGTGATAGTTCCCACAGTCGTTCTGATAAATTCAGTCGAGAGAACAAGTTTTGCACTTTAGCCTTAGCCTCCTCCATATCCATCCCCAGCTCCATTAGGGGGTCTGCCGCCACATCGACGGCTGGCACCCGAGGAATCACACGCAGAAACTGACTGACATAGCCGAGGGTATGCTGACGGACTTCAATCAGGTCGTGTGCTTCTAATTTTGGTAGGTCAACCCAATGATCCTGGTGCTTGATCCAGATAGAGCCACTGTCGATGCGATAGTTAGCGTAGAGCGATCGCATAAATGTGGATTTTCCTGATCCTGAGGCTCCCTGGAGCGCCACACATTCACCGGGGTGAACAGTCAGAGAAACACCTTTGAGAACGGGTAGTTGTACACCCCCCTGATGGTGGAGAACAAAGTTTTTATAGAGCTGGTCTGCCTGCAGCAGTGCTGTCGTGTTGGTGGGAGCTGTTGGTGAAGATAAGACTTGTAAGGTTTTCATATTTCCTAAGGTACTAATGTGGCATTGACCAGTTGTTGTGTATAGGGATGCTGGGGATCATCCAATACCTGGTCGGTGAGTCCAGCTTCGACGACCTGACCGTTTTGCATCACCATCAGCCGATGGGCCAACAGCCGCACAACGCCAATATCATGGGTGACCAAAATCACACTGAGGTCAAGGGTGCGGACTAGCGATCGCATCAGATCCAACAGTCTGGCCTGAACCGAGACATCCAGCCCCCCTGTGGGTTCGTCCATCAGCACAATCCGAGGGCGAGTGACCAGGATGCGAGCCAGCTGCAGCCGCTGTTGCATCCCACCGGAAAAGGTATTGGGAAAGTTATCAATGCGGTTTTCAGGAATCTCAACTTCGTTCAGCCACTGCAGAGCTTCGGTGCGAATGTTGCCATAGTGACGCTGGCCGACGTCTAACAACCGTTCGCCAATGTTAGCCCCGGCAGTAACGGTCATACGCAGCCCATCACGGGGATTCTGGCGGACAAAGCCCCATTCGGTTTTCATTAGCTGACGCCGCCGAGGTTCAGGCAGGGTGCGCAGGTTAATGAGGTTGTTGTCTCGATTACAATAGAGTACTTCACCATCGTCGAAGGAGACATGACCGGCAATGCTGGCGAGCAGGGTGCTTTTGCCTGAGCCGGACTCGCCAATAATACCGAGCACCTGGCCAGGGTAAAGATTAAAGGAGATGCGATCGCATGCCCTCAACGCCCCATAGTCTTTACTCAAATTGTTAACTCTCAGTAGCGGCTGCATAGATTATTTCTCCTATTGACCCAGCTTTTGCACACTGCCCGACTGTTCCCGCTGTCGCTGTTCGCAGTAGTCCGTATCCGAACAAATCCACATGCGATCTCCCTGGTCATTAATTACCACCTCATCTAAATAACTGTCGGTCGCCCCACAAAACTCACAGGGCTGCTCCCAGTTCTCTACGGAAAATGGATGATCCTCAAAGTCCAGACTTTTTACTTTGGTGTAAGGTGGTATGGCATAAATTCGTTTCTCTCGCCCGGCCCCAAATAGCTGCAGTGCTGGGTTTGTATCCATTTTAGGATTATCAAATCGGGGGATCGGGCTGGGGTTCATCAAGTACCGTTCATGTACCATCACCGGATAGTCATAGGCGAGAGAAATTCGACCAAATTTAGTAATATCCTCATAGAGCTTGACATACATGGGACCATATTCTTCTAGCCCATGCATTTTGTTGGCCTCAGTCCGAGATGGCTCAATAAAATACAGCGGCTCCGGCATTGGTACCTGATAGACAAATACCTGTCCTTCTTTGAGTGGAGTTTCAGGAATCCGGTGGCGGGTTTGAATTAGCGTGGCCTCCTCAGTGCGTTCAGTGGTGGCCACACCGCACACCTTCTTAAAAAAACGCCGGATATTAACCGCGTTAGTAGTATCATCAGCGCCCTGGTCGATTACCTTTAAGGTATCCTCTTGACCGATAACCGAAGCCGTTACTTGAATCCCCCCGGTCCCCCAGCCATAGGACATCGGCATTTCCCGCGAGCTAAAGGGGATTTGGTGACCCGGAATAGCAACAGCCTTCAGAATGGCACGACGGACAGAACGTTTGGTTTGCTCGTCCAGATAGGCAAAATTGAACCCTGGCTCTGGGTTAAAAGGTGGAGATAAATCAGGGGAAACAGGAGAGGTCATAGATTGGTAGGAATGAAAAAGAAACGGTTTGGGTTGGTCTTGTACCTGCCCTGGACAATTAATTGCTGCTAATCATGCCGTTGTTATCTCTTGAGAATTAGGAGCATTATTCTCGGCTTTTACCACGGGGGGTTTGCCTAAGTCCTTTGCTTGTTCATAATCACTACGTAGCTTACGAATCAGATTTAGCTCTGCTTGAAAATCGATGTAATGGGGCAGTTTCAGGTGTTGCACAAAACCTTGTGCTTCAATATTGTCAGAATGGAACAGAACAAATTCTTCATCCTGGGCGGGGCCATCTAGCGACTCACCTAAATCCTTAGCCTGCAGTGCTCGGTCGACTAGGGCCATGGCCATTGCCTTACGCTCGTTATAACCAAAGGTGAGGCCGTAGCCTTGGGTAAACTGGGGCGGAATTTCTTTGCTACCCTTAAACTGGTTCACCATTTGCACTTCAGTGACAGTAATATCAGCGATCGCAATTTCAAACCCCAACTCTTCAGGGCAAATCACCACCTCCACTTCTCCCATGCGCACCTCACCTGCAAAGGGATGATTTTTGCCATAGCCTCGCTGGGTGGAATAGGCCATAGACAACAAAAAGCCTTCGTCGGCACGGGCCAAATTCTGCAGACGCGCATCTCGATGGGTGGGTGTCGTCAACGACTGTCGCGTAATATCAAACGGTTCAGCATTCGGCTCTTGATTAACGTTATCCCCTGTAGGGTGGGTAATTCTCCCCGTCCCAGATTTATTGCTTCCTGTTTGAGCCCCATTACCCGCCGCTCCATTACCCGCTGCTCCAGGCGGAGACACCAACCCCTCCTGCGCCAACATATGGGCAACCCGAGGCGTTGTCTCGTCCATATCCGCCTCACCCACAGGTGCCGGAAACCTATTATCCTCAGCGGCCAGCTTAAAATCCAACAGGCGATGAATATAGTCAAATGTGGGGCCTAGCTTTTGTCCACCGGGAGCATCCTTAAAGATGGCAGAAATACGCCGCTGAATTGCCATGGTGTTGGTATCTAACGGCTGACTGTAATAAAGACGGGGTAGCGTTGTTCGATAGGCCCGCAACAAAAAGGCCGCTTCCACTAAATCTCCCCAGGACTGTTTAATGGCCAGCGCTGCCAGGTCCGGATCGTACAAACTGCCTTCAGCCATCACTCGGTTTACCGCCAGCTGCATCTGTTGCTTGATCTGCTCCAGGGAAAGCTCGGGCACGTTCTGATCACCACGCCGCTTGGCCTTAAGTAAGGCTTCGGCATTGCGAATGGCCTGTTCTCCACCTTTGACTGCAACGTAGGGCATAATTCTCTCCTGATGGGTTTGTTAGCTCAACTCAACTCAACTCAACTCGATAGCTGTATCCATGTTTGGTGAATCCTAAGGATTCGTAAAAGGCATGGGCGGATTTTCTGCGCAGGTTGGTGGAAATGGTGAGTTTATAACATCCGGCAGCACGACACTGGGCGATCGCAACCTCCATCATCTGCCGACCAATCCCCTGACCCTGTAAATCAGCAGCCACACCAACCGCTTCAACGATGCCAGATGGACTACTGTGATGAACCAGATTATCCATAATCAACAACGCAAATGTACCTACTACTCTCTCGGCCAAACAAGCGACCCACAGGGTATAGCTAGGATACTTTTGCATCTGTGCAAACCACTTCTCAATATCGGCTAAAGTCAAAGTTGTAGCATGCTCCAACCCTGAGTGGTTGTACAAGGCCAGAACCTGGGGCAGATCATCGATAGTGCCAGGACGAATTGTTAGCGTCATAGTGCCCCTGGCAATTCTGTTATCGGTTTTGCCGTGCGGGGGAGTCCAATTAACTGATTCTGAGCAAAATACCAGCAGTCGAGCCCCAGGGGGTACTCTGCTGTCATTGTCTGCCAACGCTGCCAGACTGTTGTGGGTAGAGGCAAACTGACGTCAATATTCTGTAAAATTCCTGGACCTTGTAACGTTACAGGAACTCCGCCTGTTAACTCAGGCAATTGGATTAATAATGAGGTAGAAGCCTCTGGATATTCAGCCGTTCCCCAGGAGAATTCAGCCAAATCCGGTGCGGTCGCCAGCTGCCAAATCACAGCAAAATCAGCTGCACGCGGGACATCGGTAAACCGACAGCCAGTGTGAAACACCAGCCATGACCGCACCGCTTCGGAGAAACCTGGCTGCAGCCACACTCTTGTTTCTAAATCTAACAGTGTTAAACAGGCAGCGGCACAGCTGGGTTCTAGACCAGTGGGGGGTGTTGTCGCCACCGTTGTTTTCACCATACCAGGTCTCGCCAGGGCATCCAACAGAGCTCGAAATGTTTTCTGGGCATCGTGAACAGCATCAGTAAATCCGGTCAATTGGGTAACCATAGTTAGCTCTCCCCTCGCAACATCGTAAAAAAGTTCACGCGGGTGGACTCGACTTCAGCGGCGTCTTGTTCTCGCTTGGCCTGAGCGGCTGCGTATAGCGGGGTAATCACCTGCATCTGTACCTGGGTATGCCAATCAGGGTGCTGTAGTAGCCCATCGCACAGAGCCGCCAACTCCGCATGACGTTTTGAACGCCCCGCCACGTAGCCAAAACCCGTCAGTTCACCCAGCTGCACGACACACCGGGTCAGGGTGATCTCGCCCAAATTAAAGGGCTGTCCGGTTCCTTCCGCTCTTGCTCTTACCATGGCTAGGCCCACTTCGGGCGATCGCAAAAATCCATACTCAGGCACATCATCGAGGGTGGCAAAACACTGTTCCAGTAGGGGCAGCGGTGCTTTAGCTAAGGTTGACATCCAGACGGCTCTAGATGGTTGTTGTGCTGCTTTTACCATGACTTAATCAAGCCTTAACCGCTTGTTAAATTTGTGTAGATGTCTAGACAAATTATTATTCTTTTGAGTGTAAAATGCAACTGATTTGCCAAGACCAACTGAGCAGATATAGAAAATCTAAGTGAGTCGCCTGTAAGTGAGTCGCCTTAATGATATGTGAGGTCGCTGGCGGTGCTTGGTTTTCCTTATAGCGGTTTCATTTTCGTGGTAAAGCCGGGCAGCTTACGGTCACCGCTACCTGCCAAATTTTGAGCGTTGCTGAGCCTCGGCATGATTTCATCTGTAAGCTCTGGACTAACTTGCACTGCTTCTAGAGCACTGCTTCTAGAGCAGTTCAGCCTCAAAGCAGCAGCGGTAATTTTTCGATTTCTAAATTAAAGCAATCCGATTGTGGCTGGGTGCCGTACCTCTAAATGAACACCTGTTAGGAAGATATTGGTTTATGAAAAAGTTACTCTTATTGGGCGGCCTCCTAGCTACACTGTTTGCTGCGTCTCCGGTTGAAGCTAAGGAGTCGGCATCGCTACAGGCTAAAGACGGCCATACTGGTAATACTATCGTTAGTATTGCATCTACCAATGATTCATTTGACGTGTTAACAGCTTTGTTGAAGCATGCCAAGCTAGTGGGTGTATTAAACGGCGAAACTGAGTTTACAGTTTTTGCCCCAACAGACGATGCCTTTGGCCGTTTGCCCCAGGGCACGATCGAAAGCCTGTATCAGCCAGAAAATCGTGAACTGTTGGCCACAATTTTGACCTATCACGTTGTACCCGGTAGCGTGCGCTCCACCGATCTTTCCTCAGGTAGCGTAGATTCTGTTGCTGGCATTCCTCTAGAGATTGCTGTAGGGTCTGGAGTCACGGTCAATAGCTCGAATGTGGTCACTGCTGATATTGAAGCTAGCAATGGCATTATTCATGTTGTTGATACGGTAATTCTGCCTCCTCAGTAAGTTGAAGATCGTGTCTTAGACTAGTGCATGGGGTGAGTCAGCTCCTAAGCAGAGTATTAATCACTCACCCCAACTCTCAAGCAAATAATAATAGAAGGCTTTGTTAATCCTCAGTACGATTCCAGCTGTAAAGCCTGAGCTAGTTGCATTCCTTCTAACTCGATTCAACCTCTAAATTAGCAACGGTAAATAAATAAAGAGTGGCGTTGCTGATCCTTGGGATGATTGCATTTACAAGATACAGAGGAATGGCATTTCTCCAGATCGTTGCATCCCCTACATTAGCAACGGCTAAAGAGTTTTGCTTCCAATTGCCACTTGATTAGCAAGTTCTGTATGGTGCGTATAGTGCTGCCCGATGCCGAGGCAGAGAGCATGCCCTACCTGTCCGCTTGTCTGTTTGAGAGGCCGCTAAATTATGGCTGCGTTAGTGCTATTTACCGTCGAGCTAACCCTAATAATAATTCTTTGTTGTTTTTTATACTTTTCCTTTAATTGGGGTTCTCGCTGGGTATTGCAAGCTTCTCCACTGCAGCTAGATGATACTGGCTTACAAACCCTGCGGCAGAATATATTTGGTATTGTCCTGATTACCGGCTTTTTACTGTTTTTATTGGCAGCTGGCTTTAATGGCTGGATAGTATTACAGGGGGAAAGCCCCGATGCATATACCCTATCGTTAATCCAAAATACGCCTCAGGAGGTTTGGTTAGGAGTAGCAGCCGGGGTTGCTAAAAGTATTTGTTTGCTGGTCCTAGCAGGTATCGCCCAGCGCCCGCTCAAACGTTGGTTGGTGCAGACCAGCCGTTATGTCAAACAGATAGAGCAAATTACGGCCAACGACGACAGCATTGACCATCTGTTTCAGATTTTAAGTAGTGTCTTAAGTGTGGGGATATGGCTACTAGCCTTGATTTGGTGTGCTCGTTTTTTGCAGTTACCAGAGCAGCTGTCGCCTTATTTATATGCTACCTGGCGTATTTATCTGATTATTTCTATTGGAATTATTGTTTTTCGGTCTGTCAGCGTCGTTGTTGATACCCTGGATGCCCTGAGCCAAAAATATTCTAACCCAAATAATCTGTTGCGATTTTACGATCGATTACAGCATCTAATTCCGTTTCTAAAGCGCTGTTTAGAATGTGTGGTTTGGGTCTATGTGGCGATGTTGGTGGTGGGTCAGATTACCTTGCTTGCCAACTTAGCTGACTATGGCGTGATGGCCGTCAATGTGATTGCGCTTGTTTTTTTTGGACGATTGGCGACCAATGTGATGCAATTGGTGGTCTCGGAGGTATTGTTGTCCACAGAGGAGACATCGGCTGCGGTTTATCAGCGACGGGTAACGATTACACCATTGGTGGTGAGCTTACTGAGATATGTCATTTATTTTGGGACAGTATTGTTTTTATTAAAAGCACTCAATATTGATCCAGGCCCGATTCTGGCAGGTGCTGGCATTGTCGGTTTAACCGTTGGCTTGGGGGCTCAAAACCTGGTTAAGGATGTAGTCAGTGGCTTTTTTATCTTGTTTGAAGATTATTATTTAGTCGGTGATTTTATTGAAACGGAGACAGCTCAGGGAACGGTGCAATCGATTGAACTGCGCACAACCCGAATTTTGCACCCTGATGGTCAAGTGCAGATTCTAAGAAACGGGGATATTGGTTCTATTGTTAACTACTCCAAACATCCCATTGATGCCGCTGTTGAGGTGTCTATTACCTACGAGGTAGACCCAGAAAAGGCATTTGAGATTATTGAACGGGTGGGGGCAGAGCTCTGTGAACAAGAAGATGATATTTTAGAGCCCACGCATATTGAAGGGGTGGAAACGTTTTCTGAAGAGATTTGTTTGATTTATACTCGAACAAAAGTTAAGCCTGGCAAACATCTCAGGATTCAGCGGTTATTACGGCAGCGTTGTTTGGTGGAACTGCTAAAAGAAGATATTGAAGTGGGTTCAATGGATACAAAGCTGGTTCTAAAAAGTGGATTTGAGCAGTTGAATTTTCAGAATCAGGGAGCATATTAAATTAGTGGCATTTCAGTGGCATTAACGGATTAGCCTGTTATTTTGATGGGTAATTGAACGATAAATTCGGTGCCTGCACCCACAACCGAAGAACAATAAAATTGTCCCTGGTGGTCGCCGGTTACAATCTTGTAGCTAATGGATAGCCCCATGCCAGTGCCGATACCCACGGGCTTGGTGGTAAAGAATGGGTTAAAGATCTTATCTTGGATTTCGGGTGACATGCCTATGCCATTGTCTTGAATTGCGATCGCAATTTTCTTGGATGACACGACTGTTGTGGTGATGGTTAGACAACCCTGATGGTCAGGAGATGTTGTTTGCTGTTGTTCAATGGCATCAATTCCATTGACTAACAAGTTCATAAATACTTGGTTGAGTAAACCGCCATAGCATTCAATCAACGGCAGATCGCCATAGTTCTTGATAACTTCAATTGCTGGTGTTCCTGCTCGACCATTTAAGCGATTTTGCAAAATTACTAAGGTGTTATCAATGCTGTCATGGATGTTGCTAGCTTTATGCCCTTCCTGTTGAGCATAAGAAAACGTACGCAATGATTGCACAATCGATTGAATGCGGGTTGCGCCGGTTTGCATCGAGTTGATCAGCTTAGGAAAGTCTGCAAGCGTATACTGAATATCGGCTGCTGCAATGAAGTCTGAAATTTCTGCATGGGGTGTTGGATAGTGTTTTTGGTAGAGCAAAATCAAAGTAGACAGATCATCAAAATACTCTAGACACGGCTTTAAATTTCCATAAATAAAGTTAACCGGATTGTTGATTTCATGGGCAATACCGGCGACAAGCTGGCCGAGGCTAGACATCTTCTCCGATTGAATCAGTTGTAATTGCGTATCTTTGAGCTGTTGATAAGAGGCTTGGAGATCAGCTGTGCGAGCCGCGACTTTAGCTTCCAGTTCTTGGTTAAGGACTTCGAGGGCATCGATTGCTTTTTGACGTTCTAGTTCAGCTGTGGCACGGGCTGCAAAAGAGCGGATAAGCTTTTCTGCCCGTTCTGAATGGTCTAGTGGTTTGCGGTCCAAAACACAAAGATGGCCGACAACCTCCCCTTGAGAATCTTGCATGGCAAAGCCAAGATAGCTCTTCACTCCCAAATTGACTAAATCTAAATCTCTAGGAAATAACTCCTGGGCAGACTGTTGACAGTGAAATGCACCCGTTTGTAGAACTTGTTCACAAGGTGTGCCCGCAATTGGATATTCATAGGTGGGCTGTAGCACCTGATCGATAACAAATGCCAATGTGTGTAGTGTATCACCATGGCGCTCGGTTAGAATGGCATGGGCAACCCCCAGGGATTCTGTGAGCTGTACAATAGAGATAGGAAAAAAATCAGCGCCTGTTTTAGTCGCGGTAACGTCCAGTAATTTCTGAAGTTGTTGCTCAGCCTTGCGACGTTCATGCAGTTCTGACTGGGCACGTTCGTGGGCTTGAGCCTGTTGCACGGCAATGGCCACCTGTACTCCTAACTGACGCACTAATTCAATTTCTTCGGGCTGCCATTGTCGAGGTGCATCCTGTTCACTGGTTAGAATGAGGCCCCAAATTTCACCTTCAACGATAATGGGGACCATCATCTTCGAGCGAATGTCAAAACCAGACAGCATTTCCTGGTGGCACACTGTCATTTCTGTTTCGTAGATGTCATCTACAATGCGAACCTGGCCTTGGCGGTAGGGGGCAAGCCATTCGGGGGTCACACAAGGATCGTGGACTTCGTTGTGTAGTACCGATCGTGATGGGTCATCAATCGATTCGGCAATCACTTTACCGGTTAGATCTGATCGGAGTCGATAGACAATGACGCGATCGCATCCCAATACTGGGCGTAGTTCGGTCACGGTTGTATCCAAAACTGTTTGCACATCCAGTGATGAATGCACCTGAGCGATAATTTTGTGCATCAATTGCTCTCTCTGCATTGAGCTGCTCAAAAGCTTGGGTTGCTGTGTTTTAGGGCGAGCCTCAGACGATGTCGGCGGGGGTGGAGTACCTGTCGCAGGCTGCACTTGGCTGGCTAAGGCGATGGCATGGACTTCTTCATAGGTCAGCAAACCCGCCAGCTGATTGTGCTCATCTACAATTACAACTGGGCGCATCCGATGCTGCCGTAATAAATTCAGGGGTGTGTAGAGTTCCGTCAATGCTGATTCGCTGAGGGTTGCAAAGGTCTGCGTCAGGCACTGAGCAACGGTTGAGTTAGCTAGATTTTTGGTTTGCCAGCGGCAAGAGAGCAGGTCTTGAGTGGTCAGGAGTCCAAGGATTTTCTGGTCCTCCATTACGACTAAATATCGCGATCTCAATTCGTTGTGACATTCTCGTATAACAAAATCAATTCGATAGGTCTTCAGTTTCTCCTGGGGAACCAGACAGGGTTCATGACTGTTCTCCATGTGAGCCATCGCCTCCCTGATGGTTGTTTGTGGCGTGACGACCATCGGGTTGCGCGTGATAGCAGATTTGAGGTTAAGGATAACGGAGGACATATTACAAAAAAATACTAGCGTGGTTGATCTGTGTTAACGCTCAACTCATCTGGCAATGAAGCTGAAAATGACAGTTTCCTTGTAAGCAATATATTTAGTAGCTGCAGTAATGGTACGGATATGGCTACTGTAAAAAATGGCTTTGCTGATCCTCAGGATGATTTCATCTACAAGATACAGATGAATGGCATTGCTCCAGATCGGTACACCCTCTAAATCAGCAACGGCAAAAAATATAAACTTGACTCAGTAATTAAGTTTATGCCGTCTTTAATAAATGCCGGATTTAATGATGAGAAAAATGGAAAATAAGAATGGCCAAATATCCTAATTTATTTGGGTTTTGCCCTGGCAGAAGCGTTTTAAAAATCTCTTGCGGTGAAGGTTTAAAGTCTTTTTTCTAGGAAGACCTTAACGTTTACGCTATGACTTTTAAATGAGAATTTTTTCATGATTCTACGGTCATGTCGGTATTAAAAGTGCGAAACCAGGCTGAAAATGAACGATCTGTTTTGGGGCTTACGCATCAGTTTAACCTTTGAACTTTGGTGGTGCTACTCCGACCTATGACTATCTTTGCAAAATTTTGGGTTAATTACGCCTGTTTCAGGCCGGTTCATCCTCTAAACTAGCGGCGGCTTAACTTTTAGATATCCGTCCGCCAACCCTTCAATTCTGGAGGGGCTGAGTCTGGGCTGCCCCAGAATTAGGGAAAGGGGGCATATGATCTGATGTGTTTTCAGAGGCAGCCTGGGACAGTATTCGATTACGGGTGCGATCGCCTAGCCCTCTGACATCAAGCATGGGCTAACGGCCACTGGCTTAAACCGATTTATACTGTCCCGCAGCAACGATAGTATTGATAAATTGGTGTTGCTGATCCCCGGTATGATTGCATCTGTAAAGTCTAGGTTTATTGCACTGCTTTGCGATCGGTTCATTCTCTAAATTAGCAACGGCTTAAATCGAGTATCCCTTGGCTTTTCTATCCTATGCGTTTACTTATCACCCTCAGTTTGTGTCTAATTGTCTGGGTTTCACCAATAGCAAGACCAATAGCAAAACTGGCGAACCCGACTATGACCTATGGTTATGCCCTGGCGGCTAATATTTCCCCCGAAATGGCGCTTGCCCGACTATTTACGACCCCTGAGGTGCAGGCCAGCTGGTTTGCCGATAGCTTTTTAGCCCAGGTTTCACTGGCGCAAATTGAACAGATTTTGCAAGAGATTACTGCGATCTTGGGTGAGTATCAAAGTGTAGAAGCCTCGGGGGATCAGTATCTGCTGATATTTGAGCAGGGGACTGTACCCACACGGATTGTGCTCAACACATTCGGACAAATTACTGGACTGTTGTTTGAACCCCCTCAAATAGCTGCGCTCGATTTAGACAGTTTACAAACAGAATTTACAGCCCTGCCAGGTGAGGCCAGTTTACTCATCTTGAAAGATGATATTGCCCTCGCCAATGTAAACGTAGACCAGCCCCTGGCGGTAGGCTCGACGTTTAAGCTGCTGATTTTGCAAGCGCTGCAACAGCAAATTGATGCCGGGCAACACAGCTGGGAAGAGATTTTGCGGCTGCAGGATGTCTATCGGAGTTTGCCCAGCGGTCGTCTACAGGACTGGCCAACGGATACACCGCTAACGCTGCAAAGTTTGGCCACCCTGATGATTTCAGAAAGTGATAATACGGCCACCGATCACCTGCTAGCCTTGGTAGGTCGCGAGAATGTTGAAGCTCTGACCCAACACAATCGACCTTTTCTGTCGACGCGAGAGTTCTTTATTCTCAAAGATCCACAAAACCAACAGTTGCTCAACCGCTATCGTCAGGCCAATGAGCGCGAACGACGTAATTTGTTAACAGCGATGACGGATGTACCCCTGCCTGGTGTCAATATTTTTAACAATGGACCACTAGCGTTGGATATTGAGTGGTTTATGAGTGGGCAAGAGCTGTGTGATGCGATCGCAACCGTCGCTGACCTGCCTCCTATGCAAGTTAACCCTGGTCTGGCCAGGCCTGAAAACTGGCAGCGGATTGCCTTTAAAGGCGGCTCAGAGCCCGGCGTCGAGAATTTCACCACCGACCTAACCGACGCCGATGGTCATCACTACTGTATTGCTGCTACCTGGAATAACCCCGACGGTATCGACGAACTTAAGTTTTCCAGTCTTTATCGTGGTGCTCTATCTTTGCTAAGTGCGGACTTATAGAAAATACATAGGTGCAAAGGTTGGTCCAGCTAAGGTTCAATGGCCGCTAACCTATGATTCCAGCAAATTTTCTTGTTTCTACTCAGTGGATAGGGCAACATTAGAATCAGCGAGCGATCAGGGCGAATAGTATGAGTGGTAATGAAGTAACTCTTTATCTAGATCGGCTTCTAGCACTTTATGAGGAAAAACTGAAGCGATTTCGATTGTCCCTAACCATACTTCTAGCAGGAACTGTCGTCTTCTTTTTCTTGATCTTTTTTCCATACATAACACTGATTGGCAACCAAGAATCTTGTCCGAATGAGTTGGACTGTCCTGAACTTTACCAATCTGGTCTGGAGGAACGCGTTTCGGATATGACAACCAGCTGGGGAAATATACCTGTATCAACAGCTGAGGTAGTGGCTTTCTTCCCGGCAGGTGCGGCTTGTGGCGTTATGGTAGTGTCTGCCCAGTTGCAAGGATTAATGCGTTTGCGTCAAGCAATTACTCAACAGGCAAGAAAGCTTGAAAATCCAGTAGATGTTACCCTTATTGCTCCTTTATTAATTGACCCGAAACAAAGTTTTTTCGAGCAGATATTGGGAAGTTTGACATTACTTTTTCCCTCTTTTATTGTTTTGTTCTCGATCAACTTAATTCTAATCAGGCTTGAGGCTCTTAACAGGAGTTTGCCCTACAATCAAAATGTTTCGTTCTATTACAGGGTCTATCTACTAAGTTCACTCTTGGTCATTTATGCGTTGGTGAAAACAGGATGGAATGTTTTTAAGTCGCGAGCCTTTGAAAGACATCAATCTTGAATTAGTTCATTGTTACTGCGATATCCTTTAGCCATCTGCCTTAATTCGATGAGCCATTGTTATGCTCGGTTATTTTCTCAGGCGAAGACTCACCTTTATCATTGCATTGGTTGCCGCGTTAGGGTGGGTGTTCGCCCAGACGAATATCTCACCAACTTTGGCCAATAATCGGGCTGCGGTTATCCATCAAGCGGTATTGACCATTGATAGCCATATTGATTGGCCAATTCGGCAGTCGGTGAACCCTGAGTTTGACCCCGGTATGGGCCATGAAACTGGCGCTCCTGGCAGCGGTCAGTGGGACCTGGTACGGATGGCTGCAGGCGGTCTGGATGGGGCGTTTATCTCAATCTTTACCCCACAGCGAGCACTGACGGATGAGGGCTATGCCCAGGCTGCTACCCTAGCGCATCAGATGATTGATTGGACTGAGCAGCTGACGGTCGATTATCCCGATCGGGTTGCGATCGCCCTCACCCCAGAGGATGCCTATGGATTAGAACACCAAGGCAAACGCGCCATCTTTCTAGGCATGGAAAATGGCTATCCCCTAGGAACTGATATTCAGGCCGTTCAAACCTTCTACAATCGCGGGGTACGCTACATCACCTTAACCCACTCCAAAAATAACCAGCTGGGCGACTCGTCCACCGATGACCAACAGCTTTGGCAAGGGTTAAGCCCATTTGGTGAAACCGTCATTCACGAAATGAATCGGCTGGGCATGATGGTGGACATTTCCCATGTCCATGACGACACATTTTGGCATGTCATCGGGTTAACTAAAGCACCCGTGATCGCCTCCCATTCCAGTGCTCGCGCTCTGCGAGATGTTCCCCGTAACATGGACGACACCATGCTACGAGCAATCCAGGAGAATGGCGGTGTAGTACAGCTCTGTCTGCTAGGAGACTATATTAAAGAGATCGACCAGGACCCGAGACGCGAGGCTGCATTGGCCGCCCTATCAGAGCAACAAGCTGCCTGGCTGCGGGGTGATCTGAGCGAAGCTGAAGTAGCCGAGTTATTAAACCAGTATCGGGCAATTAACGCTCAGTATCCTGAAATAAAACCCACCCTGGCCGATGCCATTGACCATCTTGACCACATGGTAGCGGTGATGGGTATTGACCATGTGGGTATTGGCTCTGACTTTGATGGCGGTGGCGGTCTGGTTAATATTGAAGATGTTTCCCAGATGCCTAACATCACCCAAGAATTGTTAGACCGGGGCTATACACCCGATGAGATTCGCAAAATCTGGGGCGGCAACCTGATGCGGGTGTTTAATCAAGTGATTGATGTTGCTAAACAGCTACAGGCAGAGGCTGAAAGCTAATGTGTATTTCCTTTGCTAACCCCGATGAGAAAATAGCCTACGAAGCCAAAAAGCTGGCCCTGATTGAAGAAATTACTCAGGCATTTGATGGAGTCTCCTGTGGGAATGGCGTCACGCTCCATGAAGCGATGGTAATCGACGATTACGGTAGCCCAGCAGAACGAGCTGAAGCCAGAGCACGGGATACAGAAGATAAATGGCAGGACGTCCCAGAGGACGATATTCGATTTTCCGATGCGGTGCTGAGTTTTCTGGATGCAAAGGGTTTTCACTATTATCTACCAGCCTATATGGTTTGGCACTTACGGAATATCGATAATACAGACCCTGACTATTGGTCCAATACCTTTGACTCGGTAATTTTTCATTTGACCTATCAAGTAGACATAGACGACTATATCGCCGAAAAATTTTCATTATTTACCCCTGCTCAACTCAAGACGACAAGTCACTTTCTGCAATTTGATGTCGAGCGAGAAGAGACCATTGAAAGACAACAATTACAGGAGTCTTTAGCCAAGGGTGGGTTGTCCCAATCGGATATTGATAACATGCTAAAAGAGCATCAATTTCACAATAACAAAGAAAGACAAGCGCTAGAAACCTATTGGAGACAGTTTATGTAGGTTTACTCAGATCTTGCACTAAGGTTGGTTGTGAAGCTCAAACCCACGTTGGGTTCAAAACCCAACGCTAATTGAGGGCTGTCCACTAAAGGGACAAGATTGGCTGGGCAGCTCTATATTTAGAGAGCTTTTAGAGATTCTTTAACCGCTTGAGCGGTTTTGAGCTATTAGCCTTGCGACTTTGAGTCCAAGGCGGGTTAATGCGGCGTATCTGCAGGTTGGGGGTACTTTTGACAGCGCATTTGTCAATAGTTGTGGAAAGACAGCAAAAAAAGTTCTTGCTCAACCATAATATGAAAACCAACTTGCTGCTGCTAAAAAAGAGTGATACGATAAAACACTTATTTTTTAGTTCATTTGAACTATTCCTGGTGGCCGCTCTCAAAAGATGACCATTCCCGAAATTGTAATTGATACAAATGTAATTATTGCTGGGTTACGCTCTAGAAATGGAAGCGCTTTTCGTCTCTTAGAAATTGTGGGTAGTGGGCAATTTAATATCCACCTTTCTGTACCACTAGTTCTAGAGTACGAAGAAGTTTTATTACGGCAGCTGCCGAATTTGACCATAAAGGCTTCGGATATTCAGAACTTTATTGATTTTCACTGTGCCGTTGCAAGCCATCATCAAATTTTCTTTCTTTGGCGACCCTATTTACGTGATCCGAAGGACGATATGGAGCTGGAGCTGGCAGTTAAAGCTGAGTGTGATAGCGTAGTGACATACAACACTCGCGATTTTGCAGGCATTGAGCAGTTTGGCATAAGTGCTATTACACCAGCAGAGTTTTTAGATTCAATTGGAGCGTTATCATGAGCCCTCTGAACATTCAGCTACCTGATTCACTGTATAAAAGCTTACAAAAGCTTGCTGAGCAAGATGGTGTCTCGTTAGACCAGTTTGTTGTCCTGGCAGTAGCTGAGAAAATCTCTGCATTAACTACCGAAGGCTATTTAAGAGAACGTTCCAATCGAGGTAGCCGCTCAAAATACGAGAATGTATTGGCTAAGGTTCCTGATATCGAGCCAGAGCCATACGATAGGTTACCCTCAGTATAACAATTCTGGTGCAGCGGATTGACAGAGCTCAAGATCATCTAAGTGGAATACTAAGATATCGACAACTGCTGACCAGAAACGTTATGCGTACTGAGTATTAAGTGCCAATGGAAGCCAATATTGGCATCTGGAACCTTTTACACGATGGCAACATTGTTGCTTTCAGTGGTGTTTGTCCTGGTGATATCTCTGTAAAAGTCGAAATAGAATATCTCTGTGAATTACTAACTCCCGGATCTAAGTTTCTATTGATTCACCTTCGCGATTGTAGCGACATAACATATAGCCCTTTCAAAAGATCCGACACTGTCATTAAGCTCGAGTCATTGGGCGAATGTGATCTCGAAATCCTGAACGCGAAAAATGAGTACAACTATATCTCAGTTTGCTGTACTGAAGGCATAATACGCCTAAGTTACATGGATGCTCATTATGAGTTGGACAACGGTGTTCCAATTTCATTTACTACTTTGTCTCAAGCGTGCAAGAAATACTGGAAGGACTGGGAGCAGCATAATCGCAACGACGTGTAATAGGCCAATAATTATTTAATGTAGATGACTGAACACTTAGACAAAATCACAGTTGAGCAAGCCTATTTGGCAGCATATGAATATTTATTGCGCAGATGGGAGTATATGCCCGAGAGGCTAATAGCTGACGAACTCAGCGGGATGAGTTTATTAGATGACGGAGGCAGTGCCGATCCAGCTTGCAAGAGCGAGTTTGTCGAAGCTCTTGGTGCAGTTCTTGAGGCTGAGGCTAAATCAGGGAGATATACAAGGGCCGATCTAAGGCTAAGTTGAGCTGCATAACTAGGCCCTGAGGTGGATGAGGTCAGTAGCAAAGGCTAAACTTCTTTTTCTACTTTAGCTTTAGCGCGGATTCAGACGTTCAAAAATGACCTAATAGTCAGTTTTTCAGGGAGGCTGAACCTACTCTAGTAGATGGGTCTACTTTGCTGAATGATCATTGATACGGGTTAGCTGTTTATCAGAATATTTCTCCAAGTGACTGTATAGAATGATCGATCTTGTTTTGGTTGTTATTGTTTGTTTTTAAAATGTAATTTGTTCTTCTTGTACTTGTTGTTGAGTGCCTAATAGCTTCATTAGTGGTGATTTTTTGCGTCTCGGTACAGCCAGATATTTCTCTTCATCATAGGGCGCACCATCTTACCAACAACGCCAGAGAACTCTCCCTAACATGCGACGGGACTCAACCCATTGTCTCAATGCATGATGCTTTGGGCACCCGGCTGTCCAGATATCGAGTTTTTCGCCATGTTTGTGCAGCATTTGACGATCAATTTGGCATCGATTGGCTCCGATTTGGCCTGCGAGGGCTGAAACGCTTGGCGATAGTTTGCTACCGTTCGAGGATTGACGGGCACTAACACCAAATTCTTGTATCGACATAGCGCATAGAGAAGGGCGCTCGATACGTTAGTAGTCATCATCTGACTGGCGCTGCATAGTCGTCCCCACAAACTGGCAGGTTCTCTCCTTTCTTGACTCTATGCTTTCCCCTGGATTTAGATCATGCAAAGGGAGGAGCGATAGGCTATGTTAGTAATCATCTACCCTGTCGTCCAATGCATAGTCGTCCTCTTCTGTTTTTCTATACCCGTCCCCCCATAACGCCTATGCATGCCGACCGCCTAAAGTAGATCGGTACAGTGTAGACGTTATCTACGGCGGGTGATGAGCGCCGGTTGCTCCCTGTAGTTGCAAGGAATTTCTGAGTAGTATTTGATGGGTTGAGCCTACTATCAGATCAAGGAGAAATCTCGGGAGGGAAAATTATGAAGACTATGTGTAACCAAGCTACGGCGATAGCATTTGTGACAGCTGCGTTGAGTTTTGGAGTATGCATACCTAGTTGGGCAGCCTCCTTTACTTTACCAAATGAATTTAACAGTGAACTGGCTAGTGAATTTGGCACATCTCTCTACTTCTACAGTGAGTCTGGTGATTTCATTGGTCAAGGCAGAGAGTGGTTTTATGAGCCAACTGCAGGTAACTTCGAAGTTCGGCCAATAGATGGTAATAGCGGTGTTGATTTTAGGTTTAATAATTTTGGTTTAGTTGGCTTTCAAGAGTCTACTTGGTGGGGTGGAAGATTTGCAGCACCTGCTTCTGAAGCTCTCGTCGTTGGCAGCTATATTGGTACAACACGGTTCCCATTTCAAGATTTTAATGTTCCAGGGCTTAGTGTGACTGGAGATGGACGTGGGTGCAATCGCTCTGGGGGGCGCTTTGATGTCTTAGAAATTGGCTATAACCATGAAGGGAATGTTGCTAGTTTCGACGCTATTTTTGCACAGTACTGTGAAAACGAATCGGCAGTGGGAACTCCAGCCTTGTTCGGTCAACTTCGGTTTAATGCAGATAATAGGAGCGTCTCAGTTCCAGAGCCTTCTAGTGTATTGAGTCTGATAATCTGTTGTACCTTGGGTGTATGGGGGAAATTACGTAAATCTGATTTGGGCAGTTGAACTTTAATACAGTTAAGCTCTCCATTAAAACAGGTGCAAAGATAATGGAACCTTTCACTCACAGGCATCTCAAGTCGCTGTGTAATTGACCAATTTCCACTCCCTTGAACCTCAAAGTACTAGGTTATATCTAGTTCAGGTTTTTGTTATAGAGTTGGGGCGTTGTTCTATGGGTATGCTGGTTGGCTAACACTTCACTGGAGCGGATGCTACAAGAGCCACGGGTGCCCTTTGGGCTGTTCAGTGCACATGCACCACTCAGCTCAAGGCCGTTGGGCTTCATAAAGTTTGAGGTAAAAATCTTCTAAGAATGGGCTACATAACTACTACAATCACAATTCAAGTTCCGCAATCAACTATATTTTTTTACTTGAGAGAGAAATATAACACCCAACTTTATAAGAATACGTTCCAAGAATTGATAGGGTTTGCGCCTATGCCGCTTTGCATCAAAGAGGTCCCTTTTTCTGAAATTGAATTCAAAGATGAATGCATGAATACCATGTCTTCCAGCTTTAAGGTACAAGGCTGGAGATGGGGCTATCAGATCCAACCTGATTCTGATGGCAAAACAAAGGTGACCTTGTGGTATAAGTGGGGACTGTTATTGACATTGCTAACCTTTGGTACTGCTGGAGGGCAAGCCTGTAATGAACTTGCAGAAACAGCATTAGCCTTACTCGCCCTCTCCATCGATCCAAATGCCGACAACCAGACAAGTTCTTTTCTACTCTCTTTCTGAGCTATCTCAGATATTTTTTGCACTCCAGCACTCCTTGAATACTGCGTTTGGTGCAACTTTGCCTAACCTCTCAAGGGGAGATGGTAGCCTATTCATGGCCTAACTGCTCGGTGCAGTGGACGCTAGCCTCAAGGCTTCGGTGTACTTTTTTCAGTGCCCCCGAGCGCCACTGATCTCGAAGACGTTGGGCATCATTCAGCTACGGCATGTGGTACGTTTGCTCCTATTGATCTTCTGTTGCAGCCCTTTTGCAATGTATGGCAAAGAATTAGATAGTGTGGATGAGAAACTTACGACAAGAACATGCAAATAGCAGTAAGGTATTTTGAAATACCAGTATCGAATCTAGAAAGAGCGATTGAGTTCTACGAACACGTTTTCGATGTGTCACTGGGATACACTAAAGTAGATGGCTATGAAATGGCTTTGTTCCCAGAAGCTTTAGATGACATGGGTGCGAGTGGTGCACTAGCCAAAGGAGATGTGTATGTTCCAGGTAAAGCTGGACCTATATTGTATTTTTCGGTCCTAAGTATCGACGAGATACTTGCGAGACTGGCAAGCGTTAGCGGCATGGTGCTTTATCCAAAGAAAGCAATTGGCAATGATGGGTTTGTTGCGGAAATCGAAGACAGTGAAGGAAACCGAATTGCGCTGCATCAGGCAGGTGGGACGCCGCCTGACGAGTAGTTGGAGCGATCGCACTCCGTTTCGCTACCGCTCGCGGCAAACTCCCTACCCAGCTTAACGGGCAGCCGCTCAACATGGTATTAGAGCTAAATGTAGCGCTATAGAGTGCCATGGAATAATGAGAAGTTTAGTTCACACGATTATTCAGAAGTCGCGACTCAAATCGCCGTATATCGTTGGTGTTTCTGGCATTGATGGGTCTGGAAAAGGCTACATTAGCAATAAACTTTGTGCCCAGATCAGCGCCACGGGTCTGTCATGCTCTCTCATCGGTATTGATGGCTGGCTGCAACCTCCAAGCAAGCGCTTCTCGAAACACGATCCTGGGCGACATTTCTATGAGTGTGGCTTCAGATTCGATGAAATGCAGAAGCAGTTATATGAGCCGTTGTGTAGTGCTGGTAGCATCGATTTCGTGGCGAAACACGCCGATCCTACAGATATGGAAGAGATGGTGGACTATCACTATCAGATACCTCAGTCCGATGTGATCATCCTTGAGGGGATATTTTTGTTTCAGGACCGCTTTACCTTCGACTACTCGGTATGGATCGAGTGTAGCTATGAGACTGCTCTCGACAGAGCACTGAAGAGAAACCAAGAGGGGCTACCCAAGGAACGTATCAGGAGTGATTATCACACCATCTACTTTGCTGCACAGAGAATCCACCTTGAGGCCGATGATCCACGAGGAAGATGTGACTTCATTCTTCTGAATGATGATCGTAAGAATAAGCAGTGGCCCTAACATCTGTTACACCAGAGCCTTGGGCTGCGTGGGTTCTGAAATCAACATCGTTTGCTGCGGCCCGGTGAACGATGTTTGTTAGTCATCTAGTTAGGATATGGATTAATCTGTACTATAAACTTCTATCAATTCCTTACCTGATTGCAATAGATGTATGTGACTGTTCAGCAACTAGCAAAAATAGATGTCTTTTCAAATCTTAGGCCTGAAGTCCTGACTCAGCTTGCTAATGCTGCAAAGATCAGTTTTTATAAGCAAGGTGAAATCTTGATTCATGAAGGCGATCGGTTCACGGCCAAGTTTCATGCTGTTCTTGAAGGAAAACTCCTTGTTCAAAAGATAGCGGTATCCGGTAAAGAAACAACGTTACGTCAACTGTCTGCAGGAGAAATGTTTGCAGCACCTGCACTATGAAGGACTCGCATATGCAACAATGCTTTCAAGTCGTTAGCTACGGCCTGCTAAAGACATTTAGCGAATATTCTGGGGCCAAAATTGACTAGCGTATAAGGCTGCTTGAGTGCGATCGCGTAGTTGGAGTTGACTCAAAATGCTGGTGACATGGTTCCGCACAGTTCGTTCAGAGATAAAGAGTTTTTCTCCTATTTCGCGGTTATTGAGTCCTGTAATAATCAATTGGAGTACCTCTTGTTCGCGAGGAGAAAGCGATCGCAACTTGGCAGGAAGCGCAGCGTCAACAGAGGGGTCTGCTAATGGTTGGGAAGATCCTAACGTTTTTTCAAAGAGACCAGGTCCCATGTGGGTATAACCCTGATCAACGGCTCGAATAGCCCTGACTAATTCCTGAATAGGTGTTTGCTTAAGCAGATAGCCTTTAGCACCCCAACGCATTGCCTGCCGTACGTATTCAGTATCGTCAAATGTGGTGAGCACCAGGATTTGTATCTCAGGAAACTCAGCACAGATTTGTTTTGTTGCTGCCACACCATCCACAACCGGCATCCGGATATCCATTAAAATCACATCGGGTTGCTTGGGGGTACCGTAGAGTGTTGAGACATGATCAATCGCCTGCTGACCATTGGCGGCATCGCCAACTACTTGTAAATCAGGTTGATTTTCCAGCAGGTTGGCCAGGCCCTGTCGAATAATGGTTTGATCATCCACCAGTAAGACACGAATCATCGCTGTTGCCTCCTTAGATGTCTCCATCAGCCCGTAGGGGCATTGTCGGCAATGCCCCTACGGGCAACGTCCCTACGACATTGGAGAGGGGCAAAATCACACTAATGCGACAGCCAGCTCCAGGCGCACTCCAGATTTGACAGGTTCCACCCAGTGCGATCGCCCGTTCTTTCATTCCTCCTAAGCCAAACCCCGTCGTATTTTTGCTGGGGTCAAACCCCTTACCATTGTCCAGCACTTGCACATAGAGACTCTGCGGTTTGGTGCACAGCTGCACAGATAGCTGGTTAGCTTGAGCATGTTTCACAACATTAGTGAGTGCTTCTTGCACAATTCGGTAGGCGGCCATGGTGAGTTCATCAGACAGCGACGTGGTGATATTAATTTCACACACTTGGCTCATAGCAGTAGATTGACAGACCTTATTAACCAATTCGATAATCGCAGCCTGCAAAGGTTTATCAGGTTGAGGAGAGTCGCGCAGAGCGGCAACGGCTCGTGAAACATCTTTAAGGGCCTGATAAGATGAATCTTTGGCTTTCAGCAGATAAGATTTCGCCTGCTCGATATCTTGCTCCCAAAATAGCAGGACATTTTCTAGCAAGATGGTTTGAGCTGTCAGGGAATGACCCAGGGAGTCATGGATTTCGCGGGCAATGCGATTGCGTTCTTGTAAAGCGGCTTGACCTTCCACCTGCAGCGCATATTGCTGTAGCTGAACGTGAGCAATCTCCAGCTTTTGTTGATTGCTATGGACATTGAGCAGGGCATCTACCAGTAAGAAGACAAAAAGTAGGGCCAGGGTAAAGAGAATGATGGCATTGGTCTGCAACACGCTGACTTGCCAGGCTGCAGGCGTCGACATCAGCCGGGATAGATTTCGACTAATAGCAGTCTGGCCTAATGTTAGTGATACGAATAAGTGTGAGCCAAACGTGATGCCTGCCACCACCAGTCGCCCTCGGGTGTGAAAGAGCTGACAGCTGCGGATGATGACGACTAATCCCAGTAGCGGGATAATTCGCATCATCAAGGGATTATCGAGACAACGTATAACTAAAATCCCAAAGAGGCTGAGCTCGGCCGCAGTGTAGAGAATCTTGGCCCGGAGCTGAGCCAACGGTAGATATAGCCCCATGGTGCCAATTAAACCAAACAAGACCAGTTCTAACCAGGTAACCTGAAATGACCGATGGAAAATCATTGCCGTAATGATCACCAGAACCCCCATACTGAGTAAAATCCACTCAATATGCAGCAGTAAGCGCAAGGGTCTGGCAGCTGTGTAATTTTGAGATAGTCGGGAGGGTGGATTTAGTAGCATTTAGCTTTGACTCTTAACACAAGGGTTTGCTCTGGTTTGTAGGCTACGGTGTATACACATCTGTGAGATCTACTTGAAATCAGCTCCATGCTCTGCATTAGCCCACTCTACGAGAAGCCGCTCAGGCGTCTACATCCTAAATCCTTCTCCCCCAGGGAGAAGGACTTTGAGAATAACTTCCCTTCTCCCTCAGAGAGAAGAGGGGTTGGGGGATGTAGAGCTTTGCTCTTCTCGCAGAGTGGGCTCGATATCTTGAGTCATTCTTCGACTTGTATGTACACGGTAGCCTTACCAAGGGGAATCCTGGGCGAATGGCATCTGGAACCAAAAAGACTTTGACCATTTTGCATAACTTAATATATGTATGCACCGTCAGGCTTTCAAGTGAACAGGGCTTGCAATAATTGCTAATCTATCATTGCGGAATTGAGTCTGCCCAGTCACGCAAGTCCTAATTTTAGCGGCCTTGCAGTAGGACAATACTCCTAGTGAGACCGCCTGTCTTAGGTGGCAGGAACGAAATCATCTCGACAAGATTGAGCGTATTAATCCAGAGCAGCTGCAAGTCCGTCAATTAGCTGAGCGATCTCATCCTCAATTGTGTAATGGAGGAATGATAGTCGTAGAACACCAGGGTCAATGGGAATATTCATACCCATTAACGGGCGAACACTATAAAAACTTCCCTGCCCTACCATCAGTTTCTTTGTGGCCAGTACCGCACAAATCTCATCAATTGATTTCTTCTTTGGTACGACAGATACTGTTGGCGCTCGCAATGCTGGATCATCGGGGCCAACAATGTAAATATCGTCGCGCTGTCGCAGCCATTCTAGCAGAGGTTGCAGCAGGCTTTTTTCATGATCCTGGAACAGTTTTTTAAGACGTCTTCCCTTTTCTGCCGGGTCAACTGTTTCAGAAAAATGGTGTTCATAAACCGTATCCAAATACTGGGCTACACCGGCAGTGGCTGCAATCTGGGCGTGGTCCGGCCCAGCCGGTAGTATCTTTTTTCGGATACTGTGTTTATGAAAGAAATGGCTTTGGTTGGGCAACGTATCCATAATCTCTTTCTTAATGGTCATGAGTCCAAGATGTGGTCCCCATGTCTTGTAAAGGGAAAATAGATAAATATCTACTCCCAGTGAGTCAATATCCGGCAATCCATGGGGCGCATGGGCCACTCCGTCGACAACTACGCAGACGTTGGCCGTCTTTGCCTTTGAGACGATCTCAGCCACTGGGTTGGTATGGCCAATGATATTGGAACAATGGGGGAATGCCAGTAGCTTGGTTTTGTTGGATAGCATGGCATCTAGATCATCCGGATTCAGCCTGCCTGTCTCAGGATCAACGCGCCATTCTTTGATGACGATGCCTGTTTTTTCAAGGCGTCGCCAAAATCCGGCATTGGCCTCGTGATCTTGGTTGGATAGGATGATTTCGTCTCCTATGTTCCAAAGCTCTCGGAAGGCATGGGCTAGAACATAGAGATTCTGAGTGGTTGATGGACCGAAATGGACGTCCTCTTCCCTGACATTGAGGTAAGCGGCCAGTTGGCGATAGGATTCATCCATGGCGGCACCGGCTTTTTGTGCTGCTGGATAATTGTAATAGGGTTGAACTTTGGTCTGGGTATAGTAGTTGTTTAGACGGGAAATTACTTGTTGACAGGTATAGGAGCCACCTGCATTTTCGAAAAAGCCCCATCCGTTGAGTGATGGTTCTGCAAAGGCCGGAAATTGACTTCTGATAAATTTTGAATCTAACTGTATCAAAATTTTCTCCTCATCTTCAGCAAGAACAAATCATAGCCGGTTCATCGGGCGATGTTTAATATTTTTGCACAGTCTCCAGATTTTTTAATTCGTTCGCTCCGGCGCAACAGTTGTTAGGCTGCGATCGCGTTTGCTCATATCTTCTACGATCTCGACCAGTCATCTAGAGAACACTTAATAGAAGCCGCATGTATATTAGAGTAGAGCGGCTAAACTCCCTGCCATGGCTCTGCTTTAAATCCTTGCTGCTTAAACAGCCAATATTGAACATGAGCGCATCGTCCAAGTACCCCCAAGGGTACTGAACCAAGATAGATGAATTATTAAAATGTAGTATATCTGATTAAAGTGTGGTCATCATAAGATCCTCATCTTTCTGGCCAAAAGTTAGAAAATAAGGGTTTAGTTTATCAATAGTGAAAATCAGGCAATTGATAAAGGTGTGTCCTTTTGAGAGTCTGATGAAGTAACGAAAAAGATTCAAATACTCAAGTCGAGAAAAGGAGAAAGGTCATGGCTGTTACTGGCAGTTGGACTCAATTCTACGATTGGAACTGTGATGGTAGTTATAGCTCTACAACGATGGACATTAAAGCTGATGGAACCTGGACTAGTGGAGAGGGCTATAGTGGCCTGTGGGTCCAGGTGGCTGGCATGTTCTTATTCACTTTCAATAATTCGGAGACTACCTATGCTGGGAATCTTGCTAGTGAATCCATTACTGGCATCCAAACTACCTTTACTGGTCTAACCGGTTGCTTCTATATGCTACAAAGTGGTGTTCCGACCTCATTCGCTGCTTTGCGCATTAAAGAAAAGGCAGACTCTTCTGGTGCAGCGTAAAGAATAAATCGATCAGGCCAAAACGAACAGTCTTAGGCGTTTGACCTAACATGTATGTGCAGTGGGCTCAGGGAATCGTGCATGAGTTTTGAGGTATCGACCATTCGAATATGTGTCTTCCAAATAAACTTCATCATTATTGACTGCCTGAGCCGCTGATACATCATGTTAGGTCCTACTACATCTGTCTAGGAACCAAGTCCTTATATAGTTTCCAGGAGGAATGGGGGCATTTCACAGTGCCCTCGTAGTGTTGTGCCAGTGGCAATAGTGTTGTATCCATGGTTCAAGATCAGCTTTAACCATCAGGAAATTGCCAGCAGGCGATTGCCTCTACAGCTAAACTGCCACAATGATGACAGGCTTCTTTTCCAGAGGCCACCCATTGTTCATTACAGATTTATACAGGCTAAGCGGGTAACTCTTCCGGGTAGCGAGATGTCTGATCTTGCGAGTCATGTAAAACACTTCCATCTCGAAAGGTAATTGTCCGTCGACAGCGTTGGGCAACTTCTGGATCGTGGGTGACCATCACCAGGGTCATTCCCTGCTGGTTCAGCTCGGCAAAAATATCCATAATTTCCTGGCTCATTTGGGAGTCTAGGGCTCCTGTCGGTTCATCAGCCAGGAGTAATTTGGGTTGATTGACAATGGCGCGAGCGATCGCAACCCGCTGCTGTTGTCCACCAGACAGTTGACTGGGACGATTGGCTAGCCTATCTCCCAGCCCTACCCGCTGCAGTGCTGCAATGGCGCGAGACTCTCGTTCACTAGCGGGGATCCCAGCATAAATCATGGGCAAAACGACATTCTCCACCGCTGTAAGCTGGTGGAGCAAATGAAACTGTTGAAAAATAAAGCCAATTTTGCGATTACGAATGCCAGCTAATTGCTTAGGGTCTAAGTGGCTGATCTCCTCACCATCTAACCAATAATCTCCCTGGGTAGGGCGATCAAGACAACCAATCATATTCATCATTGTTGACTTGCCCGATCCAGAAGGTCCCATAATGGCGCAATAGTCTCCTGGATTAATGGCCAGATCGACAGATTTTAAGGCATAAACCTGAAGGTCACCCACGCCATAGATTTTAGATATGTTTTGGAGTTGAATAAGATGGTTCATAGGATTTGCTAGCTTTGTTCGATGTTCAGAGTCTTGGCGATATGTGGTTCCCCTTACGAAGGCTACGGTGTATACACATCTAGGAGATCTACTGGAAATCAGCTCCATGTTCTGCATTAGCCCTCATCCTAAATCCTTCTCCCCCAGGGAGAAGGACTTTGAGACTAGCTCCCCTTCTCCTCCAGGGAGAAGGGATTGGGGGATGTAGAGCTTTGCTCTTCTCGCAGAGTGGGCTCGACATCTTGAGTCATTCTTCGACTTGTGTGTATACGGTAGCCTTACGAAGGGGAGGACATCCTACGCCACAATTGCATAACATTGAACTGACCTAACTCCGCAGGGCCACAATCGGATCGAGATTGGCCGCTCTTTGGGCAGGCGTAATGCCAAAAATCAACCCAATACTGCCCGACACAGTAAACGAAACCATAATGGCGCTCAGGCTGACTGCCGCTTCCAAAGGACTGAACAAGGTGAGTCCCACCACACCGACTAGCCCTAGACCAATCCCAATCACGCCGCCCGTTGCTGCCAAGATGACAGCTTCAATGGTGAACTGGGCCAAAATATCTGTCCCGGTTGCCCCGATTGCTTTACGGAGTCCAATCTCCCCCGTGCGTTCCGTCACTGAAACCAGCATGATATTCATGATGCCGATCCCCCCCACCAACAGGGAGATACCGGCGGTAAACCCCAAAACAAGAACCAGAATATCCGTGATGCTGCTAGACCTTTCCAACAATTCCTGCTGACTTTGTACCGCAAAGTCGTCGTCTCCTTGCAAAATATTATGGCGCAGACGCAACAGATTTCTGATTTGATACATGGCTGCATTTGTCGCGTCTGAGCTTTCCAGAGATACTGCAATCACCTGCACGGTTGGACTGATTTTGCCGGTCTCTTGTCCCGTTAGCTGACTCACCATCACATTAATCGGAATGTAAACAGCCTCATCCTGGTTTTGGCCAAAGGAGGAACCGCGCTCTGCCACAACGCCGCTGACCGTAAAGCTCAGATTACTAATGCGAATTTTGCGCCCTACCGAATCTTGGTTTCCAAACAATGTGTGAGCGGTTTCACTCCCCAGAACAGCTACCCGTGAATTAGTTTGGAGATCAATCGGACTCAAGAACTGTCCTTGGGCCATCTGGATATCCCGAACCACTGAGTAGTCTGACGTTGTTCCCGTGATGTTGGCCTGAGTCTCGGCTGCCCCCTGCGTAATGCGTAACCGTGTATTTTTTTGAGGCGAGATCGCACTAACGGCTGACACTTCTTGGGTAATGGCCTCGGCATCCGCTAATGTCAGGGTATCTGCCTGGGCTGTGCCAGCGAGCGGTCCTCGTTGGGCATCACCGGGAGTAATAAACAATAGGTTGGTGCCTAGGGATTCAAATTGTGCCGTGACAAATCCTTGTGCGGCTTCTCCTGCGGCCACCATGGCAATGACAGATGCGTTGCCGATGATAATCCCTAGCATGGTGAGACTACTTTGTAATTTATTAGCTGCCAGGGTTTTAAAGGCCATCTTGGCATTTTCAAGAGTGTTAAATCCCATGGATAATATTCCTGGAGAGGCGTTCCATAGAACGCTTGTACATTATGTTTTAGGGTAGGAGCGGTCCCGAGTCGCGAGAACGGCGTGCTTCTGGTGGAAGTTCCAGGAAAATGCGATCGCCTGCTTCGAGACCCTGCAAAATTTGAGTGCTCCCCAATTGGGTAATGCCGACGGTGACGGGTTGAAAGTCAACATTTCCCTCACTATCTGGCATCTGCACGCCGAGTTGTCCGTCTTGGGTTGCGATCGCAACAGTGGGTACCATCAGGGCGTCGGTTAAGGTCTCACCGATAAAGGTGGCATCCACCGTCATGCCAGATCGCAGTTGATCAGCCCCTGTTAACAGTTCAACGACAACCTGAAATGTGGTGATATTGTTCTCAATAATGGCCTCTGGGGCAATCCGCTGCACCTGGCCTGCATACACCTGGTTGGGAAACGCTTCCGCCACAATCTCAACCGACTGGCCTACTCGAATCTGGCCAATATTGGCTTCTAAAATATCCACTTCGACTTCCAGCCCTGCAGACAATGCCAAAATTGAACTGGAGGTGGCGGAGGCCGTGGCCGAAGCAGTCGTGGTAGGGGTCACGATTGCACCAATAGTGGCATAGGTTTGAGTCACATATCCGGCAAAGGGGGCGCGGATATTCGCATCCGCCAGTTCTGTTTCAAGTACCTTAATCTGTGCTTGAGCTGCCGCTACAGCCGCTGCCGCCGCTTCAATTTCTTCAGGACGAGAACCGCTGGTGGTTGCCTTAAGCTGTTGCTGCACTTCATCGAAATTAGCCACGGCGCTTTGGGCTTCATTCACATACTGATCTAAATCATTTTGGGAAATTGCCCCCTGACGGGCTAAATCTTCAAATCGCTCCAGACGAGTTGTGGTTAAATCAACCTGGGATTGGGCGGCAACCAAACGGGCTTCAGCCTGGAGGATATCCTCCTCGCGGTTGCCTGCCAGAATCCTGGCGTAATCGGCTTCGGCTTGATCAAACTGTGCTTCTCGTTGCTGCAGCTCAGCCGCTAAACTCCCAACTTCCATGCGGGCAACAACCTGACCTGCCTCAACGCGATCGCCCTGCTGGACATAGAGATCTGCTAAACGGCCCGTTGTTTTTGGGCTGAGGTTTACAGTATCTTTTGAAATGACAGTGCCACTGCCCTCAATCCGAACTGCCAGGGGTTCACGGGTTACTGGTACCGTTAATGCTTCCAGCGGTTCAGCATTGCGAGGCAAAGATGAGAAGCGCCCTACTATCCCACTGCCCAGACGTAACAGTAAGGTGAGTATTAATGCTCGCTTGAGCCAAAAAAGCCAACGGCGGCTTGTTTTCTTGGCTGTTGCGGGTGTTGTCCTATGTGGTTCTTCAGGTGCGATCGCCAGTGTATCGCCAGCGTCAGTGTGATCATTCATTAGCAAGACTGCATATCTAATTCAGATTAAACTCATGATTAGCAATGAGAAAAAACTCCTCTTAGTCTCTTAAATCAGATTAAGAGGAGTCCTGTAGTGGAGTATGAGTTAGGGGTTGGAATATAAGCTAGGATGTCGTTCTAGAGCTGGCCGAAGGCAGTCATTTCCATGATTCTTTCAAGTTGGTCAGCTGTCAAAACCGCTTGCAGCTCGGCCACCGTCTCTTCGTGTACCACAGTCAGCTGTACCGATTGAGTATCTGTCAAATCTAATGCTGTCTGCAGTTCTTGAGGAGTCTGAGTCTGCTGCTGTTCCCGTGTAGATTGTAGTAACTCGAACTGCTCAGGGGTGAGAATATCTTCGATTTCAGAGTTTAAGTTTTGCATAATACCGCCAACTTCTCTCATTTGAGATCGGCTTAAGTTGAGTTCTTGGGCTATTTCACGAAAGGCACTCCGGTCAAGTTGGGCTGAAGCATTCTGAATGTTAAAACTTCCAAGTCCGAGAGTTAGAGTGCCAATTAATAATGTGTTGACGATCCGTTTGCGAGTGAGTTGAAAATTCATGGAGAGGCTCCAATTAGTTACTAATCTGTTTCGCTGTCTAGAACATGCTTATCCTATGGGATTTGAAGTGATTTGCGCCTGAAGCAAACTTCCTAAATTGAATAGGATATATCTCCCAATTGTGTTTAGGAGAATTGACCTAAAACCAATTCATCCGTTAGTAGGCTGTTTACATGGAGTCTTGTCATCGTTATTGAATAAGTCTGCTTGCTAATCTCTATTTTGTGGACCGATGTTGTCCCTTGTCTTTTTTGATATAGATCGAGTTCTGAATAATAACCCTTGAATGCAAAAACTGGCTTCGGTGCTTTGGAGCCATCTAATTGCCCAATCTCCAACAATTCATTTTTGCCTAAAGTTGCTTGCTAATTGTCCGGTTGCCCCTGATGGAACAGAAATTTCTAGCTAGAATTGAACAGTGATGTATTGCAGGTGAGCTGAGACATGACGAATAACAACATAGAACCTATCCTCCTGGACTCGACAGACCAACACGCGGTGGAGGATTTGGTGATGTCTCTCATTCGAACTGAGTCCACTGAGTACACTATCCTGAATGAGCACCGAGAGGACATCACCCACGAGATCAAGAAGCTCGTATCACTCAAGACCAGAATGCTCAAAGGCCGATAGTCTGAGAGCTGGCTGGCATAACTCAAGCCAACTTTTGTAACGCAGCAGCGATCGTCTGCTGTAACAAAACGTTGCATTGATGAGCAAGCTGCAGGAACGCACCACGCTGGATGGTCAATGTTCTTTGCTGCAGGTAATGGGAAACGTGAGACGGCAAGAGTCTCTTGATATTAGGCTCCCGCGCTTAAATAATTCACCCTGTTACCCCATCACTCATCCACCCCTCTACAGCTTCAACCTGGGACTTTATTTTTGTGCAATCCCCTTAGAGCTAGCAAAAATCTAGATGAGTACAGAAAAACAGATGAGTATAGACGCTCAAACTAAGTACATTGCTGCCTTGACTGATTTACACCGTGGACTTGACCGGCAAGGACCTGGTGACTCTGAATTCTCGCGCAATATTTTGGGCAATCTTCCTACTTTGCCTCTCAAGCCGCGAATTGCTGATTTAGGATGTGGCAGCGGTGTCAGTGCATTGCTGCTTGCACAGCACTACCAAAGCACTGTCATGGCAGTGGATTCCTCATCTGCTTTTATCGATGAACTCAAAGCTCGCGCCAAACAACTTGGTCTTGAGCATTTAATTATTCCGATTCATGGTGACATGGCTAAGCTCCATTGGTCAGCGGGTTCGGTTGATCTGCTTTGGTCTGAGGGGGCGGCGTATAATCTTGGGTTTGAGCAGGCGCTTAAAACCTGGCGACAGTTTCTTGCCAACAGCGGGGTTGCCGTTATATCGGAGATGAGCTGGTTTACTGATGACGTGCCAGAGCCTGCTAGCGCCTATTGGCAAAATGCCTATCCAATGATGGGTACTGAGACTGAGAATATCGATCGGGCTAATCGATCAGGCTTTAGCGTGCTTTCTACGCATCGGCTGCCGAGTCAGGCTTGGTGGGTCAATTATTATGGACCACTCCGTGAGCGGATGCAGCAGATCGAAATCACCCCAAGTACTCAATTAGTTATTCGTGAAACTGAAGAAGAAATGAGCCTGTTTGAAAAATTCAGCGACTTCTATGGTTATACGTTCTATGTGCTGCAAGCAGCTTAGGAATGAGGATTCAATTAGGGCCTATCTTTTGCCGTACAGGCGTTCGAGTTTGTCTATCGTTGAGAAGAGAAGCATTTGGTTCTCACGATTGCCTTCAAATTCCTGGCTGGGCACTATGGGTTTGGTCACCCGTGGCATAAGCTGTACGCGGATTACGTCGATGAGCGTTCAGATTGTCCTGATTTGATGATTTGTTGAAGGTATTGTGTTATTCACAATTTAGGTGCGCTGGCTATTTATAGTATACTTGCACCAATTTATCTCATCCGTTGAATCCTTGCCTAGAGGTCACTTGTGAAAAAGTGAAATTTGATGTGATGAATTTATCTGTTGGGCTCAGCGTCAATCGGTACTTTTGTATATTCCCTATTTTTCAATAGAGATTAGTGAACAGCAAAAGTTTATGGAAGGATATGAGTAGTTTTTGGGATCATCTGCAAATGTCACAGCATAAGAATCGTATTCAGAAGCTCGAATTGAAGTTTCAGCTTTTGGGATGGGCTTTATTCATTCTATCGGCGAGCTTTTTTGGAGCGGCAAGTATCAGAGCAGGAGATGTATTAAGCCTCTTGGGTAGTTTATTTTTTCTCTTTGCTTGTTTTGTGTTCCTGATTCCCTTAGGGATCAGAATTTTATAAGATCCAAACATGTTGTCTGCAGAGGCGTTCCATGGAACGCCTGTAGAGCAAAAGATAGATTCTAATGGAATCCTCATTCCTTGGTTATTAGGTGAGAGTAATAAGTTGCCAAATCAAGTGGTAGCGATCGCAGCCTAACAACGCCATGTACATTGACCACTGACAGTGGATCGATCTGATACAGAAGTTACTGCAGCGGATGATGAGATTTTCTCAGCGCCATCAGAATTATTCCCTCATAGTCACCAGTTCAGCCTTGATCCTAACCACCCTGTTTGGTTGTGGCCCGTCCTCCGAAGATCTCGCCGCTCTGAACTACATCCCCTTGGCTGACGGTGGCTGGGAAGTCTCCTCACCGGAAGCAGAAGGACTCGATGCCGATATGGTAGCAGAGCTGTATTACGATGCTGCCAAACTGGATTCCATCTACAGCCTGCTGATTGTCAAGAACGGCTACCTGGTTGCCGAGAAATATTTCAATGATGGCTCTATTGACCTCAAGTCAAATCTACAGTCGGTGGGTAAGAGCTTTACCTCCGCCCTGGTGGGTATTGCCTTCGAGCAGGGTTGCCTCACCAGTCTGGATCAACCGTTTCTAGCCTACTTTCCGGAATACGTTAACCTGATCAAAGATCCAAGAAAGCGGGAGATCACTATTCGTCATCTTCTACAGATGCGCTCCGGTTATCCCTGGGAAGAATCTGATAGGGATCTCTGGAAGGTTTTCGTCGCAGGAGACTTTCTTGGCTTGATGGTTCACGTCCCTCTCATTAACGATCCAGGCACAGAATTCCATTACAGTAATCTCTCCTCGCACTATCTAGGTGTTATCGTTGATCGAGCTTGCGGCACAGACCTGAGAACCTTTGCAGAGGAAAAACTATTTGATCCCCTAGAAGCCGAGTTGGGTGAATGGTATACAACAGCCTCCGATGATAGATACCCAATGGGTACCGGCACAATGCACATGACTGCGCGTGATGCGGCCAAGTTTGGGTTGCTCTACCTAAATGATGGCATTTTTGGTGGAAAGCAGGTGATTGCTTCTGAATGGGTGCACGATTCCCTACAGAACTATACCCAAAACCCAGCTGTTGGATGGCCCCAGGAAGGCCGCAACGTCAATCGAACCGGATATGGATACCAGTGGTGGGCCATACAATCAGGTGAGCATCACTATCATGCAGCTTTGGGCCATGGTGGACAGGCCATCGCGGTTTTGGATGAGTTTAAGATGGTGATTGTTGTGACCGGTGATCCATTCTTCTTGGAACATAATGCGAAGGCTTGGAGGTCTGAAAAACAGCTCATAAACTTGGTTGCTGACTTTATTGCCTCCTTGCCGAGTGAGTAATGGATAAGCGGGTTCGACCGGCTCACAACTCACTGAAGCGAACCTTCTAGGTGGGCAGATTTGAAACACTTTATACTAGGTCCGGTCGCTTAGCTCGCAGTTAGCTGCCTTGCCGACAGTCGAGCACCGGATGGCTTAATGGCAAAGGTTTACAGTATAAGGGCTTGAACCTACTGAATGTACTGAATGCACCAAATAGGAGGCTGTTCTCACCAGTGCTAGATAAGACTCTCACTTACCGACCTTTGACCGAGAACGATATACTCGCAGTCAGTGAGCTGGTAGCTCGTGTTTTCAATGAGTTCGTTGCCTCAGAATATTCATCCGAAGGGGTGCAAGAGTTTCACCGCTATATCCAGCCGAGTGCCTTGCGGGCACGTGCTCAAACCAATCATTTCAGCCTCATCAGTTTGGAGCAAGACAAGGTCGTCGGAATGATTGAAATGCGAGGCCATAATCATGTTTCCTTGCTTTTCGTCGCACCGGAATTTCAGCGCCGAGGAATTGCCAAAGAACTTCTGCACCAAGCTTTGCAGATTTGCCGAGCCAACGAGCCCAGGCTTTCGACAATCAGCGTCAATTCCTCGGCCTACGCAGTGCCAATTTACGAGAGGTTGGGCTTTCGTCGAGCCGGGGAGAGACAAGTCAGAAACGGTATTGGTTTCCTCCCTATGCTGCTGAAACTACCAAATCAGCCCGACGGCTAACACCATTGGAGCAGCTAATAAGAAATTGTGGTAACCTTGTAAAGGTTGTCTAACGTCGCCCAACGCTACCTATCAGCTGCGTTAACATCTGCTGTAAAAGGCAATTTCCTATAAATCAACTAATCTCACTAATATCCTGCCAGTTTCTTTGATTTCCTCATAAGATCCTCATCTTTTTGTTGCAGAGTTAAAAAATGAGGAGAAAAGGGCTGGCTTGTCATCTTTAATCAAATAGGGAGGCAACATCGGAAGAATTGTTATTATCTTTTGATGGCCGTCATTCACGCAGCCTAACAACTTCTATGCATGCTGCTGCCGAGAGTTGCACAGCTGTGTAGTGAAGTTTATCGGCAGCGAGTAATGAGTAGCATGAGCACGCTGCACCAAAGAAACTGAGCCTTGAGTGGTTTGGAGAGGACAGCAAAACCCTTTGATCGGAGCAAGACGCGCTTGACATTGTTATAGAAGGGCGATGACCATGTCAATGACGCTGTGTACAGCAGTATGGAGCATACGGGGGGTAAAACAGTGTCCAGTCATCAGGAGAAGGCGCAAAAAACAAGTTCTCAAATAGAAGTTGGAGGAGAACATGTAGCAACTAGTACGGAGCATGAAACAAGTTCGAGGTTGGACGTTAATACCCAGTCCAACGATACTGATAATGAGCAAGGCTATAAATGGTGGTTGCGATATGTAGTTGTTCCTCTTTTCGGAGGGGGTGGGGTGATTGCTATCATCGTTGCCCTATTAACAAGGCCTACACCAACAGTGGCGCAGGAAATTCAGTTACTCACCGACGAAGGCGGAACTGAGACTGCCGATGTCATACTTACTAGGGATACCCATCTCATCACACAGCAAGACCTACGTCGTCTGGATCGGAACAAATTCTACGTAGATGAAAAACTTGAGACAGCAATATAGGAATAAGGATTTAATAACTTCCAATTTTATATGTGTTGTGGTTGAGCGACATAATTCCATTGAGGTAAATGGTCATCAAAGCGAAGGGGCATGTGAGCCTTAAACTCATCGGCAGCTTTACGTCCGGTCTCATAGACCGCATCGATAATCGTGGTCACAACGGATAATCCAGTCTTGGTAGAGGTTTGAGCTATCAAGTTGCTGAGTGCTTCAAGCGATTCAAAAATGGCCCCTTGGCAGGTGCGTGAAATCTGAGCAAATAATCGATGTTCAATAGGATTGTATTTGGAGGTATAGGGTGGGTAATGGGCAACGCGAATCTCAATTCCCAAGTCATTGGCTAAAGTTTGGAGGTCTTCCTTGAAGATATAGTGACGCGCATTGTTGCTCCCTCCGGCATCACACAATAGGAGAATCGATGAGGCCGTGGGATAGTCATTGCTCCCATGGTGAGTCCACCAATGATAGATGGAGTCACAGGCAAATTCTGAGGTATCTCGACTCGTCCCAATTTGGACGTACCCTTTGTTTTGCTGAAGGTCATAGAGACCGTGGGGAATGGCCAC
>NZ_AWNH01000058.1 GCF_000482245.1 Leptolyngbya sp. Heron Island J | reverse complement strand
CTTTCCAAGGGACATACTTCATGCAGTTGCGCATCAGATGAACAATGCAGAGCTGTATTTGCGTTTTGGGATACACCGCTTCGATGGCGTTGGGAAAGCCTTTAAGCCCATCGCAACAGGCAATCAGAATATCCTTCAATCCTCGATTTTTCAGGTCGGTGAGCACTTTCAACCAGAATTTAGCACCCTCGGTTTCGGCTTCGCCTATCCATAGACCCAGCAGTTGTTTCTCGCCCTCTCGGTCAATGCCCAGGACCACGTACACCGCTCGTTTGCTTACACGGCCTGACACTTTGATATTCACGTACAGGGCATCGAGATAAACGATTGGGTAGAGCTCGTCGAGGGGACGGGCCTGCCAGGCTTTGACATCGTCGCTAACGGTATCAATCACCTCGCTAATCACCGACGCTGATATCGTGGCTCCCCCATATAATTCCTTGAGCTGGGCACTGATGTCACGAGTGCTCATCCCTCGGGCATACAGCGCCAAGATCTTTTCATCGAGTCCGGCTAATCGACGCTGATGTTTGGGCACCAGTATCGGTTCAAAGCTGCTGTTGCGGTCGCGAGGGATGGACAGTTCCAGTTCACCGTCCTCCGATTGCACCGTTTTCTTCGAGCTGCCATTGCGACTATTTCTTGGCTGCTCATCCGCTGGACTCGATTCAAGATGATGATTGAGTTCTCCCGCTAAGGCGCGTTCCACCAGGCGCTTTTTGATTTGCTTCATCAGACCCGACTCGCCCAAAATATCCTCAGGGGTGGCGCAGTCTTCCAGTAGTTCGTCTAGTAATTCATCAACGCGATTCGGTTCTTTCTTCTTACGGGCCATGAGGCGATCTCCTAATGTACATGGATGATAGATCGCTTACACAAAATTATGGACAGTCCCGATTCGACAATATATAGGCACATTTTGTATTTTTGGGCAAGGTGCGACACCTCCTTGGTCAATGGTCAATGCTTCTCAATATCTCACGGGACGCTCTTATCCTCGCTTAAGCACTGACTATAATATTGTTGGTATTCATATGTCTCATTTACGAGATAAAGCAATAGCATCAATCCGTGATAATAAAACTCCTGTTATTATCGGTACAGGATGGTTAAGTCACTATCCTCTTGCCTTTGGTTATGCTGTAAGGAAAAGAATTGTGACTAAATGTTTTTTCGGATGTTGGAAAGAGACTGAATACATTCAAACATTCTGTGTCAATCAAGGTTGGCCTGGCCCAGGCCATGATTGGGTGCCAGCCAGTACTTGGTTCGTAGGAGAAGCTTTTCCTTAACAAGCACTTCTAGGTAAAAAACTGGACTGAGATTACAAGGCTATTTTATATTCATTCTCAAATCAACCTTCTTAAATTCTACCGCTTGCTACCATGAGCATTGGTTCCGTGTATTGGGAAAAATGGCTGAAATGTCGGCAGAGTAAGGGGTTTGGCGATCTTCTTCTAAAATGGCTGTATTCCTTACATCGCAGACGTTTTGGCCGAATCCATCCCATCAGTCGGAACCAGTGCCTCAGAGCCGTACCTGATAAGTTTCTGTCCCATCTACCTCAGCTGTAATGTGCTCCTCATATTGAGCCAGGGAGCTTACGAATCCTTGCTCAAAATATTGATTTGTAAGTGATTACGAATACCTCTTAAACTACGACAATGTCAGCGTAAGTGAGATTTGCATTATTGGAAAGAGTAGCAACTTGTAACGCTGCTTGACTACCTGAACCGTCTGCATCGAAGAATAGAGAACCTGTTGATTGATTGTAAATCAGGCGATCGCTAGCAATTACAGCTGAAGAACCCAACACAAAAGCAGCCGCACTGAGCTCCCCTGGCATCAAGTCATCAGCAAAGCTGCTACCTAATATTTCTAACCGATCTCCTTGCAATTGGTCAAAGTCAACAATAGTGTCAGGTCCTTCCTCAGGGGAATTAAACCTAAAGACGTCAGCTCCAGCTGAGCCATACAAGATATCTTCGCCTTGACCACCCACAAGAATATCATCGCCTAAATCTCCCCATAGGCGATCGTTTCCTTCACCTCCATAGAGTTGGTCGTTGCCAGATTTACCACCAATACGGTCATTTCCCCTACCACCGTATAAAATATCGTCACCGCCGTTGATTGTATTTTGAGGAGAACGGCGGTTCAAATCACCGCGTAATACATCATTGCCATCCCCTCCAAACAAAAAGTCATTGCCGAGACCACCTGCGATGAGATTCTCACTTCTGTTGCCAAGTAAAAAGTTATCTTTAAAGTCACCTATAATAGGGCTCTCCACTTCTTGGTCAGACTTTCTTGCCACTTCACTAACTTGGCTCACCAACAAATTTTGAAGAAAACTAATCTCGTCAATATTGGCATGAGAGATAAAACTTGGACTCTCACTTTCAAGCTCTATTGTTTCAAGATTAATATTGATAGATCCTTTAACGTCGCGAACGCCCTCTGGCTCAAACTGCTGTGAGGCAGTTTGGAAGTAGTTGACACCTGTCACAACATTTTCAGGCAGGTGATCAATTTCAACATACTCTAGGAGGCCAGCGTCTACTAGGGCCTGCTGGAGTAATCTTCCATTAAGGCTATCTTCCAATGTTCCTTCGACCTGCTGTGCCTGCTGTGCTAAAAGCTCTGCTACAAATCGATATTCTAAAAAATCTTGACTTTCAATAATCTCCCTAAAACCAGGAATTTCAAAAAAGCCAAACTGCTCAAACTGAGCACCAAACAATTCCACTGTTTGTCTAACATCAATCAATTGTGCCAGTGCGGGTCGAGGAACTGCATCAATTTGAACAAGTAGCTCTACGGGCTGAGAGGAAATTTTCTGAGCGAGCTCTATAACTGTGTTTGCGCCAAAACTATACCCTACTAGAACTAACTTAATAGGCTCCTGAAAACTTTTCACATATTGAAATGCTTCCTTAAGCTGAAATTCTGCAAAAACTTGACTATAAAAAGGCTCACTAGTATCTTGAACAAATTTTTCATTCAATCCTTGTGAAAGGAGATCCATGCCGGATTCACTCCCAAGAAATCCTCTCGATTCGGTTTCTCCCCCGCCTCGAAATAACACTACTACTGTTGGATGATTTGGCACTGTGGATAAACTGAACTCCGAATCTAGAGATGATGCAAAATTATTTTCTTTCATTAATCGGTTACTCTTTTAATACAGCTAAAGCAATCATCTTGGTAGTTGTTAAAAGAACTACAAGAATTTTGGATTAAGGAGTCGAGCTGAGGCCGCTACACAAATTAAAGAGATGATGACACATCCTGCAAAGAAAGGTAAAAATCCCAGTGCTGATGCTATGAAACCGCCCAGGGCTGAAGCAAGCAGGGCAACCGTTGTCCGCATCGCAGATTGTAGAGTGTAGTCGCTGCCGGCAGTTGATAAATCACTACGATCCATCATGATCGTGAACAACGCGGTTGCTGACATGCCGCTGGCAAAATTGAATGTAGAAGACACAGCATATAGAACAGGTAAATTTACGATGCCAATGGCAGGAATCAGAAATCCAATGAGGCTGATTGCTTGAATTGTGCTGAAAATAATTAGCGCTCTCATATGTCCAAGGCGATGAAGCAATACTCCGCCCAATAATGCGCCCACCATGCCGGATGAATACCCGACAATTCCACTTAACAGTCCAATGTCTTGCAACGATAGACCTGCATCAACCAGCAATGGTTTAAACATGCCTGATGCCATGGATGGACTTAATGATAGTAAAGACACGACAAGCAACCAGGTTCTGTTACCTGATCTGCGAAAGAAGTGGAAAAATGGTCTAAAGCCAGTTGTAGTATCATCTGCTTTTAATTTAGCGTGTTCTTTGTAGAAGAAAACTGGAAATAACGGTAAGGCCAGTAAAATTGACAAAACTAACAGACTTTTTGTCCAACCCAGCTGATTGATGAGAATCAGTAAAACACCGCCGCCTAAGATTGCGCCGAGATAGTTGCTTGCATTCTGAATACCGTTGCCAAATCCTCGTTGTTTAGGATGCAATGAGCCAACTGCTAAAGCATCCGTTGCAATATCTTGAGTTGCGGCTAAAAAACAGACCAGCGCAAAACCAATCAGACCGATGCCAAAATTTTGTCGAATATCGACAAATGCTAGACCAGCAACTACGCAAGCGGAAAGGCTTTGAGCCAAGAGAATCCAAAAGCGATAATGGCCTCTGCGAGATAGGCTGTATCGATCGATCCAAGGCGACCATAGAAATTTAATCATCCATGGCAGTCCCAGCAGATAGACAAACCCGATTGACTCTAAGGAGAATCCCTGCTCTCGCATAAAGACGGGTAGGGCCTGATCGAAGAAGCCAAGGGGCAGGAACTGGGAAACGTACAGGCTACTGAGTAGGCCGAATTTTTTAATAGTCTTGAGCTGAGGAAAAGTAATCGACACGAGCTTAAGAGATAAATTTAAATACAGCAGAATAAATCTGACTAGTGGTCTGTCAAGCCTCAGATTTGGGATGAGGTCGGTAAAGAGTGAAGGGTAAAAGGGATGAAGAGTCAGTCTTTACCCTTCACCCTTGATCAAGGGCAGGATCCCCATTTTTAGCTTTAATGCCTGAAATCTAGTCTTAGAAAATTTCTTGCGTTAAGTTGGTATTCACTAGATTTAGGTTGAAATGCGCCAGCGATGCATTTTCTGTCGCTCAGCCCAGAGACGGCTGTAGAGTCCATCTTGTTGCAGCAGGTCTTGGTGTTTACCGCGCTCAGTCAGCTGCCCTTGATCGATTACCAATATTTGATCTGCTGCTGTGATGGTAGATAGGCGATGGGCAATAATAATCAGTGTTTTAGACTGCACTAGAGAGTTGATTGCCTGCTGAATTAGCCGTTCGTTTTCTGGATCAACTGAGGCAGCGGCTTCGTCCAGCAGCACGATTGGAGCATCCTTAAGCATTGCCCGAGCGATCGCAATTCGCTGCTTCTCTCCTCCTGACAAGATTGCGCCTTCTTCTCCAATAACTGTGTCATACCCCTGCGGCAGATTTTGAATGAATTCATGACACTGGGCTGACTTAGCCGCAGCGATGATGGCCGGTCGGGAAGCATTGGGATTGCCAAATTTAATGTTATTTAGAATCGTATCGTTGAATAAATAGGTAGTTTGAAATACAGTACTTATCTTTGATAGTAGCTCATCGGTTTTGACATCCTTAATGTTGGTGCCGCCAATAAGCACTTCGCCCGAATTGACGTCCCAAAACCGCATAATTAAATTTGTTATCGTAGTTTTACCCGAACCAGAAGGACCGACTAAAGCCGTTATACTGCGCTCCGGTGCGTTGAAACTAATATTGTTTAGCACAAGCTGATCGGAGTAGCCAAAAGAAACGTTTCTAAACTCGATGTCAAAGCGATGAATTGTCTGTTGATGGGGAGTTTCTGGGAGAGGCTTTGTCTGTAGAACAGTCTCTACTCTATCAAGGGCGACATTCATCATCCGAATTAGAGTCGACAGATCAACAAGCTCTTGCAGGGGGGCATAAATCCGTAAGCTTAAAATCAGAAATAATAAAAAGGCCGAGAGCGTTAACTCTTCACCCATAAACAGATAAACGCCAACAACAAGGACAGTGGCCAAGCCCAATTCTAAAGCGCCAGCAAATGCAAGCACAGGCACGGTCAGCTGAGAGATTAACTTAAGGTTGGCTTGCTTGTAATTCTGCAGCGATTTTTCTAGGTTCTGATACCGCGTACCGGTCTGATTAAACGCTTTAATTACTCTAATACCCTGAATATACTCAATAATACGAGAATTTGCTTCAACTGACGCCTGTTTTTGACGTCGAGCCATTCGTATTTGGAGCTTTTGACTGCCAAAGTAGATCAACAGGGCTAGGGGTAATCCTGATAGCATCGCCAGGGTGAGTCGCCAATCTACAAATGCCAGCAGCATAGAGGTAAAACAGGGAACTGCGATCGCGCTCACCAATTTAGGATAAACATGAGCGAAGAATGGTTCAATGTTCTTCATATCCTGACTGATGGTGGTATTGAAGTCACCCACCTGAGTGTCAGTAAATGTTCCCAGTGGCAGCTTACGAATGTGGTTACCCAGCTTTAGGCGTAGGCTACCAATCAGACGATAGCTGGTCAGGTAGGTGAGTCGATTTGCCCAGTACAAGGTGATGGTTTGGCCCAGTAAGCAGATCAAGATAACAACCATCAACCAAATCAGGTTGGAATAATTGATGCGATCGCTAAAGAGCTCTCGCAAAATAAAATATAAGAATAAGTAGGGGGTGCTTTCAAAAACAGCTGAGAAGAGATAAAAAAAAGTCCCCAGACGCACCTGCTGTTTACGGCTTTCAGCTAGCTTCCACAGTGCTTGAGTCATGCTACTACCTCACCTAAAAACTCCAACCTTGAGCGGCCATATGAGATTGCCACATCTGACGATACAGATGACTTGTAGACAGTAAGTCACCATGCACTCCTCGGGCTGCTATGGTGCCATTTTCTAAAACTAAAATTTGATCTGCTTGAATAACCGTTGATAGTCGATGAGCAATTACAATCAGCGTTTTATCACGAGTTAACCGGTTAATAGCCGCTTGAACTTGAGATTCATTTTCTGGATCTAGAAAGGCCGTGGCCTCATCTAGGATCAGTATTGGCGCATTTTTCAAAAGAGCACGAGCAATTGACAGTCGCTGCTGCTGACCTCCGCTTAACTTCGCACCTCGCTCCCCTACAGTTGTTTGGTAGCCATGGGGCAGCTGCTCAACAAAAGAATGGCAGTTAGCCAGCCTGGCGGCTTTCATGACTTCCTCTTCGGAAGCCTCTGGTTTGCCTATACGAATATTTTCATAGACTGTATCGTTGAACAAAATAACATCCTGGAACACAAAGGATATTAAAGACATTAATTCTTCTAACGGCAGCGATTGGATATTGACATCCCCGATGGATATTTCTCCTCGATCAATATCCCAAAATCTTGCAATTAGCCGGGCAATTGTGGTTTTACCCGAGCCTGACGGTCCAACTAAAGCCGTAAACCCTCCCTTGGGAACAACAAAGCTAATGTCGCTTAAAGTCGCCTTAGTATCATAGGAAAAATGCACATGATCAAACTTAAGCTTCATATCCTGCGGCGGAGAAAATCGTATCTGTTGTGGTAGAGAAGCCGCCTGAAGCAGGGAGTCAATTCGACCTCTGGCCTCTTGAACCTGCGCGAATGTTTGAGCAGACTGGGCTAACCTAAACAGGGGGGCACAAATCCCTAACCCCAGTAGTAGAAACAAAGCTAAGGTAGAAACTGTGAGGGTGTTTGAGATGAGTAGCCCGATGCCCACAGGCAGAATAAACAATATATTTGCACTGAGACTAATGTTAAACAGCGTCCAAGGCAAAAGAATGTTGAGCGACCACCGCTCTTCATAGGTGTGGTAAGACTCAACGGCTACGCGATACTGGGTAAATGATTCTGCTGTTTGCGTAAACGCTTTGATCACCTGCATGCCTTGAACGTATTCGATCAGGGCCGCATTCATTTTCGCCATTGCCTGATAGTAGTCTTTGAGCAATGGCTGGCTGACTTGAAAAATAAAAACCTGACAAAGCAGGGCAAGGGGAATCCCTAGGAGTGCGGCAGCCGCCATGCGCCAATCCACATAAATTAAATAGGCAGCCGCTAAAACAATGGTAACAACGGCTCCTGTAGTTTCAGGGAAGCCATGGGCAATCAATAGCTCCAGCTGCTCAACGTCTTCGTTCATGATTTTCTTCAGCGTGCCAGTGGTGCGACTGCTAAAAAAACCTAACGGCAGGGTGCTGAGCTTTTGCGCGATCGCAGCGCGAATTTCGTACAAAATACAGTATGCGGCAACATGGGATAACCGAATTGCAACGCCTGTCAAAACCCACCGAGCAATCATCGCAGCAATGCTTGCGATCGCAAGTTGCCAAACATAAGCTGGCTGAACTTCCGGAGCCATAAACTCCAAAACCATCAGGTAAATTAGCACAAAGGGTACTAACCCTAGCATGGTCGCAAAGATCATCAAGACAGCAGCCATAATCAGCCTGTATCTCTGCTGTTCAATCAATTTTGATAACTGAGCAGGCTGAGGATCAAACACTTGAGACTTCCTTCATTGACTATCTGAAACAAAGCGTATGTGAATTATCTTCATCCCTTTACGGATAAAGGGAATATAGCGAAAGAACCTAGCGTTGCCCCAGCGAGCAGGATGTCGGTCCAGATAGTACCACTCTTCAACAAAATAAATTTTAGAGGTCCACTTCGACAGGTGCCGTCCGGTTGATAGTCCCCATCGAAATGTCGCATCAGTTTTAGAAACAGCTCGATTCCGGTTAGAGTTTTTTGCAAGATGGGGACTCATAGCCTCCAGTAACATTTCTGATTGAGGAAATCGTAGCGTTAACTCAGTCAGAAGCTTGCGCACCTGCTGTTCGCTGAAGTACATCAAAAGCCCCTCAGCAATAAAGAGCTTTGGCAGATGGCTACAGGAATCAAGCTGATTCATCCAAGCAAAGTCTAAAACAGAACTGGCAATATACTGATGACGTTCGGTCTCTTGAAAAACTCGACTCCAGCTCGATTTAACTTCGGGAAAATCAACTTCAAACCAGGTTGTTTTACCATTATCAAGCCGAAAAAAACGAGTGCAAAGTCCAGCCCCCAAATTAATCACAGCTGCTTCTGGATGGCGGCTTAGAAACGATTGAACTGCCTGGTCCAGAATCTCTGTCCTAACAGCACATCCAATTTGAACAACTGAGAAATCATCACTGAACTTGTCAAAATCAAGATCAAGCGTTGAAACAGCCTCAACTGCTTTTTCATCCTCAAGGATTCTATCTGTACGCTGCGTTTCTAAAAACCGGGCATAAAGTGAAATCAATAGAGTCTCAGAGACTCCGGTGAACTGTGTCATAACTCTAATGCCAATAATGAACTAAAACTCTGTCTTAACCTGAATGCCAAAGGTTCTGCGATCACCAACCCCCCGAAAAGTTTGAAAACCCGCCGTGAGGTACTTCTCATCTAATAAATTGTTGGCATACAGATACACCCCACTACGCGCCCATTCATAACCGATACGAGCATTGAGCAATGCATAGGCATCCTGACCCAGCTCATTGGCATCATCTAGAAAGTAGCTGCTTGTTCCCTGCAGTTCGACCCGACCAAAAAGACCTCCCGGATCTCGATACTGTGCTGCTAAGTTATAGGTCAGGGCTGGAGCATAGGGCGCTTCGTTGCCTGAAAAATCTTGTCCCGATACCGGATCAATAAAGTCACTAAATCTTGTACTGATTACACCAATGCCAGCAACCAGGTCTAGCCCCTCTGTCGGACGTGCCCTTGTCTCCAGCTCTAGACCAAAGATATCTGCATCTGCAGCATTAACCAGCGTAGCCACATTTGGAGAAAAATTGCGTAAAACTTGATAGCCGTCTGCTGAGATATAAAAAAGCGCTAGATTTGCAGTTAACTGTTCATCTAACCAGGAAGATTTAACACCCGTTTCAAAATTCCAGGTCCGTTCTGGGTCAAATTGTAGAAACTCAGGATCACTAGAGTTAGGGCTAAATCCGCCACTCTTAAAGCCACGAGTCACGCTGGCATAGGCTCCTAAACTTGGACTAAAGCGATATTCAACGGCCAGTTTAGGGAGTAGCTCAGTCCAGTCAGCCTCATCTTCTACTCTTGGCTCAATCTCACTGCTACCAAGCGGCGTGTCAAAAAAGCGCGCGCGCTCAATATCTCGCCGCTCGTGCTCTAATCGCAGTCCTCCCGTCAAGCTCAAGCGCTCTGACAGTTGAACGGTTGCCTGAGAAAATGCAGCATAGGTCTGATTGTCCAAATCGGCGACCTGTCTATCAATTGAGTTCGGAATAGCTCCAAACAACCCAGCATCTTGCCCAAACTCAGTTCCTGCTTCTTCGGTATCATAGTCTCGCGTCTGGTAGTAGGCCCCAATCAGCCAGCGCCAGTCAGATGCTGAATCCTGTGGAGACTGAAGGCGAACTTCCTGACTAAACTGATCGATTTCTTGAACAACAAAGCCCCTAAACGCATCTAAAGGAGATTGATCAAAGTCGGCTATGTAGGGATCCTGTCGCCAATCGCGACGAGCCGTAATTGATGTGAGTGTAAAGTCAGGAGCACGATGAACAACACGTAAAGACTGAGTATTTGCATTGGTATCTGCCTCTCCATCAAAATCCTGCTCTACTTCAAAAAGATTAGGACTTGATGGACTAACGACGGCAGGGGCTCCATTATTAACATCTTCATAAGTGGCTCCCAAAGAAATGTCCCAATCTTCGGCAGGGGTCCAAAGCAGCTGCAGTCGACCGTTAAAGCTCTGTCTTGTATCAGGATCTGTATCCAAAAAGACATTATCTAAAAAGCCATCTCGCTCTCGATAAGCTCCCGATAGTCGAAAAAATAAATTGTCTTCTACAATTGGTCCATTTACTAAAAGCCTGCCTTCGTAAATCCCTGGATCACCAATACCTGCAAGTGTTCGAACCTGCCATTCATTCGTTGGAGGCTTAGTGATAATGTTGATCACCCCCCCCGATGTATTTTGTCCATAGAGCGTACCCTGTGGCCCTCTAAGCACCTCAATTCGCTCAAGATCAAACAGGTTAGTAGCAAAGGAAATAAACTCAGAAGCAGGGACATCATCAATGTATAGTCCAACCGCAGGAGAACCAAGAAAGCTGTTCCCCAATCCGCGAATGTTATAGACTGCAACCGTGTCTACCTCTCGTTTAAATATGTTCAAATTTGGAACATATCGACTAATATCGCTGGTTGTATTGATGCTGCCAATATCTTCAATTTCTTCACTCGACAGCGTAGTTATGCTGATAGGGACATCTTGAAGCGACTCTTCAAAGCGCTCAGCGGTCACTAAAATTCGAAGTGGCTCTTCAGACTCTTCAGACTCTTCAGATTCGGCGGGCTCTTCAGATTCGGCGGGCTCCGGAATCTGCTGTGCGTTAATCTGAGCGGCAGGTAAAGTCTCTAAAGGATCAGATTGAATAGCTTCAGCGCTGGAGGTATTAAGCTTTAATGTTAGCTTTCCTGCAGTCTGAACGACCTGAACATTAGGAGCATCAGTTTCACCAACTATCTCGACTCGAACATTATTAGCATCTACAGGTATCACGGAAACCGATTGAATTTCATCAACCGGAGCCATTATCTGAAAGCTTTGATCAGACTCTAGCTGCAGCTGCGCATCCGCTATATCGGCAGACCAGACTTGTTCATGCTGTGTTGGAGAAATCTGTAACTCCCTATCATTGTTTGTCTCCAGAGTCACTTGGACCCCATCTAAACCCTGTTCGACTCGCACGTCTGTTATTTGAGTCACCTGTGGCTGAACCGTCGAAGCAAAAACTTGTCCATCAGAACTCCGAACTGTCGCGCCAGTGGTCTGCGCGTATACCGATGGAGAAGTAGAAGGAAAAGTGCTTGCCACTACTATCGAACCAATTATTAAAGCGAGTTGCCTCATCTAAACCTCTTCATTACAAATTTTCCTTTTTTCAGTCATACATACCGATCTGAGACAGGAAATAATTACTTAACGGCAATGCGGAGCCGCAGAGAAATCCAACATCTTCACATCTAGAAACCTTTCATGCAGATGTAGGAAACAGTTCTCACCTAACAACGAAATCGACTAGCCCATCATCATTAGCCAACTCCTCATCAACCTAACCTTAATCATTGAAAAACCTAATTCATGCCATTGCGATCAGGAAACAGTTATGTAACAACACTACAGAAAACAGCTTTCAATGTATATGAGCTAACAAAAAACAATTTTCAATGTATATGAGCTAACAAAAAAGTCTCATTGCATTCCTTTTAAGCTTGCTCTAAGGAATCATTATCATTAAAGACATATTCATTTCTTTCACATTTATTGTCAAGGCTAATGGAGAAATATTAGGAAAAGTACTTGCTACTGCCATAGAACCAGCCATCATTCAAGCAAGCTACCTCATCTATACTTCTTGGTTACAAATCTTCCTTTTTTCTTAGTAATGCATACCGAACTGAGACAGAAAATAATCACTTAAGGGCGATGCGGAGCCGCAAAGAAATCAACATCTTCACATCTAGAAACCTTTAATGTGGATGTAGGAAACAATTCTCACCTAACAACGAAATCGGCTATCCCATCATCATTAGCCAACTCTTCATCAACCTAACCTTAATCATTGAAAAACCTAATTCATGCCATATCTAATGGTAAATAGCTGTAAAACAACCATTGCTCAGATACCTATCCCTTCCCATCTCAGCGAACTCAACCTATTTACACGATCCATTCTCAAGGTTTCACACTTGCCAACAGTCATAGATGTATCCACTGCGACAAAAACAGCTACACAACAACACTACAGAAACCAATTTATGATGTAAGTGAATTACGCTAGGCGGTCGCCGATAAGGGCCCGAAACTTCATTTATCCGGCGGGATATCGAGTTTGCTAAAGTCTACGTGATAACAAACCATTAAGCCCATTATTCAGTTGCTGGTGAAGCCTGGAACCATTATCTATACTGACGACTATGACATCTATTAATTTCCTGAAAAGCCGATTGAGGCATAATGGATACAAGCTTTACTTGTTTTTTAAACTAATGTTTGCTAACATCATTCATGAGAATCAGTTTCAATAAGCAAAGTGTTCTTTGTGGTTCTTGTAGTAATGAGGTAGTTGATTCCTTTTGCGAGCGTAAGTGCAGTAACACTCTAGATTGCTGGTCATTGCGCGGGTTTTGAATAATTAGATTTTGAGTTCCTGTCACACATTCCATTTAAGTCGCGTTTGGCAACCTTAGATTAGACATAATAGTAAAATTTGCTTGAGTAAGGGGTTTTTAGCTGTTCAAGCAGGTTTATAACTGTGTGTTCTATGGGGCTAGAGAGTTTAAGGTTGGTGCTGCACCAGGACTAAGGTTCAAGGTTAGTTGTTTATACAGTCCCTGCTAGACAAGGATTCTAGAAAGTTCTGATCCGAGAATGTAGGTTTGACAGATCGCTGAAATTCATTGTGAACAGTCGATGCATAAGGGAGCTGCCGGTTGAGGAAATGCTGGAATTATCCTGGGCTTCTTTATCTGAATCTGCATAACTAAATAAAATATTTGATTTGACTAAGTTCTCTACATTCGATTAGGAGCTTGTAATATGTTATTGGGAGAGCGTAATGCTCTGCAGTCTTCTCAGGCTTTTTCTACGCTGGTTGAATTGCTGCGCTATCGTGCACAAGACCAACCCTTTCGTTCTGCTTTCATATTTTTGAAGGATGGAGAAGTTGAGGAAGAGTTCTGGACCTACGAGACTCTTGACATGAAGGCTCGCGCGATCGCAGCCCACCTGCAGAGCCTACAGATCACTGATTCGAGGGCGATACTGCTGTATCCACCAGGGTTAGATTTCATTGCTGCTTTTTTCGGATGCTTGTATGCAGGAGTTGCTGCTGTTCCAGCATATCCGCCTCGTCGCAATCAACATTTAGGTCGGCTCCAATCCATTTTCTCTGACGCACAGTCTAAAATTGCACTAACCCATTCATCTGTGTTGTCTAATATTCAAGGTCGCCTTTCAGAATCGCCAGGCTTAAGCGATTTAAACTGGGTTGCCACTAATGACCTGTCCGACCAGCTAGCCGACTGTTGGCAAGAAAATTCTCTCTCTTCATCGTCTATAGCCTTCTTACAGTATACCTCTGGTTCTACAGGTAATCCCAAAGGGGTTATGGTTAGCCATGATAATTTACTACACAATTCATTATGTATCCAGAGAGCATTTAAGCTTTCTGCTAAATCTGTTTCCGTAACCTGGCTGCCAAGCTTTCACGACATGGGGTTGATTGATGGTATTCTTCAACCCATTTATACAGGGTTTCCATGCTATATGATGGCCCCCGTTGCCTTTGTACAGCGGCCTATTCGCTGGTTAAATGCAGTTTCAAAATACCGAGCAAATCACAGCGGCGGTCCTAACTTCGCGTTTGAACTGTGCATTCAAAAAACCACTCCCGAGCAGCGCGCTAATTTAGATTTAAGTCCGTGGCAATTTGCCTACTGTGGAGCTGAACCTATTCGCCCAGAGACCCTGGAAACCTTTACAGACACCTTCGTCCCCTGTGGGTTTCGCCATAAATCTTTTTATCCGTGTTACGGCATGGCTGAGGCTACGCTCATGGTCACTGGCGGAGATATTAGCAAGGGGCCTGTTGTTAGGGCATTTGAAGCGTCTGCTCTCAAACAGAATCGTGCCGTTAAGACTGACAAAAGTGGACAGAATGTTAAGTCTGTTGTCAGCTGCGGCTCTCCAGTTTCCGATACTCAAATTATGATTGTTCACCCAGAGCTGAGGGTGCCTTGTGCAAAGGACGAAATTGGAGAAATTTGGATTGCTAGTCCCGGTGTTGCTCAAGGATATTGGCAAAAATCCCAGCAAACTGCCGAAATATTTCAAGCTTGCCTGGCAAGCGGTGAAGGAGAATTTCTGAGGACAGGCGACCTGGGCTTTATCCAAGACGATCAGCTGTTTGTGACGGGTCGATTAAAGGATTTAGTCATCATTAGAGGACGAAACTACTATCCTCAGGATATAGAACTGACCGCAGAACAGAGTCATGCAATTACTAATTTTGGTGGATGTGCTGCTTTCTCTATGGAGGTAGATGGGGAAGAGCAACTTGTCGTCGTTCAGGAAGTAAAGCGTCACTATCAAGCGTCTGAGCTGGATGATGCGATCTCGAGCATCAGAGGCCGGCTTGTTTCCGAGCACGATATTTATCCCCACGGCATTGTTTTAATCAGAACCCACAGTATTCCTAAGACGTCTAGTGGCAAGATTCGACGCCAAGCATGTAAAGCTGCTTTGCTTGAGAATCGTCTCAAAGTAATTGCTAGCAGCTTCCTAAAGGCAGCTGATTTAGAACATCAGCTAACTGAAATTGTGAGGGATATTCTAGAGCTCCATCAAATTGAGGTTGGCGATAACTTTTTCGATTTGGGTGGCAGCTCGCTCACAATCATGCAGATTTACAGCAAGCTGAGCCAGGTGGTGGATCATGAGATTTCAGTTGTTGATTTATTTAATCATCCAAACGTTCGCTCCTTGGCCAATTATTTAGAGTCTGGTCAGAATGGCGTTCAGGCATTAAGTAAGAGTCGAGAACGAGCCAATACTCGCAGAACCCTGGCTCAGAGTCGTCAAGCATTGCGTCAAAAATAGCCCCCAGTATGTAGTAGCAGACAACAACAATGAGCGTTCCAGAAATGACGATACCTACCAGCGAGATTGCCATCATTGGCATGTCAGGACGATTTCCAGGCGCAAAAAATATCGAAGAGTTTTGGAGCAATATTAAAGATGGCGTGGAATCAATCACCGCGTTCTCACGACAAGAGCTGGCTGATTTAGGGATCGACAGCAGCCTTCTGGATGACCCAAACTATGTGAAAGCGTCTGCAGTCTTAGAAGATATTGAGCTGTTTGATGCTAACTTTTTTGATTTCACGCCAAAGCAGGCGGCTATGACCGATCCCCAGCATAGGTTGTTTATTGAATCTGCTTGGGAAGCGTTAGAGCAATCTGGTTACAATCCTCATACCTATTCGGGGGCCATCGGTGTCTATGCAGGCAGCAGCTTAAGTACCTATTTGTTGCATAATTTGCTTAGGGGTCAGGTTATGCAGCCTTCAATGGAAAGCATACAGACGCTTCTGAGCAACGATAAAGATTATTTAGCAACACAGGTATCTTATAAGCTCAATCTCAAGGGGCCTAGTTTAAGTATTCAAACGGCCTGTTCCACCTCTCTGGTTGCCGTTCATCTAGCCAGTCAAAGTCTGTTAAATGGTGAATGTGATATTGCCCTTGCTGGAGGAGTCACCGTTCGAGTTCCCCATAAAAGCGGCTATTTTCATCAGGAAGGCGGCGTTTTTTCACCTGATGGTCATTGTCGTGCATTTGATGCCGCCGCCCAAGGGACGGTTTTTGGGAATGGTGTGGGTGTTGTTGCTCTCAAGCGATTGAGTGATGCCCTCGCTGATCATGATCACATATGGGCCGTGATTCGAGGGTCAGCCGTCAATAATGATGGCTCATCCAAGGTGGGATATACAGCTCCCAGCGTTGAAGGACAGGCATCGGTAATTGCAGAAGCGATGGAACTGGCAAATATAGAGCCTGAGACAATAGCGTATATTGAAGCCCATGGCACCGGAACTGCCCTAGGGGATCCGATTGAAGTTGCGGCGCTCAAAAAAGTCTTTTGTAACTACACTCAGCGCAAACAGTTTTGTGCCTTGGGTTCTGTAAAAGCCAATATTGGACATTTAGAATCAGCAGCAGGAGTTGCTAGCTTGATTAAAGCTGTACTGGCGCTGCATCACCGGACGCTGCCGCCTAGTGCCCACTTCAAGGTAGAAAATCCGCAAATTAATTTTGCCGACAGTCCCTTTTACGTCAATACGTCCCCCCTAGATTGGACGTCCAACGGTGCGCCGCGCCGCGCTGGCGTAAGTTCTTTTGGCATTGGTGGTACCAATGCACATCTTGTCCTAGAGGAGCCACCCAGCGTTCAGTCGAGTCCTCAATCTGTGGAGCGTCCGTTCCATACGTTAACGCTATCTGCCAAAAGCAGCAGCTCATTGAAAGCACTGGCTCGAAAATTTGCCGACCATTTAAGTTCGCATCCGCAACAGTCTCTTGCTGATATTACGTTTACGGCTAATGCGGGTCGAGCTAAGTTTAATCATCGTTTAGCCGCAATTTCAGACAGTTCAGAGACAATGCGTCAGCACCTAGAAGCATTTGCCTCTGGTCAAATATCTGACGGTGTTATTAGTCATCAGCTTCAAAATTCCGCACACCCAAAAGTTGCGTTCCTATTCACAGGACAGGGGGCTCAGTATGTGAATATGGGGCGACAGCTCTACGAAACCCAGCCACTATTCCGCAAAATTTTGCAAGATTGTGATGAGATTTTGCGATCGCAGCTACCGCAGTCACTACTCTCTATCCTCTATGGCGAATCAGATAGCTCTCTAATAAATGAAACAGTCTACACTCAGCCAGCTTTATTCGCTGTGGAATACGGCCTAGCGCGCCTGTGGCAGTCCTGGGGAGTCAAACCTACCGTCGTCTTGGGGCATAGTTTAGGCGAGTATGTAGCAGCCTGTATCGCAGATGTTTTCAGTTTGGAGGATGGGTTAACGTTAGTCGCTAAACGCGCCCGCCTAATGCAGTCTTTGGAGCAGCATCAAGGCAAAATGGCAGCTGTTTTTGCAGATGCAGCCAGCGTTAATGCTGCCATTGCTGACTATGGTGATGAAGTCTCCATAGCAGCGTTTAATGGCCCAACTCACACAGTTATTTCAGGTCGGCACGACGCCGTCCAGACCGTTCTGAGTCGGTTGGCAGGTATTGATGCCAGAGAAATTAAAGTTTCTCATGCCTTTCACTCGCCCTTAATGGAGCCAATCTTGGCAGAATTTGAGCAGATTGTCGCCAAGGTTCAATTTAGTGCGCCCAAGATTCCGCTGATTTCCAACGTGACAGGCCAGACTATGAAGCCAGGCTTCATCCCTGATGCCAGCTACTGGTGCAACCATTTACGCTCATCCGTGAGATTTTTAGAAACCATACAGACGCTGGCCGGTCTCGATATAAACTGTTGCCTAGAATGCGGACCTAAGCCTGTTTTAATTGGCATGGGTAGGCAGTGCGTACCAGAATCCCACACACTGCAATGGCTGCCTTCCCTAAAGCCAAGTCAAGCTGACTGGTCTGTTGTCATCTCATCCCTCAGTCAGCTGTTTGTTCAGGGATACGATGTGGACTGGTTTGGATTTGACCAGGGTTATTTGTCAAATCGCGTGCCTTTACCAACCTATCCATTTGAGCGGCAATACTACTGGATTGATTCTACCCTTAAGCAGGGAAGACCCTATGCCCCTGACCTAGATATTCAACTATCGGAAACCTTCATTTCTGCTGAACAGGCTCCTCTAATCGCGGCTAGCGATCGTCGTCAGCTAACGAGAGAAGATCTGCTAGCAATACCAGCAGAAGAGCGTCATTCAGTTCTAGCTCAGTACCTATGTAGTCGCTTGGCTCAGGTTCTAGGTGTAGCTCCTGAGCAGATTGATCTTCACAAGTCATTGCACAGCTTTGGCCTGGAATCTTTAATGGCGTTGGAATTAAGAAATCGGGTTGAGGTTAGCTTAGGAGCCACCATTCCATTAAAGCTTTTACTTCAGGATATTAGCATTTTTCAACTGGCGGATCGGCTGTTAAAACAGACAGATGCCCTACTAGATATACAGCTTCCTACTCTAATTTCAGATCCAGAGAATCGGTTTGTGCCATTTCCTCTCAACGAAATGCAGCAGGCCTACTGGCTCGGCAGAAATAATGTTTTTGCTGGAGGAGGCGTGTCGATTCATTTATATTTAGAACTTGATTGTGAACAGTTGAACCTAGAACGGCTGGGCATTAGTTGGCAGCATCTCGTTCAGCGTCACGAGATGTTACGAGCAATTATCTTGCCTGATGGACAGCAACAAATTCTTTCAGAGGTGCCTCCCTACAAAATTCAAGTCGACGATTTGCGGCATCTTACCGCCGAAGACATTAGTTCAGCTCTACAAGAAACTCGAGATCGCCTTTCCCATCAGGTTCTGTCGGCTGATCAGTATCCACTATTTGAAATTCGCACAACAAAAATTAGCGAGCAGCAAACTCGTCTGCACATTAGCATAGATGGCCTCATCAGTGATGCTTGGAGCTATCGCATTCTGTTCCGCGACTGGGCTAGACTCTACAGCCAGCCTCAAGCTGCACTGCCTCCCCTAGAAATCTCTTATCGCGATTACATACTCTCAACAATCGACCTACAAAAAACATCTTTATTCGAGCGATCGTTGCAATACTGGCATCAGCGTATCTCGATGTTGCCACCGGCACCAGTCTTACCCTTATCAAAAAATCCTGCCTCACTAAAGTCTCCTCAATTTGTGCATCGAGAAGGTCGGCTAGAGCCATCTGACTGGCAGCGTTTAAAGGAAAGAGCAGCAAGAGCAGGGTTAACATCGGCTGGGCTGCAAGTTGCTATCTATGCGGAGGTTTTGACCACCTGGAGCGAAACGCCTCATTTCACAATTAATATTCCAAGATTTAATCGCCTGCCTTTACATCCACAGGTGAATGACCTAGTAGGAGAGTTTGCGTCCTTTACCCTTTTGGAAGTTGATAATTCTAAACGTGCTTCGTTTGAGGTGCGTGCAAAACAGATACAGGAGCAGCTGTGGCAAGACTTAGAACACCACTATGTGAGTGGTGTTCGGATTTTGCGGGAGCTGGCCCAGGCTCAGGGCGTAGACATGGGGGTAGTTACTATGCCAGTGGTCTTTACTAGCCTCCCCCTGGATGCTCAAACCGAGCAGCAATCTGTTCTAGCTGATATGGAAGAATTTGGACCGATTGCCTATGCCTTAACGCAAACTCCGCAGGTATGGCTAGACAATCAGGTCTTTGAAGATGGAGGAGCCTTGATCTTCTTCTGGGACGCTGTTGAGGAATTATTTCCGGCAGGTATGATCAGCGAGATGTTCGATGCCTACAGTCATTTATTAAAGCGGTTGGCCAATTCAGAAGAGGCCTGGCAGGCAGAGATCCAGGAGCTAACTCCCAAGGAGCAGCTGGAGCAGCGCGAGGCGATTAACTCCACCGAGGCAACAATACCCTTAGAGACACTCTACGGACTGTTTACTAGCCAGGCTACCCCCAACTCCCATAAAGCGGCAATTATTGCCCAAGGGCGCACCGTGACCTATGGCGAGCTTTATCATTACTCCAACCAGTTAGGGCAATACCTGCGAGCCGAAGGAGCTGCTCCAAACCAGCTTGTTGCCATTCTCATGGACAAAGGATGGGAGCAAATTGTAGCAGTGCTTGGCATTCTGGCCTCTGGTGCGGCTTATCTACCCATTGATCCAAGTCTGCCAGCCGAGCGGCTGCAGTATGTATTGGAGAACGCTCAGGCTCAGTTTGTTTTGACCCAGTCGCACTTTAGCGATCGGTTTGCCCATTTATCTCAGGTGACGACAATTTGCGTTGACCGTATCGACTGGTCTACCGAAGAGCAAGCGGCCCTAGATGACGTGAATACCCCCGATGATTTAGCCTATGTGATTTACACGTCCGGCTCCACTGGGCTACCTAAAGGCGTGATGATTTCTCACCGCAGCGTTGTCAATATGGTTATTTATACTAATCAGCGCTTTCATGTTGGTGTTGACGATCGCATCTTGGCACTCACTACGCTACACCATGATTTATCAGTCTATGATGTTTTCGGACTGCTAATAGCGGGCGGCACCGTTGTCATTCCAAATGCAGACTCGCTCAAAGAGCCTGCCCATTGGATATCACTGATGCAAAAGCACCATGTGACCCTATGGAACTCGGTGCCAGCCATGATGGAGATGCTGGTAGAAACTGCCTCTCGGCAGCCCGAACTCGATCTTTCATCTCTCAGACTGGCAATTTTAGGTGGAGATTGGATTCCCCTCGAATTGCCGAATCGGATAAAATCTTTGGCTGAAAATGTCCAGGTTTGTAGTATCGGTGGTCCCACAGAAACCACTGTTTGGAATATTAATTACCCAATTGATGCAGTTGATCCACATTGGAAGAGCATTCCCTACGGAATGCCCATATCAAACTCGAAGTATTACATCTTAAACGAACAGTTGGAAGATTGTCCCACCTGGGTCACAGGCGAAATGTACTGTGCCGGTGCTGGCTTGGCTCAAGGCTACTGGCAAGATGACGAGAAAACCGCCGCTCGCTTTATAACTCGTTCTTCCGATGGAGAGCGATTGTATCGCACTGGAGACTTAGGGCGCTATCTGCCTGATGGGAACATTGAGTTTATGGGCAGGGTAGATTTTCAAGTCAAGATTCGAGGGCATCGCATAGAAGTAGGAGAAATTGAACACGCCCTGATGAAGCATTCTGCCGTCCGTACGGCAATCGTAACTGTCGTCAATCATCAAGGAAAAAATTGGTTAGCTGCCTACGTTGTGCCCCGTGGAACTGTAGATTTACCCGGTGAACAGCTGAGTACTTTTCTGAGCCAGTGGTTGCCACCCCATATGGTTCCGACTGAATTTATTGTCCTAGAGTCGCTACCACTAACGGCAAATGGGAAGGTTGATCGAAAATCTCTACAGTGTCTTCAGTCTTCAGTCTCATCTTCAGAAACAACAATCTCTCTTCCTCGCAATCAGGTGGAGGAAGTAGTAGCCGGAGTCTTAGCTGAAGTATTAGATTTGGAGCAAGTTGGCATACAGCAAAGCTTTTTTGAACTCGGTGGTGATTCTTTGTTGGCCACGCGCACTATTGCTAGACTGCAAGACATGTTTCAAGTAGAGCTGTCGCTGCGTCAGTTCTTTCAATCACCAACCGTTGCGGGGCTGGCAAAGTTGCTTGTCCAGCAGGCAAACGATCTCACAGTGCTTGAGAAGACAGCCCAGCTGATATTGACGGTTGCTCAACTATCTGAGCAAGAGGCTGAAACTATGTTGGAACAAAAGGTATTAGCTTAATCGGGGAAAACAGTATGAGTCATAGTGAAACACGAAACTTTCAGCTGTCCAGTAAGAAGCGGGCATTGTTAGAGCGTTTGCTGCAGGAAAACGGTGTATTGTCACAATCAAGGCAGCGAATTCCCCGTAGGTCAGACCAAGATACGGTGCTTCTATCTTCGGCTCAGCAGCGTCTTTGGTTTTTAGACCAGCTTGAGTCTGGCAATTTTATCTATAATATTCCAGCTGCTTTAAGGCTGACGGGGTCTGTCAATATTGATGCATTAAATAAAGGGCTTAGGGCCATTTGCCAACGGCATGAGGTCCTCAGAACAACCTTTTCCACAGTTGATGGTAAGCCAGTTTCAACAATTCATCAGCAATTACCGCAAGATCTTTTAACCGTTGTAAACTTGGAGGCTATGGCCACCCCGGAGCGCGAAGAGACTGCAAAGCGGCTGGCAGTTGAGGAAGCGCGACGACCATTTAATTTGGGGCAAGATATGATGATGCGTGCAGTCTTATTTCGACTGCACGAAACTGACCATTTACTACTTTTGAGCCTACACCACATTGCCTCAGATGGATGGTCCCTAGCGGTCCTTGTTCAAGAGCTGTCGGCTTTTTACACTAGCTTTGATCAGTCAGGTGCCTCTCCTGAGCGGCCAGAACTGGCAATTCAATATGCAGACTTTGCCCTATGGCAACATCAGCGGCTACAGGGTGAAGAATTTAACCGTCAGCTAGATTACTGGAGAAAAAAATTATCGGGCGATTTACCCCTCCTGCAGCTGCCCAGCGATCGCCTACGCCCTGCTGTATCGAGTCTTCAGGGGGCACTGTATCACTTTAAATTTTCAAACTCTTTGAGTACTGCGCTCAAAGAGTTAAGTCAAAAGGAGCAAGCATCGCTCTTTATGACATTGCTTGCAGCATTTAAGGTAGTTCTTTACAGATATACAGGACAGAACGATATTTTAGTGGGCACCGCTGTTGCCAATCGTCAGCGAACTGAACTAGAGGAGATGATTGGTGTCTTTGTAAATACTCTTGTGCTGCGAACAGATTTGTCGAGTGGTCTATCTTTTCGTAGGCTGCTCCAGCGAGTAAAAGATACGGTTTTGGAAGCAGACGCCCATCAGGATTTTCCGTTTGAAAAGCTGGTGGAAACAATGCGTCCCGAGCGAAGCATGAGTCACAATCCTTTGTTTCAGGTGATGTTTGTGCTACAAAATGCGCCCATGCAGCGGGTTGAGCTGCCAGCGCTGACGTTGGACCCAGTACCTTTGGATATAGGCAGGGCGCAGCTTGATCTATCTGTTAATTTGGTGGAAATGCCAGACGAGATCTGTGGCTGGTTTGAGTACAGTACAGATTTATTCGAGCTAGAAACCGTTGAGTGCCTGTTTAACCATTTTCACACCTTACTCCATGGGATTGTTGCCAATCCTGACCAGTCCATTGATACGCTACCTCTACTCAGTCCGAATGAGAAGCATAGGCTGCTAACCGTTTGGAATCAAAATCAGCTTGAGTATCCTAGCCATCAATGTCTCCATCAACTGTTTGAGCTGCAGGCTGAACAAACGCCGGATGAGATCGCGATAGTTTTGGGTAATGATCACATTAGCTATCATGCATTAAACCAGCGAGCAAATCAGCTGGCTCACTATTTAAGAGCCCAAGGCATTACATCTGAATGTTTAGTTGGAATTTGTACAGAGCGGTCGATTGAGATGGTGGTGGGCATACTCGCTGTCCTCAAAGCTGGGGGGGGCTATGTGCCCCTAGATCCGGCCTATCCTGCGGAACGCCTGGCCTTTATTGTGGAAGACTCGCAGATTTCTATCGTTTTATCTCAGAAAAATTCGAGGTCAAAAATTCCTCAATCAGATGTTCACATTGTCGATTTGGATGTAGATTGGCCAAACAAAATTGAACATCAGTCGGCTGATAATGTAATCAGCGGTGTTAGCCCTAAAAATTTAGCCTATCTAATTTATACATCAGGCTCCACGGGTAAACCCAAGGGAATTATGATCCAACATCAAAGTGCGGCTGCTTTGATTGGTTGGGCCAAAACGGTGTTTACACCAGAGCAGTTAACGGGAGTTCTAGCCTCAACTTCAATCTGTTTCGATCTTTCCGTGTTTGAGCTATTTTTGCCCCTAAGTTCCGGGGGACGTGTTATCTTAGCGGAAAATATTCTAAGTCTCCCTGATTTACCCGCCGCAGATCAGGTGACTCTGATAAATACGGTTCCTTCTGCGATCGCAGGTCTGCTCAAAGCCAATGCGCTTCCTGACAGCGTTCGTACCGTAAATCTAGCCGGTGAGCCGCTGGGACTAAAGCTTGTACAAGAGATTTATCAGCAACAGCAGGTCACCGATGTGTTCAATCTTTACGGACCATCGGAGGACACAACCTACTCAACCTTTAGTCGAATTTCAAAGGATTTGGCGCAGGCTCCATCCATTGGGCGTCCGATTGCTAACACCCAGGCCTATATTTTAGATAACAATCTTCAACCTGTTCCCATCAATGTAGTTGGTGAACTGTTTCTAGGAGGTGCAGGACTAGCCCGTGGTTATTGGCAACGCCCAGAGCTAACCGATGAGAAATTTGTTCAACATCCTTTTAGTCCCGAGCCAGACGCCCGTTTGTACAGGACCGGCGATTTAGTTCGATATCGTTCCAACGGTGAGATTGAGTTTTTAGGCCGTACAGACCATCAGGTTAAAGTCAGAGGATTTCGAATTGAGCTGCAGGAAATAGAAGCAACCTTGCAGCAGCACAGGGCCGTTCGAGAAGCGATCGTAATCGCCCATTTAAACCAGGCAAACTACAACTACCTGGTTGCCTATGTTATACCGAGTGAGCCTAACAGTATTGATCGTGATTTGCTCCGACAGTTTTTGCAAACTCGTCTGCCAGACTATATGGTGCCAGAACAGTTTGTCTTTTTAGACGAGTTTCCATTACTTCCAAGTGGAAAGGTTGATCGCTCTGCCCTTACCGCTCCATCCAGGGAAACAACGGCTAAAACGGAACCTTCTACCCCCGCTCAAAAGGTTCTAGCTGAGATTTGGTCAGACCTTCTGGGGCTCGACAAAGTTGGCATACACGATAATTTCTTCGAGCTGGGTGGCGATTCAATTCTGAGCATTCAAGTGGTAGCCAGGGCTAGTCAGGCCGGACTGTATTTAATCCCCAAACAGCTATTTCAGCACCAAACCATCGCTGAACTGGCAAAAGTAGTTAACATGGTGTCGACTACCCTGGCAGAGCAAGGTGTGATTACAGGGGCAGTGCCACTAACACCAATTCAGCATTGGTTTTTCGAGCAGCAGCTACCGGAGCCACACCACTGGAATCAATCGGTACTACTGCAGGTTCAACCAAGTCTCAATCCGGATTGGGTAGAACAGATACTGCAGCAGTTGCTAGTACAACATGATGCTCTACGCCTACGATTTACCCAGAAAGCGAAGATGTGGTCACAAACTATCGCTGATGTGAACCCTGATAGTCTCTTTGAGTATGTCGACTTGTCAGGGCTATCAGAAGTAGACCAGCAAAAGGAGATTGATAATCGGACCGATGGACTGCAGGCAAGTCTGAATTTATTCAATGGTCCTTTAATAAGAGCGGCCTTATTTAATCTGGGGAATCATAGACCTTGCCGACTGCTATTTATAGTCCATCATCTAGTAGTGGATGGGATATCGTGGCGGATTTTGCTGGAGCAATTCTTTTCACTGTATCACCAGCTCCAGCAGGGGCAATCACTTCAGTTACCTGCAAAGACAAGTTCCTATAAGCTGTGGGCAGAGCATTTAGTCACCTGGACACAAAGCCCTCACGTGAAGCAGGAACTCAGCTACTGGCTAGACAAGTTTAAAGACGTTCATATTTCTCCCTTGCCCATTGATAGTGGCGATGTTAATAACAATTCTGAAGCAACGGTAAAAACCGTATCCCTTGCACTAGAGTCAGAGGAGACAAAAGCACTCCTGCAGGAAGTGCCCCTAGCCTACCAAACTCAGATCAATGAGGTATTACTCACGGCACTGGCTTTGAGCTTTGAACAATGGACAAAGTCTGCGGCTTTACTGATCGATGTAGAGGGCCACGGGCGAGAGGAACTCTTTGAAGATTTGAACCTATCTGGAACTGTCGGTTGGTTCACAGCTGTTTTTCCAGTGTTGCTTACATTAGGTAATAAAGACTCACTGTCCGATTCACTTAAGCAGGTTAAAGAACAGCTTCGTCAGATTCCTAATTGCGGTGTTGGCTTTGGTGCTGTGAAATATCTCAGCAAAGACTCAGACGCCGGGCATCAGCTCAAATCATTGCCAAAGTCTGAAGTAAGTTTCAACTATCTGGGGCGGTTCGACCAAGTCTTACCAGAGGTGAATCATCTTCAAATTGTTCCAGAAATGCTCGCAGCCGATCGCGGCTGCAACAATCCTCGTCGCTACCTGATTGATGTTAACAGCTACATTTTGAAAGATCAGCTACGGGTTGATTGGACATACAGTGAAAAGGTTCATCAGGCAGAAACTGTAGCAGACTTAGCTCAAAACTTCCTACACCACTTGAAAGGACTAATTCGTCACTGTCAGTCTCCGGATACGGTCGGTTATACGGTGTCTGATTTTCCTGATGCTGGACTAAATCAGCAGGAATTTGACGAGATCATTGCCCAGGCAATCGAAACGTAGGTTAGAGAAATCAGCTGCTTGAACATTGTTATGCAGAATTTAGATCAAGCAAATTATTGCGCCAACCATGTCTGCCCTCAACAGTTCTCAACGGGTGCCAGTAATGACCAAACGAAACATTGAAGACATCTATCCACTTTCTCCCCTACAGCAGGGGCTACTTTTTCATACTTTATATAGCGCTCAGCCGGGTGTCTATGTCACTCAGCTTTGTTTGACATTCAAGGGTAATTTGAATTGCCTAGCACTACAGAAGGCATGGCAGACGGTGGCCAATAGACACCCTATATTTCGTACTTTCCCAGTATGGAAGAAATGTGTCAAACCGGTACAGATTGTCAGGCGAGAGATTTCTCTGCCTTGGCAACAGCTTGATTGGTGTTCATTGTCTGACAGTCAGCAGCAGATACAGTTAGATGCCTTACTTGAGTCGGACCGACAGCAGGGTTTTGATTTAAATCAAGCTCCGCTGATGCGGTTTGTACTCATTCAGCTTAGTCGCGACGTTTATTCCTTAGTCTGGAGCTACCATCATATTCTGCTGGATGGGTGGTCGATGGCATTGGTATTACAGGAGGTTTTTGATACCTATACTGCAAACCTGGCGGGCAAGTCGGTTCCTCAGATACCACCATTTTCCTATCACAGCTATGTTGTTTGGCTAGAGCAGCAAAATCAGGAAGAATCTTTGCAGTTTTGGCGGGAAGCGCTGCAAGGATTTGAGGTGCCTACCCAGCTACCGGTAGATCATCGCGTTGGCTTTGAAATTACCTCATCCAGTAACTATCATGAAGAGCAAATTGAGTTTAATACCTCTACGACTTCGGCTCTGAAACAATGTGCTCAACAGCATCACTTAACATTTAACACCCTGCTGCAGGGAGCTTGGGCGTTGTTACTAAGCCACTACAGCAACAGCGATGATGTTGTTTTTGGCGTGACCGTATCTGGTCGTCAGGGTGGTTTGCCAGGCATTGAAAACGGTATCGGGTTGTTTATCAATACCTTACCCATGCGGGTAAAGGTTCCTGGAAATTCATCACTTCTGCCATGGTTAACGGACTTACAGGCTGAATTTGTTGAACTAGGCCAATATGAACACACCCCCCTAGCTGACATTCAACGGGTTAGTCAAATACCGGCTAACACAAGGTTATTTGATAGCATTGTTATTTTTGAGAATTATCCTGCCCCCAATTCAACGCTAACTAGTCAAGGTGGGTTAGCGGTGCAACAGGTTAGGCCTCTGGAGCAAAGCCCCTATCCTCTAACGGTGATGATCGTACCTGGAGAATCGCTACAGATAAAAGTCATTGGTGAAGCTCAGTCGTTTGCAAGAGATACCGTAGCTCGAATATTGGGACACCTGCAAACTGTTCTAGAGAGTATGGTGGCGAATTTTAATCAGAGTCTATGGGATATTGCCTATCTGACTGATGGGGAAAGACATCAGCTGTTGAAATGGAATGATAATCGGGCTGACTTTCCTACTGATTCAAGCATTTCCCAACTGTTCGAAGCGCAAGCTGAGCGTTCTCCTCAAGCGGCTGCCCTTAAATATTGGGATGAAGAATGGACCTATGACAATCTCAATCAGAGGGCAAATCAAGTTGCACATTATTTACAGTCCCTTGAACTGGGTTCTAACCCTGTGATTGGGGTGTGTCTGCAGCGATCGCCAGATTTGGTTGCCGCTTTGCTTGGTATTCTCAAAATAGGTGCTATTTACTTACCTCTTGATCCAGCCTATCCGTCAGAGAGGCTAGCTTGGATGTTAGAGGACGCTCAAGCCGCCGCATTAATCTCCGAGCAAAAACTAGGCAATGATTTAATTCAGTCCATAGCCGCAAATGATAATAAAAACGATGGCTCCGTTAATCAGAGCATTCAGCTTGTTTGTTTAGAGCCAGGGGCCATTGCTCAGCAGAGTGCTGAAAATCTTGATCGGCCCATCGCTAATGAGATTGCCTATGTTATGTACACTTCTGGCTCTACAGGCACACCTAAAGGCGTGTTGGGAACCCACCGTGGAGCAATTAATCGCTTTGCTTGGATGTGGGATGCTTATCCTTTTGAACAACACGAAATCTGCTGTCAGAAGACATCCCTCAGCTTTGTAGATTCTGTATGGGAAATTTTTGGTCCCCTATTAAAGGGGGTCAAGACGGTGATCATACCAGATTCAATTTTGATAGATTCATCGCGTTTATTGGACATGCTGGCGTGCGATCGCATTACGCGGATTGTCCTGGTTCCCTCTTTGCTCCAGGTTTTACTGGAGGCCCTTGCGGAGCTACAGTACAGCCTGCCTGACCTGAAGCTTTGGATTACCAGCGGTGAAGCACTTACACCTGACGTATGTCAACAGTTTCAAAACAGACTGCCAAACGCAGTTTTATTAAATCTGTATGGTTCTTCGGAGGTTGCAGCAGACGTCACTGCCTATGCTGTTTCTGCGCCACAGCTACCAGTTAATAGCCTCCCCATTGGCAGACCCATTGCTAATACTGAGGTGTACATTCTAGACAGGCATCGCCAGCCTGTGCCAATTAACGTTGCCGGTGAGCTGTACATTGGTGGAGCTGGACTAGCAGCGGGATATTTGCATCGGCCTGAATTAACCAATGAACGCTTTATCCCCCATCTATTTTGCTCACAGACTGAAGCAAAACTATTTAAAACCGGCGATTTAGCCCGCTACCGCGCCAATGGCCAAATTGAGTTTCTAGGCCGCGTCGATCATCAAGTCAAAGTTCGCGGCTATCGAATAGAGGTAGGAGAGATTGAAGCAGTTCTGGCTCAACACCCCGACATCAAGGCAAGTGTAGTCACAACAGCACAGACGGAGTACTCAGGAGATTTCAAGTTAGTTGCCTACTGGATTAGGGCATCTGGGCAGACTCCTACCGCTGCCGCATTACGACAGTTTCTCGCTAGAAAGCTGCCAGGCTTTATGATTCCATCTTCGTTCACCAGGCTAGAGGAATTCCCGCTCAATCCGAATGGCAAGGTTAATCGGTTGAAACTTGCTGCTATCAGCGTTACTCGCAACCATAGTATTCAACCCTTCATCTCTCCCAAAACTGATATGGAGGAGAAGCTCGTTGAGATTTGGAAAAATATACTCCAGACAGAACAGGTTGGTGTTGAAGATAACTTTTTCGATTTAGGCGGTCATTCACTCTTATTGATGAGAGTGCATAATCAGTTAGAAGTCCGGCTCAACAGCAAGATTTCCATCGTTGAATTATTCAAATATTCAACTATTCGCACGTTAGCTCAGCGTCTCGGACAGCCTAGCCAGGAGTCAAGACGCGTTGCTGAACAAGAGAGTACCAGCTCTCCTAAAAACCGTAAGGTTTTAATGCAGCGCCAGAAAGCCGTGCGAACTAGACTGAAGACACCTTAATCTCCTGATTAATCAAAACATATTAGTTGAAGTGTAAGCCTATGTCAGTGGAACAGACGGAACCTCAATCCTTTAATTTATCTGAATTTGACGTATCAACAGATATTAAAGCGTATGTGCACAGCTTATTTTCTGTTTCAGTCCATGAAGAAAAGGCTATGGAACAGAGCATCTCAGAGATTTCTCAAGATTTCTTATCCGCTCGCTATACCAGTACAAATGCCGGATTGACATCGCTAACGTCTAGCTTCATTGATAGCCAGATTCCGTTAAAACCTCTAGAGTTAGACCACTATCTGAAGTTTTTGTATGGCACGGTCGTTAACCACTCAAACCATACATCTTCACCGCGTTTTATTGGGCATATGACTTCGGCATTGCCCTATTTTGTTAGACCGCTAGCAAAACTGATCGTGGCAATGAATCAAAATGTTGTCAAAACCGAAACAGCTAAGACGCTCACACTCCATGAACGCCAAGCGTTAGGAATGATGCATCGGTTGGTTTATGGATTCTCAGAAAGCTTTTATCAGCAACACATACAGGAAAACGGTAGCACCCTGGGCATCGTTACCTCTGGCGGCACCTCAGCTAATATCTCAGCGCTGTGGTGTGCCCGCAATTCAGTCCTGGGAGCGACCGAGGAGTTTGCAGGGGTGGAAAAATCAGGCTTAGCAGCAGCATTAAAATTTTATGACTATGACAGGGCCGTGATTATTGGCTCTAGCCTAATGCACTATTCCTTTGATAAAGCAGCCGATTTACTGGGAATTGGTGCCCAAGGCCTTATTCGCATACCAGCGGATCATCAAAATCGGATTGAGCTTCAAACTCTGCGCCAAACTGTTGCCGAATGTCGCCGCCGCAATATCTGTATCATTGCGATTGTCGGTATTGCGGGCACAACCGACTCTGGGGGTATTGATTCGTTAAAAGAGATTGCTGACATAGCTCAGGCAGCAAACACACATTTTCATGTGGATGCAGCCTGGGGTGGTCCACTGTTGTTTTCTAAACAACATGCTAAAAAGTTAGTCGGCATTGCCCAAGCGGATTCTGTGACCATTGATGGGCATAAACAACTCTACTTACCCATGGGGCTTGGTATGGTTTTGCTCCAAAATCCCCATCTAGCCAATGTCATTCAAAAGCGGGCTACCTATACAGCACGGGATGGTTCAGGAGATTTGGGCAGGCGCTCTCTTGAAGGGTCTCGTCCGGCTTCTGCCCTATGTTTACATGCTGGGCTAAATCTGATTGGCGTTGAGGGATACGAGGTGCTTGTCGATGAAGGCGTGAGAAAAACTCAATATATGGCTAACCATATATTGAGTCATCCTGAATTTGAGCTACTTGCTGAGCCAGAGATGAACATTTTACTTTATCGATATTTACCCAGTCGATGGAGATCCTTAGCCGCTCTCGGGAAGCTAACTCAGGCAGATAACAATGCCATTAATCTGTTCAATCAGCAGCTGCAGAAATTCCAGCGTCAAATCGGTCAGACCTTTATTTCTAGGACGGTTACTAAGACAACAGCTTACGGCAAAGGGTTGGCAATTACTGCGCTTCGAGCGGTAATTGCCAACCCTTGTACGACTGAAAGCGACATTGAAGATGTTTTGAACGATCAGATACAGATTGCTCTGGAGTTGGAGCAATCACTGTTAAAAGAACAATCCGCTAGCTAGTAAATTGATTGGAGTTTTCTCATGTATCAATCTGATTCGATTGAACACTTAGATGAGATTGCCATTATTGGTATGGCAGGGCGTTTTCCAGGTGCTAAAAATATTGATCAGTTTTGGCAAAATTTAAAGAACGGAGTTGAGTCCATCGTCAGTTTTACAGAGGATGAACTGATTGCCTCTGGTCAAGATCCGTCTGCGCTTCGTCATCCAAGCTATGTAAAAGCTGGCGCTTTTCTTGAAGAGGTGGATTGCTTTGATGCTAATTTCTTTGGCTTTAGTCCCAAGGAAGCAGAAATTACCGATCCCCAACATCGATTATTCCTGGAATGTGCCTGGGAAGCTCTAGAAGATGCCGCTTATAATCCTGGGAGCTATGGGGGTAAAGTTGGCATCTTTGCTGGCGCAACGCTAAGTAACTATTTGTTATTTAATCTTTTATCGCAACAGAAACAAATTTCAGGCGATCCGACTGAAATTTTTATTGGCAATGAGAACGATCATTTACCGGCTCGCGTATCTTACAAGTTCAATTTAAAAGGACCTAGTGTTAATGTCCAAACTGCCTGTTCTACTTCATTAGTCAGCGTTCACTTTGCCTGTCAAAGTCTGTTAAGCGGTGAAGCAGACATGGCGTTAGCGGGGGGTGTGACTGTTCGACTGCCTCAAAAGTCGGGTTACTTGTATCAGGAGAAGGGAATTCTTTCTCCCGATGGCCACTGTCGCGCGTTTGATGCTAAGGCTCAGGGAACTGTTTTTGGTAACGGTGTGGGCATTGTTGTGCTCAAACGATTAGACGATGCGATCGCAAGCCGGGATCATATCTATGCCGTGATTAAAGGCTCGGCGATTAACAATGACGGAGCCATGAAAGTTGGTTACACAGCCCCCAGCCTCAATGCCCAGGCGTCCGTTATTGCCGAAGCGCTAGAAGTTTCAGGAGTACAGGCAGATTCGGTTCAATATGTTGAAGCCCACGGCACTGGAACAGCACTGGGGGACCCCATCGAAGTCACTGCCCTGACTCAGGCTTTTCGACAAAGTACGACTAAAAAAGGCTACTGCAGGCTTGGTTCTGTTAAAACCAACGTGGGGCATCTCAATGCAGCGGCTGGCATTACAGGATTAATCAAGACGGTTCTATCACTACAGCACAAAGTATTACCACCAACGCTCAACTTTGAAACGCCTAATCCAGATATTGATTTTATCAACAGCCCTTTCTGTGTTAATACCGAGCTCACTGAGTGGCAGAGGAATGGCACACCACGCCGAGCCGGCGTGAGTTCTTTTGGCATGGGGGGAACAAATGCCCACGTCGTACTTGAGGAGGCACCGTCCCATGTATCAACAACAACATCTCGTCCATGGCAGCTGCTTGCTGTTTCAGCGAAAACGTCTCCAGCGTTAGACGCTTCAACCACAAAGCTAGCGCAATATTTAAATTCATCTCCCGAACAGAACTTAGCCAATGTTGCCTACACGCTACAAACCGGACGCAAAGTCTTTGCACATCGGCGAATTGCGGTCTGTCAGAGCGTTGAGGATGCGCAGCAGGTGCTTTCATCAGAGGCTTCCCCTCGTTTATTAACGCGCCAGGCCTCTCAAGAGGCGCAGACAATTATTTTTATGTTTCCAGGCCAGGGGTCTCAGTACCCCAATATGGCTAAAGAAATCTATCAAACTGAAGCCGAGTTTCGATTCCACATTGATCGCTGCTCCGAAATACTGCATCCGATCCTAGGATTTGATTTGCGCGAGCATATTTACCCTACCACCACTGCAGACCATCAGCGTCTGCAGCAAACAGCAATTTCGCAGGTCGCTATTTTTGTTGTGGAATATGCCTTAGCCCAGCTTTGGATGAGTTGGGGCATTCGGCCCAAAGCCATGATCGGTCACAGTATCGGAGAGTATGTGGCAGCTTGCTTATCCGGTGTTTTAAGTTTAGAAGATGCGCTCAATGTGATTGCTGCGCGGGGACAGCTGATGCAGCAGACGTCTCCTGGCGCAATGATATCGGTGCAGCTGCCCGTTGAAGAAATTGAGCCACTGCTAAATCCAGCTTTGGCTCTAGCAGTGGTTAATAGTCCCACGCTCAGCGTTATTTCTGGTTCGCTTGAGGCCATCGCTCAGCTAGAGCAGCAATTGACACAATCGGGAGTAGCGCACCGTCGTCTACATACGTCCCACGGGTTTCACTCAGTCATGATGGAGCCTATTTTAGACGACTTTCGACGGTGCCTTGAGCAAGTAGCTTTTAAACAGCCTGAAGTTCCCTATATTTCCAATGTAACGGGAACATGGGTGACGGCTGACGAAGTGTCGAATCCAGAGTACTGGCTAAACCACCTGCGTCAAACAGTTCAATTTCAAGCAGGTATTCAAGAGTTATTACAGCAGCCCAATCTTGTTTTTCTGGAGGTTGGAGCCGGTCGAACATTAAGCACTTTATTAAAACAGCAAAGCCAGAATCTGCCCCATTTGACAGTTTTATCATCTGTTCGTCACCCCCATGATCAGCAATCAGATGTGGCCCATTTGCTCAACACCTTAGGGCAGCTATGGCTGGTCGGTGTTTCAATTGATTGGGCAGGATTTTATGCCCAGGAACAGCGGCAGCGAACAACGTTGCCCCCCTATCCGTTTGAACGTCAGCGTTACTGGTTGGAACCTGGCCTCGTTACAGGCGCTAAACCATCAAATCAGCGGCAGGCGCTAGATGACTGGTTTTATGTACCAACCTGGAAGCGATCCCATTTGCCATCCCCCAGTGCTGCTGAGATATCAGCCAGTCTTGCCCAGTACTGGCTAGTATTTGCAGAGTCTAATGAAGTAGACAATCACTTTCTACAGCATCTTCGGGAAATGTCTCACCATGTGACTGTAGTACGAGCAGGCACAGGGTTTTATCAAGTTGATGAGACATCGTACACCATCAATCCAGATAGGGCAGACGATTATGACACCCTCATAGAAACCCTGGTTGCCCAGAACAAGATCCCCAGTAAGATCGCCCATTTTTGGACGACAGCGCCCGCTGTTTTAGAAGAGGCCGAAAAGAAAGGATTTTACAGTCTTCTTTTCTTAGCCCAGGCCATGGGTAAGCATATTGATCGCTCGGTCCAGTTAATCGTCATATCTAGTCAACTGCATGATGTCATCGGTGAATCGGTTCACCCAGAGGCAGCGTTAATCACCGGACCGTGTCGAGTCATTTCTAAGGAGTATCCAAATTTTTCCTGCCGCAGCATTGATATTCCTTTCCCACCGACTAAAGATTTAATTGAAGTCTTTTCTCAGAATCTCATTGCCGAATTTAGTTTAACGAATGCCGATGAGATGGTGGCTTATCGAGGGCAGCATCGCTGGCTACAGGATTTTGAACCGGTACACCTAAAGACAACGAACGATCTGCCCCTGAGACAAAACGGAGTTTACCTAATTACTGGAGGCTTGGGCAGCCTTGCCCTGGTGCTAGCTGAGTATCTGGCTCGCACCGTTCAAGCAAAGTTGGTTTTAGTGTCGCGATCGCCCTTCCCAGATCAAGCAACGTGGGCGGATTGGGCCGTAGAAAACGAACAGCCCAGCGATACTGGCCAAAAAATCAGCCTGCTTCAATCTCTAATTCAGTTGGGGGCAGAAATCGAGATTGTTCAAGGGGATGTCACCAACCTGGCTCAAATGCAAGCCGCGATTTCACAAGCACAGGCAAAATTTGGCGCTTTACATGGTGTTATGCATGCAGCAGGCGTTGCTGGTGGCGGCATAATTCAGTTAAAAACTTCAGAACAAGCCGCTCGGGTACTCAGCCCAAAAGTTAACGGTACCCAGGTATTAGAAGCCGCCTTATTGAATTTGAACCTTGATTTTTTAGTTCTCTTTTCCTCCCTAAACTCGATTGTGGGCATACCAGGACAGGTCGATTACTGCGCGGCAAATGCCTTTTTAGATGCGATCGCCATGCGTCGCTATGCCAGAAAGCAGAGAACATTGGTCATTAACTGGGATACCTGGGCTGATATTGGTATGGCTATCAAGACCCAGCTTCCCGAAGGTTTAAAGCATCAACGTGATGCGCATTTAAGCTACGGGATAAAATCAGAAGAAGGAGTACAAGCATTCCAGCGGGCCTTAGCCAGCGGCCTCCCTCAGGTGCTGGTCTCTACCCGACCGCTTGACGCTCTAAGAAGTCAGGAGCTGGGATTAAAAGAATTAGCAGCAACAGAATCTGCCCCCGCTGTTGACACTGCTTACTACTCTCGCCCCCAATTAAGCAATGCTTATGTCGCTCCTCGCAACACAGTGGAGAAGGTTCTAATTCAATGTTGGCAGGACCTGTTAAAAATTGAGCCGATTGGAATCTACGATAATTTTTTCGAGATCGGGGGACATTCTCTGCTAGCCACGCAGCTCCTATCGCAGATTCGCGATCATTTCGGCGTTAAGCTACCCCTAGCCAGTCTTTTTGAGACTCCTACGGTGTCAGCCCTGGCAGACTTAATAAATCAAGCGGCTTCTGCTTCTGAAGGCGATAACGTTGCAGCAGATTTACTACCAAAAGCAACGCCTGACCCGACAAAATTAAACGCTCCTTTCCCATTAACCGACATTCAACAGGCCTACTGGATTGGACGCGATACTGCCTTTGAGCTAGGGAACGTAGCAACACACAACTATTTGGAAATTGAAAGCACTCATTTTGACTTGAAGCGATTTAATCAAGCGTGGCAGCGGCTAGTTGAACGCCATGACATGCTGCACGCTGTCGTACTTCCCA
>NZ_AWNH01000057.1 GCF_000482245.1 Leptolyngbya sp. Heron Island J | reverse complement strand
GCTGATTGACTGACAAAAGTTTAGTCAGGATTGAACAGAGTAGTAAAGACCTGAAATTCAAACTGAAAGGAGCGTTTTTCATGCTGCCAGCGAGAGGCCATCGCCGGGTCAGGGTCGATGTTAGACGAGAATAAAACACGATTCACTAGCTGCCAGCCATCGAGTAAGGCCGCATGAATCCAATCGAGACCAATACGAAAATAACTATTGCCGCGAAACCAATGAGTATCAACCCATCTCCGCTTGCCTGACTCAACGACAGCAACGCCCTGCGCGGTCACGTAAAGTGTCGCGAGCGCTAAGATGAAACATAAACGTGAGAGGTCACAAACCGAACGAATCTCGGACTTTTGCAAATTCCAACCGCTGGACTGCTCATCCTTGAAAAGTTCCTCGATATCGAAGCGAAAGCCATACTCCTGCAATGTTTTGAGCGTAGTGGGTTCATCACTGACAACGACCCAGAGTTCGCCATTGAGAGGATTGCGACCGACGATGACATGGACTGGACCATACCACTGTCGCTTGTGCAGTTTAACCGTGTGGAAACAGCGCACGTCACCAGCTGCCAGATGCACTGAGGTCGCTTGTATCCAGCCTCCGGTAGAGCGCCATAACCACGTGTTGCTCTTGAGTCGAATGCGATAGTGCCAACCCAATTGGCCCAAGGCTTCCATTGCATCAGTGTGAATACATCCTCGGTCCGCCAGCAGAACAACCTTCACGGCCTTCGGCAGGTATCGAGCCGCATGCATTAACATCTCGTGATACTCGCTGAAGGCAACGGTTGCACTCGAATGCCTGAGCACACGCCAAGACAACGGGAGGGCGCGTCCTCGGTGAACCACGGCTAACCGAATCAGACAGTACTCATCCCAAAACTGGGTGGTGTCTAAGCTCACATACAGACACTCGTCTTCCCAATTCGCCAACGCAGCTTGAATGATTGGCTTGTACAACCGATGTACATTGATGCGTGGATTCCCGAGCCAGCGACGTATACGACGTTGGCGACTTTGCGCGTACTGCCCTCGGCAGGGAATATACTTGGCCCACTTCGTTAGGTTCACTTCACCGGTATGAATCAGCGCAACGACCATCCATAGACATGTCGTTAAATGAGTGAGATGTACCCAGTTTTCGCCTTGACCTAGCCAGGCTTTCAAGGCATCGTAGAGACGGGAGTTTTTTTCACAGCGTTTCTATAATTTGAGTGGTATCTAATTCTAGAGTGCTGGACTCCCACTTCCTTTTCAATTTTCTACAATCCAGAACTGACGGTCACTTCAACACTAGAGACAGTATCTTTTGTCAGTCAATCAGGATCTATTGAGCAACAAGTTAGTGTTGCCTTTTTGTTGTCTTCCTACGCTGCCAACGAAGGTGTCTTGGAGGTTTTGGCCTGCCCTATTTTACCAGCCAATAATTTATCCAACAGTAGAGCAGGCCTACTCTTGGATAAAACGATCTCTTGCTGGTCTTGAAGAGTCATTCGAACAATGCGTTCACTGGGATAGCCATGCTTGGGTAGGGTACGAAACCAGCCAGAAAAGTATCACCAAATATGAGTCGGCATTTCGAGAGCGAGCACTTACAGCAACCCTAAAGCGATAGCATTGAGGTTGACAAAGCGTTCAAAAGCCTCAACTTCGCTAAGAATTTGAGGCTGGATATCAGTGTCATAGTCGAGCAGATACATCGAGTCAGGCCAGTCGGTAATTTTGTCGAATGCTTTTAGTCAGAACCGATAGGCAAACCCACCTAGGAGATGAACTAAGGTCCGAAAAGCGACCTCGATTTTGAAGCGTTTTGTATAGGTTTCAATTAAAGGCTGGACGGAATGTAACGATGATTTGCTCTCTGATCGATGGAATGTTCTTTTTTATAGAGCGCTTCTGCAAAGCAACAAAAACTTCTTACTGTTCAGTGTTGTAAGCTTAACTAAAGTAAAGCAGCATGTATTCTTCAATCAACTATCATCTGTTAGCTTTAGTAGATATTTGCAGCAGGATTGTGAGCGGAATAGAGTAGCTGTAATTGAGCCCTCAGTTGATTTCAGATGCAAAAAATACAGCGACCCATGGATAGGTCAAACATATGTAGGTTGTATTGTTTAGATAGGGCTTCAAACACCCGCAACCCGCGCACGCTGTTGCCATTGTCGTCGATTGGTGGCGAGAACGTAGCGATGCCCGCCTTACCTGGCACGACCGCTAAAATGCCGCCAGACACACCACTTTTGGCAGGTATACCCACTCGATAGGCCCATTCTCCCGCCCGGTTGTACATACCGCAGGTATACATCACACTCAAGAGATCCCGCACGTAATCCTCACTAACGGCTCGCACCTGGGTAATAGGATTGGTGCCATGGTTCGCTAGGGTAGCCGCCATTGTGGCTAAGTCGCAACAGTTAACCATAACAGCACACTGTTGAAAGTAAAGATCCAGGGCTGCATCAATATCTTTATCGATCATGCCAAAATTAAGCATCAGATGGGCCATGGCTCGGTTGCGATGGCCGGTGGCCCGTTCTGATATAAATGTGGGCATGTCGATAAAGACTTCGTGCCCGGTGTAATGCTCAAACATTTTGAGCAGCCGGTTGAGCTTATCGGTGGGGCCATCGCCCTTGAGCAAGCTGGTAGTCGCAATAGCCCCCGCATTGATCATCGGGTTATAGGGCCGGTGAGAACCCTCATCCAAACGAATAATTGAGTTAAACGGATCCCCCGTGGGTTCGACACCCACTTTCTCGAACAAAACCTCTCGCCCATGGTCCTCTAGAGCCAGGCCATAGGCAAAGACTTTTGAAATAGACTGAATCGTAAAGTTCTTGGCTGTATCACCAATGTTAAATACCTGGCCATCGGTGGTAACAACGCTAATACCAAACCAATCTGGATTGGCTTTTGATAGCTCTGGAATATAGTCAGCTACCTGGCCCGCATCCGTTATTCCATAGGTATGGTGAAGTTTTTCCAGAAAGATTTGTAATTGTGTCATAGTCGATGTCCCACCTAGCCGATAGCATCATAGTGTGAAATCAGGCCCGGTCAAACGGTCAGGCTCTTGCCGTCAGGGTCTAAGGTTTTGGCCAGAAATGCCCACTTGTCCGCCACTTCTTCAATGATCTTAGCGGTTGGTTTACCCGCTCCATGGCCTGCTTTGGTTTCAATCCGGATCAGTACCGGGTTGTCGCCCTGGTGAACTGCCTGCAGTGCCGCTGCAAACTTAAAGCTGTGAGCTGGGACTACCCGGTCATCATGATCGGCGGTGGTAATCAGCGTGGCGGGATAGCTAGTTGATTTTAGGTTGTGCAAAGGAGAGTAGGCATACAGGGCTCCAAATTCTTCAGGGTTTTGGGGAGAGCCATAGTCACTTTCCCAGGCCCAGCCAATGGTGAACTGGTTAAACCGCAGCATATCCATAACACCTACTGCTGGGAGTACCGCTGCAAACAAGTCAGGTCGCTGAATCATACAGGCTCCCACTAAGAGACCGCCGTTACTACCACCCATAATTGCTAAATGTTCGGGGGCAGTATAGTTGTTTTCAATCAGCCACTCAGCAGCGCTAATAAAGTCATCAAAAACATTTTGCTTGTTGAGCTTGGTGCCTGCCTGGTGCCAGGTTTCGCCATACTCTCCTCCACCGCGCAGGTTGGCTACTGCATAAATGCCCCCCATTTCTAGCCACACCAGGTTACTCACTGAGAAATTAGGGCTGAGAGAGATATTAAATCCGCCATAACCATAGAGCAGCGTTGGGGTTTGGCCATTAGGCACTAGTCCCTTTTTATAGGTGATAAACATGGGCACGCGGGTGCCATCCTTGCTGGTGTAAAACACCTGCTGCGTTTCGTAGTGATTGGGGTCAAAGGCGACATCAGCTTCACGAAACAGGCTTTGTTCTCCAGTCTCCATGTTGTAGCGATAGATGCAGCTGGGTACCGTAAAGCTAGAAAACCGGTAGAACGTTTCCGTGTCTTCCTTTTTGCCATCAAACCCACCAGCTGAGCCAATGCCTGGCAGCTCTACCGTTCTGAGTGGCTGTCCGGTTAAGTCAAAGATTTGAATGGTGGTATAGGCATCCTTGAGATAGTTGGCCACAAACTGGTTGTTTAGCAGGCTAACTGAGTCTAAAGTCTCTTCGGCTTCAGGAATAATCTCTTGAGGCACATTTCCCTGGTTCAAATCAAGGGCGATTACGCGGCCACGGGATGCGTCTAAATCTGTTTGAAACCAGAATGTGGTGCCGTCATTATCGATTAAGCCATAGGAGGCTTCAAAATCGCTGAGCAGCTCAACAACCTCACTATTGGGCTCTTGTAGGTCTTTATAAAAAATCAGGTTCTTGCGCTCAGTGCCTCGCCACACTGAAATAATCAGGTAACGACCATCATTGGTCACCTGCCCCTGAAACCCCCATTCTTTTTGGTCAGGGCGTTCATAGATCAAGGTATCTTTTGACTGAGGAGTACCCAGACGATGGTAAAAGAGTTTTTGAAAATAGTTCACCTCTTCAAACTGAGAATCAGCGGAGGGTTCGTCGTAGCGACTATAGAAGAAGCCCTGATTGTCGTGACTCCAGGCTGCCCCTGAGAATTTGCTCCACCTCAGATGATCAGCGGTATCTTGCCCAGTCTCAATGTCTCGTACTTTCCACTCCAGCCAGTCTGAGCCTGAACTGGAGAGACTGTAGGCCAGATAGCGTCCATCTTCACTAACGGCAATACTGCCCAGGGCAACGGTACCATCCTCGGAGAGGGTATTGGGGTCAAGCAGCACCACTGGCTCGGCTTCCAGGGATGGCTGGGTGTAGAGCACTGCCTGGTTTTGTAAACCGTCATTCTTGTAGTAGAAGTAGCGCCCACCCCGCTTAAACGGCACACTATAGCGTTCATAGTTCCACAGCTCCGTCAGCCGCTGTTTGAGCGGTTCCACTGCAGGCAGTGCGTGTAAATAGCCGAATGTCACCTCATTTTGGGAGTCAACCCAAGCCTTGGTTTCATCAGAGTTGGGGTCTTCGAGCCAACGGTAGGGATCGGCGACGGCAGTGCCGTGGTAAGTATCGGTTTGGTCGCAGCGGCGAGTTTGGGGGTATTGGCAGTGCATAAGGGGAAAAGCAGGGGGTGAGGGAGGTAGGGGGAGAAGGGAAATGGGCGGTGAATGAATAATTAATCCGTTTGCCCTAGGTTGTGGTTGAGGAACGAAACCCAACTAATCCTTTATCGGGTAGTCTAACGTGTCCAGAATCAATTGCGCGAAACCTCTGGCCGCACCTGATGGACCGCGCAGATTACGCAGATTCTGTTCCATGGTTTCTAGTTGTTCTGGGTATTGGAGATAGGTGGAAATGCGATCGCACACCTCTTCTGCTGTAATCCGTCCCAACAGCTCCGGTACCACCTCGTCCTGAGCCCAAATATTGGGCCAGGCAAAGCGCTTTTGATGACGCTGGATGTATTGAATTGCCACGGTATTAATCACCTTGGTGAGCAGCGAACCGACCACTGGCAACTGACATAACAACCCCCACAAACCATCCCAGGTCCGCATTACATCTAGCTGTTGGGTAGGCAGTAACACCACCATCGGCACCGCTAGAGACCCCAGCTGTGCCGTATTAGCTCCAACGGTGGTGACACAGAGTTGGCAGCGTTTGAGTAGGCCATGGGCAGGGAAATCAGTCCACAGCCAGACCTTGGGGCCATCTTTGATTTGGAAGTAGGCAAGACCATTATCCGGGGTGATCAGTTTGGCCTTCGGACCTGCCATCACTGCGACAGTGGCATTTTGGCTGGGGTCGGCGTAGGTAGCCAGGGTGGCCAGGGTGACGGTGGGGGCAACGGGGATGATGAACTGGATGTTTGGGTATTGGCTATGGAGGGTCTGTGCGATCGCAAGTGACAACGGCACTCCCGGTCTGAGCTTATCTGGCTTTGACCCCGGTAGCAGGCCAATCACCTGAGTCTCTGCTGTAAACGGTAGCTCGGCCACATCGGCAGACTCCACATCCGCCATCAAATCACCCACTACCGTTAGCTTAGGCTGATACTTTTCTGCAATTTGGCCCGTGGTATCTCCCTGCATCATGCCAAAGCGATCCACCCAGTTAAGCCAGCGCGGCTCCCATTCGGCATAGATTACCGTGGGATAACCCAGACGTTTGGCCGCCCACACTGCATAAAGTTGATCACCGCCAAGAAAGACAACGACACCGTCATGATGCCAGTCCCAGTCAGCTTTGGTTTTACCCGTCAATAGAAAGCGAAAGAAGTCTGTTGGCCCTTGGACACGGTCCACCTCTGGGTAGGATTTGAGCGAATCCGTTTCACCCCCCGAAGCATGGGGACAGGGGGACAGCATGACCGAAATCCGCATTTGTTCATGATCCGGCTCGCGCTTTCTGAGCTGTTGAACCACAGGTTTAACCCAGGTCGCTACCTCTCCCGGTCCATTGGTCAAAATCAGAACATCTACAGCCATCAGATTACGTGTGCGATCGCATTGCACTGGTCACATTATCACGCGTCCCTCTCGGTCAAAAAACGCTAGCCTAGATTCGTTAATTCAACCCTTTTATTGCCACCGTGACCCAACCTGCTGTATTGCGTGATTTGTTGACCGCTGTTGCCCAGGGACAGATTAGTCCAGATACCGCTCTTAATAAGCTCAAACATTTGAACTATCAGCCCGTTGATGACTTTGCCAAAATTGATAATCATCGCGCCCTGCGCACCGGGTTTCCAGAGGTGATCTGGGGTGAGGATAAGAGCGTAGAGCAGCTGATCAAAATCTTTCAAGCCATGGCCCCCGAAAATCCAGTCGTGATGGCCACTCGGATCACACCAGAGGTGTACAGCCAGCTGCAGACAGCTTTACCACACCTCCAATATCACAAGGCAGCTCGCATCTGTGCCCTCCAGCCAGAGACTGTGCCCTTAGTTTATCCGGGGAATATTGCTATTCTCACGGCGGGTACAGCGGACTTGCCTGTGGCAGAAGAAGCTGCCATAGTCCTGGAACTGTCTGGATTTCAGGTGTCTCGGCTGTGCGATGTCGGAGTCGCTGGTATCCACCGATTGTTAAACAATCGGGCTGTGATTGACCGTGCTGATGTGTTGATTGTTGTTGCCGGCATGGAAGGAGCTCTGCCCAGTGTTGTGGCTGGATTGGCCCACTGTCCGGTGGTTGCGGTGCCGACAAGCGTGGGCTACGGGGCCAGTTTTGGCGGCGTGTCAGCATTGTTGACAATGTTGAACTCCTGCGCGGCAGGGATTGGTGTGATGAATATTGACAACGGCTTTGGCGCAGCTGTGTTGGCAGGGCAGATTATTAGAACAGCGGCGAAAATTGGGCAATCAACGTGACTATTGTTCCAGCTTACAAGGCTGACCCACTTCAGCAGATAGTCCCTTCAGTATAGGCTGCATAGTATGGGAGGGACTAACGGCAAGCATTACTCTAGCAACAGCTGTTGGAAGGAGACTACAGCTTGCTGTAGACGGTCACCACTGACCCAAGCAAAGTCATTGTGACCTGCGGCGGGGACCCAGAGAAATGCTTTGGGCTCTGGCGCAGCTTCGTAAAGTTTCCGGCCATGGTGAAACGGAATAATTTCATCGGCTTGACCATGCATCACTAGCACGGGGGAGCGTACATTTTTGAGCCTTTGCAAATTGGGAAACTTGTCAAAGGGCAGCAATGGAACTGGAAAAACCACCTGAAAAGCAGATGTAAAAGTACTTTCCAAGATGAGCCCGGCAACAGGCTGTTGACTGGCCAAGGCCGTTGCCGAGCCGCCACCCACAGAACGACCATAGACGATGATTTCATTACTAGAGACCTTGAGCTGCTGGGTGATATAGGTGTAGGCAGCATTAATATCTTGATAAGCGTTGCGTTCGCTGGGTTTACCGTCGCTGGTGCCATAGCCCCGATAGTCATAGGCAAATATACTAAAGCCCCAGCGGTACATATCGGCCAATCTGGGACGAATATCCCCCAGGTCTTCAGCGTTGCCATGGATATAGAGCAGGGTGAAGGTAGCCTCAGGATTAGGTAAGTAGAGGGCGGAAATCTGCTCGTTGTCAGTGACGGGTATTTTGAGGATGTCCGGGGTGTCTTGATAGCTGGCAGGCGGTGGCAGGAAAATCATGCTGTCTGCCCGAAAAAAGACATATAGGGCAAAGAATATGTAGATGAACAGGACTGAGCGCACCAGGCGTTTCCAAGTGAATTCGCCAATGAGTAGTCTTCTGAGTGACGACTTATTCATAGAGTTCACGGTAGCGACTCAAGTTCATAAAATTCACCGTTCCACACATCAGGGCAATCGTCGTAAACAGTGTGAGTAGACACTAAGAATTCTGATGGTTAGAAATGAGATTTAGCCCTACTCTACTGCTCTTTCAGCCAGATTTTAATGGCGGGTGTTGTCCGGCTCGCTCCCACAATGTGTTCGGATGGTGACACCACGATATGGTCGATTAACATGTCAAAGCCAGTTAAAACCTGTTCGGCTGCCCCCGTTTCCACATTCCAAATACGTACGGTTTGGTCTGCGCTCGCTGTTCTCAATAGGCGACCATCGCGACTAAAGACCATGTCGTTGACATAGCTAGTGTGTCCAGACAGGGTATTAAGCAACTCACCGGTTTTGATTTGCCATTGACGAATGGTGGCATCAGCGCTGGCGCTAAATAAATAGCGACCGTCTGGACTAATGGTGAGCGCATTGACAAAGCTTTCGTGGCCTTTCAGGGTTTCTTTTAGTTCACCGGTTGCTAGATGCCAAACCTTAATGGTGTTGTCGCTGCCGCCACTAATAATGTACTGACCATCGGAGGTGACCACTAAACTATTGACAGCTCCCTGCTGGGTGAGGAGCAAGTCCATTGCTTTGCCGGTACTGGCCTCCCAAATGTGGATCGCACCATCGGCTCCACCGCTGATCAACTGTTGACCGTCTGGGGTGCGAGCGACTGTATTGACAGGCCCATTGTGGGCGCTGTTATTCTGCCAGATCAAGCTACCATTGGCTACTGCCCAGGCTTGCAATGAGCCATCCGCATTACCGCTGTAGAGCCGGGTTTCATCTGGGTTCAGCAAGATGGTATTCACAAAGCTGGTTTGATTACTCCAGATTTGCAGCACCTGGCCAGAGGTTAAATCCCAGACACGGATGGTTTTGTCGGCACTGGCGCTGACTAGTCGCAAACCATCGGCAAACAACAGGAGATCGTTGATAGAACTGGTGTGGGCAGGCAGCGTGCGATGGAGTTGGACTTTGAGCGGGGTGGGTTCTACGGCTTGGATGGCGGTCTTCGCAGGCAGCAGCTGATATCGAACTGCGATCGCACCAACGGCTAAAACTCCCACCAAGGCCGCTACCATCCAGGGCCAGCGGCGACGTGACCGGGGTGGCAACATGGTCTGCGGCAGGGTCTGCCACGATGGCGTGGTAATGCCTAGCTGTAGGGATGTGGCCTCATTTGCAGGGGTTGTACTGTTAGTTAAGGTGGTTTCAGGCAGTGTTGGTGCCAGTGGACGCGATGGCGCAGACTGCCCCGATAGTTCTTTTAATCGCGTCAAAATCGCCTGGGCGCTGGCAGGTCGATCCACCACCCGAGGGGCAATCATGCTGTCGAGTAAATCCGCTAGTTCAGTGGAGATCTGCGGGGCGTAGGAGCGCCATTCAAACTGGTTTTCTAGCGGATCATAGAGCTCGGCATCGGTGGGTGCTTTGGCTGTCAGTAAATAAATTAGAGTGCGGCCCAGGGCATAAAAATCGGATTGGGGTACGGCCTGCCCCTGTTCTTGTTCGGGGGGGGTGTACCCGGCTGAGCTAATCGCCGTGACAATACCACCTTTACTCACCTGATTGAGGTAGGTTGGGGTGACCTCCCGCGCGGCCCCAAAATCCACCAGCGCCAGCTGACCACTGGTGCGAATCATCACGTTTTCGGGTTTGATATCTCGATGAAAATAGTGGTTCTGATGAACCTGTTTGAGAATTTCGGTGAGCTGGGTAAGCCATCGTAGCGCCTGCTGCTCGTGGATAGGATGAGACCCCTGCTGCTTCATCCATTGCGTCAGATTAATGCCATCAATTTTTTCCATGACGATGCAGTGCAGCGGCATGGTGGCAGCGGGCGGTGTCACTGTAAAGTAACCATCCTCGGTCATATACGGTACACCTGGATGGTTTAACTGGCTCAGTGCCGATGCTTCCTGCTGAAACATCGATACAATTTTTGGGGTCTGGCTATGCTCGTTGCGCAGTACCTTCAAAATTTTAGGTAGAGCCCGCTCATAAGCTTCGTAGACCAGACCAAAGCCGGTTTGGTTACTTAACAATCGCATCACACGATAGCGCCCTTGCAAAATTAACGGCGTCCCACAGGCTTGACAGCTATTGGCCTCGCCATTGCCCGGATGATCGGGCCGGGGACAATCGGGATTAATGCATAAACTCATCAGCCACCCTGAAAACCGACCTTAATGATCCAGGGATTGCGATCGCAACCTGCCCCTTTAGCACTCACACGTCTAGCCAAATGACCAGCGCTAACGAGCGCCGTTAGCAGAAAACTGCAATAGCTCCCTAGACCTCCAAGGAACGTAAACGCCCTTTTCCATCCTCACATAAGGATGAGCGATTCTAGATAATGTACCATCCGCTCCTCAGAAACCTCGCAGAAAGCTTGAAAGTTTATTCATGATGACAATCCTCAAAATAAGGGTGCTATAGGATAGTTGTCTTATATGATCGTTGCGACCCATTTCCACCATGTTCCGCAAATTAGTCACTTTTTGCCTGACCGCCATAGTGGTGGCGATAACGCTGTTGTTATCGGCGTCGGCCAATCGTCTAGCCCCTGCCAATGTCATTCTCCATGCCTTTGACTGGAGTTATGGGACCGTAGCAGAACGTGCCCCTGCTATTGCAGCTGCAGGCTATGGGGCTGTGTTAGTCACCCCTCCACTCAAATCACCGATCACCCGCGAATGTCGTTGGTATCAGCGCTATCAGCCCCAGGATTTTAGGGTAATTAGTCACTGTGATGGCGACAAAGAGAGTTTTGTCGCCATGATTAACGCTCTGTCAGCGGTGGGCGTACGTACCTATGCTGATGTTGTAGTCAACCATATGGCCAATGAGCGCAATGCTTCAACCATATTTCCTGGAAGCGCTATTCTTGAAGAGTATGCCAACAATCCTGAATATTGGGAAAGACAGCGACTGTATGGGGATTTAGATGACGGCTTGTTTAGTACTCAAGATTTTCATCCCGCCAACTGTATTCGTGACTATGGCAATCGTCAGCAGGTCATCAAGGGACGTATCTGTGGTGGGGGAGATGATCCAGGCCTACCTGATTTAAGGGATACGGTGCCAGGAGAGAATTGGGTTCTAGAGCAACGAAGACAATATGTACAGACGCTCTACGATCTAGGAGTGCGCGGATTTCGGCTAGATGCTGCTAAGCATATGCCGAACAGAGCTATCCGATATTTTGTTCCCGATAAAATCGCTAAAAATTCCCAGATATTTGCGGAGATTATTACGACAGGTGGCGTTGGCGATCATGAATACAATCTGTTTTTAGAACCTTACTTACGGGAATTACCAGCTGCTTTTGAAGCCTATGATTTTCCATTGCTAAATGCGATTAGACAGGCTTTTAGCCTCGGGCAGCCACTGTCTGACATTGCCCAACCCTACAGTATGGGTAATGCCTTAGAAAACACTCGTGCGGTTACGGTTGTCGTCACCCATGATATTCCTTACAACGATCCGTTTCGCTATCTAATATTAGATCCGACGGATGAAGACTTGGCTTATGCCTACATCATGGGTCGTGATGGTGGAACGCCCATGGTGTTTGATGATGGCACAACGGCTCAGCCCCCCTTTGGTCAGATTGATAATGGCCGCTGGCAAGGGGTGTGGAATCGCGATCGCATGACTCATATGATCCAATTTCACAACCAGATGCAAGGTCTCCCCATGGAAGTACTACATGCCGATGAGTGCAGTCTGCTGTGGCGACGAGCCGAGACTGGCATTGTAGCCATCAACAAATGTGGAGAACCTCGGAAGATTACTGTGGACACTCGATTTAAGTTTAAGTGGTTTCATCTATATCAAGATATCCTGACAAACGAAGCGCCGATCAAGATTAACAGTCCTTCGTTTACGTTTACAGTTCCTGGACGAACTGCTCGTATGTGGATGGCGACTTAATCCCAGTGCCTGAGAACACTAAAAATAAAAATAAAAATCATCAGAAAGTCTTGGCATACCATTGAGAAATATCTCACATCGGAGTACTGAGCCAACCTGAGTAGTGTGGTATCCTGAACCACCCACGTGATTTAACCATGTGATTTAGCCATGTGCATTTAGCTGAAATATCTCAGTGTTTGAGCCTGTATGTGTTGTTGCCACTATGTAGCTAATGGTTAAGCGTCATACTATGGCTAAAGAGCATTGACAAGCTGCCTAGGTCCCTAAGCAGTCTGTCAAAATAAATTCGTTTATTACAGCCAAAGGTTATTGTTGTGGCAACTATCCTGATTGTCGAAGATGAGCCCCAAATCGTCGCCTTTTTGTCTAAGGGATTGCGGCGAGCAGGCTATCAAATCCAGGTAGCTGCAGACGGAATTCAGGCAATGTCACTGGTTGCCTCAGGAGAGATCGATCTGGTTCTCCTAGATTTAGGACTTCCTGTTCTTGATGGTACGTCTGTTTTGAGTGCAACTCGCGCCCAAGGTATACAAATTCCTGTGATTGTAGTAACCGCTCGTGCTGGTGACGATGAGCGTGAAAAATCTTTGGCCCTAGGAGCTAACGACTACATCAGTAAACCTTTCAGGTTCAGTGAGCTATTAAGTTGTGTCCGCTCATACGTATAATCTACAAACAAAAAACTCTACCTATAGGCTATGGGGGGTGAATAGTCGACACATTTTATCAGGATAATTCAGTGTCCTAAAACTAGGACGCTGCAAGCATTGTTCTAATTCCTTTGTCCTCATTTTTCTATCTTTCCACGATAGTTCTCACTAAAGAAAGTAAGAGTGTTCACTACCACAGCCACTGAGTGAACGACTCTCACTTTTTATAGACCAAACACGCACAAGCTTAACAGTTAAAAGCATGGGGCAAATAAGATAACAGATGAAGGATAAGCAAGGAAAATTTAGAGCCATGAAACCTCGTGACTGCAATCATTTCCATCCTTCTTCCGTCCCCCTTTTTTCATCTTCATTCCTATCTGTCCCAGAATCAGTTAAATTGCCTATTCTCTTTGATCAAGCAGACCTGATCCACTTAAATCTCTGCCAGGTCTATCGTGTAGTGCCCCACCAGCGTAATTCTCTCATAGGACATCGGATAGACATGTAAGAGGTTGGGATTCACCTGATCTCGGTGTAGTACAACACCATTGAGACCAATGTCGATGCGATAATCAACAACACGATTGTCACCATCAAGCACCACACTCATAAAGGGATGCTCAGTTGGATTAATCCGCTTTAAATCCTCATAGTCTTGGGTAAAGGGTGTCCCAAATCCTAGGGGCATATAAATGCCATCACTGTAATCTTCGGAAGCTAGCTGAGGAATTGCTTCCACGTCCAACCCAGTGAGGATCAACTTACGTGTACCTTCACTGCCATTGAATACCATTTCAACCTCTTTGAGAGGTTCAGTGGTCAAAGGGGACTCAATTTCTCGCCCGATCACCTTATCAAGAGTTTCAATTTGGCTATAGTCAGAGCCCCACAACCGATTTTCCTCATAGATACCAGGAGGCACAAAGCTTTGAAACTGTATATTCGAACTTCGCAGATCGGCCCAGGTAGTTCCAGGGATTTCTCCGACAATTAGCTTGGACTTTTTATCTTGCTCCCCGAGGGCCATAATCTCTTCGTTAGCTAAATCGGTAGCAGTAACTTCCGATTCTTTGGTCACATCTCTGAAAGCACTCAGATCAAACTGCATACCTTTGAGGAAACCAAAGCCTGGCCAAGCTTCCATAGTACGCGCCTGGGACCAATAGCTGGTGGGGTTAAGTTCAGCCACCATATCGGCATAAGCACCCCGAGAGAAGTCGAAATATCCCTGGTAAATCGTTTCTCTACCCGTCGGCGTTTCAGCGTAGATTGCGAGTTCCCAGTAACCCGCGCCTAAACAGTTATTAGTTAGGCCAATTGACAATTGGTCAGCACTATAACCACCAAACCCTCCGGGAATATCAATATGTTCAGAACCAGCAGAAAATATAACCCGCTGTCGATTAAACTCACGTTCGGTCAAAAACCATCGTGTCAAGGCAGGATCATCCTTAGCAAACTCTGGCACTTGGGGAATAAACCGGCTAAGGTCAATATCACGCAGGTTAAGGGTTGTTTCTCCATCAGGGCCAGCAATGTCAAATGCGACATCTGTCTGGTAATTCTCGCCGACTTGAAAACTGATATTTGAGCCAACGAAGGTGGCATCTTCCGCTGGTGTTTGGAGCGCTATCTGTTCGATGTTTTTATTGCTATAGCGATTAATGAACAATAAAAACCCCGAGCCTGAAATAAGCGCGGGGACTAAAAACCATAAAAGAAAGGTTCTCTTGCGGGTCGGTGTTTCCTTGGGATTAGGTGACTGATCAGGCAGAGCTTGCTCTTGATTTGGGAGCGAAAGAGTCATGGTAAAGCCCAGATTCATATATGTACATAAGCCATATTACTTAATAAATTAAGCAGTTTTTGTAATCAAGACTGCAGAAAATTTAATACAAGTAGGTAAATTGTTGATATTACTTAGATGAATTTGATCAAAATTATCAGAATTAGGCATCTTCTCCCAGTATTTACTCGTATGGCATGTAGTTTTTTACAATAAACCATCCTTGAAATTACTTAAAGCGTCATGGAGGCCTGATATTGTTAACTTTTAAAATGTTTTCTGAGATTTATCCTGCTGGGCGTGAAAGCCTTGAAAACACGTTTATTTTTCTTGGTCAATAAAAATAAACAACCTCTTATATCGCAGTTTTTCTAACCAATAAAATAAGAAATTTCTTATTTTATTGGTTGCATACAAATGTATATTTGTAGTTGTATTTCCGATAAATTTTTACAGTTTTTTATTGGGATTAGATGTATTGAAAATAGCCTATAAGACGCATTGAAAATAGTCCATAAGCTTAATTATCAAATATCCATTAATCACTAAATTTTAAGCATCTGGTTATCCATGTAATGCCATGCTTGTTTGCTGATTTTTTTGTCTTTAGTGAATAACCTAAAAGACGTTTAGAGGATTTCGTTAACTACAAGTTCACTGCTGCCTAAAAGCGTTGGCAGATCCAATATTTGCATCACCTGTTCCCCATAGGACACTAGTCCTTGAACATAGGTGCTGCCCATACTCAGAGAGTTATCGGCGACTTCTTGGATGTCGCTTGGGTTGGCAGAAAAGAGTGCATCCCGAATATCTTCTACGAAGATAGCGATCAGAATATCTTGATACTCTACGACAATAGCTTTAGGTAGTCTTGGGATTGCCTTTGATGGTAGCCCTAAGAGCTGGGCAATATCGATAACAGTTAAAATTTCGCCCCGTAAATTGACGGTTCCAATAATGTGTTTTGGACAGCAGGGGACTGGAGTTGCCTGATTAACTGTGATAAACTCTCGAACCAGACCGGAGTCAATGCCAAAAAGATTGTCGTCTAAAGAGACCACGATTAAGGCTCTAGATTCTGTAGTTGCACCTTCCTCATCAATTGACTGCCTCAAGTTTTCAGCTCGCTGACGAAAGGTTGCTTTCTCCTCCAGGGTTGCCGTAGGTGCAAATGTCATGCTGGAATCAGCATTCAATACCTGTGCTTCAGAGATAGATTGCTCAGTTTGGGAGCTATAGAAATCATCAACTAAAAAGCGAGTAACAGAGATAAACTGCTGAATTTCACCAGTTTTGAACCAGTCTTGAGGGGCATTTAAAATAAAAATGTCAGTTTCATCTGTGACCATGCCTGAAAAAAATCTTTTTAGATCAAGATTAGATGTCTCATGCTGTTTATCTATATTAGTATTTACCTCTAATGTAGATATTTCTTGAATTCCTTTCACTGAGTCAACAATGATACCGATGCTTAAATCTGCTTGTTTGAGCACAACAATGCTGTCACTGAGTTGGTAATGTCGTGGTTGGGACTCATCATGAACTCGGAAGTCAACAATGGGTAAGCTTTCTCCGCGACGATCAAGAACCCCGATAATACTCAGGGGCGCATTGGGGATAAGTACAAGCTCTGGCAAAGCAAATACTTCTTCAACATAGGCTGCGTTGACTGCACCTTGACACTGGTTGATTTCAAAGAGGCAATAAGATGTTTCCATAACGTTTCTCTAATCAATTTTCTTTAAGGCTTGTTCGTACTGTTGAATCAGCTCGGAGGCTGTGAGATTACCAAGTTTGGCAATTCTAGTTTCCCCAGGGAGTTGCCGGAGAAGATTTAAGGCTGCTTTTTGCATTTGCAGGTTAACACCTGTTAGGGAATTATCTAGAGTCTGAAGCTGATCTTCAGTTGTTGCTGTTGGAGATGGGATCTGTTGGGGGAGAGCTGATGACCGGCTGGCTATTGGCTGGGTAGTTGTATCTCCTGGTCGCTGGTAAGCCATCGATTCTTCAAACATTTTGACCCAAAATCTGTCGGGGTTTTGACTGTAAAGCTCAGCATGTCCTACGAGGAGATAACCCAAGGGGCAAAGGGCATTATAGAATTTATCTAAAACTGTTTTAACCGCTGTACTACTAAAGTAAATAAAGACATTGCGACACAGTATTAAATCTATGTCTTTGACGTGACAGAAGGGATTTGAGGATGAATTATCAAGGAGGTTGCCAGTCTGGAAACTGACCATGGTTTTGATATCATCACTAATGTGATAGTGATCGTTTGTTTGCCTAAAAAAACGTTTCTGAATATCTTGATCAACTCCTCGAAAGGACCAGGGGCGATAGATTCCTTCTCTGGCTTTCTCCAGTGCTATCGAGTTAATGTCTACTCCTAAAATTGTCAGGTTCCATTCTTTGATGTCTGGGATTAAGTCGTATAGCAGCATAGCGATGGAGTAGGGCTCTTCACCGGTTGAACAACCGGCACTGCAAATACGCATTGTTTTTGTCTGCGCCTGGCGCTTAATTAAATCTGGAAAAATATGATTTTTGAGTAGTTTGAACTGCCCCTTATCCCGAAAAAAGAAACTCTCGGTATTGGTGATTTCTGTGGTTAAGCTGTCCCATTCCTCCTGACTTTTGTACGTCTCGGCTGCGAGTAATCGATAGTATGCGGCGATGGAATCTGAACCTGTGAGTTTAATTCTTTGGGAAATCGTTTCTTCAAAGGCTGTCTGATCGCTTTCTCTAATGATGATGCCAGTACGCTTGACAATTAGCTGGATAAAAGCTTGAGTCAGCTCTGGACTTAATGACTCTGTGGGTGGCACGATTAGTTTTTACTCTAGATGTAAAGATAAACATTGATTATTGAGGACCGAGCACAAACTGTTGCACAACATTTAAAACTGTTGGTCCAATTGCTTGGATAGGTAAAACGTGTTGGGCAGCTCCTAGAGCAATAGCTTCTTTGGGCATCCCAAATACGATGGACGTTGCTTCATCCTGGGCAATGGTTAGACCACCGACATCAGTAATAGTTTTCATGCCATCTGCACCATCGCGTCCCATTCCTGTTAATAAAACTCCGATGGTTCGACGTCCATAAAATCCGGCAATTGATTTAAATGAGGTGGTCACAGAAGGACGATGCCCATCGACAGGAGGTAATTTTGAGTGAACAAATCGACCTTGGCGATCAATCTCTAGATGTTGGCGCTCAGGTGGAAAGTAAATGTTACCGGGTTTAGGGCGTTCTCCTGCTGGAGCGATCTGGATGGGGAGATGACAGGATTCACTGAGCCAATCTATCAGTCCCTGTAAAAATCCAAGGCTGATATGCTGCACACAGACTACCGGTAGTGGAAAATCTGGGGGTAGTGATGCTAATACCTTTTGTAATGCCAGGGGACCACCGGTTGAAGAGCCCACCGCTAAAATTTTTGGTCTGCTACTTAGTTTTATGGATGAGGCGATTCGATTATGGCGGTTAAATGCTGAATGAGGCTGAGATTTTCCGTGTTTTTTCTTAAAGACTTTGACGCCGGATAGTACTTTAATTTTATTAATAAGAGCTTGCTTAAGTCGGATATTGTCGCTGTCTAATCCAGCTTTTGGTTTAGGTAAAATATCTACTGCTCCAGCCTCTAGCAGCTGAAAAATACGATGGGTATCTTCTTCCTCTTGCACTGAGGCACTGACCACTAATATAGGTCGCGGGTAGCGCAGCATGACCTGGGATGTGAATTCAAGACCATTCATATGGGGCATGAAAAAATCGGTGCAAATCACATCGGGACATGCCTCAGGAATCAGTTCTAATCCTTCCATTCCGCTGCGTGCTGTCCCCACGATTTCAATGTCAGGTGATGAACTGAGAATTTTTTTGAGAATTGCCAAGGCAATGGGCGAGTCTTCAACAACTAGAACACGAATAGGCATCAGGTGCTAAGAATAATATAGATAGGTACTAGATCAGTTTGCCTAAGGTTTCTAAAAGTGCCTCTTGGTTAAATCGACCTTTCAGAATGTAGGCATTGGCCCCCGCGTCGGCACCGCGTTGGCGATCCGCAGCCGAGTCTAACGTGGTCACTAGAATGATAGGTAAATTGTCAAACTTTTGATGTTGACGAATTTTAGTGGCCAGGGAAAACCCATCCAGGTAGGGCATTTCTACATCCGAGACAACGGCATCAAAGATGCCACTTTGGAGTGTGTTATAACCTTCGAGACCGTTGTTAGCTGTGACGACTACATAGCCAGCACCTTCAAACAATCGTTTTTCTTGAATCCGAACGGGCGGCGAGTCTTCTACTAAAAGAATGACAGGTTTTTTCTGTGTGTTTGCTTTATTTGTCGCTAGTGTTTCGGATAGCGATTGTTGCTGTAGGGACTTGAGTAGATCTGGCGGGTTGAGAATCATACAGATTTCTCCTGAACCCAAAACGGTGGTTCCAGAAACATTGCGAACCCGCTTGAGGATCTTACCCAAAGGTTTGCTGACTACTTCCTGTTGGCTAATTAACCGATCGATAAAGAAGCCGGCTTGTTCATGGCCAACATTGAGGATCATGCAAGGCCGGGTATCATCGACACTCAAGCCTGGTTTAGCCACCCAGTCATAGATGGGGGAGCTAGACAGCTCTAAAACATCGGTTAAATTGGCCACTGGAACCGCTTCGTCCCCTAGCATGATTGTGTATTCTCCATCGGTGGTCACAATTTGCTGAGGAGAGACCAGTAATGTTGTTTTTAGAAATTCAATAGGCACAGCAAACATCATGCCCTGGGTTTCCACTAAGACCACATTGGCTGTACTGAGAGCTGTGCTCAGCTGTAGGCGAAACGTGGTGCCCTGAGCGGGGGTAGATTCAATCTGAATGCTTCCTTTGAGGTTTTCTACCTGGTTGCGAACAACATCTAGCCCCACACCTCTGCCGGAGATTTCAGTAATAAAGTTACGGGTTGAGAAACCGGGGGCCAGAATTAGCCGTTGGATTTGGCTGGTGGACATGGCATCCAGTTCAGCTGAGCTGTAGAGTTTCCGTTTAATTGCGGTTTGTTTAATTTTTTCTAGATCTAGACCTCTACCATCGTCTGTGATTTCAATAATTAGGCTGATAGCCGTTTGATAGGCTTTGAGCCGTAGGGTAGCCGCAGCGGGTTTGCCCAAGGTCTCACGTTCAGCTGATGTTTCAATTCCGTGGTCGATGGCATTGCGCACAAGATGCATTAATGAGTCTTTAATGCCTTCTAATAGCCGCTTGTCACTGGTAGCTTCTGCGCCTTCAACTACGAGATTGATAGCTTTGGACTGTTGTTTGGCTAGATCACGAACTACACGCTGTAGAGGTTGGAAAAGGGTGGATAGTGGCAGCAGCTGTAGTCTACGAACCTGATTTCTTAACTCTTCGGAGACTAGCTCGAGCTTAGTGCTATTAGTTTGCAGGGTGGATCTTAAATTTAAGATCAGGGTTTCTAAACGCTCTTCATAGGACGGACCTGAGACAGCCTGCGGTTTCCCTTTGTTGGCTTGCCATTCGTCCCACAACGTCATCAGTTGCTCAGTTTGGGTCGAGGTTTGGGCGATTTGAATACGGGTGACAGCTAATTCTTCTGCCTGGGTGGTTAGGGCATCAAGATCGCGTAGCTGGACGCGAAGAGTATCGGTTTGAGGGGTGTCTTTATTGCTGGTCGCTGGTGATGGCGGTTCGGTTTCTGGAGTGGGCTCTAGTGGTGACGCGATGGTTTCTGGCTCGACATCGATCGTAGTGGTGGCTGCCGGTAGGACTTTGGCCAGAGTTTCTAGGAGCTGTTTGGTGTCGACGTTGGCGGATACACCAGTGACAGCTTCATAGGCCAGGTAGGAGATCGCATCTAAACCTTCATACAAGCGATCGCTAACCGTTGCATCCAGCTCCAGAGTCTGACTTTGAATGCCAATCAGAATATCCTCTACCCTATGGGTGAGGGCTTCTACTGATTTAAGCCCCGCACTTCTGGCATCCCCCTTCAGGCTATGGGCCTCCCGCAGCAGTACTGATAATGACTCCTGATCGTCAGGATTCTGCTCTAAATAGAGAAGATTGGACTCTAGTGTTTGGAGACGTTCTTCGGTTGTAGTTTGATAAATTTGTCGCAGTTCAGGGTCAGCAATAACGCTGGCACTGGAGATCATCTCGGGTTCAGGAAGCGTTACGCCTGGCGCTTCCAACGCTGGCGACTCCAACGCTGTTGTTATTTCACCCAGTCGTTCAAACACTTGAGGCAGCACCACATGGCTTGGTTCGCCTGTTGTCGCTTCACGGACCAGCTGGTCGATGGCCTCTAACCCATCTTTCAAACAGCTACCGACCTGAGCGCTAAAGGGGATGGTCTGATGTTGAAGATCGTTGACAATCTTTTCAATAACATGGACAAGATCGCCAATCTCGTCCATGTCAACCGCCCTAGAGTCACCTTTGAGACTATGGGTTTCTCGTCGCAGCACTTCGATGGTGGTGGCATCGTCCGGGCTGTGCCCCAGCTCTTGGAGACTAGCTTTTAGGGCTTGCAGTCGACTATCGCTGGTAATCCGATAGATCTCCCGTAGTTCATCGTCTCTAATATAAAGGGTTTTGGTCGTGGAGTCTGGGCTGGCAACTGGTGTTACGGTGGTCGAGGCGGCAACTGCTTTGAGAAAATCCAGGGTCTGGTTGTAATCGATGTCAATTGGTTCACCCGTGACCACTTCGTGGACAAGTTGACTAATGGCATACATGCCCTGATAAAAGCAATCGCTGATATCCAGAGTAAACTCAGCATGCTGTTGTTGCAGGGCTTTGACTACCTCCTCTAGTTCCTGAGCTAGGATAGCAACAGTATCTAGACCGATGACTTTAGAGTCGCCCTTAAGACTATGAATTTCTCGCCGTATGTCTTCGAGAATTGTTGGGTTATGGGGATCTTCTTCTAACTGCAGCAGACTGGATTGGAGGTTATTGAGTCGCTGTGTGCTGGTTTCTTGATAGAGGCTGCGCAGTTCTTCATCTTGGATCATCATGCGTTTGAGTCATCGGGTTAAGGATTACGGTGGATGCGGCTTTGCTGCATAAATTTAGGGATATGGCGAAGAACAGAAGCAGAAGGCAAATCCCTGAAATCGCAAACTTTCAGGCCTCTAAATTGTTCTCACTAATTCTTCATCTGTTATATTGCCGGTTTCAAGGAGGAAATCCAGACAATCCTAATATTTGGTCGGTTGCCTAACGCTTCCCTGACTCAGCCAGGGAAGCGTTAGGCAGTGAGGTGGCCTAGATGATTTTTTCCAGATCTAGAGCGGCTTCATTCAGCTGCTCTGTGCCAATTTTGGTTTGGTTCAAACCACCAGCCGTTTCCTTAGCGCCTCGGTTAATGAGTTCCATCGCATTGACAACCTGTTTGATGGCGTCTACCTGCTGTTTGAGGTTCAGTGACACTTGCTGATTGTTGAGCACCACCTGGTTGACAGAGTCCTGGATTTGATTGAAGGCTGATTCTGTGCGTTTGGCGATTTCTACACCTGTTTTCACAGTTTTGGTACCTTCTTCTGTCACCATCACGGTTTCGTTAATTGCTTTTTGGATGTCAGAAACCAAGTTGTTGATTTTGTCAGCTGACTGCTGGCTTTGGTCTGCAAGCTTACGAATTTCGTTGGCAACTACAGCAAATCCTTTACCATGTTCCCCGGCTCGGACAGCTTCAACCGATGAGTTCAACGCCAGCATGTTGGTTTGGTTGGCAAAGTCAATCACCAGCTGGGAGATATTACTAATTTGATCCGCCTGGCTGCTGAGGTCTACGATTTGCTCTGCGATCGCATCCACCTTGCTCTCCAAACTAAACATTCCCTCCAAACTGGCACTCAACGAATCAGCGCCTTCTTCTGAGGCCGAAAAGGCCAGCTTGGCCGCTTCAACAGCTGCATTAGCCTGTTCGGCAGCGTGACGAGAAGAGGCTTCTAGCTCATCCATAGTGGTGGTGGTTTCATTCACCGAAGCGGCTTGCTGACTGGCAATCCGTTCTTGCTCGGCCACGGTGGAGGCCATTTCCTGGGTGGAGGTGGCAATGTTAGAGGATACTTTCTCCAGTACCGATACCAACTGCCGTCCACGCCAAATCGCAAATGGAATCACCAGACCCAGAGATAATAAAACTGTTAAACCGGCGAAAAGTTTGAATGAAGTAACCGAGGCAAATACTTCACTGCGGGGTACTTTTGCGATCGCAGTCAGTGCATAAGCTCGCTCTGGATTAGGGACAAACCGCTTATAGGCAAGAATGTTTTGACCTACGTTAATAGTGCCCGACTCACTGGAGAGGATTTGTTCCGCCAGCTCTGGGGAATATTCAGTTGCCAAGGTTTCCTCTTTACCCAAGTCAAATCCCCACAACTTGTCAGGGTCTGGGTGAGCAAGAAAATAACCATCCTGGTTAACCAGCTGTAGCTCCTCCGACTTCAACTCCTCTGAATCACTCAGAAACTCTAAAAACTTATTGGCAAATACATTAGAAATGATGATACCCCGCTGTTGGCCGGATGCATCGAATACAGGCGTAGCGTAGCGAATAACCGGTTTAAAGGGTACTTCAATTTCTCCCTGTTCCTGGTTGAGATTCACGGGGGATGTATAAACGCTACCGGATGATAACGAGACCGTCTCAGTAAAATAGCCTCGGTCCCCTTTATTCTGCAGCTGATCTGCGGGAATGGGGATAACTGAAGTACCATCGGAATCTACCCGCACCAGCTCTTCACCAGACTCATCAATATATCGCAGCTGCATATATTGAGGCTTCTCCTCCATAATGCTCTTAAAGACGTCCTGCAGACGACCAGCCCATTCATCATAGGAAGAACCATCTTCAGGATCGTTACCACCATTGGCCCGAGCACGAATCATCCCCTGGACCGGAGGCAGCTTACTCATAAACAGAACATCCTCATTGAGCCCGGTTAAAAAAGTATCAATTTTCTCAGTATTTTCCTGGGCCTCTTCCTTCAGTGCTTCGGTCGCATTATTGCCTAGAGCGCTACTGGCAGAGGTTGTACCCAATAGTCCAACGGCTGAGGCGGGAATTGCGGCGCTCAATATGATCAGAAGTAGAAGCTGCTGCTGGATTTTAAGCTTTTGGAAACTGCCAAAGATATTTGCAAACATAGTGAGTGATCTTCTGAGAGTAAGAAACTAAAAAATTAGACAAAAATCGAGAATTAGGAGCAAAGAATGAGAAGACGCTGTAATTCCGCCTGTTTAATGCGCATTTAAGCCTTTAAAGCCAATATTGTTGACTATCCCCTCTAACAAAAGCCATCAACTTTAATTAGACGCATCAAAACATGACTTCCTAATGAGCAAGAATCAGGATAAACATGCAAGAAGATAAAAAAACTCGATAAAAACCTTAAGCGCTATAAAAACAATTTAAAGATGAAAGTTTTCCTATCCATAAGTCTATAAGTACAGACTAAAGATGAAATTTTTCTTATCCATAAGTCTATGAATACAGGTCAAAAAATGAATTTTTTCTTATTTATTGAAAAGTGCGAGTTAAATTAGACGATTAACCCTCTAAATAAGCCAGGATTTGCTGAAACTCAGCAATAATAAGTAATGTAAACTGTATTTTTTGCGACATTTTTTCCTTTAGATCCTAAACAATAGAGATAGCTTCCATAGGGAATTCAATTCATTGAAGCTACGCTATTAGAACCTTATAAAGGAGTCAGAAAAGATACGTGTTGGTAGATGAGAATGCCTGAAAATCCTTTTTCTTCAAGGATTTCAAGTGCTTAGCACTGTAAAAGCTTAATGGTTAATCCCTGTGAAAAACTGTTTAAGCTTCCCTCTAATCTCACCCTGTAATTAGAAAATCGATAAATGATTGCAGCTGATTTTACTACATCTTTAAAAAAGTTGTTGATAGGATTAAGTTAAAAGAAAAATCAGTACTTTGCCTGACCAAAGGCGATTGGCTTTGAAAAGATTGCTGATTGTAAGTGGAGTGATATTAGTTTAATTGAGATCCAGATTTTATAACTAAAGCTGTCATGGGTTAGTCGTTAATGCAGACTAAGCTATTATTTTCAGAAAATATATCTTCTTTAAATTGACTACAATTCTGTTTAAGTGAATGTTTTGCTGGTTATATATCATTCATAGTCTCATTGGCCCCGCCCATGATTATTGGTTAAAAAATTGGATAAAAAGTATCAAATATGCTGGTTAGGCCTCTTAAATCCACCAAATTTTAGAGATTTCAAGATAGAACTCCCCAAAAACTTGGAAAACTTCCAATTGACTTCATTGGGAGTTTAGGACTCTTTCTGACTAAGGTAGCTGATCAAATTTGAATGCTACCTCTAAAACCTCCTCTAAGAAGTCAGTCACCATAGTTGATCCCTCTTAAAACGATTGCTGTGAATCCTATGTACGATTTTATGCGCCTTGAATACATTCCCCTTGCCCCCTATCCCAGCATGTATTCATCTCAATCGAGAAGCGTTATAAAATCAGAAATTTCTTTGAAACTACCTCACGTTTAACTACTGTCGCAGATGGAAATTACAGAGCTGACTCAACTGTTAAAGCTTCCCAATACTAATCTTGATGGACACTTAATCCTCAGTGATCAACAGTTGAGCTGGAAGCTCACCGTTATCCAGGGCCGATTGCTCTACGCTGTTGATAATATGCATGTTGTTCGACACTGGAACAGAAACTTTGAACAGTATTTTCCTAATGCTAGTTGGACTAATACGGAGATACAACCGTCAGCTGATCAGCCCTGGCAAATACAGTGGCTTGATATGGGAGTGAGTCAACAACATTTAAGTTTGATTCGCGCCAAACTGATGATTCGTACGATTATGCAAGAATGCTTATTTGAGCTAAGCCTGTGTAATTTTCTCCAGCATCACTGGCAGCCAAGCACATTGCCCCTCTCTCAAGTATCTCGAAGTCTAGCGCTATCTACTTGGGAAACCAAGATGACCCATAGCAAAGTCAAAAACCTGCGACAGCAATGGCAGGCGGCGGGATTGACGGGGCTTACCCCCAGTCTATCTCCAATCCTGAAACGGTCTGTAGAGCCTCAAAGATTGCCGTTGCCCCACCAATATTTCACTGGCCGAAACACGCTATGGGATATTGCCACAAAGCTTGATAAATCTGTTGTAGAGGTCACTCAGCATCTGCTGCCCCTGATTAAAGATCAGGCATTAGAGTTGAGGACTATACCTGACTTACCGTTATCCAAAGTTAAACTCTCAGTACCAGCCTCCTCGACACCCCCAACTCCTGCAGCGACGGCAACGGCGTCCCGTAAACTAGGGAGCTTGTCATCATCAGTCATTTCAGCAAAACCGGCAAAACCCGTTTCATCATTCATTGAGTCTGCGCCTGCACCCAAAAAAGAAGCGGGCCAGCCGCTAATTGCCTGCATTGATGACAGTCCCGTATTGGCCCACAGCCTTAAGAAAATCTTGGCCACGGCTGGCTATCGTACCCTGATTATTCAAGAACCCATGCAGGGGTTTTCTCAGTTGATTGAGCATGTGCCTGGTCTCATATTATTGGACGTCATGCTACCCAATGCTGATGGTTATAATATCTGTCGATTTTTAAGAGACACGCCAGTCTTTAAAAATACACCGATTATTATCCTGACTGGGCGCAGTAAGCCAGTTGATCGGGCGCGGGCCAGTATGGCTGGCGCAACAGAATTTTTAGTGAAGCCGCCAGAACCTAACGAACTCATCAGCATGATTCGTAAATATCTCCAACCAAGCCCCAATTAAGGCACAATGAGTTGCTTGGAAATTTGTTTGAGAAAATTCAGATGAAGATCAAAATAGCAATCATTGAGCTGGCCCTGTGCTAAAGAATTGCTGGCATTGAGTCCAAAAAACCAGATGTCTCGCATAGCGATAAACGGCTCAATCAGGTTTAAGTCTAAATCAGTGATCTTTCGTCTGGATCGATAGCCGTCTAAAAAGTTGGACCACAGCGGTTCTTCTTTTCCCAACAGCTGCATGACCCACTTAAAGGTAGCCAGGTCATAGATGCGCCAGCCTAAACCACAGCAGTCAAAATCAAAATGCGTGACTTTGCCGCCATAGACATGGGCATTCTCTCCATGTAAATCACCGTGACAAAAACCATAGTCAAGGGTATCCATATCTGTAGCCTTGATGATAATAGAAAGCTGAGTGGCTAACCCACAGAGAAACTTCCAGTCTGAACGTCTATGGGATAGATACGGCTGAATATTCACTAAAGGAATATTAATTAGATAGTTAAGATCTAGAGGAGCACGACTAGCCCGAGACGTAAACCCTGAGGAACAATGATGTATTTCGGCCACGGCTTGTCCAAACAGGATGGCATCGCTTGGGTATTCAAACGTTAAGATAGAGCCCGGAGCAAATTGGGTGACGATAACATATCGCTCTCCTTCTGGAGCCATGATCGGGGTGATAAACTCACCATCCTTTCTGGCGATCGGTGTGGCAACAGCAGCATTTGCCCTATGCAAGTGTATGAGGGCGTCTAGCTCAAATTCTATAGCTGAGCGTGTTCTCCAATTATTTCGGTATACCCGCAATATAAAACTCTCGTTTTCAGAAGATACTTTATAGGTATCATTGATGCCCTTGTGCCAAAACTCACAGATCTTGGGAGTGGGCAGCTGATAGTGAGGCACTACTTTATGCAGGAGCTCAGATGTACTGAGGGTAGAATCAGCTGCTGCAATTGTTAAGTCTCGATGGTCCAAGGTTTACCTCTCTAGACGATGACGGATTGACTAGAACAGTTTAGATCCTGAAAACGTTCCTACCTCAGACATCATCTTTATTCCTCTGTCTTCACTCTTTCGTCCTTCACGACAGGTGCAACGCGTTGGCCAGTTATGCATATAGCTCCTCTTTAGAACTATCCTAGCAATCACCAAAATCTGAATATTTCTGACTGGAGCAGTGTGATATGATCCTATCCACTGAATCGGTTCTAGCGGGGAACAGCCGCTAGAGTTAACGGGGAAAGCGCAGTGAAAATCTGCCACTGTCCCGCAGCTGTGAAGCAGGTTCTGACCTTTTACTGCGCCCAAGGCTTAAAGTCTTGTCGTGGAAAAGAATTCAGGTTTTAGCCTGGATGGAGTCGTACCTCTGAGTCAGAATGCCCGCCGATGCTGATTACCCCAAACAATATCTGCGAGGTACGGATAGTGAATCAAGTTTTCTTTGTGCGTTCAAGACTCCATTGGCAAGTGTACTCTCAGTATAGCTGCAGCTCCTAATGCAGTATAGGCCAGAGTCTATAGATAGTGTTTTCAAGGCTGATTAGTCGAATATATCCTTGCAGACGCTGTGGCTTCAAGCCTTAGCGGCTCTGTAATGCGTCACACTGGCTATCACAACTTTTAAGATTCTCTCCTCGGTGCGAGAGGGTTTGGCTCGAAAAAAATGGCTCAGAAGACCTTTTCTTTCTCTCCCTTGGAGAGGGGCAAAGTTTCTGAGAATAATGCTTTGGTCATTAACCTGCATGCATACCATATACTTCAAATTCCAAAAACAATATCTACCATGTCCAAGTTTCCTGTTTCTCTGACTCTTTTATTCTTTTTATTGGCAGCACCTGCCTGGGCTGGAGAAACAGCTCGCCCAGACAATTTTGAACTCTTGACCCAGAGTCCTGAAATAGACGACGTTATCCGCATCAACGTTGTTGAAAGCATTTTAGATCAGCCCGTTTATTCCCCCTTTCGGCGTGAAGGGACTGTTCGTGAAGCAACACAACCGGTCTATGTCATTAACCGTGAACAAATTGAAGCCCAGGGAGCCCGCACTGTAGACGAAGCTCTCCTCTATCTGCCTGGCATCCTGAGTGAAGGAACAGCCGGTGGACAGCTAGGAGCCCAGAGTGGCCAGTTCATTCGCGGTAGTAGCACCGCTCAAACACTGATTCTGCTTGATGGTCGTCCCATTAACGAGATCGGCGCTGCGGGTGGTTTTGATCTATCGAATTTTACAACAGATGCAGTAGAGCAAATTGAGGTGCTACCAGGGGGAGGTTCTGTACTATATGGCTCTAACGCCATTGGCGGTGTTATCAATATCATTACCCGCAGACCCCTAGCAGAAGCAGGAATTGAAACCACAGCTAGCTTTGATATCGGCAGCTTTGGCTATAACAATCAAACTGTGCAAGTCCGTGGCAACACCGGCACTATTGATTGGAGACTGGGGTATAACCGTACCGATGCCGACAATGATTTCCCCTTCAGTTTGAACACAGTCGATTTTGAAGGTGATCGCACCAATGCTGAGGTCCTTTATAACAATTTTAATTTTCAGCTAGCAGCTGACCTGGGTGAGCGCAATCGAGTTAGTCTGGGAGCTTTGTATCTAACAAAAAATTTAAACGTTCCTGGTGGTGTACCGACTCCCGATGGCTTTGGTGCGTTTAATACCCTGACTGAGGATGACAATCAGTACACAGAGAATCTGTTGCTGGATCTAACCTATGAATCCAGGTTAGGGCAGGGGGATGACTCATTATTAACGGCACGATTGTTTGGTGATTTTCTTGACCTGACGTTTAATGATCCTGTGGCTGATAGTAATTTTGATACGCCTTCAGAAGATCGGATTGATCAAGTATCTTTAGGTGGCCAATTGCAGCATGCCTGGCAGTTTGCTGACAATCAAAATATTACCTATGGCATCGACTACCGCAATGTTCAAGCTGAGAATGAGACTACTAATTTGCTGACAGGGATAACGGCTGATGCCTATGACGAGAACATCAATCAAACGGGTATTTTTGCGCGATATCAGGCTAATATTACCTCTCGTTTTGGGGTGAATGCTGGTATTCGCCAAGATTTCAACGACCTGGCTGATGGTTCGTTTACCTCGTTTAACCTAGGCACACGGGTAGCTTTAACAGACGCCACCAGTCTCCGAGCGAATTTTGCTCGGAATTTTCGGGTGCCGACGCTATCAGATCTGTTCCTGACTACCTTCAACACCAATAACCCAGACCTTGAACCTGAAACTGGTATTAGCTTTGATGTTGGTGTTGATCAACAGCTTGGAGATCGAGGTTTGTTGAGAGTCACGTTCTACCGTAATGAAATTAATGATGCGATTAACTTTAATAGTGATAGCTTCAGGTTGGAAAACATTGACCGAGTAGAGTCTATCGGGATTGAGACGGAGTTGAACTACCAAGTGTTTGACGGCGTGTTTGCCTTTGCCAACTATACGTGGAATCGTCCGGAAATTCGGGAAAGTGATAACCCTGATAATCGAGGTAACTCTCTACCGTTTATCAATGCCGACAGCTTTAATTTAGGTTTGGCTTACGAACCTGGAGATGGGCTTTACGCGGCACTATTTTTACGTTCCCTCAGTGATACTTTTGTCGATCGAGGCAATCTAGAATCCTTGGATGGACGGACAACTTTAGACTTGAAGCTGCGGGTACCCCTGTCGAATACCTGGGCGTTAAATGCGAGTATGGACAATATTTTTGATGAGCAGTTTGAAGAGTTTCCAGGATTTCCAGGAGTTGGTCGCAGTCTCCAGGTAGGTGTAAAAGGCACTTTTTGATTACTTGTGTATATACGGTAGAAGATGAAGGGGGAATGATGGAGCAATTTAGGCCATTAGATAAAGACGTTGTTTCCCTGCTGCAAAGGGGGCTAAGGCAGGCTTTGGCTAGTGCTATTGAGCGTATGCCCTTCCCCTATCGGCCCTCCTCTGCAGCGGGAAAAAAAGGGAAAAACAGCCCTATCCAAGATTTCTCTTTATTGTCTGTTCCTAAATCTTTAACGATTGTCCTAGTGGTAGGGCTGTTAGTGACTGGTGGTTGCCGACAGCTCCCCTCAGGACCTTCTGTTGCCGAAAATTCTGCTTGCGTAACAGATTATGATCCTGATACAGATTATTTCCCAGATAAAATTCAGCCAGAGTATGCACAAGGGTTTTCTGTAGACTATTACAATCACTACAAACTGGTGACGGTTACTCAGCCGTGGACAGCGGCTAATGAGACATTTAAATACTTGCTAGTGCAGTGTGGTACGCCAACTCCCAGCGGGTTTGAAGCGACTCAGGTGATCCAGGTACCTACTCAGAGGGTAGTTACATTATCCACAACCTATATCCCTCATTTAGAGTTGCTAGACCAGGTGGATGCTCTAGTGGGGATGGATAATTTGAGCTTTGTCTATGCTCCTGAGGTTCGTAAAAAGATCGAGCGTGATCAACTGATCGAGTTTAGCTCTGGTAGAACTCTTGATATGGAGCGCTTGTTGATCAGTGCCCCGGATTTGATTATGGCCTATGGCACAGGTGATCCGGATGTGGATAGTTATAATCGCTTGATGCAGGTTGGATTACCGGTAGCCTTAGTGGGAGACTATGTGGAAAATTCTCCCCTGGGACGAGCCGAGTGGTTGTTGTTTACGGCGTTGTTCTTTAACCAAGAGGCTCAGGCTCAACGGGTGTTTGGGGAAATTGCTACAGCCTATGAGTCTTTGGTGGAGTTAACGGCTCATCTATCGGCACAACCAACGGTTTTCTCTGGCTTTAGCTATGAGGGTACCTGGTATATGTCGGGGGGCCAAAGCTATGCAGCTCAGCTGTTAAACGATGCGGGAGCTGCCTATTTGTGGGCTAATAATGATTCGACGGTGACCATACCGCTGGACTTTGAATCGGTATTTGACCAGGCGGCGACGGCGGATATATGGGTGAATGTAAGTCAGGATTGGTTGAGCCGTGATGATGCGATCGCAACCGACCCCCGCTACGGCCAATTTGAGGCCCTCAAGCAGGGCAATGTCTTTAATAACAACGCCCGGATGAATAACACCGGCGGCAACGACTACTGGGAAAGTGGCGCGGTCAACCCCCATATTATCCTGGCTGATTTAATTAAGATTTTCCATCCAGAGTTACTACCTGACCATGAATTGGTTTACTACCAACAGCTAGAACCATGAGCAATTCAATTCTGTTAGTCCAAATCACCGATAGTCACTTATTGGCTCAAAAGACGGCCCAGCTGCGGGGCTATCATCCCTGGCAGTCGTTTAATGCTGTATTGCAACAGGCGCTCCGGTGTCGCCCCGATGGACTGCTGCTGACAGGGGATCTGGCTGATCAAGGAGAAGCAGCGGCCTATGGGCATTTGGTGGATGCGATCGCAGATGGCGCAGCCCAACTACCAACCTACTGGCTACCGGGTAACCATGACTGCTTGGATAATCTTGAGCAGATGTTTCAAACTTTACCATGCAGCCAGGGATTAAAGGCAGTTGACCTAGGAGCCTGGCGGTTGATTCTGTTGAATTCGGTATTCCCTCAGGCCAAGTTTGGCGAAGGCTATCTTTCAGCGCCACAGCTGCAGCGGCTGAGATTTTATTTAACCCATGATTCGCCTAAGCCGACCTTAATTGCACTACACCATCATCCCCAGGCTGTGGGTATTGATTGGGTAGATCAAATACAGCTACAAAACGGCGATCAGTTTTGCAGCCTCATTGAGCAATTCTCTCACGTTAAGTTAGTGGTGTTTGGACATATTCACCATGAGTTTCAAGCCCAAACCACCAACGGTATTCGCTTGTATGGCTGTCCATCAACCTGTTCTCAGGTGACACCAGCAGCAGCTGAGCTCCATGACGAACGGCCAGGATTTCGGCTGTTGTGGTTGAACGAGGATGGCAGTTATCGAACGGAGGTGAGACGAGTCAGTTGTGTCCCCGCCTCAGTTAAGGATCATGCTTTTTAGGAGTTGGGTATACCGTGTCAAAAGGCTAATTTTTTTGCTGCTCATCATGCCACTGAGGCCAATTCTCACCTTGTAAACATCACTATGGCCAACAAAATCTATCCCCTAAAACCTAGCTATACAACATCTCCAACCATCTCTCCGCCAGCTAATGTATTCAACAGAATTATTAGCCGTCGCCTCAAAGCATTTTGCTGCAGTCGTCTGAGCAGATTTGTTCTCCTGAGCCTGGTACTTCTGATCACGTTTCTCGTTAGCCTGGCCCTAGGATCTGTGGCGATTCCCCCCAGTGAAGTTATGACTGTGTTGTTAGGTGGGACCGCCACCAAGCCTGCCTGGCAAGAGATTATTCTGACTTTTCGTTTACCTCGCTCTCTGACGGCCCTGGCGGCTGGTTCGGCCCTGGCGATCAGTGGTCTGCAGCTGCAAGCATTGTTTCGCAATGCTCTGGCGGGACCGTCGGTGCTGGGTATTAATGCGGGAGCGAGTTTGGGGGCGGCCTTGGTTGTGCTCACCGGCGGGGGCATTGGCTGGTGGGGCCAGCTGAGTGTAGTGGGTGCAGCCAGTGGGGGGGCTGCGATCGCAATGCTGCTGGTGCTGCTGATGGCGCGTCAGGTCCGTAGCTCTTTAGCGTTGCTAATCTTTGGTCTGATGCTGGGTTATGTGACCACAGCCCTGGTCACAATATTGCTTCACTTTAGCCGTTTAGAACAAACCCTGGCCTACCTCAACTGGACTTTTGGTAGCTTTAATGGTGTCACCTGGCAGCAGATGCCGATTTTACTATCGGTTGTAACCATGGGTCTGGTGATTGCTCAGCTTACCTGCAAACCGCTTAATCTTTTACTCTTGGGTGAAGAACAGGCCATTAGCCTGGGGCTATCGGTCACAGTGGTACGGTGCTATTTGATCTTTAGTGCCTCTCTTTTGGCTGGTAGTATTACCGCGTTTTGTGGTCCCATCGCTTTTCTTGGTGTGGCCGTGCCTCACTTAGGCCGCAGTTTGTTTCGGACTCAGGATCATCGCATACTCGTGCCAGTGGTTGCCTTCCTGGGGGGCTGGCTGGCCCTAGTAGCCGATAGTATTGCCCAGGTTCCTGGCAACCAGACTGTGCTACCGCTGAATGCTGTCATGGCCTTATTAGGGGCTCCGGTGCTGATTTGGCTGATGTTAAAACAAGGACGACAACAGATTTAGCCCAGTCACACCCAGTCATACCCAATCACACATTTAGCTCAGCAACCGCCAGACTCTGAGCACTTCTGCCACTGTCCAGGCCTGGGCAAAACATCCCCTCGGTGCCATCGGAGCATCTCCGTCAAAAATCTCACTGAGATTGCCAATACAGCCGCCCTGGAGATGCCGGATCAAAGGAGAAAGTAACGCCCGTGCTTGGGCTGCATTTTGATAAACCCGGAAGTGGGCCTGGGCATAGGGGCCTAGCAACCACCCCCAGGTGGTGCCTTGATGATAGGCACCATCGCGCTGAAGCGGGTCGCCGCCATAGGTGCCAATGTATTGGGGATGGGTGGGGGATAGCGATCGCAACCCGTGAGATGTCAGTAATTCTCGCCCACAGGCCTCTACTACCGCCTGCTGCTGCGCGGGGTCTAACAAAGCACCACCAGCTTCGCCACCAGCAAACGGCAATGAAATGGCAAAAATTTGATTAGGGCGCATGGCCGCATCATTCCCATCGGGTCCATCCAAAACATCGTAACAGTAGGCTCCTTGCCAAAATCGCTGAAACCCGATCAACGTGTGCTGTGCCAGCGTTTTATAGTCCTGGGCGGGTTTACCTAAAACCTGAGCAAACAGCGCCATACAGCACAGCGCATTGTACCAGAGAGCACTAATTTCAATCGGCTTACCCATGCGGGGAGTCACCACCCAATTTCCCACCTTGGCATCCATCCAAGTCAGCTGCAATCCGGGCTCACCAGCATACAATAACCCATCACTATCTAAATGAATGTTGTAGCGTGTCCCGCGCTGATGCCAATCAATCACTGCCGCCAGCTCTGACCAAATCTCCTTAAGCAGCGTGTCATCTCCCGTGGCCCCATAGTAAGCGCGAATGGCCTCAAAGTACCAAAGAATTGCATCGACTGTGTTGTACTCTGGCATCTCCCCAGCGTCGGGAAACAAATTAGGCAACATGCCCTGATCAAGATAGCGAGCAAAAGTCCGAATAATAGTGCGGGCAATCTGAGGACGTCCGGTAGCCAGAGTCAGCCCTGGCAGACTGATCATGGTATCCCGCCCCCAGTCACCAAACCAGGGATAGCCAGCAATCACCGTTTTCCCCTCCGGTTCATCCACCAAAGGACGCTCAACAATAAACTGATCGGCAGCCAGAACTAACCGCTGAAATTCTTCTGATATCAATGTTTTCTGCTGTTCGGAGCCGATTAGAGACTGTTTTAACAGCTGTTGCTCATAGGTTTGTCGCATTGCTATAGCCGCTTCACTATCCAGACCGGGACTCGCATCCGTACTGGTCGCTAGCAACACCGATTCTCCTGGAGCTAGCTCCAGGGTCAAACTGGCAACACATAAATGATCGTCCCGATCGCCTAAGCCTCGATAGCGCTCCATAGCCAGGGCAAACTCCTGATACCAGTCGTGATGGAGCTGAAACTGACCACGATTGCTCAAAAGATAGAAGGGAACAGCGTCGGCAAAGGCATGGACATAAATCCCGTCAGGGACTCGTCCTGTTTGCATCAGCCAGCCTTGCCCTTGGGTGTTGCTATGGTAGTCCCGATAGTTGACCAGAGCTTTTAGGGAAAGTTCTACCGGATCGTTACTTCGCTGCAGATGGTATCGCATATAGGTCGTATTGGCCCCAGGCTGCATCCAAATGCGCTTTTCTAACAGCACATCACCCAGGGCAAACGTCCACACAGGGGTGGTCCCGTCCAGGTAAAAGCTTTCAATTAATTGATAGCCCTGGGGAGCAACACTGCCATCTGTCCAGCGGTTGGTAGCCAAATCATAGTACTGATCGGTGTATACAGTTTCCTCGAACTTGGTGACCAACAGGGTTCGCCCTAAGGGGGGCTGCAGTGCCGCCACCAGCAGACCGTGGTAGCGACGAGTGAGAATACCTGCCACTGTGCCTGCAGCATAGCCACCAATGCCGTTAGTCACTAACCATTCGCGAGTTTCAGCCGTTGCCAAATCTCCACAAACTTCTCGTCCAAAAGCCAGCATGTATTCACCTTAGTCATTAGGGGCTGATGAGTGTTCTCAGGGAGAATAAACAATATTTACTCAAACAATATGCACCCAGATGATAGCAAGCTGAGGTGAATTACCCAAAATCATGACAAACTGCCAACAATCATGGAAAAATATACCATGCTGTTTAGGGATCAGGATTTTATCAGATCCAAAAATGTTGTCTGCTGAGGCGTTCTATGGGACGCCTGTAGGGCAAAAGATAGGATCTAATTGAATCCTCATTCCTTAGTGATCTCGCCGCCGTAGCCAGGCCATTCCCATTAGGCTCAGTAGACCAATAGAGACGCCTGGTTCTGGCACTTTCACCGCTGGCAACGGTTGTTCGGAAATCACCTCCGGTGGCGGCGGTGGTGGGGTTACCGGAGCTTCTACAATCGGTGGTGCAGTCGGTGATGGCGGCGTCGATGGTGGAGCAGGTGCGGCAGGGACTTGAGGTGGTGGTGGTGGTGCCACGACTCCCACGCCACCAGGGGCAAAATTAGGACGCTGTCTGAGAAAAAATAAATCGTTTGGGCTGTTATCAAGGATAAGATACCGAAAGGTCACCGTTTGATTTGGATTAATCACACCTCCAGTGAAATTCACAAAATCTCGGATATCTGTTACTTCGTCAACTGTTGAAAACTGGTCTGAAGTCGGTCTAGCAAATGCAAACCCTTGAGCAAAGGATAAACCGTCTTCCTCAGGACTCGGTACTCCCAATTGTTCTTGCAGCTCATGATCAAAGAAAACCCAAGGCGTATCAGTGCGGTTAGTGACTACAGATTCTAATCGAAACCCCAGTAAGCGTTCACGCCGCAATCCCTCAATTGACATAAACAAGTCTATATTTGGGCCAGTCACATCTTGAAAAATTCTGAGGGCATCCTGAGTTGTTTGACCGCCTGTAATCGTGAAATCACCTGAAACTTCACTAAACTCCAAACTCTCTAAAACAAGACTGGCCGCTTGAGCTGGTGTTGCTAACAGCCCTAACGCAATTATCCAGGGAACAGACAGCCTCCATCTAGATCCCACAGCCTGAGAAAACATGATGAGCAACATAAAGTAGATGCCGTTACTGATCCGAACTATAGTTTCATCTGAAAAGTCTGGGCTAATTGCCCTGCTTTCAGATCAGCTCATGCTCTAAATCAGCAACGGCGTATAGAACCTAATATTGCTCTCAGTCTAGCTAAAGGAGAACGAATCGTACGGGTAAACCCCTTAAAAATCCCTAAATTGTATCCCCCCTCACCAAACTAGCTATTTCTTGATGGAACTTAATCTTGATTCTAACTGTGTGGTTAATCTTTCTAGAGTAGCGTCTGTACTTAAAACAGGTCGGCCTTGAGTGATTAGCCCCTTAAGACTATCTGCGGTAGATGGGTGAAGAAACTTCATTGGCTGATGGCTTAATGTTTGCTGTCCCCATTTAGTCCGCAGCCATCCTGCCTGCAACGACGAGCGTAATCCCCTGACATAGGTTGGATAATCTGATAGTGGCAACAATCTCCAGGGACGATAGGGCACATTGATAGAAGCACACCAGTCTTGCCACTTAAAACTTAAAATTCTCGGACTGGTGACGACGGGAATCCAGGCGGTTCTGAGGGCGTCGGCTACAATGGCTCCATGCATTGCTTCAGCGAGTAAAACTTCTGTACGACCGATAGCTCCCAACACCTGCTCTATGGGCCAACGCGGATCAATGTAACCAATCCCGATTTCTTCACACAGTCGCTTCCAGGTAACACCAGCAAAATTGGCATGGTGAATATGGGGCATAAACCCATAGGAGACAGTCTTGTTACTGGCAGGAGTAAAGCAGCGACGCACTAAGATACCGCCATCAGTAATTGCTTTTTCACGGGGAAGCCGCAAACGGCTAGCCGATAGAGGCCCCCTGACACAGACAATGTGCCAGTGTGCAGGGATCGTTGACAGCGGTTGTTCATACCCAGCACCGCTGCTAAAGATAATCAGCCGTTTAGCTGTAGCTGTTCGTTCAGCTAGGCGGTGATTCAGTAAGGTTCCTGTACCAATAAACTGGGTAAACTCCTCATCATCAAAGAAGTCTGGTCGCAGTTGGGGCCATAGCCAGGTATTTAACTCATCGCCGAAGTTAGGCTGAGCATCCCGCCGTCTGTAGTAAAAAATCTTCATGCTGCCTAACCACCGAGCCTCTATGTTCGTCTTTTGATTAGATGGGCACTTTAACCATATCAAATCAACAATGAGATTAAGAATTGAGGCGCTGCTAATCGTCAGCATTCATTGATCTTGAATAGGTAGAGACTAAGCCCCATGGTCCGCCCAAGTCATCTGCTAAATCAGCAACGATGAAATTTACGTCTTAATTGTGTTGTTAGTGAATTAGTAACAACAAGTTGAGTTGATATTTGATTCTCTTTAAAGAAGGCTCAATTAAGGGACTGGTTCGAAGATGCAATGCCCGTAGAGCGAGTTTCGGCTTCGCTCAACTCTCAAAGCTGGTAGGTTGAGCGAAGTCGAAACCGGATTGATCGGGTACATTATTTAGCTGCAGATCCTTAAGCCAATTGTTGGTGTCAGTTTGGTCTGTGCAAACTCTTTTTACGATCTTCTAAATTCTCTTGGGGAGGATGTTAATGCTTCAGTTTAACGCCAATCAATTGGGCAGTGTGCTCTTAAAGCTGCAGCATGATGGTTTTTCTGGGGTTGCTTATGTTGAGGTGCAGGTTAGTGAGCCAAAACTTCGGCGTCCTAGAGTTCTTAGTTTTTTTAAGGGTGAGCTGACCTATGCGGGTCTATATTTACCAGAACCCTATGAGCTATCTCAAAAATTAGGAAAGAAATTTAAATTGCAAATTATGGATGCAGCATTACAGCTGGCCAGTAGAAAAGTTGCGGATCAATCTTCTATTCGTCAGTATTTAGACCTCTTTATTCGCCTTGAGTTGTTTAAATGGCAGGATGTTGAGTCATTTATTCGCAATCAGATTGTTCTGACTCTGGAAGAAATCTTACCCTATGCTGGACAGCTCAAATGCAATTCCTCGGTGATGGTAGATCTTACCTATGGAGAGGATAACCATGGTTTTAGGTGGCAACAGCTAGAGGACGATCTTGCCCAACGACGACGGGGGTGGGCTGGGTTATTGCCTGCGATCGCATCCAGAAATTCAATTCCCCATCGCATCTCTGCCGCACAACAAACCATCAGCGATCCCTGGGTGCAACAACATTTACACCAATGGATAGATGGTCAGCGCACCCTCGGAGAGATCGCCGATGGAATTGGCAGAGATCCCCTGGAGTTAGCTCACAGCTATGCGCATTATGTGCAGATGGGCTGGCTGACCTTCAGGCCAGATAAAAAGCAGGATACACCTATTAATTTGAGTTCCCCAATCACTATGCCATCTAAACCTGTTGCCGCTCCGGCTCGTCAACAGGTACGGACTATTCTCAGCGTTGATGATAGTCCTGTCGTACAAACAATGATTAAACGGATTGTTGATGATCGCTACAATCTCCTATTGGCTGACAATGCCATGGATGCCCTTAACTTATTAAATCGAGAAAACATCGACTTGTTGCTTTTAGATGTAACCATGCCAGATATTGATGGTCTGGAACTTTGTCGAACCATTCGTAAGATTAATAAATTTAGGGAGCTACCGGTAATTATGTTGACAGCCAAAGACGGTATGTTCAACAAAATTAAAGGTCAAATGGCCGGTTCAACCCACTATTTAACAAAACCCATCGATCGTCAAAAGCTCATGGAAGTACTCAACAGATATATACCCGACACAGTGATGTCGTAGTCATGTCGTAGTGATGTCATAGAAGATTTACAACTAGAACACCCACTATGGAAACCCAAGCTTACCTAACCTTTGAACTTAATGGTTTACACTATGGACTTGCCACAACTCAAGTACGAGAGGTTTTTCAGCTACCTGAGGTAACTCCCATTGCCGATGCACCAGGCGATATTATCGGTATTCTGAATTTTCGAGGCAAGATTCTGCCGATTATGCACCTTGCCAAACGATTAGGACAGGACATGCCAGGCTGTCAGCTGAGTGATAGCGTCATTGTTATAGAGTGGCAGGGGCTGCAGGTGGGTATGGTGGTCAACCAGGTGGATAATGTGCGGTCTTTTCACATTTCCAGTATTGAAGCCGCACCTAGTTATGAATTTAGAGATCATTATCAAGCAGCATTTGCAGCAAACGTCGCTAAGCTAGACGATGAGATCATTATTTTGTTAAACCCTGAGGCATTGATTCGTCAAACTGACGACGTGGCAATGATGACCTGGGAAGCAAAACTCAACACATCAGACAGCGATGATGATGCCTATCCTAGTGAGCGAGTTTTAGAAGCTCAGGAGATTCCGGTTCTCACTAACTTTTTCTCCCTTTATTGCCCTCATAGTACACCAGAAGAGCAGCAGGTCTTTCGACAACGAGCAATCGATGTGAGACAGTCTTTAGAGACTTCTGATATTAGTAGCTTGATGCCCCTGGCGGTAATCGGTCTAGGAGGGGAATATTTTGGTGTAGATCTACACCGTGTACGAGAATTTATTAATACTCGCCATGTGATGTCAATTCCCTGTTGTCCGTCACACATTGTGGGCAATATGAACCTGCGAGGAGAAGTGATGACCCTAATTGATATTCGTGAGGAGCTAAATCTTTTCCAACCTGAGTATGTTTCTTCCAAGGCTGTTGTCATTGAAGTTGATGACATTGTTGCGGGGATCACCGTTGATCAGGTTTTAGATGTGATTTATTTGTCCCCCTCTGAGATTACCGCTATGCCCACAGTAGTCTCAAATCGTTGCCAGGCATTTTTTCAAGGGGCAACCCGCTATGCCCAAAACACCTTAAGTATTCTTGATTTGTCAAAACTTCTCTCTCAAGGTGGTTTGGTTGTCAATCAGGCGATGTAAATCATGACATCCCTTGCCATTAACGTTTGCTAAAAAAAATCCAGATTATACTCTAGGAGTGATCGCATGAAAATTACTGATCAGTTAAAAATCACCATTGTTGGACTAGCTTGTTTGACTATAGGCGTTACCGTGTTTGAAAACGTCCGTACACAAGAGGGTGCATTAGACGGAAGTGTTGTGAACAAATCTGGTATTGTGCGAGGGGCTACTCAACGACTAGTCAAGTTAGAAACCAATGGACAACCCAGTGATGACTTGATTCAAAACCTGGACCAATTGATGAATGGTTTGATCAATGGAGACAAATCTTTAGATCTACCTAAAGCTACTGATCCAACCTATCTAGCTAGGATTCAAGAGGTCGAGAGTGCCTGGCAACAGCTTAAAACAACGATTGTCCAGTACCGTCAAAATCCCAATCTAAAAACAAAACTGCTCGAAGATAGTGAAGCGTTCTTTGAATTGACTAATGAAGCTGTGTTTGCAGCCGAAAACTTTACCACAGCTCATATTAAAGAAGTAGGTCTCATTCTATGGGCATTTTTAGCCGTGGACTTAGCCATATTAGGTTTTATTCTCTGGAGTATTTATCGCGTTTCTAAGGTGCTTCAGCAATCAGTCACGACGGTGGCTGATAGTTCTTCGGACATTGCAGCGACGGTTGAAGCCCAGGAGCGTCTGGTTGCTGACCAGACAGCGTCTGTGCATGTGACTACATCGACCATTGAACAGCTAGGAACATCCTCGCTACAGGCGGCTCAAAAGGCTAATTCCTCTGCTACGGGTGCCCGTGAGGCTCTAGATTTATCTGAGACAGGTAGTCAAGCGGTGGAAAACACGGTGCTGGGAATTGAAGATCTGCAGGACAAGGTGAGTGCGATCGCAGAGCAAATTATGCAGCTAAGTGAGCAAACCGACCAAATTTCAACAATTTCCAGTCTGGTGGCCGACGTAGCCGATCAAACCAACATGTTAGCCCTAAACGCAGCGGTAGAAGCAGCACGGGCAGGTGAGCAGGGCAAAGGTTTCGCTGTGGTAGCCGGTGAGATTCGTAAATTAGCCGACCAAAGTCGCGACTCAGCCGGCAAGATTAATATCTTGGTTGAAGCGATTCAATCTTCAATTAACAGCACGGTGATGGTAACCGATGAAGGCAACAAAACCGCAAAAGCAGGGATTGAAGTTGCTAAAAGTACAGCCAATGTGTTTAAGCAGATTGCTGCGGCCATTAACGAGGTGTATTCCAACACCCAAGAGATTGCTCAAACTGCTAAACAACAGGCGGTGGGTGTACAGCAGGCCGTATCTGCCATGAACGCAATTAACCTGGGTGCGAAAGAAACAGTAACCGCTGTAAATCAGGTTCAAAATTCCACCGAAGAACTCAAGACCATCGCAGAAGAATTACAAGTTGCTGTGTAACCCTTTTCTCCAATGACGCCATGTACATCGAAGATGAAGAGCTGCGTGCGCTCTATCGAGACGCCAGCAAGGACCATTTAGACAAGTTAGAAGCGGGTTTTCTTTACTTAGAGAAACATCCAGAGGACTCTACCAAACTCAAAGAACTACTGCGAGCAACCCACTCCCTAAAAGGAGACTCTCGTATGCTGGGAGTAGAGGATGCAGAGACCCTGACCCACCAGTTAGAAGAGCTGTTGAGCAGTGTAGAACAAGGTGAGCGTCACTTAACCTCAGCTTTCTGCGATTGCCTTTACCAGGGGTTAGACTCGATTCGTAAAATAGCCCATGAAGCCGTCACAGGTGAGCCCGCAAACGTGAGTGTATTCCACGTGCTGGCTCAGCTGATGAACGCTGGCGACGTGTCTACACCTGTTTCTGAAGCTATAGAGCCAGATGAGAGTCAGGATTTGTTGGAAGCTGACAAAGACGACTTCTATACCGACAACAAAACTGATCCGATACTGACTTTGCCTGCATCAGAAGAGTTAGAACTAGAGGCAATCAATCAGTCAACCCCAGACGCTGTCACTCTAAAAAGTACGGTTTCTGAGACGGTAGCGACAGATGATAGCGTTAGTGAAGCCTATCACATTGATACAGTTAGGGTTGAGTCGCTAAAGCTAGATGCCCTGATGATACAAGCAGGAGAACTATCTGTAACTAAACGGCGTATCACCCGTCGGATGGATGATATTGACAAAGCCCTTCTTTTTTGGGAAAGCTGGGTTCGTGATAGTTTTATCAATCGTCTGACCTTTGATAATCAAGATCTCCAGCTTGAGGCTGGCGTTCTGGCACCGCTACAAACAGTTCAACAGCTTACTGAAGATCGCCTAGATCAGCTGGGTGGTTTATTGAAACAGCTGCGGACAAAAGCTTATGAAGACTCCGCTCGGTTAGAGACTCTCTCCAATAACCTGGAATCAGGTATTCTCAGGCTGCGTCAGCTCCCTTTGTCCAGTATGTTTAATCTGTTTCCCCGAATGGTGCGCGATCTGGCAAAAGATCGCAGAAAAAGCGTTAATCTAGTGATTGAGGGGGGCGATATCCAGGCAGATAAACGGATTTTAGAAGAGATGAAAGCACCGCTGACTCATCTGATCCGTAACGCCATTGATCACGGGATTGAGGCTCCGAGCGAGCGTATTGCCATGGATAAGGTCTCTATGGGCACAATCTGGCTCAAGGCTCGTCAGCAGGGTAGCCATATTGAGATTGACGTGGTCGATGATGGTCGTGGACTTAGCTTAGCGAGTATTAAACAAACAGCTCTGCGTCGGGGACTGTATAACAAAGCTGAATTGGATCAGATGAGTACTGAACAACTTCAAAACCTGATCTTTGTCCCTGGCTTTTCCACCCGTACAACCGTGACTGAAATTTCTGGTCGAGGGGTAGGTTTAGATGTTGTTCGAGTCAACGTTGAACGGCTGAAGGGATCAATTCAAGTACAGTCTAACCCCGGTCAAGGCTGTATGTTCCGATTTATCCTCAATACAAGTTTAGCGACAGCATCAGCCTTAATTATTGAAGTTAATCACACCTCCTATGCAATACCTGTTGAATGTGTTGAAGTAATGATGCGGGTTGCTCCCCAGGATATCTTTGCCCTTGAAGGTAGCCCTACAATCACGTTTCAAGGTAATCCCCTATCGGTTGTTTGGTTAACAGATCTGTTAGATTTGCCTCTGTCTGTTGCTACACGACCTCAGATCAACGCTACTAAACAATCTAACCCCTGCGTTGTGCTGAAGGTCGGTTCAGAGCGATTAGGCGTGTTTGTTGATGCTTTGGTAGATCAGCAAGACATTGTATTAAAGCCCCATAGTAAGATACTCAAGCGAGTGCGCAATATTGCTGGCGCTACTATCCTGGGAACAGGAGAGATCTGTATGGTATTGAGCCCTCAAGATCTGATCAAGTCGGCTCGGGGCCAAGGCATCGATACCCTATCGACTGACCGAGAACCTACCGTAACTCAACCGAGAGTATTGTTAGTGGAGGATTCTATTCCGATTCGCACCCAGGTACGACGAATCTTGGAAGGAGCTGGCTATCAAGTAACGACTGCCGTAGACGGTCTTGATGGTTTTAGTAAATTACAGCAGGAGGACTCATTTGACGCAGTTGTGTCTGATGTAGAAATGCCTAATCTCAACGGTTTGGAGCTAACTACACGGATCCGACAGGAAACAAAATACGAAAATTTACCGATTATCTTAGTTACAACCTTGGCTCAAGATGCTGATAAACAGCGTGGTGCTGACGCTGGGGCCAACGCTTATATCACTAAAGGTGATTTTGACCAAAGTTTACTGCTCAATACCCTTAGGAGTTTAATTTAACGATGGTTACCCCAATCAAAGTTGTTCTGGTTGAAGATTCTGCTATTGCTCTACAAATTCTGCAGCGACTGATTGATTCGTCGCCGGAAGTCGATGTTGTTGGCACGGCCCAAGATGGCGCAGATGGCCTTAGGGTAATTGCCCAAACTATGCCAGACGTTATCTGTACCGACCTACAGATGCCTAAAATGGATGGTCTGGAATTTACCCAAAAAGTCATGTCTGAGTTTCCCCGTCCCATTTTGGTGGTAAGCAATACGGTACATCCTGCTGATGTGGATAACATTTTTAACCTGATGCAGGCGGGGGCACTAGACTTTTTTCCTAAGCCCACATCTGGCTCAGCTACGGACTATGAAAAACTCAAAAGCTCTTTGATTACTAAGATTAAGGTTTTAGCCAGCAAAAAGGTATAGCCTTGTAGCGGGGCAGGGATGTTCTAAATGCCCTGCTTTGCTGCTCCCCATAGTTTGTCTTTTAGTTCACTCCTGGTTACTCACTTTTGAGAATGCCGGGAGTGAACTCTATATATGGAGAACATATAGCAATACAGTTCCTATGATAGATTTGAACGTATCGCTATTGATAGTCTGGTGATAGCGGTGAAAAGTTGAAATAACCAGTCAACGTCTGATGACGTAAAAAGTTTCAGTTAAAAAAAATATCCGTGTTCAAAAGGATCAATGACCGTTCTGAACATGGATAAAATCTAAGCTAATTTGCCACCAATCCAGCCGATTGTGAGTGCTACACTTTCAGGCTCTGCTCAATTTGACGTAGTTTGAGACGAGCGAGACCTAAATTGGATTTTTCTCGTTCCATCACCATATAGAAGAAAACACCTTCAAGGGTTTCACAAATACGGATTAAATGATACTGATCCTGTAAAGTGATGAGTATGTCTTCAATAGGAGATGTTATTCCTAGGCCCTCACGGGCTCTATTTTTAGCTTTAATTACTTCAGAGTTGAGAGCAATTGCTTGCTCCAACTTCAGGGTAGAGAAAGCGTTTTCATCTTTACTAACCTGGCCTAGGGAAAATCCTGTAGACCAATCTCCGAGAGCGGCACCAATAGTACCATCAATAGACAGAGAACTTTGAATAGACTCTTTAATGTTATCCATATTGGACCAACAACCTCAGTAAAAACAGCAGCGTTGTCACACAAAACAAACACGCTTGACAAGCTAAGATGCCCAAAAGCGTCTCTGGTATTGATCTGTGGAAGCTAAAGAAATAATAATGACAGCGCATCATCAGATTAAAATCCAGGTATCTCCACTAAAATCAGTGTGAGCTGTTTAAATCCCCTTTAGTAGGGTTGAATTTTTTTGCCTGCAGACGTTTACTTTTATATTCCAACAACTTTCTGGCCTAGTCGATTACCAGCCTCTAGCAATGAAAACTGGTCTGGTTTTGGACTCGGGATTTATACTTGGACTGTACAAACATATCTAAGGCTGCAGGAAGCGGGGTTTGCCTGTCGGCTAATTGACCAACTGCCCGAAGCAGGTATTGTTCTGTTTCATGCCAACGCTACTCGTGGAGCAGATATTCAACCAGGTCCTAGGCGATTGCTAATTTGCTTAAAAGCAGAAGCGCCCCTATGTGCTCAGGCACAGCTCCATGTGGTACAAAATCCCTGTGAAGCGTCCAGGTGGCTGGGCTGTCACTTTATACCCCACTGGCCTCAACCGGGACTACGGCCTCGTTTACCTGAGCAGCGGTTTGAAACTGTCGCGTTTCTAGGACATCGCAACAGCTTGGCTGATGAGCTGATGACACCGGCCTGGGAGAACCAGCTACAGCAGATGGGCTTGCGGTGGCTGCCTGTGGTCAATACTAATCGTTGGGATAGTTACCAAACTATTGACACGCGTTGGCATAATTATCAACACATTGATGCTGTTGTTGCTGTACGTCAGTTTAATTTGCGACGTCCCGGCTATCGTAGTAAACCAGCTACTAAACTTTATAATGCTTGGCTAGCTGGGGTGCCAGCTATACTCGGTCGAGAGCTGGCCTATCGCGCTGAAGGTAATGTCAACCTGGATTATTTAGAAGCGAACTCTACAGCAGAGTTGCTGACCCATCTAGAGCAGCTTCAGCAGGATCGTGTGTTTCGGGCTAGGCTGATTAAAAGAGGTCAAATTCGGTCGATTCACTATGCTCCAGAGGTAATTACACAACGATGGCAACAGTTTTTGTGTGATGTGGTGATTCCTGCTTATCAGGCTTGGTGCGAGGGGACTCAGTGGCAACATCAGCGGAGCTATGGACGGGCCAGGATGCTTAATTATTGCGATCGCATTACCCGTCGCTTCAATATCTAGCCAACAATATCATCTTAATGATTGATTTAATGTTACACCGGCTGTTGCGACCGATCAGACAAAAGGCAAAATACTGCGCTGGTATAGGTTTTCCATCAAACTAACCGGGGCTGGATGTAAGTACTTGTTGAGCAACTTAACAACTCTTTCCTCTTTGACAGGCTTACTAAAGAAGCCGGAGGCACCTACAAATCTGGTCCTAACTCGGTCAATGATGCCGTCATTGTTGGTAACAATGATAATCGGGGTGGATCGAAAAACTGAGGTCCGTCGAATCTGGGCACACATTTCATAGCCGTTAGTATCGGGCATCACCAGGTCTAGAAAAATTAGCTGAGGTTTGATTTCTAAAAGTAACGGCAGTGCCTTGAGTGGTTCGCTAATGTTGTTATAGCCATAGCCTGCACCTTCAACTATCGCCGCCATGGTCTGGCTATCCAACGGACTATCGTCAACGTAAACCACTCTGGCCTCCTGGGATTCGGTAGCGGTCGTCATCAATGCTGATGATCTCCTCAGCATGTGTGATGCCGCTTTATAGGAGAGCTGGTATTTTGGGAAAAGTATGGGATCTGGCTCAGTTGATACTGTTGAAACATCAGCTCCTCGATCAACAGCAATGGGTTCTGTGAGGGCTTTGATTTTCCCTAAAATCCCCTTAGGATCAATTGGTTTTAGTTCGCAGGCATTACAGCCAGACTCCAGGACTCTATTCCAATCTGCATCTGTAGCCGGTGCCGTGAGGGCAATAACCGGTATGTTCTGAGTCACTGTAGATGCTTTGAGAATTCTAATCACTTGCCAACCATCGATCACTGGCAAGTCCGTATCTACTAAAATCAGATCTGGCGACTCAGTAACCGCCAATAAAATCCCTTCGTCTCCACCTTCGGTGGCAAAAGCAATCTCATATCCATTCTGTGTTAGACAGTTCTGCAACAGATTACAGACAGAGCTATTGTCTTCTATTATTAAAATTTTCTTAGTCATGAGACCAGTTCAAAAGCTTATAAGTGTTTTGGCCTGAACGATTGTCGGTATCTAAACACTGGCGGATCTCTAGAGCTCCCCATTTTTTTGGAAAGCCTAAAAGTATTCTCCCAAAGGTTAAGGAGAACAGATTATATCCAGTTAGGCCAGTTCAAATATGTCCATTGAGGGCAGCTGGTCCGGATTGAATCTCCCTTTAAAGCATCCCTCACACAATCTCAATAACTGAAGTATCAACCAACAACATTGGGGCCAGTATTGTTGTTGATAAGCACCCAAAGTACTTTCTCTTTTTAACATAGTGGGAATTAAAGAATTGTTTTATCTGATACTGTAGGTAGTATGCTTGTTATTTTGAAACTTGAGAAAAAGTATTGTCAAAAAAGAACGTTTCCAGGTAACCATGGAGACAATGATGCCTGGATTTACCTGGATGATTTATGCAATCTCAAGTTAAAGCGTACTGTCTAATTCCCCCCTTTGAACATCTGAAGCTGCCTAAGCACCTACTGAAAAATTCGTTGTTGCTGATGCTCGATATGATTTCATCTGTAAAGTTTGGGCTAATTGCCCTGCTTTCAGATTGATTCATCCTTAATAAATCAGCAACAGCAAAGATTCAGTGCATTTACTGAGCCTATTACGCGATTATCAGCTAATACACTTCTTTTTAGGAAGGGTCAAAGATGAAAACTCTGTCATCATTTTAAGGTTCCCAGGTTTTTTCTAAGATCTTTCTTAGATTTCACTAGGTTATCCTGATGAGTCGTTGCCAGGCTTGAAAACTGGTCGATAGTACTTGGCAGCTCTTTAAGGTTTTATCGCTTTGTCACAGTGAAGACGGAGCTGAACCCAGGGCTCCTGTGGAAAGGTATCGCTCTAATCGTCACCGTTAGGGAGCATCGTTTTTAATAGAGTCAGATTAAACCTGAGATAGCCGTCGTTTGGATAATGGTCTTTGGCTAGAGCGAGCCAAGTATCGATATAGTTCGATAATGGCTGAGATACTTGTTGGCGATAGGCTGTTTGCAATGCTGTCAGCATGCGATCGCACAAAATATCATCCGTGCCAGGTCGTAACAGACAGTGGGTCTGCAACAGCTGAAAATGCTGAAGCGTTGGCTGGGCCTGGGCTAGTATCAGCTCCTGGATAATCGCCTCTACGAATTGATCCCTGACAAAAGCCATCACCATGGGCTGCAGTCCAAAGGATGGTTCGTCCGTAAGAAAATGCTGGGTGATGAGGGCGCGCTGCATCAGCGCCGAAAGAGCTGTAATTACTGCTGCTGGGTTAGGGTTGAGCAGATGGGTCTGGAGCCGACTCAGTGCAGTGGGTTCCTGCCAGATGGCTAGCCAAAAAAGCAGGCTTTTTTCCAGTGGACTCAGTGCTTTAAATTGTTGGGCTAAAAGCAGACGGATGGGTTCTGGCAGAATGACGGTTTCTTGGGCTAAAAAAGAGGCTAGTTGCCCCCCAAAAACAGTTTGAATGGTGGCTGCAACTAGCTTGAGGGCCAGGGGATTATAGCTATACATCCGGGCTAAGGATTTGAGCTGATGGGTAGGTCCCTGACATTGGCAGGCGCGTAACAGTGCTGCCCCCGCCGCTGCAGATAGCCCCGAGAGCGACAGATGCTGCGTTTGGTTTAAGGTTTGAAACTGCGATGGTAAAGGCTGACGACTAATAATCAGTAAACAGCTGTGATGACGAGAACGGGTCAGGCGATAGAGCATATCTAAATAGACGTTAGACGGCCCTATGTCTAAATCATCTAAGATAATCAACCAGCGCTTTTGCATGGTTTTAAGCAGCTGTCGTACTCCTTGATCGACGGTTTCTATGGGAGCATCCAGAAGGTCGGTCAATAGCGCCTCAAGGGATGCTGCTGTGTTGAGCGAACGCCAGATGATACCTGTAATCTCTGGCTGTAGTTGTTCTGCCAGGGCCAGGGCCAGGGTTGTTTTACCGCTGCCCCCCAGACCACTAATATTGATTAGCTTAGTGCCGCTGACTAACACCCAATGCTGCAGCTGTTGGAGTTCTTGTTCTCGTCCATAAAACTGTTCGATATCAGGGGCCTCGCCCCAATCGATCCGGGAGTCTGCTGTCGGTGCTGGAACAGCCTGAGGAGATAGCTCAGCAATGGTTTGCCAATCATCAAGACCAACGGCCTGACAGATGGCGATAAAGGCGTCTTGCTGAATGCGCTCACCGCGCCAGAAGCGTCGTAGGGTAGCTCTGGAGGTGTGGGCATCTTGCCACCAGCGGGCGGTGCTGGTTTTGGTCCAGCCACGGCGCTGGCGAGCCTGGTTTGCGATCGCTAACCCCTGCTCCGATGCCCTGACGGAATTCCCCATGACTGATTTCCTAACTTATCCTGGACTGGGTACCGGTGCGATGGGCATCCACGAGGGATGCTCCTACAGTAGTGTTTTTGGCCCAGCCTGTTGTCCATAGTACGTAAGGATTCCCTGGGTAGATGTTCACTACTGAGTCAATTGACTGAGCCCAAAACTGAGCACGTTTTGCTAACTGGCCCGCTTAATCTTAAGTCAGTTCACCTCCTGGAGGTCTCACCATGGTACAAACCCTAGCTCCTAAAACCACTGGCTTATATATAGATGACGCTGAACAACCACTGGCGTTTCCGCTTAAACATACAACTGTCAAGGCCCAGGTTAGCGGCAACATTTCCCGTGTAAACGTTACCCACAGCTTTGAAAATCCGTTTACTACTGCTCTAGAAGCAACCTACGTCTTTCCGTTGCCAGATGAAGCAGCTGTCGACACCATGACGATTCGCTTTGCTGATCGCACCATCCAAGGCCGTATTGAGAAGCGTGAAGAGGCCCAGACCATTTATGACCAAGCCAAAAAAGCTGGCAAAACTGCCGGACTGTTAGAGCAAGAACGGGCCAATATTTTCACCCAGTCCCTGGCTAATATTCCACCAGGGGAGCAGATTGAGGTCACAATCAGCTACAGTGACCAGCTGGCCTATAAGCAAGGGGCATATGAATTTGTCTTTCCCATGGTGGTGGGGCCACGCTACATCCCAGGCCACCCCATTGCTGAGCCTGCCACGCCCTCAGGAGCGGCACCTGAGCCCATGCCCTTGAACCAAGACACAGACCTGGTACCGGATGCCAGTCGTCTCAATGGGCCAATTTTGCCAGCGGGCATGCGGTCTGGCCATGATATTCAGGTAACCGTAGACCTTGAGACAGGCGTTGAGATCTCAAACCTGCAATCCCCATCCCATCAAATCAGCGTGGATACCCAGGATGCACTCACTCGTATTACCCTGGCTCCCAGGGATACATTGCCCAATAAAGACCTAGTCCTGCGCTATCAGGTTGCTGGCGATACCACCCAAACATCTCTCTTAACTCAGTCAGATCAGCGCGGTGGCCATTTTGCAGTTTATTTGATTCCGGCCATCAGCTACGACACCCAGCAATATATCCCAAAGGATATGGTGTTTTTGATCGATACCTCTGGCTCCCAATCAGGGGCACCGTTAGCTCAGTGTCAGGCATTGATGCGGCGCTTTATTCAAGGGCTGCACCCCCAGGACACCTTTAACATTGTCAACTTTGCCAATACCACCCAGCAGCTGGCAAAAGTCTCCCTAGAGAATACTCCCCGTAATTGCAAACAGGCCCTGAACTACATCAACCGTTTGCATGCCGGGGGTGGCACTGAAATGTTACGTGGTCTCAAAACAGTACTGAATCTCCCTCAGTTCAACCCAGAGCGCATTCGCAATATTGTCCTCTTAACCGATGGCTACATTGGTAATGAACCCCAGATTTTTGCTGAAGTACAGCGATCGCTAGGGCCATCGACCCGACTGCATAGCTTTGGGGCCGGTAGTTCGGTTAATCGCTTTTTGCTCAATCGAGTAGCTGAGTGTGGCCGTGGCATCAGCCATGTCGTTCGTCATGATGAACCGATTGACACGGTTGTTGATCAGTTCTTTGGCCAAATCAATAATCCAGTTTTGGGGAATCTCTCGCTCAATTGGCAAGGACCAGGGGAAGCTCCAATTCTTTACCCGATGGCTCCCCCGGATGTATTTGCAGAACAACCCCTGATCTTGTTTGGCCGTAAGACCGACAATCAGCCAGGAACGCTGCAAATCACTGGCATTGCCGCTAACGGTCAGCCCTTTGAACAATCCTTTGCTATGAGTTTTGAACCATCAGGCAATCCAGCTGTCGCTCAACTGTGGGGACGGGCGCGGATTAAGGAATTAATGAACCAAATGGTTAGCGGTGAGACCACCCGTGGAGTCAAAGCTGTTACGGATACGGCTTTAGCCTATCAGCTGCTTTCGCAATATACTGCGTTTGTTGCCGTTAGCGATGATGTCCGTGTAGAACAGCCCCATAACGCTGTCTCTGTGGATGTGCCTGTGCTGATGCCAGATGCTGTTAGCCATGCAGGCGTGTTTGGGGCAGTCGCTCCATCCACTAGGATGATGCCACGCAGACAAGTCTTGAAATCCATGGCATCGTCAGCCCCGACAGCCTCCATGCCGATGCCAGGCAGTCCTGCGAAGAAACAGGCCAGCCCACCTCCCCAGGTAAAAATAGAGCCGCTGGAGGACTTTGATGCAGCTCTGATCGTGCCGGATATGGAAACTACGGCCTTTGCCAGCAGGTCTGAACCTGTTTTACCGCAGGAGCTGCCTCAGCAAATTCAGATTGTCAAAGCAGAGGGGTTGGACAACGACGATCTCCAACAGCTTGCCCAACATTTACAAAGTCTGCAGCTGGTTGATCCTCAGGATGGATTGCTGGTGTTTGAGCTAGTGATTCAGCGGGGACGAGTCAGACGGGTAATGTTGGATGATCAGGCATCAGACTCACAAAACTCGGCTGTGGTTGCTCAGATTCGGCAGGCGTTGCTGACATGGCATTGTCCACAAACCCTAACAAATCCTCTAAGACTAGAAATGCGCATTCAGTCCTAGGAAAGTTAGCTATTTTGGGTTGGCTGCACAGTTGGAACGCTCGGCAGATTGCCACTGTTGTTCTTGAAAGATGAGGGCGGTGAGATGGGTGATGGAGATCAAGATGGCTGCGATCGCAAGCACATAGCTATGCAACATATACATATGCTGCAGGGTAAAGCTACTAATCCCACTCCCGCCAGATAATATATCCCGGAGCGTTGGCCCCACCCATGGCAGCGAACCCAAAATATTCAGCTCAATCTTCAATCGCCAAAATCCTGTCTGCTCCCAGGCCAGTACCACAGCTGTCCAACTTAGAGCCATCGCCGTCAGTGCCAAACCAATGCCACTAATCCAGGCCGTAAACCAGGATAGTAAAAACTCCCGTCCCAAAAACATGACAACAATTTGAATCAGGGCAAAGACGATGAGACCATCGCCAGCAACATTATGCAGACTGAGAATTAGGGCACCGTTGGCCACATTATTGACAATCATCTTTAGCGATGTGTATGCCCCCAATGCCGTTGGCTGATAATAAAAGGCCAGCATCACCCCCGTTAAGGCTGCAATGCCACACAGGGTAAGCTCTACCATGGCCAAAAGCGTTGCTACTCGCTGCAGAATGTAGCGATACTGCCCGCGGATAACCGGCTGCTCGCCCACTGTTTCCCCATCGACAGTCCGCCAAGCCCCTTGTTTATGGGCATAGCGCCGTAACCGACTCCAGAAAATTCCACTGGCAACATAGACCATAAAATAAAACAGCCGCCAGCGAAAAATCATCGTAGCTTGCCAGGCTGGGTAACGCTCTAGCAGTACGGACCGAGACGACATAATCGCCCGCAACCAATCTTGATATTTTTGCCAATCATCAGGAAAACGATTGATAAATTTCGCGACTTTACCCGCTAATTTGACGTCTTGATTATCCATGTCATACTCCCTTTGGCTCCGGTATCCACTGAGCCATAGCCTCTAACTGCTGTCGCTTTGTATCTAGCGCCTGCACCCCTATGCCTGTAATTCGGTAGTACTTCCGTCGGGCTCCCGTATGTTCTTCGGGCAGTTCATCCCCCCATTCAGATTTAACAAAGCCCTTTTTCTCCAACTTTTTCAGGTTGGGATACAGCGAGTTAAAGCCAATTTGCTTACCACCGCTATTTTCAATGGCTTCCATAATTTCTAGCCCATAGCGCCTGCGTAGCCGCAGCGCAGCCAAGATGATTTCTTGGTTAGGAGTCAGACTTAACTCTTGATCGCCCATGGCAGATGTGAAACAAGTTTTTATCTAAGTGTAATACCATTATCTAAATAATGGATATATGCCTATTATTTGGATTTTGAGCTCAAATAATTGTTCAGCTTCAGAAAACCCATGGAACCAGGGAAAAGTAAAGGATGTGCGTCACAGTGGTTGAAGCTTGTCGCTTGGCGGATATTTGTCCTGTATCCCATGAACATGTCAATTACAGAGCTGTCCGTAAACTGAACTTAGGACATTGTAGGTAAAGAAGGCAGACATACTGCCATCCCACCCTATAGCCGAATCAATATAGCGAATCAGCCCCCGATGCCCTGTGCATTGGGGGTTATTTATTGCAGAAGAGATGTGCAGTTGAGAAATTGTCGGGTTGTTAGGACAAGCCACCCTTCGCAGAGAGTGCCAAAACACTTTGTACAGAAAGCAATCCTATGTTCTTGCAAGGATGCCATTAAGCTTTTCTAAAACTTGAGTTTTAAAAGATTGTTGATCCAACTGTCTCCCTAAAAGCCTGACAACATTCAACCAGAGTCGCTATTAGAGCGAGAAAAAGCGAACTCACCCAGTTGATTGTTGACTGGCTGGCCATAGGAGACAGCCCTTTTTACATTGTCCGCAACTACATCGATCACGGTATGGTGATGGGTGTCATACAGCACCAAGAGACAAATCATTGCGGAATATCCCTTTTGCTGGTAATAAACCCTAACAATTTAATGGCAGAACAGATTTTGGATAATGCGATCGCACTATCCAAAATCCAGATATCATCAAGATCCCAGGGCCATTGTCAGATTGACTACAATGATGACTTGTTAATATTTGCTCACCATAAAAAGCACAATTTTCACCTACAGCTCTTTGAAGTTGTCATTGACAAACTTTAATCTGAATAAACTGTTGATGAAAACTCAATAAATATGAACTTTCCCGGATTGTTTCTGTCAAGGATGACTGCAACAGTGATGCTGTTGCATCACGAAACGCTTTAAAACGATGAGCTCTAAATTTTCTCCTAAATTTACAATCGCTACGGCATATCCTATGATGTTCTCCTCGGCAGATCTGAAGCATATTGAACTAGAAATGCTCAATGCCGTTTCAGCTGATTCAGCTCCCTGTCAATCACCTGAGCCATCGAAAAAAGTTTTCATAGATGCTATAGAAACTCCAACTGACTTGTACATTTGGGCTAGGAAAAATGAATCTCAGCTGCTCCAAATTTTGGGACAGTTAGAGCGACTCTGGCAAAATAGCTCGGAAGATGCTCCCCAAAAAGGCTATAAAAAACGAGAATAATCTAAATTTTTCAGTCGTTGATCAAAAGCGTCAATCGTCGATGAACTCTTGTTTATTTTGTCGTTCGGCTGTGAGTAATACTTGGGCAGTAGACTCCGGCAGCGCTTTTTCGTAGGAGTTGTCAAAGGTACGGGCAATGTCGGTTTTGGCATGCTCTCCAGGGACAGCAACGCGGATTAGCACGTCTGCACCTTTACGTTCAAAACCACGCACATTAGTTGGGCTGATATTGTGGTTGTTCATTATTGCGAACTTGTCGAATAATATAAAGGGAGAGTAACAGACTGGTAGTAGCAACAGCACCGGCGATAGCGAGAGCCCCAGCGACAGTGGCAGCACCGGCAACAGTGCTAGTGAAAGCCCCGGCGACAGCACCCACGCCCGCAGAAACGACAGTAAACGTACCAACGACAGCACCCACGCCCACGGCAGCACCCGCGACAGCAAAAGCACCCGGGACGGTGCTAAGAGCTTTCAGAGTGAATCCTTGATGGGCGATCGCAACAAGAATGATGATCGTAATGACTAGACCAATACTGCCTGAAACTAAGCTCTGGTGATTTTTGCTGTTCCTTCCATCCTGGCTCCCAGGCTCTGTCTAGCGAGCACATCCTGTGGCGCTGCCACTCTTTCGGAGGTAGAACCTCCCGGAAGCTTCTCAGCCAGAGGCTGGGCACCAGATAGTACTGTAGGGCTCGGCGTAGGCGCAGCGCTAATTATGGCTAGGTTCGAAAGACTTGGGTGATCTCTGCGTTCATCAGGGCAATTTGGGGATCGCTCTGAATCGCTTCAAAATATTTAGCCGCCAACGGTGTGGATGAATTTTCATTGGGCTTAAGCATCAGCCGTCCTTTTTCCAGGAAAATAGCTGCTTTTTCCTCGGGATCGTCGGGCTGTTCTTTGGCGCTGGTAAATTCATCAATCTGCACAATAAATTGAGAAATGGGCCGGAGCCAGCTGAAGGCATCGTCACTGATCACCAGCTGAAAGAATTCACCTTTGTTTTTAATTGGGCCATTGACTTGTTCGTAACGTACGCGTTCTGCCTCCAGGAGTAGTTTGTGGAGTTTGAGTAGATTGTTGCGGAAAAGCCGCAGGCGCTGCTGGTTGGTCTCGGACGAAGGGGCAGTCATAGGTAAAGCAAGTGGTCAGTGCTCTAATCACCTTATCGCGTTTACCTAGGTTGTATGGCAGCTGACATGACGGCTCAAGTCGCGATCTCAACCCGCAATAGCCAACAGGTTTTGCAACATCAGTCTTTCAGCGATTATCCGTAACTTAACCAACTGGGTCTGTCCAAAAACTAGGACATTTAATACAACTGGTTGAATTGACCGTTCATTACTTGCAACTGACGCTAGAATCATCCCTAGCGTTCTAGGCGGCTTCATGTTTACTCGTCCTTCTCGTATTGCAAATCGCAGTCGAACTCGCAAAACGGATAAACAGAAACAGACGGATCCACCGACAAAGCGGCAGCCTCAACGGCAGCCAGGGATGTATCGAGTTTGGTCAATGCTATCGATGGCTGTCTTAGGGGGTGGCCTGATGATGGCTTCAGTGGTGGGCTATGGTCTGTGGCGCACTGGCGATCAGTTTATGGATGGTGTGCAGATGATGTTCACACCGCAACCCCCAGAGGATAAGGTGGATGCACGTACCCTGATCGTTGAACAGGTGCAGGGGGCCAGCGAGCTCACCACCGCTATCTTTTCTATGGAGGCGGTCGTGCCTGCGGAAAGTAACCGCACCGTGGGTAACTACGTGATTGGTCAAACCAATTTGCTATATATCGCCCATGGCGAGGTCAGAGCGGGCATCGACCTGAGTGCAATCAGTGAAGATAATATTCAGGTCATTGCTGGGTCTGAGGAATTGCCACCCAGTCTGATTGTCACTTTGCCAGCCCCTAAAATTTTGGATAGCAAACTCGATGTGACACGTTCCAAAGTGTATGACTATGACCGTGGTTTTTTGAATTTAGGTCCAGATCGGGCTCCAGAATTGCAGACACTGGCTCAGCAAGAAGCACTGAATCAGATTCGTCAGGGAGCCTGTGATGAGGGTATTTTGGCCATGGCCAGTGAACGGGCTGAGGTCACAATGCGTCAGCTGATTGAACCCCTGGGCTATGAGAACCTGACCATACGAGTGGCTGACCCGGCAGGCTGTTCTTAACGTTTGCCATCTTTACTATCATTCGAAACTATCATTCGAAAACTAATCGAAAACCTACCCAACAATGATCGAGCTACATCAGTTTGAAGCATCTCATTACTGTGAAAAGGTCCGGCTGATTTTAGACTATAAACAGCTGCCGTATAACACTGTGGAAGTGGTCCCTGGTGTAGGTCAGATTGAGCTGTATCGGCTCTCAGGGCAGCGTCAGGTGCCGGTGCTTAAGGATGGGGCGATGGTGGTGGCGGATTCTACTGCGATCGCAACCTACCTGGATGAAACCTATCCTGAACGGCCTGTGCTCCCGGCTGACGGAGCCATGCGGGGTCTGTGTCTAATGTTAGAAGACTGGGCCGATGAATCCATTGGTCCCAATGCCCGCAAGGCTATGATTGGAGCCTTTAGCCAGCACCCTAGTTTTCGCACGGCGCTGCTGCCCGCTTCAACTCCCGATGTATTAAAAGGATTAGTCAGTGCTGTCCCCGGTGATTTACTCAATCTGCTTGGGACTGGTGTAGGGTTTGGCCCCGATGATATCAAAACTGCCACATTAATTCTACAAAGAGCCCTGACGTCTATCTGTGGGGTGTTAGCCGAGCGTCCCTATCTGGTGAGCGATCAGCCCACCCTGGCAGACTTTGCCATAGCCGGTATTTCCATGTACCTCAAGTTTCCAGCCCAGCGCTATGTTGATCTGCCTGAGGGCCTCTGCGGCAACGGCGTCCCTGGTCTGGCCGATGCTCCTGAATATGAATCCTTTTGGGTCTGGCGGGATCGGCTCTATGCCGACTACCGCCAAGTGCGCTCTGGGCCACCTAGGGAGTCGGGCAGTGGTCCAGTCAAAATTGGCATTGAGTAATAATCCAGCCCGCCCTATATGATGGAAAGCGCAGTTAGCGCAGCACCATGAGCCCCGTAGTTAATAAATTTGAATCACTACTTGGTGCCGATCAAGTAGTGTCCTGGACCAGCCTTGGCGATGCTCGCTTTGAGGCCAATGATGACCTAAGTATTCTTTTCCCAGAATCAATTGAGCAACTGTCAGCGTTGGTGCGCACCTGTTATGACCAGCGCTGGCGCATGCTTAGCTGTGGCCAGCGCACCAAATTCCACTGGGGCAATCAACGTCAGCTCACCAATATTGACGTGGTGATTAGCACTGCCCGCCTTAACCATGTGGTTGAGCACTGGGTCGATGACTTTACCATGCGGGTGGAAGCCGGTTTGGGACTGGTGGCGCTACAGAATCGGCTGCAGCCCCACAACCAATTTTGGCCCGTAGATCCGCTTTATGAACAACAGGCCACGGTGGGTGGCATTGTGGCCACTGCCGATGGGGGCTCGCTGCGTCAGCGCTATGGCAGCGTCCGCGATACGATCATCGGTGTGCAGTTTGTACGCTACGACGGTGAAGTGGTGAAAGCCGGTGGCCGGGTGGTAAAAAATGTGGCGGGCTATGACCTGATGAAGCTAATGACTGGAGCCTATGGTACCTTGGGCATTCTCAGCCAGCTGACGTTGAGGCTTTATCCAATTACGGCTCAGTCCCAAACGGTGGTGCTGTCGGGTCCCACTGAGGCCATTGCCAAAGCCGCGTTGCAGGTAAGGCTACGGGGTCTGACCGCCAGGGCGATGGATCTGATTGGTGGGGCGCAAGGCTTGCAGCTGACCGGACGATTTGAAGGTATTGCCGCTGGTGTGGAAGAACAGGTGGAGCGATTTCAGGCGATCGCAACTGAATCAGGTCTTACCTATGAGCTGGTAGACGATTCCCTGTGGTCAACCCTACCGCAGCAATTGGGTGAGGCTGACCAGGTCCTGTGCAAAGTGGGTATGCTGCCAACCCAGCTGGTCCCCTTGCTAGAGCGATTGGCCAAATTGCCTTCAGGCTGGCTAGCCCGGTTGCACAATAGTAGTGGTTTAGGGTTGATTGCTCTACCAGCGGACGGCACGGTGGATATGGTTAAGAGTCTGGAAATGTTGCGATCGCACTGCAATTCACATAAAGGCTTCCTGACAATTCTGCAGGCTCCTCAATCACTGCCCCTAGAACCTTGGGGTTACACTGGTAACGCACTGACGATGATGAACGCCATTAAACAGCAGTTTGATCCCCATGGCCTTTTAAACCCAGGCCGATTTGTCGGCGGACTTTAACAAAACCTGCCACAAATTTTGAGTTTTAGGGCGAAAACCTGTATGTTTAAGTCCCCATACGCAGTATTACTCCGAGAAACTCAAAATCCAAACTCTAGCACTCATACCTTTATGAGCCCGTTCCCGCATAGAATAGTCAGGTCTTCCGCTCTTTCTAAATATTTGTGAAATTATTCGTATACCATACCCCTGAAGAAACACCGACTGATGATTTGCCCACATGTGCGATCGCCATTGATGTTCTTAGGGCTACCACAACCATGGCAGCGGCATTTGCAGCAGGTGCTGAGGCCATAGAAGTTTTTAGTGACTTAGACAAACTAGTACAAGCCAGCCAACACTGGCCCTCCGAAAAGCGTATTCTGGCCGGAGAACGGGGTGGTCAGCGAGTGGATGGATTTGACCTTGGCAATTCCCCTCGCGATCATGATCCTGAGCATACCGCTGGTCGGCGCTTATTTATGAGCACTACTAACGGCACTCGCTGTTTGCAACGAATTCAAGCAGCGCCCTTAGTGATGACGGCGGCTCTGACCACTCGTCAAGCCGTGGTCGATAAACTGATCGCTAAACAGCCCGAGTCTGTCTGGCTAGTCGGCTCTGGTTGGGAAGGCACCTACTCTTTAGAAGACACCGTCTGTGCTGGTGCCATTATTCATGCTCTCATGGCCCAAACCGGTCAGAGTTTTGTGGATTGTACCGGCAATGATTCTGCCATTGCGGCTGTGGGTCTATACGAGCAATGGAAAGACCGCATGCTTGATTTAATGCATGTGGCTAGCCACGGTCAACGACTGCTGCGCCTAAACAACACCGGTGATTTGGAATACTGTGCTCAGATAGATGTGGCCACCATCGTACCGGAACAGGAAAGTCCAGGGGTTTTGGTCAATCGATAGTGTAGTTATGACTGTGGCCTTTTACATGGTCACCCGCTCTCCCAAGGTCACTGCCCGCTCTAGTGCTGCAGCTATCTGTAGTGCATATAAGCTCTCCTCTGGCTGCACGTACAGCGGTTTGCCCGTGACTAAATGATCCACAACCCAGAGCGTATCTTTTTGAAAGAGACCCTGACGCGGTTCTGCCTCTATTGTTTGTTCTCCCGCCGCTGTCACCAGGCACCCTTGATTCCCATTAAACGTTAAACAGCCCTGGTCGCCTCTGATTTCTATGCAGCGACTGCGCTGCCATAGACCTTCACCTTTACCATAGGTCAGTTCGGCCAAAACCCCATTACAAAATTGTAGCTGGGCGCTGTACAGACATCGCCGAAAGCGCTCTGAATTTAGCGGCGCTATCATCCCCTGACAGGTAACATGAGCCACTGGACCCAACAGATCTGTTAAGCGCTGAATGCGCGATAGAGCCGCCATTAGGGGAAACCCTAACAACTTTTGATGATAGCTCCACTTGTCAGGTGCTGGCTGCTGGGGCGCAAAGGTGCGGTAGTTCACATAGTGGGGCTTGCCGATGGCTGCCATGTGGTGTTTCATGGCCAGATGCAACCCGCCAAGCAGTTCAATATGCTCGACATGCAACATTCGTTGACGGTCGCGGGCCAAGGAGACTAACTGGGGCGCCTGCTCCACATTCAGTGCCAAAGGATATTCGACAACAACATGTTTATTGTGCTCTAAGGCCTGCTGCACCAGAGTTCCATGGTCTGCATTGACCGTACAGATCACGATCAAGTCTAGCTGTGGATGCCCCCAAAGCTCATTGCTGCTGTTGAGGGCCGTGATCTGATGCTGTTGTCCAAACCGTTGCGCCCGCTCAAGACTGCGGCTGACCACAGCAACTAACTCAACTTGTGGAATTTCCCGTAACGCTTCAACGCGTTTGCGAGCTGCAAAACCAGTACCGATGATGGCTGTGTAAATAGTCATTGGAGTTAGCCGTTTGGGGAACGAAGTCTTGGGAGGAGACAGGTCACCATTTCAACAGGTTGACCTATATTTGACAACATTAATTAGACTACAAAGACCGTCATAATATGCTTACCCTTGGTAGTAAAAGAAACCTGGACTAAATTGAAAATAACTATCAATAATGTCCAGGTAAAATGGGATATAAGTTTTTTTAATGAAAAGATTAATTAATGATAACTAGTTTGGGGTGTATCCAGACAATTACTAAAATAGCTAAGCCTCTGAAGTGCTTGTATGGAGAGGGTTTTCCTGGGATTTGAAAATTTTCTAGTGGGTAGATCCATAAGTAAAACCATAACAAAAGCTTCAGTTTGATTACGAATACCATTCAGCCATACCTGAGAAAAGTAGCGCAGCATTCTGGTTTTCTCGTAGTATCAGAACTGATGTTGATCTAATAGATTCCTAAGCAAATACTTCTATGGGAACTATTGAGAGCAAACAGAGTTACAATCACTGCAATAGTAGAGGATACTGGCATGGCAACCTATAAGGTTACTCTGATTAATGAAGCTGAAGGTCTGAACACCACTATCGACGTAGCTGACGACGAGTATATTCTTGATGCTGCTGAAGAGCAGGGTATCGATCTTCCCTATTCCTGTCGTGCAGGTGCTTGCTCCACTTGTGCTGGCAAAATTGAGTCTGGCACTATCGACCAGTCTGACCAGTCCTTCTTGGATGATGACCAGATCGAAGCTGGTTATGTACTGACTTGTGTGGCTTACCCCACTTCCGATTGCACTGTTAAGACTCACCAAGAAGAAGAGCTTTACTAAGGTTTTGCTCAGTTGACTGATTGGTGACTTTAACGTCGCATTAGAGTTTTAATCAGTTAAAAGCTCAGGTCTCTTACTTATAGTAAAGACCTGAGCTTTTATTGTTGTTAGGTAATCATCAAGAGACTTTGTTTTAATCGCTGGCTAAGGTAGTGAAAAGGCTGGTTCTGCTGTTGCCGAGGGTTCTGTCTCAACAGTCTCTGCAGGGGGTTCGGGATCAGTCCAAAACACAATGTCATTACTCAGGGGTAGCAGCTGGGTGTTGGGATAGTAAAACTGCAAAATGCGTTGATAGGGCCAACCGCTTTCGCCCAACCGGTAGGAGCCGGTTTGGCTCATGCCGACACCATGGCCAAAGCCACCTCCGACAAAGGTATACCCTTTGAGGACGGGCGCAGCTGGCTGCGTTGTGGGGCTAGGGGCTGCGTTGTCAGGGGCTGTGGGAGCGGTGTTAGCTGTAGTCTCCTGTGGGTCTTCAGGATCTGCAGAGTCTTCATATAGAGGCTCCAAATAGAAGAACTGGCTGCGGGGTGGAAGCAGAGCACTGACCACTTCGTTTTTATGCAGTTCAAAATCACCAATATCCGTATTTACCAGTAATGTCTGCACACGTCCTGCCTTGGCACGTTCGGTTACGGTTAGCCCAGTGACCCTGGTCAGACTGGCCATCGGATTCTGACGGTTGGTCAGATATTCCTTCACCCCGGCAGTAATTTCTTCTAAGGTGCCAGAGCGCTGCCAGCGGAAAGTTGGCCAGTCGTCTTCGTTAAAGCGGCCCTGCTGGTTGATAAATGCCCGAAAGTGATTTTCATCTGATAGGGGACGGGCGGCTAAATCCCAGGTAACGGCCAGGGAATCGAGCACTGGCTGCAGGTAAGGCCGGTCAGGGCCATTCCAAACGTCGCTAAAGCGAGCTGTGATGCCGCCTGTGGTGGATGAATAGAGGGCATCAATCAGTTCACCGTCATAGGTGAGTACCTGACCCTGGGTGGTTGCGATCGCACGATCCGCCCTGGGTACCGTACCGCTCAACCCGCGATACACCTGGCATTGCGTATCGGCACATAGTTCATAGTTATCAATGACAAACCGTCGCAGATTACGCAGAGCATAGGTTCTAGCCAGCACAGCCTGAGCTTCCACTGCCGTCTGGGGTGCACTGGGACCAATCTCATGGGGCACCACACCGCGCAGGTAAAGTTCTATCGGTACCTGATTGACCAGCGTATAGGTGCCATACGCATTAGGCTGGAGCTTAAAGTCTCCCCCAAACAGCTTTTTAGCCCCGCTATTCTCAGCAATCTGAACGCGACGATTGGCGCTGGTGATCCTAAAGACATGGCGATTGTAGCGGTAGCCATTGGCAATAAATGCCGCCTGAGGAGCTTCTGTCAGGACGCGACTATCAATAAAAGTGTTGGTATGTCCAGCCTCATGTAGGCTTTCCAGTAACAAGCGACGCAGCAGCGGCGTGTTGTAATCCTCACGCTTAGCCCATACTTGCCAGGAACTAGGTTGTGCCACTTCTGTCGCGATCCCTTTTGCCTGCCACTGGTTAGCACTTTCTTCTGCACTTTCAAAGCTGCGATGGCTGCTCAGTACCACCCATTCTTGCAAAATTGGCTGGGCAAGCGGTGCTGACCCCACCTCCAGGGTGAGCTCCTGGGTAGTCAGCGTCTGGGGTTCTCCACCTGTCTCAAAGTTCACTGTTAGTGTATCCCCGCTCAGTGGGGTCAGCACTAGCTCATCATTGTCTTCTTCACCAAACCGCTGAATTAACCCGATCTGAATTTCAGGATTAAGCGGTGTTTGAGCCAGGGTACTAGCGGGGATCACTGTCCATATCCCCAAAGCGATCACCATCGCCCGTGAACGCTTTATTATTCGCCAATCAGCCAAAAACATACGCGCATGTACAGTAACCCCTCAAACCATAGCCCAAACCTCAATCGACTGTGTGAGAAATTTGTAGAGGTTGCAAGTCGAAGTCGTTATGAGTATGATTAGGGGGTTCGTACAATACAGCCAAGCAACGTTTCAACATTTATAATTGCTGAGCTGCACTATAGTGTTTGACCAGATAGGTTGCTAAGTCATGTCCAAAACTAAGGTTTTATCCCATAGAAAGCTGTAGATTTGGATGTGGTTTAACCCCACCCCATTAGCAGGAGACACGTCATGTCCGCTTCAACTCTCCCCATTAATATTGGTATCAGTGATGATCAGCGCAAAGCGATCGCAGATGGGTTATCTCGTGCCCTGGCTGATACCTATACTCTCTATCTCAAGACTCACAATTTTCATTGGAATGTGACTGGTCCAATGTTTCAAACATTGCATCTGATGTTTGAAGGGCAATATAACGAACTGGCCCTGGCCGTGGATGCGATCGCAGAGCGCATCCGTGCCTTAGGATTTCCAGCCCCCGGCACCTACAGCGAATATGCCAAACTCAGCTCCATTAGTGAGACTGAAGGCGTCCCCACGGCAGAAGAGATGATTGCATTGTTGGTCGAAGGGCAAGAAGCTGTGGCTCGCACAGCCCGTGAGGTGTTTGCCGTAGCTGACGAGGCTAATGATGAACCCACCGCTGATCTGTTGACCCAGCGGCTGCAGATCCATGAGAAAAATGCCTGGATGCTCCGCAGTTTGTTGCAGTAGTAGCATCTGATATCCCAGGGCAGGACTTCGGCGTGAGACTTCGGCGTGAGCTCAGTCGAACGCACAAGTCCTGCCCCTAGGAGATTAGGCATAGAGAATCCTCACCCCAACTCAAGGGGTTACGTTGCCACACCTTCTAACGTCTCATCGGCAATATCATACAGATCCTGCAGTCTCTCCAGGGTTTCCTCCTCTGCTTGCCATATCCCTCGGCCATTCGCCTCGATCATGCGGCCAACAATATTCCGAAACGCTTCTGGGTTAGCCTGTCGTAGTCGATTAGCCATCGTCTCGTCCAAAGCGTAGGTTTGCGCTGCTTGATCGTATACCCAGTTATCCTGAAAGCCGGTGGTGCCGCCCCAGCCCACCAGAGCCGTCATCCGCTGAGAAATCTCATAGGCACCACCAGAACCCTGATCGGCCATGGCTTCTGCCCATTTGGGATTGAGCAGTTTGGTACGATACTCCATCCGCAGCACTTCTTCTAGCTTGCGGGGGGTGGTGTCCTGGGAAAAGCTTTCGACAAAACTGGCGGTAACGCGTTTACCCTGGCGTTGTTCGGCAGCTTGCTTGAGAGCACCAGTATTGGCGTAATATTCCTGAATATCGGTGAGACCATACTCCACCGAGTCAATCTGTTGGACAATGCGACCTGTGCTCTGCAGTAAGGTATTGAGTACCTCGGGACGGGCTTGTCCCTTATCGGCCCGACCGTAGCTAAAGGCGTTGCGATCGCGCCAGGTATCCCCCAGTTCATTCCCCGACTCCCAGTTAGAATCCACCACCCGGTCATTGACCAACGAACCATAATCTCCTGATGGATTCGAAAACAGCCGAGCAGAGACATTCTCTATCCCTTGAGTTTTGAGCACCAGGGCATGCTTGCGAATAAAATTCTGTTCTGGCGGTTCATCAGCTTCCGTCGCTCGCAAAAACAGATCGTCCAACAGCTCGATAATGTTGACAAAGCTATCTCGAAAAATCCCCGACAGGTTTCCTAGGATATCGATGCGCGGATGGTCCATTTGCTCCAGCGGAATTAACTCATAGCGCACAATCCGCCCCGTACCTTCTTTAACCGGTGCCGCTCCCACCAGCTCAAGTAAAATCCCTAGAGATTCTCCTTTAGTTTTAATCGCATCCAGCCCCCACAGCATTACCGCCACCGTTTCAGGGTATTCACCTGAGTCTTCTAGGTTTTGGGCGATTAGCTTGCGCCCGATTGCCCGTCCTCGCTCGTAAGCCGCAGGTGAAGGCATGCGATACGGGTCGAGCGCGTGAATATTGCGGCCTGTTGGTAACGCTCCTGGTCCATCCCGTAACAAGTCACCACCGGGGGCTGGGGGAATATATTCACCATTGAGTCCTCGCAACAGATTGGTTAGCTCGTCGGTGGTTTGGGTTAGCCCTCGACGAATAATCATGGCTTCTTCTAATAGCTCTGTGGTCAGCGGTTCGCTGGCTGGATAACGTTTAGCCAGCGTTTCAATCTGAGGAGTATCCGGTAGAGCATCAGCCGCAATTTGTTCTATCAGCTCAGGCGACAGTTGTTTGCCAAAATAAGCGGCAAGATAGCTGCTGAGATCTTCTATCTGAGGCTGTTGTCCTAGCACATGCAGACCGCTGGAGAACAGACGATTTTCCAATATCTGCAGATAGTCATAGACGGTGACAAAATACCTATCTAACACAGCATTGCTAAACAACCTGGCGTTTTCTGGCGTGAACTCTAAGCCTTGAGCCTTGAGTTCTGGTAACGGACAGTCTGTTGCTATGCCGGTATCAGTAATCTTGGTAAGGATTGCATCTTGCAACACTCGGTTGGCCTGGGGATCTTCTCGAAACTCAGCGATTAGCTCCCGCAGCGTGATCAGTTCCTTGTATAGACCGGCCCGCCCATAGGGGGGCACATTGTGAGAAACCAGCACTCCATAGCCTCGTCGTTTAGCCAAAATTGATTCCGATGGGTTGTTGGCAGCATATACATAGAGGTGAGGCAAGTTACCCAACAGAATGTCAGACCAGGAATAGCTGGTGTTGCCCAGGGGAGAACCTGGCAGCCACTCTACCGTGCCATGCATACCAAAGTGCAGTACCGCATCCGCCTGAAAATCTTGCTGCAGCCAAGTATAGAAGGCCGCATACTGCGGGTGAGGGGTTAAATCCCGCTCAAACATCAGCCGCATCGGGTCACCGGCCAGTCCCAACGGCGGTTGCACCCCAATCCATACATTCCCCAGCTGAATCCCGCCTACATGAAAGTCTTCGCCAACCGTCTTAATTCCACTTTTGGTTAAAGACTGCCACTGTTTTTCGATCTTGTTGGTCTTTAGATATCCTAACCAATTCTCTAAAGTTCTGACATTCACCGTTGCTGGCACCGACAGCTCGGGTAGATTCTCCGCTGTTTCTGCCCTCTTCACCATCCACTGGTTTTCATCATCTGCGGCTTTTACCCAGTCGATAATTGTCTCACCATCATTGGGTAATTCACCCACGTGATAACCATCAGTCTTGAGGGCCTCTAACAACGCCAGGAGAGATTTTGGTACGTTTAACAGAGCGGCTGTACCGATGGCTCCATAACCGGGGGGAAAGCCATAAAGAATGATGGCTAGCTTGCGATCGCGCCGTTCCTTTCGCCTTAGCTCAATCCACTGCTTGACCCGACCAGTTAGCCTGCGCACCCGCTCCGGCACCAGATAAATCTGATCGCCCACCAGACCGCCCAGCGGGATTGGATCAATTGCTCCGTCTAGTTCTGGCAGCGCATACAGTACCACGCTCTGCAGACCGCCAATGCCCTGCCGTGTCCACGAATGGATATCCTGAATTAGCAACGGTGCAGCTACAAAATAGGGGACATTCTTTGCCCCTAAAATCTTTTTGGCCACGGCTACCTGCCGACCGGCTTCCATGGAGCCCGCTGGGCCGCCCACTAGTGGAAAGCCGATGGTGGAGACAATTGCATCTACCTGTACGGCCTCTTTCGATAGAGAGGCACATTCCACATGGCCCAAGGCCCTCTGCGTCTGCTCATAGCTGGTGGTCATCAGGTCTCGCACCGCTACGTGGCCCTCGACTCCATTGATAAAAATGGGCACGGGCACCAGTCCGGCTTCCTCAAAGTAGCGAATCAGCTGTGGAATGTAGGCTTGCTTTGTAATGACATGTTTGCGATATAACAGAATGCCAACGCGGGGTTTGTTCTGACACTGTGAAAACGTTTGTTCGTACCAGGTGACATAAGCCTGAGGTGATTCGAAATACCCTTCGTAGTCTGGATGCAACAATCCGATATTAGGAGTCTCCATCACGGCTGGAATCTCTCCGACAGTCAGTCCCAGATATTTCTCTGCCAAGACCCACAGCATTGAGGCCACATTCTCAGTGCCGCCTGCATTCCAGTAGCCATAGATAATCAACCAGTTGCGTAGATCCTGGACCTTACGCGCCGGGATATATTTTAGGAGTTTGGGGCCGATTTTGAGAAAGCTGATATATCCGGCCAGCTTGTCTTCTTCTTTACCACTGCCAAACTTACTGAGGATAAACTGGACGGGTTTGGGCATGCCTTTGGGTTTCTCCCCAATGACAAACTTGCCTAGCTGAGTCAGGGCCATCAGTTCCAGGGCTGATTCGAACACCAGACGAATAGGAATTTTCTGGGCTCGTTCCCGCAGCCATAGGACCTGGTCGTAGTCAAAAATTAGGCTGGCGAAGAAGACGTCGGCTCCGTCTAGGGCTGCGGCGATCGCATTGGGCTGGGTAGTGAGGTCGCGATCGCAAAATACCCGAATGTCCAACTCAAGACAGCGCTTCTGGGCCAGATCCGCCGACTGCTGGTAGAGCTGTGTATTAAAAGCTTCGAACCCAGCAATTAAAACAATCCGTGGCATTCATTAGAACCTGTGGCAGCCCATTGATTTTAACGAATTTTAATGAGTCGGTTTGTGGGCAGCAGCCCTCATCCCTTAAGTTAGAGCTAGCTAAATGCTTGTCTGCTGATATTAGGCCGTTGCATAATCAGTATATTCCCGTATTTCAGGAGCCTGAAACCTAAGGACAATATCCGTCTTAGCGATACCTTTATTAACTAGTACCCGAGGCAGAAATTTAGCAGCTATTTCATCCACCCATCCACCCATCCACCTTTAATAGTGGGTAAACTACGCCACAGAATACTAGTTCGTGGACGACCCTGAATCTCTGTCATATTCTGCTGAATCCAGATTTTTCCTGCTTTGATATCTAAATGCAGGACGCAACCATAGACTCGTCGATGGCTATCCCAACCCATATTCATTAGTAATCATTGTTGTTTTAAAGGATTAAAAAAGACAGTAGAAAGAAAGAAACGAGCAATAACGTTCTTCCTACCGTCGGTTGAGAGAGGATATTAGACTACCTATTCATTGCAAGACAGGGATTTTAGACCGCAGTCAGTTGCTTTTCCAAATCGCTGCTGTACTCACCCTTACTGGCCAAGCTATTAAACTTAGCTCTTTCCAGCAAATGCTTCTGAGCCTCTTTCACATTCTCATCTTTGCCAGACCAATAATCTAGTGCTGGCTGCTGAATGGCACGAGCATAAGAGAACGTCACAGGCCAGGGCAGCTGATCGCCAAAGAGCTTGTTCATAGCATTCAAGTGGGCTGAAGACTGCTCTTTAGTTTGCCCACCAGATAGAAATGCAATACCTGCTACTGTGGCAGGAACATTCTTCAGCAAACAGCGGACTGTTGCTGCAGCTACCTGCTCAACAGTAGCCTGTTGAGCACAAGCTTTACCGGGAATGACCATGCTGGGCTTCAAGATCATCTGATTGTATGCAACACCTTGCGTATATAGCTGTGAAAAGACAGCATCTAAAGTCTCATCAGTTACCTGATAACAACGCTCCAGGGTATGGTCACCATCGATTAACACCTCGGGTTCTACAATGGGCACTAAACCACCTTCCTGGCATAGAGCAGCATAGCGGGCCAGCCCATGGGCATTCGCCTCAATACAAGCGCGACTAGGAATGCCCTCACCAATGGTAATAACAGCACGCCATTTAGCGAACCGGGCTCCCATCTGATAATACTCAGCAATACGATCTCGAAGACCATCTAGTCCCTCAGTCACCTTCTCGTTAGGGTGACCAGCCATATCCTTGGCACCTGTATCTACCTTAATACCTGGAATCATGCCTGCATCGGCAATGACCTTGAGAAAAGGAACACCTGCTTTGCTGGTTTGTCGAATGGTCTCATCATAAAGAATGGGACCGCTAACATAATCAGACAAGCCTGGAGTAGTTAAAATTAATTCCCGATAAGCCTGGCGTGAAGCCTCAGTGGTTGGAATACCTAAAACATCGAAGCGCTTGTTACAGGTACCATTACTTTCGTCCATCGCCAAAATCCCTTTTCCCTTCTGGATCATTGATTTGGCAGTCATTCTAAGCTCTTCAGCGTAAATTCCCATAGGTACCTTCTTAACAGTTTTTATGCAAAGCAACAGTAGAGACAGCTCAAGACCGACGTTTATTAAGCTTGATCCATACTGCACTATTGACATATAATCTCAATAAGCTACAGATGTCAACCATAACTCTCAAGTTAACTCTAAGCGATAAATCTTTTATGAATGCCAGTACTCAAGCCGCCTCAATTGGTGCAATGAGCAAAATTGCCAGTATTCCACTTCTCTTTCGTTCAGAATTTTCATCAGCAATTGTGGATTTTAGTCCTTGGACGATGGACGAACAAACTCAGCAAGAGTGTGATCCTAATTCTTTAGACTTTGCGTTTTCATTTCCAGGCTGGCATTCCTACTTGAGTTGTGGGTGCGTCTTGTTACAGGTCTGTTTTGTTAATAAGCTTTCAGAAAGAAACAATAGCTTTCATGGCATTGAAGCCTTTGGCCATGGACATCGAAAACAGTATTGGGGATTTTCTAGCATGACTGATTGGCAGTTTTATGGAGACTCCTTACCAACCGAAACTTGTCAACAACAGCTCAAGTATATTTTTAATCAAATTCATACACTATTTGGTTGCCCTGCTTCATTATCAAATTAATTGATTTTGTTGAGATGATTGAAAGACCAATTATTTCAACAAAAAAATAAATGTGCTGGTGGCAACATATTAAGGCGTAGAGATCTTCAAATATCTCTACGCCCTTTTTTCAAAATCGCCAAGGATTTTGGTATATATTAGACATTATTGGAAATAGTGAGAGTTGCCATCTGCAGTCCTGATCTGCTCTCTTTGCCTATCCGCTAGTGCTAACGTCGTAGCTCTAAACGGAAGTTGTGAAGCCCGCAAGCTGTTTCCATTACATCATCCACAAATCCCTCCACCCGATTACGGAATTTTTGCACCAAAATCTGACACCGTTTGATACCCCCAATATGATGTTCAACTTCCACCCGAAGACTCGATATGCCTCGATTGATCACTTTCTCGACCTCCGTTAATTCTCCATTCCGGGGCTTCTTCTTCGGTTGCACAATCGTCACTCCCTCGGGGTGATACCCTTGAAATCCCGTGTCTTGAAGTAACGTGCTCCCTTTTGGAAACTGGTAGTCTTCTTCATCGGCTATCTTCTTGTCTTGTTTCTTTCCTTCATAGGTCCCACTCAAGTAAACCACCTTGCCTTTACGCTCATTGATGATGACATTTGTGACACTATGAGTTTTCTTCTTGCCGCTATAGTATTCCTTCTGTTTATCCGGGTCCTTGGGACGGTTAATCCGACGTTCGGTCCCATCAATCATGAACTCTAGGCTGGGGCACTTTGATAGCAC
>NZ_AWNH01000056.1 GCF_000482245.1 Leptolyngbya sp. Heron Island J | reverse complement strand
GGCTTATGACTCAACAATCCCGCTAGCTGACCGTCTCGATAACGCTTCGCCCATTTTTGGACCGTGACCCGATGACGACCTAATAATTTGGCAGCTTGCTGGATTGTCGAAGCCTGTTCGCTTTTAAGCAAATAGAGGAATTGAATTCGCTCTTTTGACGAGGCCGTTTTTTGACTTCTCAGGAGAGCTTTGAGCTCGTCTTCACTTTCGGTAATTTCAAGATGGTAAATGCCTGACATCGCTCACATTGAAGGCTGCACCTCAGTTCTACCATGTGTAGCTCTTAATTACAGAATTGGTATTACACCGGCAGTTATCGCTATGGCATCTATGCAGGTTGGGAAGGCAGTCAGCCCATCTCTCGCGGCACTGTTTTTTCGGATCGCTTGCTCTATCAGCCAGGAGAAACTGCCTGGCTGACGGGTAATGCTTATTATCTTAAACAGGGTATTCTACGCCAGGACAAAAACACGGCTTACAGGATTAAGCTAAGGGGACCTGAAGGTGATGAAATTGACCTAGGTTCCCAAACCACCAATGAGTTTGGCACTTTTTCGGTGAAATGGGACATTGGTGCCGATCAGCCCCTGGGCTACTACTCGGTTGTTGCTACCGCCGAGAATGGTGTGGAACTGCTAGGCAATCTACGGGTAGCCGAATTTAAGCCCCCTAACTTCCAGGTTGACTTAAGTCTTGAGCAGGAAACGGCAACGGCTGGCGGGAGTCTTGCTGCTAACGTGGAGAGCAACTATCTGTTTGGAGCCCCTGTCCAGGGCAGCGAGGTTAATTACTATGTCACCCGCCAGCCAACCACATTCCGTCCAGAGGGCTGGGAGGATTTCTCCTTTGGGCGTCGGTGGTACTGGCCAGAGGAGCGGCCAGTTGTTTCTAGCGATGTATTAGAGACGAGTAAAACCCTGAACGACCAGGGGCAAAGTCAGCTTTCAGTAGAGATTACGGACGACCTGCCCTACCCCATGACCTACCGATTAGATGCTGAGGTGGTGGATGTCTCCAATCTATCGGTGGCCGATACAAAAGAGGTGATGGTACTGCCCGAGGAGCGGTTGATCGGCTTGCAGAGTGACTTTGTGGCCGATGCCGGAGAGCCCTTTGATGTGGAGGTGATTGTCACCGATGCCCAGGGACAGACTCAGTCTGGTCAGTCGGTGCAGGTGGCGCTGGAGCGGATGAATTATAGCAGCGTCACTGAGGTGGTTGAGGGCAGTGTTAGCCCCAACTATCAGGTGGAATATGAGCTGGTTGATGAGGTCACGGTTCGTTCTGGTAACGAGGCTAAAACAGTGCAGCTAACGGCTCAAGAGGCAGGTTCTTACCGCATTCGGGCCACATTTGCTGGTGATGAGAGCTCCGCTACGGATACCCGGATTTGGGTGGCTGGTGCTAGCCCGGTTTATTGGGGCAGTCGCTACAACAATAACCGGCTAGAGGTACAGCTGGATAAAGACAGCTATGTCCCTGGAGAAACGGCTACGGCCATGATCCAGTCCCCCTATGAGGCAGGTGAACTGTACTTTGCCGTCGTTCGCCAAAACACTCTTTATGAAGAGGTGGTTGCTGTCAGCGGTGGTGCGCCCCAGGTGCAGTTCACCGTTACCCCGGATATGCTGCCCAATGCTGCCGTGGAGGTGGTACTTGTGCGTCAGGGAGAGCCCCTGGAAACGGTTGAAGTTAACAATTTAGCAAACCTTACCAATATTGGGTTTGCCCCATTTCAAGTGGATCTGGCGGATCGTTATCTCAAGCCAGAAGTTTCACCCACAGAAGCGGAGATTCGTCCGGCCACCGAGCAAACGCTCCAGCTCACCCTCAAAGATGGGCAGGATCAGCCGGTTGCCGGTCAGTTTACGGTGATGGTGGTGGATGAAGCGGTGCTGCAGCTGAGCGGTCATCGTCCGCCGGATTTGGTGGAGACGGTCTATGCTGAGCAAGCCATTTCCACCCGCTTTGCCGATAATCGCTCTGATGTGGTGCTGCGATCGCTAAGTTCCCCCCTAGAAAAAGGCTGGGGCTACGGTGGCGGTTTCTCCGTAGGGGGTGAGAGTACCCGCATTCGCAAAGACTTCCAGGCGCTGGCCTACTACAACGGTGCAGTGCTGACGGATGACCAGGGTCAGGCGGAGGTAAGCTTTAACCTGCCCGATAATCTCACTACCTGGCGGGTGATGGTGGTAGCCACCGATGGCAATCTGCACTTTGGTAATAGTGATGCCACCTTTGTGGCTACACAGCCTTTAATTACCGCACCGATTCTGCCTCAGTTTGCTCGACCTGGCGATCGCATGATGGCTGGCTTGTCGGTGACTAACACCACAGACCAGCGGGGACGGATAACAATCCAGGGAGATGCCATCAATGGTCTCAGCTTTGGCGATGGAGCAGCCTCTACTACCTTGGCAGAACGGGGTAAAAAGGGCACCGAGGCCTATCGTTTCCCCATGGAAGTAACGGCAGCGGGAGAGGCTCAGGTGCGATTTCAGACTCAGCTAGGCGATGAGAGCGACGGCTTCCAGCTACCGTTAGCTGTAAAACAGTTGACGATTACGGAACAGGTGGTGGATGCCGGGGCGACTACGGACCCGGTCACCATTCCTGTGAATGTGGATAAAGATGTGGTGTCGGATGTGGGCGGCTTAGATGTATCCCTCTCTAGCACCCTGCTAACGGATATCAAGGCACCGGTGCAGCAGATGGAGTGGATTGAGTCGTTACCGAATCTCTCTACGGTGGCCAGTCAGCTGAGCATTGCGGCTAATCTACAAATTCTCAGTCAGCAATATGGTCAGGTGCTGGATGGATTTGATCCACAAGCCAAAGCCAATCAGGCACTGCAGCGGCTCAAGATACTACAGCGACCCGACGGTGGCTTTTCCAGCTGGCCCGGAGGGGAACAGTCTGATCCCTTTGTCACTCCCTATGCGGCCAGGTCTCTAGCCCAGGCCAAAGCGGCTGGTTTTTCAGTGGATGGAGCCTTGATCAGCCAGCTCCAGAAGTATCTATCTGAGCTGCTAAAAAATCCAGGGAAGGTGGATTGGTGTGTATCACCCCAGTGTAAAAGTCAGGTTCGGTTGGCAACACTGTTGGCCCTGGCGGATCTAGGCGATGTGCGACAAGACTTTCTGGCATATTTATACGACAATCATGAAGAACAATTTGACTGGGTTGGGCAAATCAAGTTGGCGCGTTATCTTTCTCAGTTAGATAATTGGCAAACCGAAGCCGATACCCTGACAGATCAGATTCAGGAATCGGTTTATGAAACGGCCCGCAGTGCTACGGTGAATCTGCCTGATACTTGGGGTTGGTATCATTTTCCTGTAACGGCCCAGGCTGAGGTGTTAAATCTGTTTGTGGCGCGTGAGAGCAGTCCTGAACTGTTGGGGCGGATCGTCGATGGATTGTTGGCCCTGCGACAAGACGGTAGCTGGGGATTTCCTTACAACAATGCTCAGGCCCTGAGTGCCCTGGTGACCTATGCTCAGCGGCTGCCGGAGCCGCCTAACTTTGAAGCAACGGTACAACTTGCCGGTAAGCAGTTGGCTCAGCAACAGTTCCAGGGCTATCAGCAACCTAGTTTAGAACTCTCTGTTCCCATGGCAGAGCTGCCTGAGGGTAAGTCAGATTTGGTATTGGGCAAAGCTGGTGAAGGAGAATTGCACTACCTCACAGCCTATCGCTATCGGCTAAAAGGTAATGCTCCGGGTCGTTTGCAGGGGTTACGAGTAACCCGCCAGGTTCGTCCGGCAAATGAGTCGGACGTGCTCTACCGGATGGGCCTGAGTTCGATAGACGAGAATCTTTCATTGAACGTAGGCCAGGTGTTTGATGTGGGTCTGGAAATTATCACTGACCATCCGGTGAACCATGTGGTGATTACGGATCCGTTGCCTGCGGGTCTGGAGCCGATTGACACGTCATTCCAGACAAGCACGGCCTATTTTCAACCGCAGCAGGATAGTTGGGATATTGGCTATCAGCAGTTGGGTCGAGATCGCATCCTCGCCTACGCTGACTATCTAGATACCGGTGTCTACACCATGCACTATCTCGTCCGCTCAGTCACACCCGGCACCTTCCTCTGGCCCGGTTCAGAGGTGCAGCTAGAGTACGCCCCCGAAGAATTTGGTCGAGCGGCAACTGCAACTTTAGACGTACAGTCAGTCAGAGAATAAATCTGGGCTATGGGCCTATTATCCGGCTAGACCAATATGCTTTGCATGGATTTAGCCACAGCTTCAAAAGCTTAGAATAGTAAAAATTAAGGATACGTAAGGTCACTCGTGATGACTGCTATTAGCCTAAATTTAGAGCCATTAGTCCAGGGACTGACCCATGAGCAATTCTATAAGTTATGCATGGCAAACAAAGATATTGCCATGGAGCGGAGTCCAACAGGAAGGTTAATCATTATATCCCCAGTGGGTGGTGAAAGTGGCAGGCAAGAGGCAAACTACATTGCTGATTTGGTGTTCTGGAATCGTCAAACTGGTCTAGGGGAAGTTTTTAGCTCTTCAACGATTTTCAAGCTACCTAATGGGGGCGATCGCTCTCCTGATGCGGCATGGGTGACGTTGGAACGCTGGAATAGTTTGACCCGTGAGCAACAGACAAATTTTCCACCGATCTGCCCTGATTTTGTAATTGAACTGCGGTCTGAGAGCGATAGGCTGAAGCCACTGCAAGAAAAGATGCAGGAATATCTTGATAGTGGTCTACGGCTGGGGTGGCTGATCAATCCTCAGGGGCAAACCGTTGAGGTCTACCGACCGGGACAGGCAGTAGAGATAGTGAAGTGTCCGACTACAATTTCAGGAGAGGAGATACTACCTGGTTTTGTTTTGGATGTTAAGTAGGGTTTGATGATGATGGAGGGGCCTGGCTATCTTTGCGAGCAATCAGCCAGGGCATCACTGCAAACAAGCAGAGCATGATGTAGTAGACCGTACCAGCGATCGGATCACGGGTGGCAATATACTCAGTCATAGAAAGCCCTCGTAGCCCCAGAACCAAGCCCCATTCTGCACAAAGCAAACAAACTAGGGCCACCAAGCCCATACTAAGCCTGGACCATAAAACAGGAGGTACAGCTAGCCTTTTTACAACCCAGTAGGCAGCGACAACAACGGCCACTAACATCAAAGGCATTTCCAACAGTTCAGCCAGTCTGGCCCCCAATTGAGGTTCGATCCACACAACTCGAATAACCCCCAACCCAAAACCGACTCCAAAAACAGTCACAAAGTAGATGAGTCCAGCCTTTATGCTCGACCACAGAGACGTGATTCGATTAAAAGACTTTTCTTTATTGTTGTAGCTGTTTAGATTTTGATCGGTGGAACTTTGCATTGCTCCTAGCCCCATACGCTGACCTACATTGCTACTTTAGGAAAGAAGCATGAGGAACCTGTGAGGCAAACCGATCATGTCTTCACAAGTGTCTCAGAATTAAATGCTTGAATGATAGAAGAGGCAGTCGTGCTGTTTTGTGTTGTAGCATGACGCTCTAGACCCATGATACAAAACACCACATCACCTCACACCACATCACCTCGCTATTTTGCAATTTCAAATGATGAGATTGCGAATATGTTTGAGCAGGTTGCCGATCTTTTAGAGATCAAAGCGGAAAATTACTATCGCATCAGAGCCTATCGTGAGGCGGCACAAACTATTCGTAGCCTGGAGCGAGCCATTATAGAGATTTTGAAATGTGACGGTCGAGCCGGTCTGGAGAAATTACCCCATATTGGTCAGCATCTGTCGCTATCGATTGAGGAGCTACTGCAAACGGGGGAACTAAGTCTGCTCAAACTGCTGCTGGCGGAGGTGTCTCCTGAAGATGTATTTAAGCTCATCCCAGGAATTGGTGATGTGCTAGCCCATCGTGTTCAACAGGAACTAGGCATTGAAACCTTAGAGGAACTAGAGCTGGCAGCCCATACAGGTAAACTCGACACAGTTCCAGGGTTTGGCAGTAGTCGAACCCGGCTAGTGCGAGATGCCCTCGAAACAATTCTCAACCGCTCATCTCGCCAACGAATGCGGGTGAACCGTTGGCGAGAAATTCAGACTACCTACACGGTGCCTCCTGTGGGTTTAATCTTGGACATTGATGCTGAATACCGTCGTTTAGCAGGGGCAGGACAATTACCGATGATTGCCCCGCGTCGATTTAACCCCACTGGCAAACGCTGGCTACCTGTTATGCATACAGAACGGGATGGCTGGTGGTTTAGCGCTTTGTATTCCAACACGGCCCGCGCCCATGAACTGGGTAAAACCCATGACTGGGTCGTGGTTTACTATGAACACAATGGCTATCAAGGACAGTGTACGGTGGTAACCGAAACTCGCGGAGAGCGACGTGGCCAGCGTGTTGTCCGTGGCTAAAGTGCTGTATGAGTTAGCTAGGGCGGTAAAAATAATTCAAGAACGATTTGGAGAATAGCTCTAAAGCTGCCACAAAATTAGAGCTCCCATAAGTTTCTCCAGGTCATTGCTTTTTATCGAGATAGTTGCCTACAATCTAAGCTAATTAGGGAATCACAGATGGGAAACTCGCTTTATATCAGCACTACTGAGGCTGGTAGCGGAAAAGCTCTGGTGGCGCTGGGGATGATTAATTTCATCCTGAGACGCACTCCAAAAGTTAGCTTTTTTCGACCGGTGATTCAGACGGAAGCTGTGTCAGATGGCCATGGCTTTCAGCCAGATGAAGATATTGAGCTCATCCTGCAGCACTTTGGTCTGCAGCAGACCTATGAGGAATCCTTTGGCTTGAGATCTCACCAGGTCAATGATCTCCTCGGTCAGCACCAAATCAACCAGGCCATTGCCATTATTATCGACAAATTCAAGGCTCTGGAGCAGCGTAGCGACTTTATCCTTTGTGAAGGTTCAGACTATCTCGGCAAAGGTGCCGCCTTTGAATTTAACCTCAACCAAGAAATTGCCAAAAGTTTGGGCTGCCCCATCTTAATCCTGGGCAATGCCGATAACAGAACTGTGGTCGACGCCATTCGTCCGATCCAAATTGCCGTCGATACCTATCGCAATCACCACTGCCCCATTGCCGGAATTATCCTCAACAAAGCAGCTCCCGACCATGTGGAAGCGTTGGAAATTGCTCTAAAAAGTAACCATACCGGCTATGTCTCAGCTGTGATTCCCTATGAACCCAGGCTGATTAGCCCCCGGATACAGGATATTGTCCAACAACTGCAGGCAGAAGTCCTCTATGGTCAAAATCTTCTGGGTCGATTGGCTGTCCATTTCTTGGTGGCCGCGATGCAAATGCAACATGCCCTTACCTGGCTCAAAAAAGATAGTCTAGTTATTACCCCTGGCGATCGCGGCGATGTGATTGTAGGCATGCTCCAGGCTCATCAGTCCAGCAACTATCCCAACCTGGCCGGTATTCTGCTATCGACAGGATTAAAGCCCGAACCTGCGATCGCAAAGTTAATTGAAGGCTCACCCCAACCGCCACCGATTCTCTCGGTACCTACCGACACTTACACCACCGCATCTCAAATCAAAGAGATGCATATTACCCTCAAGCCTGATGACTCCGAAAGAATTAGACTGAGTATCCATGCCTTTGAACAATATGTCGATTTAGCTCGCCTGGAAGCACAAATTAGCCTAGAGCAGCGCCAGGAGCTAACGCCGCGCATGTTTACCTATAATCTCGTGCAGCAGACTAAGGCCAATCCCCAGCATATTGTCTTGCCGGAGAGTAGTGATCCGCGCATTCTGCGGGCAGCCGCCGTGTTGAGATCGCAAAAAATTGTTCACCTCACTCTCCTGGGCAAACGAGACCAGATTGAACAGCGGATTAAACAATACGCCATTCCCCTGGATCTAGATGACCTCACTATCATCAATCCAGCCGAGAGTCCCCATTTAGAAGACTATGCCCGCACCTTCTACCACCTTAGAAAACACAAGGGAGGCACCCTCGATATTGCCCATGACTACATGCTTGATGCCGCCTACTACGGCACCATGATGGTCTACCAGGGCGACGCGGATGGCATGGTTTCTGGGGCAGCCCACACAACTCAGCATACGATTCGGCCACCTCTGCAGCTGATTAAGGCTAAACCAGGGGTGGCCCTGGTCTCGTCGGTGTTTTTAATGTATCTGGGTGACCACGTGCGGGTCTATGGTGACTGTGCAGTGAATACAAACCCTGATGCTGCTGAGCTGGCAGAAATTGCGATCGCCTCAGCAGATACCGCCCAGTCCTTTGGCATTGAACCCCGTGTGGCGCTGCTTTCCTATTCTTCTGGGGATTCAGCCACAGGAGAAGACGTCGAGAAAGTACGTCAGGCGGCCCACCTGGCCCGTAAGCGTCGGCCCACTCTCCTACTGGAAGGCCCAATTCAATACGATGCTGCCGTTGATCCAGAGGTCGCCGCCCACAAGCTTCCACAGTCCACCATAGCCGGACGAGCCACCGTTCTCATCTTTCCAGATTTGAATACTGGCAACAATACCTACAAAGCTGTGCAACGAGAAACTGGAGCCATTGCCATTGGCCCCATTCTTCAGGGCTTGAAAAAACCCGTCAATGATCTTAGCCGAGGCTGCTCTGTTGATGACATTGTGAATACGGTGGTAATTACCGCTATCCAAGCACAGACAAATTTATAACACTCTAGCCGTCAATGGGCGATAGATATACTGGTCTTCAGAGGTTTTAGGCAGCTTTTTATGATGGGTTTTCTGGATGTCTGTACGCAGGGTGGCTAGATCCAGATAGGTATCCGCTACATTAATCAGGCTATCGCTAGTCATGGACTTGAGACCAGCGACTTCAACCCGTACCCCTTGTTTGCTCACTGCATCAATTGCATAGGCCAGGTTGCCATTGCCGCTAACCACCACTGCCGTATCATAATGGGGAGCCAGGGTGAGCATATCAACGGTCATTTCCACATCTAAGTTAACTTTCTTAGAGCCATCCGGCATCGGCAACAGCTCTTTAGTAACAACTCGATAGCCGTTGCGACGCATCCATAGCAAAAAGCCTTGCTGTTTTTCATTAGTGCTGTCAACCCCCGTGTAGAAAAATGCTCGCAGCAGCTGAGCATCTTTTGTTAGTGCAGACAACAGCTGGCTGTAGTCCAACTCAATATCAAGTTGTAAGGCCGCATAAAAGACATGGGAACCATCGATGAAAATAGCAGTTCGCCCACGCTCATTATGGGGTAACAGTCTTGATAAGTCGTTGTGTTGAATCGACATTGTTAAAACCTACTGAATTTTAGAACCGGAGATCGTGATGTGTCTCTCGATAGGGCTGTAGAGCATAGCGACCTATAAGTCACCATACTGCAAAGCCTAAATCCTAAAAATGAAAAAGTTCTGAAATGACTCTGGCCGCATTGAGCATAGGGTAGGCAGTACAATACCATCCTGCTTACCAATTAAGGATTTCAGCAATTTGATCGGCCAGCAACATCGCCTTAAAAGGTTTGGTAATAATCGCTGTCACCCCCAGATCAAAGAAACGTTGTTGGTCGCTGGTTTGGGTTTTTGCCGTCATCAAAATCACAGGAATTGCCTGGGTGTTGGCATTAGCTTGCATGTGCTTAAAGACTTCGATGCCATCCATATCAGGCATCATCACATCGAGCAAAACAGCATCTGGTAACGTCGTCTGCATATAGGTTAGCCCTGCTTGACCACTGCTAGCCGTTGACACCTGCCATCCACCAACAGTTTCAAGCGCTACCTGGGCCACATCACGAATGTCGTCTTCGTCGTCAATAATCAGAATATGCTTCATAGCGAGGTGACTCGTTCAATTAATCCCATGACTTGTTTTTCAAATTCGTCTGGCGATACACGCCCCTTGGTCAAAAATAGAGTTTGCCCCAGCCGCAGCTGTTGTCGTTCAGCGTCATCTAAATCTTTAGCTGTGTAGATTACCAGGGGAACCCGACAGAGCTGGTTATGTTGTCGCAGCCAATCGACGACGGCAAAGCCATTACTCTCGGGCAGGGCTAGATCTAGCACCAGTAGGTCGGGCATAACCTGTTGGCTGAGGTGAATGCCTGCCTGTCCAGTAGCGGCATGGTGGGGGGTAATGCCATGGCGCTCAAACATGGCGATTAATACCTGCGCCAGGTCGAGATCGTCTTCTACAATCAATACGCGAATGTCTTGGGGTAATGGGGCTAGGGCCTGTTGTAAGGCTCTAAATAAAATGGCTTCGTCTGGCGGTTTGACAATCCAGTCGCTGATCTCAGCTGATAGGTGGGCTCCTTCTTCAGGGCTGAGTCCGCTGAGGATGATAACGGGGATATTTCGAGTTTGCGATCGCGCCTTTAGCGCTGCCAATGTTTCCCAGCCAGACATCCCCGGCATCAGCAAATTTAGCAAAATCACCTGGGGTCGTTGCGCCGCTGCCTGGGCCACAGCGGCCTGACCAGAACTGACCGTCATCACTCGATACTGTTGATGTTCTAGCATCGTGGCAATTACTGTCTGTACCGACGGATCGTCATCACACACTAGCACCAGGGGCTGTTCCTGTTTGCAGGCGGGCAGCGGTGTCGGTGATGGTAACACCGGCAGGCTAAAAAAGAACGTGCTGCCCTGGTCGAGGATACTCTTAACCCAGATGCTGCCGCCATGGTGATGGACAATGCTGCGGCAAACCGCCAGGCCTAAGCCGGTACCACCGCGTTTGCGTGAGTCAGAGGCATCCACCTGTTGAAACCGATCAAAAATGGTTTTGAGCTTATCGGCAGGAATGCCGCGCCCCTGGTCTTTGACCTGAAATCTTACCTGCTGAGTAGAGACTGCCAGACGTTCGTTGGTGCTGTCAGCAGTTGCCTGGCCAGCTTCGATGGTGGCTGTTAGTTCTACGGTATCTCCTGGTGACGAGAACTTAATGGCATTGCTAAGCAGATTGGTAAATACCTGGAGAATCCGGTCGGGGTCGGCCCAGACTCGTACTGGCAGGGGAGTCACTGATAGCTGGATATCGGCCTGGGTGGCCAGACTCCGAATTTCGTCAACAGCGGTGGACATCAGCTCGGCCCCATCACACACTTGTTTGTTAAGGGTCATTTTGCCGGATTCGATCCGTTCAATGTCTAGCATGTCGTTGATTAGCCGCACCAATCGATCGGCATTATTGGCAGCAATTTGAAGCATTCGCTGCCCCTTTTCAGGTTTACTATTCAAAACACCGCTGGCGAGCAGATCGAGGGACCCCAAAATCGAGGTTAATGGGGTGCGCAGCTCATGGTTAACAACAGAAATAAACTCATCTTTGAGTTTTTCCACGTCGTGACGATCGCTAATGTCAATGCAAGTGCCAATATAGCCGGCAAAGCTACCATCGGGGCTAAAACGTGGAATGCCACGGGTTAATAGCCAGCGATATTGACCGTCATGCCGTCGCAGACGATACTCCATTTCAAACATGCGGCGGGTGTCAAACGCATTAGCGTAGGTAGCTAAACAGCGATCGCGATCGTCGGGATGAATCCCTTCGTCCCAGCCGTTACCTCGCTCGTGCTCCAGGCTACGACCGGTAAAGGTAAGCCAGGTTTGATTCAAGAAGGTATACCGTTTGTTGGCGTCTGTCATCCATAACAGCACGGGGGCGCTGTTGGCCACGGTACGAAACCGGGCCTCGCTCTCTCGCAGCGCTGCTTCGACAGATTGTTGCTGCTGCTGAGCAAGATCGGCGGCCAGAAATCGACCAAGGCTCTGGGCCATTAGTTCAATAATCTCTTGCTCATGGCAAGAAAAATTTTGGTCGCGAATCTGGGTAGAGGAAAAATTTAGGGTGCCATAAATCTCTCCATTGACCCAAATGGGGGTGCCTAGATAGCTCTCCAGATGCAGGCTTTGATAAACCGGGTGGCCTTTCATGGTGGCAAGACTGCCCACATGTTTGTAGGTGACGGTTTGGTGCTTCTGAACCACGGCAGCGCAGTAGGTATTGGCCAGGGCGAAGGATTGGTCGGCAGCCAGGGAGGTTAAGGTTGAATGGACTGAACGGATGGTATAGGTTTGACCCGTAATTTGGCTAATGATACCGGTTTCTAAACCGAGAATTTGACAGCCGGTTTCTAAACAGTCGGTAAATAGGTGATCAAAGTTCTCATAATGTGTGGTGTTAATCCGGTGCAAATGTTTTAGATTGGCACTAAACTGTCTCAGGTTTTCCTCAGTGGCTTTGCGATCGCTAATATCCCGAGCAATGGCATAGAGCAACCCCGACTGCGCGATGTGAAATGCGGCCCAACTCAGCCAGCGGTAGGTACCATCGTGGCACCGATAGCGATTTTCAAAGTTCAGGGTCGGCTGACCAGTGGCAAGGGTCTCAATTTCAGCCAGTGTTGCTGCCTGGTCGTCCGGATGAACAAAATCTAGAAAGGGTTGGGACAGCAGTATCTCTGTTGAATGGCCCAGGGTGGTTTCAAACGCAGGGTTAATTCGTTTAAAGTAGCCGTCAGTACCGGCAATACATAACAAATCAACCGACAGATTAAAAAACCGTTCTAAATCTTGTTCCGCTCGCTGTCGTTCGCTGGTTTCGGTCATCAGCTGGCTAGACTGCTGTTGCCAGGTTTGGGTCAGCCAGACTACCCAGGTGGATAACCCGGCCATGAGTAGCCCGCTAATCAGCACCACTGCAGGCAAGGGGGATTGTTCCTGAGCTAGGAGGGCTGGTGTCGGCCATACTTCCAGTTCCCACACCATGTTGTGTAAATTGATTTCGGTATGCTGACTCCAGCGGGTTTTGAGATTGTTTGCGGTTGTGCCAACAGGCCCTCGTCGGTAGATCTCAGTTCCCTGTTCGCGGATTGTGATCCCATAGTCGGGGGCTACCTGTTGATTCAAAATGGTATCAAGCAGATGCTGTACGCGAAATACACCCAAAATAAAGCCATCAAAGGACTGGTCCAAGGTCAGAAAAATGGGCGCATACACCAGCATTTGGGTTTCATTCTGGTTTAGTGCCACCGTTGGGGAAAGACTGACGGTACGATTTTGTTTGGCTGATTCTAGGGCATCTTTGCGCCGAAACTCAGCGGCTACATTCAAGTCTTGGATGGCTTCATCATCGGCAATGGACACGATCCAACGCCTCTCCAATGTGGGGTCAATCCACTCAAAGGCGTGATAGCCAGGGTAATCGTATAGTAAACTCTCGGCATCAATGGTCCAGTTTTGTTGTGAGGGTCTGCCTTGGGCGGCCCATTGTTGTGACATGCGCACCAGGGCCTGCACCCGGTTATTAGCCTGGGAATAAACTTCTCGGCCAATGCTAATGGTGGCAAAGTCAATCTGACGGTGAATCCGCGTCTGTTCCTGAATCTTAAGAGACTGCCACAGGCCTAGCGTGATGGCGACAATACTGGTTCCTACGGCGACTGGTAGCCATTTGGCTTGCCAGGGTTGGGATAATCTCAATGACAGCCCCATGGATCTCTTCCTAGTTTTTCTGATTGTTGAAGGCAATAAACGGTGGACTAGCCTGGGCCAGCTGCTGTATAGCTTTGGTGACCAGGGCTGACCAGTCTGCTGCTGGCCACTCTAGTAATGATGGGTTTGGGGGATAGGTGGCAAAGCCAGCGTGCATGGTTGGACGTTGTTTTTGGCTGATCCCTGCCGGTAGGGGTACCTGGCGTTTACGAAGATTCCTTAAACGACGTTTGCCATCCTCAATGTTCAGGCCGTACATGGCCACAATAAACAACCGACCGCCCCAGCGTCCTACGACATCATGACCGACAAAGGTTTGATGGAGTAGATAGGCAAAATGGACCAGGATCTTGTCCCCCGCATCATAGCCATAGTGCTGGTTAATAGGGTCTAGCCCATCAACGGTCACCATGGCGATACAGACCGGCTGTCGCTGTTGATGGGCTAGCGCCAGGGTCTGGGTCAGAGCCTGGATCGCGTGACGACGAGTGGCCAGCCGGGTCAAAGGGTCTATTTCTATCTGGGATTGGGCTAGCTGTGAGCGTTCTAGTCGATTGAGAATGCGGGTAGCCAGTTCGGGACCCACAATGGGTTTTGAGACATAATCATCAGCACCGATGGCAAACACCCGGTGCTTGGTGGTGGCATCGGTGTGGGCGGTGAGAAACAAAATCGGCAAATGGCTCCAGCGTAAGTCGCTGCGAACTACCTGACAAAGAGCCAGACCGTCCACATAGGGCATTTCTATATCGAGCACCAAAACATCGGGCTGGACCTCGTTGAGAATGTCCCAAAACAGCCGTGGATCTACCAAGGTATAGACTTTGAGCCCCCAAGGTTTTAACAGCTGTCCCATGGCTTCTAGAATCTGGGCATCGTCATCGACCACCAATACCTTGGCGGCATCGGCGTGCGATCGCATCCATAGATCAATCACAGTTTCAACCACCACCGCCGCTGTAGCATTAGATGGCACAAAGCCCCGACATCCCAACCGCGATGCCTTTACCCGGTCTAGCAAACTATCATGATCGGTGCGTAACAGCACAGGCACAGGCGGAGCCAAGGCCTGCAATTCGGTTAAAAAGGTGACCATATCGGTCGTCAGACAGACGGTTTCCCCATCGGGAACTCCAGTCAGATCTAACAGCACGACATCTGGCTGCTGCTGGCTCAATAGCCGACAAGCCGCGATTGGATCGCTTTGCAGCTGCAGGGTCCAATCCCTAGCGACGGTGGTCAGCGCTGACGCACACCCAGCCTGAAAGTCCTCATCGGTGCTGACCACTAGCAAACAGGCCGTATGGGGCATAAATGCAGCCCGCCCGACTGTCTTGGGATAAAACAGGGTGGGAGTCTCACCCTGCACAGCGCTTTGCACCGTTTGCCGCAGTTGACCAATCACATCGGCTAGCTGGGTGCGTTCATGGTCAAGCAGTTCTGGCCAGTTTTGAAATGCTTGCTCGGCTTTATGGGCCAGTTTGGAGCCATGATCCAGATTGAACATGCCCAGAGAACCGGCTAGCTTATGGGCTTCCTGCTCCGCCTGCTGACGTAGATCGTCGGCCAGGGTATCCGTGACACCAGCGGTGGTGGCTTTTTCAATCACCTCAATCCGCTCACTCAACCGTTGTTTGGCACGTTCCCAAATAGCAGCGGTTGCCGTATTCGTTTGTTCTGGGGTCGGAGTTAGGGTTTCGGCATGCAGCCGATAGCCAATGCCGTAGACCGTTTCAATTGGATCATGGGGGACACCGGCGGCTTTGAGGTGCTGCCGCAGACCTTTAATGTGGGCCGTAATCGTTTCTTCCCCAGGGGATTCGTCAAAGGACCAAAGATGGTCGAGAATGGCACTGCGGCTAAAGACTCTCTGGGGATTGCGTAAAAACAGTTCTAGCAGGTCATATTCCCGTGGACGCAGATAAATCGGTTTACCGTCACAGGTGACCTCACGGGTACTGGGATCTAATGATAGGGCTTCCCAGGTGAGCACCGGCTGTAGGGTGACTGACTCCCGCCGCTGTAGCGCCCGAATTCTGGCTAGTAGCTCAGCCAGATTAAAGGGCTTAGTCATGTAGTCGTCGGCTCCGGCATCCAGACCAACGACTTTGCTATTGCTATTGTCCTGGGCTGTCAGTAACAGAATTGCGGTTTGGCTGCCGTGCGATCGCAACCTGCGGCAGAGACTAATGCCATCCAGCTTTGGCAACATGACATCCAGCAAGATCACATCGTAGACAGATGCAGACGCCAGCTCCCAACCCATCTCTCCATCAGTAGCCACATCGACGGTGTAGCGCTCCGTCGTTAAGGCCCTAACCAGCGCTTCTACTAAAATGGCATCGTCTTCAACTAGGAGGATCTTCACGTTCAACTCCCCGCCACCCTGGATTCTTATGCCAACGCTAGCGCGAGTTTATGAAGGCTTCAGCAGGTGTTTGTAAATTGCAATACTCGGGTATCGCGAAGGGCCAACAGCCGCTCCCAACCAAGCCAGATGGTGGAGACACCCTAAAAATGTATGACCAAAATCAGTTAGAACACGACGTGCTCAACGATGAGGGAGCAGCGAGGGACGAGTTATTGAGCAATCGCTCATCTGTTTCACACAATGCCGGAATTCGTCGAATCACTGGCATAATCTCTTTTCTTGCCAAAATCTGACCGTTCTCATCAATCTTAAAATCACGTTCTGGCACATAACCAGCCAGGGTTAATGTCAGCAGCAACTGATTGACTTCAGCGTTAGTAAGTTGACGTATTGCCATGGTGCAGGATGGACATTTCTTAACTTTCCTTAATCCTAGCCTACTAACAAATTGTGAAAATGTGGTGAACAGCAAGAATTCCGATTGTTTACTAGGCCCAAACATCCTCCATTTCCGGTATCTCCAGGGGCTCAGACTGCTCACGCTCGGGGGCATTATTTAAAATCGTTGGCTGTAGCGGCGGATGTTTGGCCAGGGATGCTCTAGGTTTGACGGCGTTGACCTGGCGATGCTTGGGCTGACCGTTATTGTCCGAGGTATCCACCGTAGCAACAGAAGGCACCAGCTGGGTCTTGATCACTTTCCAGGCGGTTTGAGCCCCGAGTTTACCAACCTTTACAAAGGTCCAGGTACCGCGCTCATAGGTGTGTTCTTTACCGTGACATTTCGGTTTGACCCCAATCAGCTGTTCGATTTCATCGGTAGTCAGTATCCATTGGGCGGTGGCCGCTCGTTCTAAGACCTCCATATACCACAGTGGATTGGGCGGGGTAGATTGTTGCGCCGCAATCATTTGATTCAGCTGACGGAGTGACTGGGAGATCTCAGCAATTGCGGTGGCCAGCTGCTGATTAACCTCTAACTGCAGGGATGTAGCCACAGGCTGGGTGGAGGGCAAAGACGACGGGGTATCAGCTGGTTCTGCAGTGGTCTCCGCTGCCGCTGTCTCAGCGCTAGGAACAATGGGCAAGTCTTTTTGCAAGTCGGGACGAAACGCATGGGCCTCAATCCAGGCCTGGTTCAGCTCATTGGCCAAATTTTGTAAATAGATGGCTGAGGACTCAGAGCCTTGCTGCTGAAGTTGTTGAGCCACTTGCTGCATTTTATGGACTAAACCGGGGCCCACCAGATCACGGTGATCGGCCAGTAGGGTTTCTTGTTCGTCTTCTGAACAGGCTAACAACTCCTGTATCAATGACAAATAGGCCTCGGATTTATCGTCTGCGGGTTTGGCGGATGGGGTCTCTTTGACCAAAATATGATGTAGTTTTGCCGCCCAGTTGTGTAAGAAAATAGCGGCCTGGCGATTCCCCTCTTGTAACAGCTGTGAGGCAATCTGTTCCATGATTTGGACGAGATTAGCATCGACCAAGTCCTCATGCTGCTTGAGGCGTATCCATTCTTCACCCCGAGGGCAGGTTAACAACTCTTGAATAAGTTTGAGATAGGCGTTAAGACGACGTTGTTTCATGTGGGGTAACCCTCCTTATGCTTGGCCAGCCGCCTGTGTAGCTTACACCCCCGCTGTTTTAGGCTTAGATGTGTTGCTCAACTTTAACGATAACCGATACATGGCTGGCCTCAATGGTAAGTTCATCAGCTGTCACACCCGATGCAGCCGTTGGCAACGGCCTGGAGCTGATCGTCGTCTACTCCAGCGCTGGTATCGAGATCGATAGCCAGCAACTGCTCATCGGCGGTGAGAGGTTCGGCGGTGACCTGTTGACGGCTGAGTAGCTCCACTGTGGCATCGGCAATGTCACCTGTACGCTGCTGTAGACGCTGGCGCAATACGGTCAGAGGAGCGTGGCAGACCAGGATGGTAACTGGAATATTGGCAGCTTTGGCCTGTGCTAGGACTATTTGCCGGGTAGCAACTCGATCATATTTTGCATCCAGAATCACGGTGTGCCCCTGGGATGCTAGATGAATGCCTAACTTCCATAGACGGTCGTAAGTCTGTTGGGTCATGGTCGATGTATAGAGACTGGCAGCCCCACGCTGTTGCAAAGGCAGACCGGCTAGATGTTTTCGCACCGCATCGGAGCGAATATGGATGGCCCTGAGTCGCTGCGCCAGCCGTCGCGCTACCGTACTCTTCCCCGTGCCGGAAAGCCCTGACATCAGAATCAAGCGACCTCGAGGGCGTTGAGTATAGTGCCAGGCCAGGGTGTAATAGGCCTGAGCTTCAGTTTGGAGTGTGTGCTGCTGCTGGGGAGACAGACTGGGCTGATCGAGTAAAAAGGAGGTGACCTTAGCTCTGGTATAGGCTTGACGGCTTAAATACAGCGGCAACAGTTCGACCCCTTCCCAGTCGGCTGTGTCCTCTAGATAGGTGTTGAGAAAGATATTGCCCAGGTCGGCCCGCCCCCGCGCATCGCAGTCCATCACGGTAAAGGCGACGTCGTATAGGGTATCGACATGGCGAAAGGCGTCATTAAACTCAATACAATCAAACAAAAAGATACGGTTGTGCCAGAGACATATATTTCTCAGATGTAAATCGCCATGGCATTCCCGGATTTTGTGGTGGTTGATGCGGGTTTGAAACTGTTCTGGCCATTCGGTAAAGATGCGATCGGTGTAGGCCTGGGTTTCTTGTAGCTGTTGTTGGGTTTGACCACGACCGATATAGGCTTGGGTTTGGGTGTAGTTTTGGTCAAAGGCAGCCCGAATTTGGGGAATTGTGCCAAAGAATTGGCTGCGATCGCTAACAGCGGCTCGCTGGTGAAACTCTGCCACCTGATGAGCCAGGGCCTGCATCAGTGCAGGCGTCAGCTGTCCCTGGGCCAGCAAGTCAGAAAATAAAGCGCCCGCTGGAAACTGCTTCATTTTGACCGCATAGTCCACCGGCTCACCCTGCCCCAGGAGACTAAAGGTGGTGCCAACTTGATAAATCGGAACAGCCGCTAAATACAGTTCCTCGGCAGTCCGCCGATTCAACCGCAGCTCTTCTTCTACAAAGTGTTTGCGAGCTGCCACCGTGGAATAATCCAAAAATCCATAGTTCACCGGCTTTTTAACTTTATAGGCATAGTCTCCCGTGAGTAAGACATAGGCAGTGTGGGTTTGGATCAGCTCAATTGGGTCTTGGGTCCAGTGGGGATAAAAACTAGACCGCAACATGTGCTCAATCAGAGGAGGCAACACCTGGGAAACCATAATCACGTGTGACTATTAGTAACAGAACAGCTCAGATCTGTCGTACCTGGCCACCTAAAATGTTAGATAAAGAATATGAGCATTTTGTAGGGTTAAACCAAATCGGCAAAGCCCATTGCTGTCCTCATAACATCCCCAAACTTTTCTTCTATTCTGCAAAGTATTCGGCAGTAAAAGCTGAGGAGTATTAAGGGGATGAATACCTGGAAAGACAGCTTAAAGAATGTTTGGACAGTGTTATGGAGTTATATAAATCAACCACTGTTTGACAAAAATAGTCCTACAGTTCTCAATCCGTGGAAGTTTGACCATTACAACAAAATACAGTTTTTAGAAAACTGTTGGGAATTGCAATATTCCTCCCGTGAAAAGCACAGTTAAGTACAAGAGGGTTGTTATGAAATTACAAAGAATGGTGAACTCAACTGGTCAGTCTGTTCAACGGTCTGCAGTTTGGTTGTTAGATGCAGCTAAACGGCTGTTCTCTCCCAACGATAATGATTATCCTAAAACCGGGGTCCAACCCTTCGAAGGAGATATTCAAAACACTAGTCAGCACTAGGGCTGAGGAGCCTTAGTGCTGCATAAATACAAATACTAAAAAGTATGGGGCTAGCGTGCACGACTAGCCCCATACTAACTGATTTTTATTGGTGCAATCAGCTCTATCTGCATACATCCCAGCCTCTTTAGGAGACTATAGAGCTTAGGTCAGCTCTCCTCCACTGCCTGCTACAGACCGAAGAGACAGTAACAAAGCAGGAAATCAGAATGATACTGACCTCATAAATGGAATGTCTGATGAGAATCGAACTCATTGCATGAACTAAAAGCAGGAGGCACAGGCTTTAGTTCTTAAGGTTTCGATGCCAAGAAGACATCGTTGATATGTGCCTTATCTTTAAGATACTCCTTCCAACAAAAAACAGCCAGATGTTTACAAAGCGTATTGATCGGCGTCAGAGTATTGATCGACCTGGGTCAGCACCTTTAAACTTGCGGAACAATTTGCGGTGGGACATCTAGAATATTGTCGGTGGGTGCCCCCGGTACAAACCATGGCTGACTGGGTGGCATCAGGTCTTCACCATTACTGGGTACCAGAATCGGTAATTCTTCGTCCTCTAAGGGGTCAGTACCGCCACCAATGCTAATACCAGTCCCTTCAATGGTGGCTCCTGCAAGATTGAGATTCTCCATCGATGCCCCGGCTACATCGACATCATGCAGAATTGCTTGGGAAAAGTTAACATTGTCCAAATCGGCATTGGCCAGACTGGCATTGGTTAAAAAAGCGCCGGTGAGGTCGGCTCCGGTAAGAGTAGCTCCCGTCAGATCAGCGCCTTCTAGATTACTCCAGGAAAGATTCGCACCAGTCAAGATCGCGCCTCGCAGATCGGCCCCAATTAGATGGGCGTTGCTAAGGTCCACACCGACTAAATCACACTCATAACATTGGTTGGTGATCATTAGCCGCTGGATGTTAGTGGCTCGCATTTCATCAATTACTGCCTCTGCCGGAGTTTCGGCTAGGCTAGCAGAGCCCCATAGCAAGATCGAGACTAAAGGTAGTGCAGCTAGATAATGTCTTTTCATATCCCCTCCTGGCAACATGGTGGGTGCTGCTGATGGCTCCTGATTCCATGGGCCATCGTCCATGTTGACTCATTGTTAAATGGTATTAACAGGCCATAGTCCGATAAAAGGCTTTGCCAAGATAGGTTAATGACGGTTTGAAGATGGACTAGACTCTGTCAGGACAGGGCAGATAAGAATCTCCTCTACCCTGTTTTAATTTTCGCATGGATAGGGGTAAACCGTTGCCCAGTCTCACAGTTTTAATGAAAAGAAACGAAAAGATACGTGAAATTCTATCCTCATAATTTCCTCAGACTATTGGCTTATACCCAAATTGGAAACGATTTAATCGCTTCTACCCATTGTTTGTTGGATCAAGGTTTTATGGTGCAAACGACACGTGTCAATTTGGCTTCTAGCAATACCCAAGCTGACTTTATTCTTGATTTTGAACAGATTAATATCCATGACATTCCACGAGTGGGTGGAAAAAATGCATCGCTAGGTGAAATGATTCAACAGCTGGCCCCTCAAGGAGTCCGTGTACCCACGGGGTTTGCAACAACTGCCTATGCCTATCGTTACTTTATTCAGCAAGCAGGCCTAGAGGAAAAGTTGCGATCGCATCTCACCGATCTAGATATTGAAGATGTTACCGCCCTGCGCCACTGTGGCCGCAGCGTCCGCTCATTAATCTTGGAAACCCCATTTCCCCCCGAGATTGAGGCTGCCATTGCCCGTGCCTATCTGAACCTATGTGCTGACAACCCAGCCCTTGATGTGGCCGTCCGTTCCAGCGCCACCGCCGAGGATCTGCCCGACGCCAGTTTTGCTGGACAACAAGAAACCTATCTCAATGTCCATGGCGTCAAAGGGGTTTTAGAAGCCTGTCACAAATGTTTTGCCTCGTTGTTTACGGACCGAGCCATTTCCTATCGAACCATCAAGGGATTTGACCACTTTACCGTGGCCCTCTCGGTGGGAGTACAGCGTATGGTTCGATCTGACCTCGCCACATCTGGCGTCATGTTCTCCATTGACACCGAAACCGGGTTTAAAAATGCCGCCCTGGTCACAGCCGCCTATGGTCTGGGGGAGAATGTTGTGCAAGGAGCCGTAAACCCCGACGAGTATCTGGTGTTTAAGCCCACGCTACACCAGGGCTACCGCCCCATCTTGAAAAAACACCTGGGCAGCAAAGAAATTAAGATGGTCTACGACGTTGGTGGGAGTAAGCTCACCAAGAATGTGCCCGTATCGGAGGTAGACCGTCAGCGCTATGCCCTGACAGACGACGAGATTCTCACCCTGGCTCGCTGGGCTGGCATCATCGAAGACCATTATTCCCAAGTACGAGACACCTATACCCCGATGGACATTGAGTGGGCCAAAGACGGTCTCACCGGCGAGCTATTTATTGTCCAGGCTCGACCCGAAACCGTACAATCCCAAAAATCGGGCTCTGTGTTACGCAACTATGTATTGCATAGCGAAAATCAAACCCTCACCCCTCTGGTAACAGGTCAGGCCGTGGGTGAAATGATTGGCCAGGGACCCGCCCGCGTGATCCAATCGGTCCAAAATATTGCCGACTTTCAACCGGGAGATGTGTTGATTACCCAGCGCACTGACCCGGATTGGGAACCCATTATGAAACGGGCCAGTGCCATTGTTACCGATCAAGGGGGTCGCACCTGCCACGCCGCCATTATTGCCCGAGAAATGGGAATTCCCGCCATTGTCGGCTGTGGCAATGCCACCCAGCGTCTCACCACTGATCAGGCCGTTACTATCACTTGTGCAGAAGGCGAAGTGGGTAAAGTTTATGCAGGTCAGATCCCATTTACAGTCGAAGAAACCGCCATTGACCAGCTACCCCAAACCCGCACACAAATTCTGATGAATGTGGGCAATCCAGAAGAAGCCTTCCGGCTAGCAGAGATTCCCTGCGACGGTGTTGGTTTAGCCCGCATGGAGTTTATCATCGCTAACCACATTAAAGTACATCCCCTGGCCCTGCTGCACTTTGACCAGCTAGAGGACAACCAAACTAAGCGTGAGATTGATACGCTGACAGCTCTCCATACCCATAAACCCGATTACTTTGTTGAAAAATTGGCCCACGGTCTGGGGATGATTGCTGCTGCCTTCTATCCTAATCCTGTGGTGATTCGTCTATCTGACCTGAAGAGCAATGAGTATGCCAATTTGCTAGGTGGAGCATCCTTTGAGCCTCAGGAAGAAAATCCCATGATTGGTTGGCGCGGGGCCTCCCGCTATACCGATCCTCGCTATCGAGACGCGTTTGCCCTTGAGTGTCAGGCTCTGCAGCGGGTTCGCCAGAATATGGGATTAACCAACGTGATTCCCATGGTCCCCTTCTGCCGCACACCTGAAGAAGGCCGCAACGTACTCGCAGAGATGGCCCGTCATGGCTTACAGCGGGGTGAAGATGGGTTGCAAGTTTACGTCATGTGTGAGATTCCCAACAATGTGGTTTTGGCCGATGAATTTAGCCAAATCTTTGACGGCTTCTCCATTGGCTCCAACGATCTGACCCAGCTCACCCTGGGGTTAGATCGTGATTCAGCCCTGGTGGCCCATCTCTTTGACGAACGCAGCAGTGGCGTCAAAGCCATGATTAGCTACGTCATTGAGAAGGCGAAAAAGAACCAACGCAAGATTGGTATTTGTGGTCAGGCCCCCAGTGATTACCCTGAATTTGCCCAGTTTCTGGTTCAACAGGGAATTGATTCCATTAGCCTCAATCCAGATTCCGTGGTGAAAACAACATTGACGGTGGCTGAGATGGAGGAAGGAAGGAGAGATGTTCACTAAAATTTTGGTTGCCCTCGACCATGGCGACACCTGTGGCGTGATTTTTCAGAAGTCTTTAGACCTGGCTAAAGCAACAGGGGCTGAGCTACTGTTTTTGAGTGTGCTCACCCCTGATGGCGGTGGACATTTGCCCCTGCCTGATAATTCTGGGCTGACATCTTTTAGCCTGGGTATGCAAGAAAGTCTTTGGGATGTATATCTCAAAAGCTATCGTGAGTATGAACTTGCGGCCACAGAACGATTGCGTAATTTTGTTGATCGAGCTACTGAAGCCGGGGTCTGCAGTCAGTTTAAACAAATCAACAATGATGTAGGACGGGGGATCTGCGAACAGGCCAAAACCTGGCCAGCTGATTTGGTGATTGTGGGGAGCCATGGGCGTAAAGGGCTGGGCGAGATGTTGCTGGGGAGTGTGAGTAATTATGTGATGCACCATGCCCCCTGTTCTGTTTTGGTGGTGCATGACCCACAATCAGCAACAACCAAAGCTTCAGCTGTCGCTGCAGCAACAGCTGAAGCAACAGTGGAATAGCCGATACCGATGGAGGCGATTGGGGCCCAGGCACCCGGCTGGCATATTTTACAGCCCACCCAGCAGAGGTCTAGTTTGTATGGCCGTTTGAGTCTGGAATGGGATTACTGTATGGTGCATGACCATCAGGGTGCCTTTACTGGGTCTATTGGCTATGTGGTCGCCGATCCGATGGTTCAAAAGACCCATTGGTGTAACCGATTTAAGCTGCTGCCTAGTGGTGTGAGTGTTGCGATCGCAGGCATGTTTGCCAATGGTCGTAAGCTAGCCAATTTCATCAATTTTCCGTTTAACAATGTCCAGCTATCTGCCAATACTAAATCGCTCACCGCCCAAGATCACAATACCCATCTGTGGGCAACCTTAAAGGTACACCCAGATGGTGGTTTACAACTAGAAGGGATTACCCAGGATATTGAGTACCAGCTTGATATCCTGGCCGCTCAACCGTGCCTGCTGCCAAGGGACAATGCATTTACCCCGGTCACAGGTAGAGACATGGGACATCTGCCCAATGAACAGTGGACCGTCGATGTGATTTGGCCGCGGGCAAACGTATCCGGCTATATTCGAGACCTAAACAAAAACAAAACCGTTGAGATTACCGGTCATGGCTATCGAGAAAACGCCTTTGGACAATGGTTATTTTGGGCGGGCGGTTGGGATTTTGCAGTTGTCTCAGATCATCAATCGGGTGTGCAGTGGGTCTGGCAAACCTATCATCGGTCCCAAGAGCTCAGCTATTTAGATCTAAGTTTTCCCCTGGACGGAGTTCAAAAGACCGTTCGTTTTTTCGCACAAACCGGTCAACTCCAGTGGCAGCACCAACATTGGCAATTTGACCCCCAAGCCCGACAAAAATATCCGCTGGATACAACAGTCTATGCCCATAATCAGGACTACCGGGTCGAAACTCAGCTATTTATTGGGAAAAATCAGGTTCCTCTGCTTTATAACAACAGCTGGTATACCAATATCTATGTAATTTTTGCCCTCTTTCCTTTCTGCAAAGGAGCCATATACAGTGTAAAAGAGGGTACCCAACTATTAAAATTTAGCGGCCAGGCAGGAGGTGAGTATTCAACACTACGCTCTCTATTCTAAGAAAAAAGCCCAATGTTCCTAGGAACATTGGGCTTTGGAGCTTTACCACGATTAAACTCGAGGTGACTCAACTCAACAGTTTAGCGATCGTAAATTTGCACCTAACCACACGACCATAGTTGTCAGCTCATAGCAGCTCTGCTACGGTCATAGCCAGCAAAGTCGTGGGGCACTTTCCCTTGAATGTGGCTTTCATATTCAGCCGCATCTTTAGTCGGTAGGCCAACATCTTCAGCAGCTCGAACCAGCATAGAGTGTTCACGCCGACGAATATTACGCAAATGCTTGATCACAAGACCGCGCATCCAAGTATTGATCGGTGGGAATTCAACCGGCACTGTATCAGCCGCAACAGGTGTTGGAGGAGTTACCTTAGGAGTAGTTGCACCGACGGTATAGGGTACACCTCGATAGACCAACTCTGCAGTAAAGGGATATGCAGGTGGCGGGTTATCAACAACTCGAAACTGAATAGTCTGTCCACGATACTTGCCTACCTCACCTGTAGGGCGAGTAGTTAAACCAGCAGGCTTGCGGTTGTAAGAAACACCACGGTAAGTCAACATAATGTCGCCTCCTTAGACTGTGTAGCGAAGAGAGGCGCGTTCCTTCAGGATAAATCCCTACTTCCGTCTCCTTCCATGCCTCCGTCTGACAAGACTACTCAGAGAAACCATGATTAAAGAGATGAACGATTTGTCCTACATCTGCATTATCGTATACGGTTTAACTTATTGCTGATAATGTTTACACATTGATACCTAGGTCAACAAAAGTCACACAGAGATCTCTCAAACTAGTGTTTAAATTTACCTTCCTAAGTTCCTCAGAATTTGTACCTACTGTACTGATGTAGGCAAAAGAGTTTGACGAGGTGCTGATCATGTCATTTCAAGCAGCAACAATAGCGCCTGCCAGGACCGTTCTGAGTGTTCGCAACACCACTGTTCACTACGGTTCTACCTTAGGCGTTCACGATGTTTCTTTTGATATTCCAGAGCATCAAATTACTGCTTTGATTGGTCCATCAGGATGTGGCAAGAGTACTCTAATTCGCTGTTTTAATCGTCTTAATGACTTGATTCCAGGGGCACGCACCCAGGGAGAAATCTACTTTTATGGTCAAAACATTTATGCAGAGGCCATGGCAGTAGACAGACTCCGTCGTCAGATTGGCATGGTGTTTCAAAAGCCTAATCCGTTTGACCATTCCATCTATGAGAATATTGCCTTTGGTGCTCGCATCAACGGATATGTTGGTAACCTTGATCAGTTAGTTGAGCGTTCTCTATATCGGGTTGGTCTATGGGATGAGGTAAAAGACCGACTTCACAGTAGAGGGTATGACCTATCGGGAGGACAACAGCAGCGACTGTGTATTGCTCGCTCTATTGCAATAGAGCCAAGGGTTCTACTGATGGATGAACCTTGTTCTGCTTTAGATCCACTCGCAACTCACCTGATTGAAGACCTGATGCAGGAGCTGCGAGAGCATTACACCATCATTATTGTTACCCACAATATGCAACAGGCTGCTCGCATTTCCGACATGGCTGCATTTTTTAACACCAAAACTGACGATCGAGGACTTCGCTATGGTTATTTGGTAGAATTCGACACCACTGAAACTATTTTTCAAGAACCGCACGAAAAGTTAACCCGAGACTACGTTAGTGGTCGATTTGGCTAGGGATGACAGCAAATAGTAATTCCTCATAGATTCCTCAGACTTTTGACATAAGACTAAGATATCAAGCAGAGATTATCTGCTGATGGTGGACTCATTGGCCAGGGAGAACGACCATGCTATTCGTAAAAGACATTATGACCAAACCAGTCATTGTGATTCGCAGTACAGCTACGGTGGAAAATGCGATCTGGCTGATGAGGACCAAACGAGTACGCTCATTGATTGTAGAAACAGCCTATGAACAGGGGCCTTACGGCATTGTTACTGAGCGGGATATTGTATATAAAGTAATTGCCAGGGGTAGTTCTCCCCACTTTGTTCGGGTGGGTAGCATTATGCGACGTCCCTGTATACGGATGCCAATGAATGCCACGTTACAGGAAGCCGCAGAAATCTTTTCAGCAACTGGCGTACATCGGGCTCCAGTGATTGAAGATGATGAGCTATTAGGAATTGTGTCTTTAACCGATATTCTGATGAAGGGACATCCAGGTGCCTTCTCTCGCGATGAGCTCTCGCAAAAGGTGCAAGCAGCCTTGCAACATGCCCGGATTATTGATGATGAGGATGCTCAGATTCAGCAAGAATGTGAAATTGCCTGGCAGGTGCTAGAAGAAATGCAGCAGCGGGAATCGGTAACGTTATAGTTGGCAAGGGATAGCAAGTCTGGCTCTATGGCTGCCTAAGCTCATTTATGGGTGTGCAGGTGCGTTTGTGGCCTGTTGCACAGCCTGTTGCCGCCTGGCTTGATCCCAGCGGATCGAGTTAAGTGTATTACCCAAGCCAGGAGCATCCCAGCGACCGCTGTCAGGATCAAGAAAAGCACGGGTTCTAGCCCAGATGATGCGATCGCGTTCGGCCATCGGCTGTTGTTTAGCAATAGCCAGCCAATCAATGTATCCCCGGTCCAGGGCCGCCAGCGGGGCCTGGTTTGCCAGGTCTATGCCATTCAGTTCTTCAGCTAGCGAGAGTGTCATCTGCTGCTGGCTAGCCTGTTGCCGCAGCTCAAGCGCCTGGCTGTATAGTCGTTTAAGCTGGAGAGCATCGGCCTCAGCTGGAGAGCTGGCCCCATGCTGATAGGAAAAGCTACCCAAATTCCACTTATGGTTGCCAGGGTCCACATGACCATAGTAAGCAGCAGTGTAGCCACCATCGGGAGTACGAGTCCCCTCAGCGCTACCCACAGCCCGAGCAACCAGGGAGTGACTGCCACCGTGAAATAGCGCTTCCAGGGTATGGAGTACAGCTTGAGTCACTGGAGTCATCGGTTTTGAAGTCTGTGGGGGTTTGGGGCTAAAGCTCAGACCAATGACCGTACTAGCTATGCCTGTGTTGGATGTTTTCTTAGCTGCCTGAGGTTGGCTCCTAGAAGATTTCAAATCTCTTGACTTTAGAGCATCCGAGTGAACGGCTACCGGGTTGGCAGTAGGGTCAGGCCGTGATGTATCAAATGAAAGGGCGATATTCTTAGCTAAGGCCGGAGTGGCACACAGTAACACCAGACCCATAGAAATCGACCAGTGATAGCGCATCGTAATTTACTCCGCGAGAAATTGTTGGATTAAATCCGTAGCTGGTTCAACCAGTGCCCAGGTACCGTCAGGTTCTTTTCTAAAAGCAGCAAAGACCAGCTGCTGTGCTCGACCAATGGCCTCTCCCTGACTACGCTGGCCCAGGCTAGGGCGATTGATGCCACAGAGACGAAAAAGATAGGCCGGTACCTCCGGACTGGTTAGGGCAACACAGTACTCATCCATCGGTTGGACTTTGCCAGCAAAGGGCATGTGTACCGAGTCGCCGCCCAGCTCCAAAGTGATATCACCCAAACCGCTGCTGATGCGGTAGTCACCCACCTGATTACCCACCTGCAGGTCCCAGGTTTGTTGAATAGTAATGGTGCGCGGTGACGGTGGACCCGACTGGCAGGCAGCCAGCAGGAAAAGCCCACACCCACCCAATAGTCGCATCATCCCCTGAGGAGATAGTCTCTTGCTTCCCTGTCTCCCGCGCCCCTCCCCTCGGCTGAGCGCAGTCAAAGCCTGCTCCCCTTGCTCTTTAATGCTGTAATCTGAACCCATAGCCCACATACTCCTCATCTTCATACAGCACCACCAGCCAGGTATTCGGGTCAAATGCCAGGGGATAAGCCGCTCGTTCAGCGATAACTCCAGCCCGCACTTCGATCGCTGTCAGAGTGCAGTAGGGATCTGCTGTGATAGCTTCAATAGCTTGACGATTCTCTCGTTCAGGGACAGTGAGCAACTGGGTGAGCTGTTGTCGAGAGAGGACAGCCTGACTGGAGATAATCTCTTGGCAGAGATCTCTTTGCTCAGAGGCTGCTTTAGCCTGGAAACGAAGGCCAAGACCGAGGCCAAAACCAAGTAGGACAAGAACAGTGCTGCTAATCAGACGATAGCGTTGTTGTCGCCTGGGTCGTCGCTTAAGTTGTTGTTTCATCGAATACTCCTGATGACTGCTACCACGCTTTTGCTAAGGAATGAGGATTCAACTAGGTCCTATCTTTTGCCGTACAGGCGTTCCATGGAACGCCTCTGCAGAAACTTTTTTGGAGCTGATAAAATCCTGATCCCTAACTATTTCTAAAGCCAGCAGACATATTGTTGTTGGCTGTGAATTTCTAGCTACGAGTATAGACAGAATTATCTACAGGAGACAATAGCCAAATCCCTATAGAATCAAGGGGTTGAAATTTGTGCAATCCCCTTTGAGCTAGTGGCAACAAGGATAATTTGACGACTAAAAAAATAAAATTATTTTTGCAACAGAGCCGTATTCATCGGCAACCTCTGATCGAATAGGCTCCCGCGCTTAAATCATGCCCCCCGTTACCCCATCACTCATCCACCTTGGTGCTAATGCAGCTAGCTGGCTACACTATGCTCTATAGACCCTTTTTATTTATTTTTTTACTAGACCGAGTTTTGAATTTTACGCTGATCATTTCAATTAAGTATAGCGAATGTTGCAATTGTTACTAAGCACGTCTATCGGTCTCCAGGAAAAGCTGATTGCTTCCGGGCTGGGGCTTTTTTTGGTACTGACCTTACGTTTAATGGCGATTCGTTTGATCAATGATCAAATCGACGATCCGAGGGTCCGTTATACCTGGCGTAAGAGTATTAGCTATGGCAGTCTAATCATCTCACTCTTTTTGGTGATTGGTCCCTGGCTGCCAGCCATTGGTAATATCTCAACATTTTTGGGGATTATTACGGCGGGTCTAACGGTTGCCCTCAGGGAGCCGATTGTCGATTTTGTTGGCTGGATTTTTTTGCTGTGGCGGCAGCCGTTTCAGGTGGGCGATCGGATTGAAATTGGAGAACATGCTGGCGATGTCATTGATGTTCGTATGTTTCAGTTTACCCTGATGGAAATTGGTAACTGGGTTGAGGCTGACCAGAGTACCGGGCGCATTATTCATGTGCCCAATAGCCGGGTATTTCAAACTGCGATCGCAAACTACTCAAAAGGGTTTCAGTACATCTGGAATGAAATTCCAGTTTTGATTACCTTTGAGAGCGATTGGGAAAAAGCTAAATCTATATTGACCGCCATTGCCAACGAGCATACCGAACAGCTCAGTAAAGTGGCCCAGGAACGGGTGGAACAGGCCACCAAAAAATATTTAATCTTCTACTCCAAGCTCACCCCAATTGTTTATACCTCCGTCAAAGAAAGTGGAGTATTGCTAACCACTCGCTATCTATGTGAACCCAGACGTCGCCGCAGCACTGAACAAGAAAAGTGGGAAGCTATTCTCAAGGCCTTTGCCAAAGAAGATAATATTCACTTTGCCTATCCGACCCAACGACTTTATACCAATGGGACTAGCTTTTTAGGGACAGCTACAGGATCTATCAACACGCGGCCTCATATTGCAGATCGTGCAGAGCGATGATGCCAAACAACCAAGTGATATGGATACCAAGCCAGAGGTACGATGCCATGGTACAGTCTCGGCCAATCGCTTTATCCTCTCAACCAGCAATGGCTAAATCTTAATTATTTCTGAAGTGAAAGAGAATAGCAAAAACGATCCGCCCGAGAGATGGTTTCTCCATGCAATATTGGACACTGCTGACGAGTATACGCTGTGTAGCGATAGACAATAAGAGGCTGCCCTAGAGGCACCGCCAAATATCCACTCATTTCATAATCAGCATGGGTGCATTCAATCACAGCATCAATCTGTTCAATGATGATCCCATGTGCCTCTAATGTGGGGAATGTCATCTGCTGCTTGAGCTGAGGGCCAAATTCCTGCCCTAGTTCCAATAAGATATAGCTAATATCAACTGCTCCAACAGCACTATCCATACATAACAGTTTCTTTTGCAGATAAACCGATGGTTTATCTGTTAGCTGCAAGATTGTTTGTATCCGTTTAGATGGTTTTACCTTTCTAAAGGTAAGGTTTTCAAATGTAAGCCGAATGCCTTTCTTAGCAAGGTCTTGCTCTATAAAAGTCAATGGACTCGACAACGAATAAGCAACTTTTTTCTGGGGTGTGACAAAAACCCCCTTACCCTGCTGAGCCTTAGCAAGACCCTGATTAACCAAGTTAGCAACGGCACGCCTAACAGTAATACGACTGACGTTAAAGGTAGCCATCAGCTGATGCTCACTAGGTAGTTTTTCCCCAGGTAGATAATCACCTGACTCAATCTGCTGGCGAAGCTTCTCTGAGATACTTATATGCAGGGGAACAGAGGACATGCGTATGTCAGGGGTTGAATAAAATATTACGTAGACTTGTTATACCAGCAAGGGTGTGATAGCTTTTACTTGTCATAACAAGTATTACAGAAAGATTGAATACTCTAAGTCTACAGGCGCTTGTTTCATCAGTGTTTAGAAGATGTTAACTGACTCAGTTCAATCTCCCAAAGTATACGTGCCGCAGCCTCATAAAATATTAGCTGTTGATGCGCTTAAGATTTTAAATACGCGCTCTAATGCAGCAGGTTTTGCCAGATTTTCTGTACATTTAGCTGTACTCGGGGTGAGTGGTTGTATATGGGGAAGTGCGTCCGGTTGGCTAAAGCTAACAGCGCTCTTAGTCTATGGGATTGGTCTTGCCATGATGTTCTGCCCGACCCATGAGTGTGTGCATCGAACAGCCTTTGCCAATGCTAAAGCTAACGATGTTGTTGCTTGGTGGGCAGGGTTGCTGTCATTTTATAACAGTACGTTTTATCGGTATTACCATAAGTGGCACCATCGCTATACACAGATTGCAGGCAAAGATCCTGAGCTAGATGATCCGAAGCCAGAAAACTGGGGGCAGTATTTATGGAGAATAAGTGGTATTCCCTGGTGGTATGGCAAGGTGTTGGGACACGTGAAAATATCCCTGGGCCAGGTAGAGAACCGTTACTATTTGCCAGAAAGTTCCTATGGCGACGTAATTCGCTCAACTCGTCTGCAGTTGGGGGCTTATGGGATGATTGGATTAGTGACAGCTGCCCTAGGTCATCCGTGGTTTATCGTCACCTATTGGCTATTGCCCCTGGCGATTGGACAACCATTTTTAAGGTTTGTTCTCATCGCTGAGCATACAGGTTGTTCGGATGATAATAATCCACTGACCAATACGCGCACAACACTAACGCTTTGGCCTGTGAGGTTTCTGATGTGGAATATGCCGTATCATGCCGAGCATCACATGTATCCGTCGATTCCGTTTCATGCCTTGCCAACTGCACATCAGAGTCTGAAAGAGTATTTGGGGCAGGTTGATAGGGGGTATGTGGGAGTGAATCAAGATATTGTTGCCAGGTTTGAGTAGGGAAGACGTTTTATCAAAGGTATGTCAGCGTCCCCTGAGCGGAGTCGAAGCCAACGGTATCTCTGGGACAGTTACAAAGCTATTGGTTGTGCATTCATGACCGCATTAGAGTTATGTTCTACAGGCAACAATAATGACAGCTTCTAACAGATTTGCTTTAAAGGATTTTTCTTTACAGTGTGGACTGGTGTTGCCTGAAGCTGAGGTCATCTACCAAACCTATGGAGAGTTAAATCCTGAGCGCAGTAATATAGTGCTGTATCCCACATCCTATGGTGCGCAGCATAGTGATGTGGATTGGTTAGTGCGTCCGGGGGGAATTTTAGACCCGACGGACTGGTTTGTAATTATGCCCAATATGTTTGGTAACGGTCTCTCCACATCGCCAAGTACCTGTGAAGCGGCTAAAAAACCAGGATTTTACTTCACCCATTACGACAATGTTCGGGCTCAAGCTGCTCTGTTAGATAGTTTGGGGATTGAGCAGTTAGCGCTGGTTTATGGTTGGTCTATGGGGGCGCAGCAGGGGTACCACTGGGGAGCGCTATATCCTGAACGAGTGCAGCGGATTGCGGCATTGTGTGGCACCGCTAAGACCACTGACCATAATCGGATTTTTCTGTACAGCCTGAAGGCTGCTTTACAGAGCGATTCGGCCTGGAATGGTGAACGATTTGAAGGTGTGCCGGAAAAGGGCTTTCACACGTTTACGCAGATCTATGCCAGCTGGGCTGCATCCCAGGCCTATTATCGGGCCAAACCCTATTTAGAATGGGGGTATGAGTCGTTAGAAGATTATCTAATGCGCAGTTGGGAGGCGGGCTATCGACGGCGTGACCCCCATAATTTGCTGGCGATGATTGAGACCTGGCTGCACTGTGATGTGGGGAATAACCCAGTCTACGAGGGAGATTATGTGAAGGCAATGGGGGCGATTACAGCCAAGACTTTGGTCATGCCTGCGACGACGGACCTGTACTTTACACCCGAAGACTGTGAGGCAGAAGCGAAGCTGATGCTTGAGAGCACATACCTGCCGATTCCCTCAATCTGGGGGCATCGAGCAGGTAACCCATATCAGAACCCTGCAGATGAGGCATTTATTAAAAAAGCGGTTAATCAGCTGTTAGTCAACTGAGCAATCAAGCTGCTGTCGGTTAATCTTCGCCGACACGAACGCCTTCAAACCCGAACTGCTTTTATAGATAATCCTTGATATTTACGGGGCAGGTTGTGATTATTGCCCCGTAAATTATAGTTTCGGTACTCCAGCTGGACTGGCGGTGAATGTTTATGTGAGGATGAATAAATGACTCACACGAACATATCGCTAACCGCCATCCATGAAGCCAGCCACTGCTGCCTATATAGGGCTTTCGGCGTCGTGGTCAATGGAGTTAGAATCAACCCTGACGGAACCGGGCGAGTCCATCGCTACAACATCGACTCGCCGGAATCCCTTCCATTGATGATCAATGCTCAAGATGGGGCTATATCGGTTGCAGGCGTTGTAGGCGAAGCTATTCACGAATATGGGGAGGTCAAGATCAACGCCATACTTACGAAGCTGATGTTTGGAGGTGGCCAGGGCGACTACGACAGAATACAAGAATGTGGCGTTGATCATCTGATTGAGGAGTTGATGACATTTTCCTATTCTGTCCTTATAGAGCATTGGAGCAAGGTCTTGAGGTTAGCGGCTAGGTTGGACCAGGTGCAATATCTAGACTCAGATGAGATATCCAGTGAACTGCCATACGTGTATGATTTCAGTCGCTATTCAGCCCAGTTACATAAGGAGATCGGCGGTTACGGTGCCAGATGGACGTGGAATCGCTTTATAAAGAGGGGGTTATGCAGTGGTCTGGACAAGAGAACGGGCAAGGCATATCGCGTTTTCCTCGCCACTCCTAGGCTGCAAAGGAAGCCATATAAACGACCCCGAAAATGCTGGGAATGGGTGTCGCTCGTTCTAATGCGACCTTTGTGTAGTAGCAAGAAAAAACGGATGTAGTTCAGAGGTAATACGTGAAAAAGTGATGTCTTTAGAGGCGACTATCAAATAGGAATGTTCCGCCTAGCTTATATTGCTCATCTCCTAAAAGAGAATGTTTTGCTCCAGAAGTTCCCGATGAGTTTTTAGTAAAAATTAAAAACTCATCTTTATAAAGACTAATTATTCATATCTTTATTCATCTTGGTGAGTTCTGCTTTGCGTGAATAGGTAGATGTGATTTAGTAGGGATCTTCCTATGAAACTTAAACGCTTGTTTTTATGGCTGTTTCCGATGGCGCTGTTGACGTCGTTATTATGGAGTAACGTCCAACTTTTTCCAGTACGTGCTGCTGTCGGCGACGCTGCTGGTCAACCTTTATTTTCTCAAACTAAACTGGCAGAACGGTCGGCTGGAGAATTTACCTTGCCACCTTTGCCCTATGACTATGATGCCTTAGATGACTATATAGACAGTGAAACAATGACGATACATCATGATCGTCACCATGCTGGCTATGTACGAAACTTAAATGCCGCGATCGCAAACTATCCTGAATTGCAGAATGATTCCTTAGAAGAATTAATCAGTAAGGTTCATGAACTACCCTTGGATATTCGGGCAAATGTTCGCAAAAACGGTGGTGGCCATGCTAATCACACCATGTTCTGGGAAATTATGACTCCTAATGGTCAAGGACGCCCCACAGGTGCGATAGCCGCCGCCATTGATGATACATTTGGTGACTTTGAACAGTTCAAACAAATCTTTAAGAGTGCGGGCCTTAGTCAGTTTGGTAGCGGCTGGGTATGGTTGACATTAACTAAAAATGGTCAGCTAAGAATAACCAGAACAGCGAACCAAGACAGTCCTTTGATGGAGGGTAACTATCCCATCCTGGGCAATGATGTTTGGGAGCATGCCTATTACTTAAAGTATCAAAACCGCCGAGGAGACTACCTGGATGCCTGGTGGAATGTAGTCAACTGGGATGAAGTCAATCAGCGGCTTGAGCGGGCCCAAGCCTATATAGCTGGTTAAGCATCGACGTAGAAATCGAAGCTAATCCTGATGCCCCTGGCGGTTCGCGCTGGGGGTTTTGCTTTGGGGCAAGCTTCACGGCTTCCAGTAGTGATTACTCCCACATAGCTACAGTGTGGCCATTTCCCTAAGTGCCATACTGTACTTCTTCTGGCAGCCACAACGGAAAATACGTTGCTTTCTGAAGACGCAGTTGAAACGGTATATGTTTTTGAAGCTAGAAGCATTAAGTGTAGGGCAATGATTTGGGGTGAAGAAGAGTTGAAGCAGTTCCTGCCTGAGGATAGTGCTGAATAAGGGGTTAGTCGGTGAGTCCCTTTTCAATCATGTCTAATACGGCGAGGGCTCTGGGTGGGGGTCTCGCTTTTTGTTAGCTTAATTATTGAGTACAGATTATCCTTCGCAACCCCGACTATTAGCATCAATAGCTTGAGTGCGATCGCAAAAGGGTAAATCCTCTGAAGAGGTTGTTTCTGAAGCTTGGTTTCGCTCTTCAGGGAAGCTGCGAGTCAACGATTTTCTGTGGCTTGAATAAGCGATTTGAGCATTATTCATGGAAGCATCTAGGGATTCACCGTTGAGAAGTGCAGAGAGCAGGAACATTGTAATTAAGGCAAGAATGATTAGAGTGAGAAAGGTGTGGTGATGCCCCTTAAACCCAATCCCTAGCGTTTGCTAGGTGAGTGTACCGTTGCGTCTAATGTGGATGTCTTTGATCACAGTATGACAATGGAATGGAGATCCTGCTTTCCACTGATGGCAATGTGGGAATTCGTTTTTTTCCAGTATTGGAAGAAGGAGTGCTCTTTGAAGTGGCTCAAACAGTTGATGAGCTCCATTGCAACTAACTAATTAATCCGTATTCCCATACTTGACACCCATTAATTTCCTAGACTCTTCAACCTTCTCCGAACTCTGCCTCTAGTCCCTCGGCAACTCAGTAGCTCGTAACCCTGGGCATAGATATTGCAGCCAAGCACACAACCTGAGAGCGGCCTGAATCGGTCAGTACCTTGAGCACTCGGGTACATCCCAGGGCATTCTCCTGAACCACAAAACCAACACCAGATTCCTGTAACTGGAACAACAACCCAGCATTGCCCGCCTTGGCCTTTGGCAAGCCTGAAGCTGTTATCGAAGTTGAGAAGCCTGTCACCGTAATTGTTGATGCCTATGGCCGTCCTGAGAAATTCGATGGGGTGACGATCACTGAGTTATCCAAGCGGTATGGTTTCGGTCGAGGTACCAAGGCCAATAAGCAGTGCCGGGAATGGATCAGGTCCATGGGGATTGATGACACTCAATGGATCGATGGGCCAGCAGCGCATGTCACCAAGAAGCTACCCAGGGAGATGTTGAGTATCTTGGACCAGAATTTTCAAGGTGGGAAGGGAGAGCGGCAGCGGTTGGTGTTGGGAGTGAACGGGCGCGCAGTGTTATGAATGGTTGCATTCATCAGCTACGATGTCCTATTAAACGAATAATTGGCACTTTTCCGCAAATTCTGAGTCAATGCTTACATCTTCTTCCCAAAAAAGCCTTTAAGCTTCAGGGTTGACGACTTGAATTACAGTTTGTACTGTGGCGACTATTCTAATTGTTGAAGACGACTCCCGAATCGCCTCCTTTGTGTCAAAAGGATTGAAAAAAGCAGGCTATCAAACCCAGATAGTATTAGATGGAGAGCAAGCTCTTCCCTTAGCTTTGTCAGGAAAATTCGACCTTATATTGCTAGATTTAGGGCTATCTGGAATGGACGGCAGGGAAGTTTTAAAGGAAATCCGTGCGCAAGCAGTGCAGATTCCTGTGATTGTTGTGACGGCTCTTGACAATGACGAAGTTCGAGAAGACGTTCTCTCCTTAGGGGCTCAAGCATTCATTGCCAAGCCTTTCCGGTTTAATAGCCTATTGACTTGTGTTCGTTCCCATCTTATAGAAGGCGTGAGCACAACCCCTCAAACCCAATAAGAACTTGAGGGATTGTGCTCACTTGAAAGGTGCGATCTCTCCCTACAGAACTGGGTACTCTAGACACTGAGGGCAGACATACTGCCTATTCAAATTTCTATAACAAAGCCGCCCTCAGTGCCTGTGTATTGGGGGCTATTTAATGCGTATATCAAGTATTACAGTTGATGTAGCTCGCTCCCTTTTCCACAGCAGGGCTGATCTATCGGTGGTAGAAAAAAGATAATGGGGGTGTGCTCTATCGCCCCCGTGTTCTCTCCATGAGCTTAATTCGCCACTTTCAGCAGGTCCGTGACTATCGAACTAAACCGGTGTATCCCTTGTGGATCATTTTAGTCTTGGTGGTGATGGGGACCATGAGTGGGTGCTATGGCTATCGCCCCTTGGCCACTTTCGTACAACGTCATCAAGCAGAGCTATTGCGCGTGATGGAGTTGCCTCATGAGCGGTTGCCCAGCCTGTCCACCTTGCGCCGGATCATGGTGCGTCTCAACTTTACTGAGTTAGCCGAGGCGTTCAATGCCTGGGCTATCGACAGTCTGGGTC
>NZ_AWNH01000055.1 GCF_000482245.1 Leptolyngbya sp. Heron Island J | reverse complement strand
GACCCAGACTGTCGATAGCCCAGGCATTGAACGCCTCGGCTAACTCAGTAAAGTTGAGACGCACCATGATCCGGCGCAAGGTGGACAGGCTGGGCAACCGCTCATGAGGCAACTCCATCACGCGCAATAGCTCTGCTTGATGACGTTGTACGAAAGTGGCCAAGGGGCGATAGCCATAGCACCCACTCATGGTCCCCATCACCACCAAGACTAAAATGATCCACAAGGGATACACCGGTTTAGTTCGATAGTCACGGACCTGCTGAAAGTGGCGAATTAAGCTCATGGAGAGAACACGGGGGCGATAGAGCACACCCCCATTATCTTTTTTCTACCACCGATAGATCAGCCCTGCCTCCCGAGAGGGGAGAAATCGGCACATTAACATTATTAAATTCCTGCTCCTAACCGAGGATAAGAAGTAAGAAACCCCACCCATTGCAAAAGCACTCAATTCTTGATCGCTGTGATAACTTGAGAATGATAATCATTCTAGTTTTGGCTTTTCATGGTCAGTCAAGTCTCCCGTCCGCAGTCCGCAACCAGCCCCAGCGATGCAGAGCAGCTAGCACGGCTGCGCCATACCTGTGCCCATGTATTGGCCATGGCGGTGCAAACCCTATTCCCAGAGACGAAAGTCACCATTGGCCCCTGCACAGATACGGGGTTTTACTACGACTTTGACCGGGCTGAGCCATTTACGCCTGAGGATCTTAAGCAGATCACCGCCAAAATGCGGCATATCATTCGGAAAAATCTACCGATCATTCGCGAAACGGTGGAACGAGATGACATCCGCGCTGAGATTGAGCAACTGAGCGAACCCTATAAGCTAGAGATTCTCGATAGCATTCCCCCCGATGAGCCGATCACCCGCTACTACATCGGGTGTCCTGACCCGTTGCCAGCCACTGCAGATCCATCTCTGTTCAACTCGTCGTCAGCTAAGACCTCTGATGCGAATCCTGCAGATTGCTGGTGGGATTTGTGCGCAGGTCCCCACCTGAACCGCACTGGCGACCTGCACCCCAAAGCCTTTGCTCTAGAAAGTGTGGCCGGAGCCTACTGGCGGGGCGACGAAACTCAACCGCAGCTCCAGCGCATTTACGGCACCGCCTGGGAAACTCCAGAACAATTAAAGGCCTACCTGACGCAGAAAGAGGAAGCCAAACGTCGTGATCATCGCAAACTGGGACAGACTTTGAATCTGTTTAGTATTCAAGAGGCAGCTGGGGGTGGACTGGTGTTCTGGCATCCCAAAGGAGCCCGCATGCGCCTGTTGATCGAAGACTACTGGCGTCAGGCCCACCTGCAGGGTGGCTATGAGCTGCTCTACACCCCTCACATTGCCAATCGCGACCTCTGGCAAACCTCAGGACACCTGGACTTTTACCAGGAGAACATGTTTGAGCAGATGGCTGTGGAAGCGCAACAGTATCAGCTCAAACCCATGAACTGTCCCTTCCACGTGCTCACATATCAGCATCAGCTGCATTCTTACCGGGAGTTGCCGATTCGCTGGGCCGAACTGGGTACGGTGTATCGCTATGAGCGATCTGGGGTGCTCCATGGGCTCATGCGCGTACGCGGCTTCACCCAGGATGATGCGCACATTTTCTGTTTGCCAGAACAGGTGACCGAGGAGATTTTAGGAGTCCTGAACCTGACAGAACAGATTCTGTCGGACTTTGGCTTTACCGACTATGAGGTGAATCTTTCCACCCGTCCGGCCAAGTCTGTGGGCAGCGACGATATTTGGGAACTGGCCACTTCAGCGTTGCAAAAAGCGCTGGATATCAAAGAGTGGGCCTATGTGATTGATGAGGGAGGTGGTGCCTTCTACGGTCCCAAAATCGATATTAAGATCAAGGATGCTATTGGTCGGCTATGGCAGTGCTCCACAATCCAAGTAGACTTTAACCTGCCGGAGCGATTTGATCTGCAATACGTCGCAGCGGATGGTTCCCGACAGCGTCCGATTATGATTCACCGGGCCATTTTTGGCTCCCTGGAACGATTCTTCGGCATCCTGGTGGAAAACTATTCCGGGATGTTCCCCCTGTGGCTGGCTCCGGTGCAGGTGCGACTGTTGCCAGTGAGTGATGCCCAGCGAGACTATGCTCATCAGGTGTCCCAGACATTGCAACAACAAGGTTTCCGAGTGGAGGTAGATACCAGCGGCGAGCGTCTGGGTAAACAAATTCGCACCGCAGAATTAGAGAAGATTCCGGTTATTTCTGTGATCGGTCAGCGAGAAGTGGATTCTCAGACATTAGGCATTCGCACCCGTCAGAGTGGTGATTTGGGAGCCCTGACGGTGCCAGACGTGATCGAGAAGTTACAAGATGCGATCGCACAAAAGACTATCTGTTAGTTCTTAGTTTCGATTTCTCAAACGTCAAAGTGAACCGATGAGGTTTCACAAAGTTGTTCAAGTAATGAGGTAAACGTCCATGACTGTCGTTCAGCACTACGCAACCAATTGTCTAGAAAACGTCAAGGTGATGCTGATTTCTCCAAGCCAAACTCTAGCATCATCGACGGTGGAATATTGCATTGCCAGCGGATTTGTCAAAATCATGCCCTCTGATGGCCGCACCTTGATTACCCATATCAGCAACGTCGTTATTGAGGTGGCATCATGAATCTCTTTTCTCAGTCTCGACCCAAGCCTAACTTAGCTGCTTTGCAACAGATCAAAACCTGGGTCTACGATCTCCTGAAGCTCGATCCGGATATTGGTATCTCGGTTAGCCAGCTTCAGTGCAAAGAACCCGACTGCCCGCCGATTGAAACTGTCATTACTATTTTGAGCCAGCCAGCCCAGCAGTACAAAATTCACAAAGCGTTGGATGACGTTGAGCAAGTTGATTTAATTCGTCTATTTCAAACTGAGTAAATCCTATGTCTCAGCACACTTTGTTTGTTTGCACCTCCTGCAACTTTGCCGTTGGTCAACGGGAGCACCTGGGCCAGCGGGGAGGATATCAGTTGTGGCAGAGTTTGTTGAAATGCCAGCAACAAGGGCAGTTACCGCCAAACTTTAGGGTTCAACCCGTGGAGTGTCTCAGTGCCTGCAATCGGTTTTGTGTGATCGCCCTCGCCTCTCCCGAAAAGACCACACTCATGTTTGGCGATTTGCCTGCTCTCGACAGTGCGACTGCCATTGCTCAATTGGCGACTCAGTATGCGGCCAGTGGCGATGGGTTGATACCCCGTAGGGACCGTCCTGTCCTCCTGCAGAAAGGAATTCTGGCTCGCATTCCGCCCGTGTTGCCTCCCCAGCCTTGAGGATTCAGCTCGCTTTTAAGTTGTATGCATCAGTTTGCTTCCACCCCAGCCCCGGTGACTCAGCCCGTAGTTTACCAATTCAAACGTCGGGAGATCATTCCCCTACAGAAAAATACTCTCTGGCATTTCCAGACTGGAGCCGCTCGCCTATTGACCCTCTCTGAAGAGGGTGCCGCCATTACCCTAGGATTTTGGGGTGCGGGCGATTTTGCTGGACAGCCGCTTATCGGCATCCAGCCCTGCGAGTTGGAATGTCTGATGGATGTCGAAGCTTTCCGATTGCATTATGAGCAGTGTCGAGAATTGCCGCAGGTGACGATGGACCACCTGCATCAGATGCAAGCGCTAATCCGCATGCGACAGGGCAACATTCCGCAGCGGTTACAACTGCTGCTCACCTGGCTGGGGCAGAAGTTTGGTTGCCCCACCGAGGGTGGGCAACTGATTCAGCTGCGATTAACCCACCAGGAACTGGCTGAGACCGTCGGTACCACCCGCGTGACGGTCACCCGACTCATGCAAGATCTAGAACAGCAGGGTAGCCTCTACTGCTCCAGACGCCAACAGATTATTCTACGGCAACCCCCTGGTAGTGCGGCGGAAATCGTTTCCTATCCAACAGCTTGACGATCAATATAAACTAGAATGATAATCATTATCATTTTGTTCTGGTGTGCGTGTCAGACTTTCTGACGACAGGTCAGTCCGCCCCGTGGTTCACGCTGTACTATGCTTTCTCTCAAACCTCTGGTAGAACTTCAGGTTCACCGATCGCTGTCGGAGTACATTACCGCCCTGGTCTGGTCGCCGGTCGGGAATAGACTGGCGATCGCCTCGGGGGCAGGAGAGGTGGCTTTGTGGCAAGAAGACTTTCAAGAAACTATCCTCCAGACGGCCAGTAGCACTTCCATTGATGCTCTAGGGTTTTCCGGAGATGGTCAGTGGTTGGCGGCAGCCGGGCAAACCGGAGAGATAATGCTCTGGCGGCTGTCTTCTGACTCACCTGAGCTGGTAGAGACGCTAACCTGGGGTTCAGCCTGGATTGATCGCCTACAGTGGCATCCCCATCAACCCTGGTTGGCCTGTAACTGCGGCAAGGTGGTTCATATCTGGGATGCTGATCAGGGTGAAGCCCTGGCCACCCTGGAGCTGCCTGCTGCGGTACAGGATCTAGGCTGGTCTCCCGATGGTACTCATCTAGCGGTTTCGGCTCAGCAACAGGTTTACATTTGGGACACGGCTCGCTGGAGCTCCCCTCAATATGCGTGGGAGCTGATGGCTGTCAGTCTGGCCTTGAAATGGTCTCCTGAGGGAGCCTATTTAGCGTCAGGCAATCAGGATAACAGCGTTGGTGTCCTCCCCTGGAACAAAGTCAGTGCTCTGAAACAATCCCCCGATATCCCAGCCGACTTGCCCGCTCTGCTGGGAGGCTTCCCCGGCAAGATTCGGCAGTTCGCCTGGGCTGATATTCCCGATGCCGAGCGTTCCCCCATTTTGGCAACCGCCACGCGAGACTTGGTCGCCATGTTGATGCTGATTCCAGGTGAGGGGTGGCAAAGTTGGATGCTGGATTTACATGGAGACACCGTTTTAGATGTGGCCTTTCAACCCCAAACCGGATTACTGGCCTCCCTGTCGGAGGATGGCTGGATTCTGCTGTGGCAGGCTGCTGTGGAGCCGGCTCAAGTGCTAGAAGGAGCTAAGGAGGGTTTTTCCTGCTTGACCTGGCATCCGACCGGAGACTATTTGGCAGCTGGCGGTCAGCAGGGAGAGATACTGGTGTGGACCCTTTGCCCCGATGCCAGACAGCGTCTTTGCAGCCGTCCGGAGGCACTGTTGTGAGCCTGGGTTCTCTCTTGCCGCCGTTGGGCGAAACCATTCGTTTTGGATAACAACATCATGACTCCGCTGCTCATTCTGGCCCATGTTGAGGCGGCCAACCGATTAACAACTTTGCTGAACGGTCAGCTGACGCCGATAGCGATCGCAACAGGAATTGCGATCGCCTACGTCTTTGGTGCAGTGCATGCCCTTTCCCCTGGTCACGGCAAAACCCTGGTGGGAGCTTACCTGGTGGGCAGTCGGGGCACGCCCCAGGCTGCTCTTTGGCTGGGGCTAACCACCACGGTGACTCATACTCTGGCGGTTTTCATCTTGGGAGTGACCACTCTGTTAGCTTCCCATTACATCGATCTCGACCGGGTTTATCCGATATTGGGAGCTGTCAGTGGGTTGGCAATTTGTCTGGTAGGACTGCGGTTATTGGTCACGCGCTTGAGGGAGGGACATCATCACCATCACCATCACCTCGATCATCACCATCACCATGACGACAAACCAAGGGAAGACTGGTCATCGATTTTGGCCATTGGCATTTCGGGTGGGTTGGTGCCCTGTCCATCGGCTTTGGTCTTGTTGCTGAGCGCGATCGCACTACACCAAATCGCCTACGGGTTATTGCTCATAGGCGGTTTTAGTCTGGGGCTGGCATCTGTGCTGACTAGCCTGGGGTTAGCCGCAGTTTACGGACAACAGTGGCTTGAAAAATCTCCCTTGGGAACTGGAGTTATACAGCGGCTATCAGTGGTCAGCGCTCTGGCAACAGTCTGCATTGGCCTCGGGCTGACAACAGTGGCGGTAATGGGATAGAGCATAGGGATAAACCAAGCGGTAGCATCCTGAATCTTGTCACCTGTCACCTAGAGTGAATCTGAGCGGCGGCAAGTATCTTGGCAAGTTTTTAGAGTTTCCAATCCGTCCACTCCTGCCCAAGGTTATGCAGGGGGAGAACTCATAGGAATATTTGATGCTGAGCTGGATTAATCCGAATTGGTGATGATAGGTGTTTGATCTGTGTTTATATCTACGAGTTCAATCCGTAGACGTTTGCCCAGCACTGTAGCAGCACGGTCCATTGTTTTAAGCGTAACCGCAATATTCTCGGGATCGAGTAAGCGATCAAGGGCTGAGCGACTTGTATTCATAGCATCTGCCATCGAGGCTTTATTCAAACCCTGAGTTTCCATTGCCTGAGAAATCTGCCAAGCCAAAACGCGCTTTAGAGCAAGTGCACTAACTTCAGCTAACATTCCTTCTTCTTCTAAGAAATCATCGAAAGAAGACCCTAAATGAGTAGAGTCAATCATTTTCCTGCCTCCAGATTTTTCTTCCGCGTTAGTGCTAAATCAAGATCTTGTTTAGGTGTTTTCTGGGTTTTCTTTATAAATCCGTGTAACAACACCATATACTCCTGGTAGATACAGAAGAGTACTCTTGCAATCGTTCCATCTGGTAGATTGGAGCGTACTTCATATAATCCTTTACCCATAGGTCGGCAAGTTGGCATACCAATCGGCCAGCCGTACTCAACTGTTTTGATATCGATACCAAGTATCTTGCGTTCTGCTGGTTCTAACTGCTTCAACCATTCACGCACAGGTTCATTCCCCGCTTCTGTTTTATAAAACTTTGCAGGTACCCTTTTATTGCCCATAGGATCAATGTACCAAAATAGGTACTTTTTATCCAGTGTCTATAGTCAATCATTCCCAGGTTAAGTGCGAGGACCGAAGGCCGGTCAACGTGGAAACCATGGCGCTCGAAGAAGGGGCGCGCTGTGATGGAAACCTCGGCGTAGAGACGGATCAGATTGGACCGTCGCGCCTCCTGGAAGATTTGCTCCATGATTGCCGACATGTAACCCTTGCCGGCATGATCCGGGGATACATAGGTGCAGTCGATGTGGCCATCAGCATCGAATTCGATGAAGCCCGCCACATCGCCATCCACCACTGCAACCCAGGGTTGCTTGCGATCGCATCGCCTGCGCCATTTCTCAGCCCACGCATCGCCGCTCTTAATGGGAGTGGGCCCAGGCATTACGCTGCTCCTCAGTGTAGTCGTCGCAGGTCAGTTGATGAACTGCGTCGTAGTAGATTCGGCCAATCGTGAGTTCATCACCGGGCTCGTACTTCCGAATGTTAGGCGGCAACGTTGAGTTGCCATGACACGCCAAACCGATCGTTGACCCAACCAAACTTTTGGCTGAAACCGTAATTGTCGAGTGGCATCAATATATCTCCCTCCTCGGACAGAATGTTAAATGCGCGCTCCAGCTCTTCCAGCGAATCAAACTCTACGAACGTGGAACTCGACGGAGTAAACGAAAATTCGTGCTCAATCGGACTGTCGGAGCACATAAATTCACACCCACAAAGCGTGAACACTGCCACCTTGATAGTACCGACCGGACCAGGCTCGCCCTCGGTATATTTCTCGACACGCACCATGCCGGAATCCGGGAAAGTGGAGAAATACAGATCCAATGCTGCCTGCGCAGCACCGCCTTGAAACATAAGAAATGGCCTAGCTGTTGTCATCAGCCTAATATCCCTATGTGGGTGATTGGACAGACGACGTTCATTATAATCATCTCTCCGTTGCAGGACACCGCCATAGATTCATTGCCCATTCTGGTCATGTTGGACAGCCCGTTTGAAAGCGTTTCAAACGATCAGCTTACGCTGATAGAGATCGCGGCAGAAATCGTTTCAAGATATAAGATAACTGTACAAAAATCATACTCCCCCCAACGACTCTATGGACTGGCTGCTAGACCCCTTAAGTTACGAGTTTATGCGGCAAGCGCTAATGGCAGGTGTGCTGATGGGTATTTTATGTCCGATTGTGGGCACTTATTTGCTGGTACAGCGGATGGCGCTGTTGGGGGATGTGGTGGCCCATGCGGTGCTGCCAGGGTTGGCGATCGCAAACTTTCTGAATATTCCTTTGATCATCGGAGCATTTGTCTTTGGTATGTTTGGCACCTTTGTCACTGGCTGGATTCGCTCGCAATCTAAAGTCAAGGTCGATGCAGCTATGGCCATCACCCTCTCCAGCTTTTTCTCCCTCGGCATTGTCTTGTTTACCAGCCTAGGCAGCCGCTTTGATCTTGAAGAGTTGCTATTTGGCGATATCCTCAGCATTGCCCCAGCAGATGTGTGGGAAATTGGGTTTGTAACGCTGGCTGTGTTGGTGGGCGTGAAGGTGTTTTATAAAGAGCTGTTGTTTTTTACGTTTGACCCGTTGGGTGCAGAAGCAATTGGCTTGCCAGTGACTGTGATGAATTTTGGGTTAACGGCTGCCATTACGCTGACGATTGTCGCCAACATCAAGGCAGTGGGCTTTATTTTGGTGGTGGCGCTGATGGTGAGCCCGGCGGCAGCGGCCTATTTGCTCACTAAGGAACTGCACTGGATGATGGTGTTAGGTGCCGGGTTGGGTGTGTTTTCTTGCCTGACGGGGATGTACATTAGCTACTATGTCAATACACCGTCTGGGCCTGCGATCGCGCTAACTCTTTTTGCCTGCTTTTTACTGACGTTGTTGTTTAGTCCTAGTCAGGGGATTTTGACTCGTCGTCGAGGGCAATCCAAAGGTTGATTGCGATGACCTGTAGCAACCCGCGCAAATTGCGTATCTGTGATTAAAGTGTTGGTCAAGGACACAACCGGCTGCTTGGGGTCCCTTCGAGTTCCCCAAACCCCCTGACTAGGGCGGAAACCGCCGCCCTAGAACCCACGGACTGGAGGATTACGGTTAATTGCGACATGGGTTGGGAGGTGGTCGGTAAAGCGGTTTAGAATTTTACGCTCGGTCGCGCAAAATTCTAAAAAGGGTTATTCCATTGATGTTTTGCTAATCGATGCTCAAAGAAAGTTTTTTTAACAGAGGTTTGATTCTCTGTGACAAGGCAGCCTGACAAGAAAAGTTAGACACCTTACCCTTTTACGGTGTGGAGCGGATGCGGAGCAGCGTAATCCACCTAACCAACCGCCCTATCAATGGTTGTAGCTGTTAGCCAATACTCTCTTGTGCGAGGGGCCTGGGGACGTTGAGGTCCCCAGATCAGGGAGGTTTCAGGAGGGAAAGTCCTGAGCAACCCTTTTATCTATGTGCCGATACTTAACCTTACAAGTCGTGTCGGGAGTCAGGAGCCAGAATTCAGTGCTTTTATGACTCCTGGCTTCTGAACTTTTTTGCCACCAAAATTTTCCACCTAAAGTTGATACCCAGCAGTCATTCAAAAACAACTAGCAAACAAACGGAATACCATTCTCATTGTGCAGAGCTTGAATATTTGCACCATAGGCTTGTTGAATATTTTCCATCGTCATCACGGCTTGCGGCGTATCGTCAGCTAGCACGCGACGATTAAGCAACAGCAGGCGATCATAACGATTGAGCGCCTCACCCCACTCATGGCTGCAAACTAGCAGCGTTTTACCCTGCTGGCTGAGGTCAGAAAAAATGTTCAGCATAGTGGCTTCTGTTTTTTTATCGATGCCGCTAAATGGCTCGTCTAACAAAAATAAATCGGGCTGCTGGGCCAGGGCACGCGCTAGAAAAACTCGCTGTTGCTGACCACCCGAGAGCTGACCGATGGGACGGTTTTTGAGGGGTAACATCTCCACTCGATCGAGTGCTGCACCCACTAATTTTTTGGCTTTGCTATTGGGAGAACGTCCCCAGCCGAGGGCCCTTACCTGGGCCATCATCACCACATTCCAAGCCGTGATCGGATAGTCCCAATCAATTTGCGATCGCTGCGGCACATAAGCGACCTGCCGTCGCTGCCGCTTCAGCGCAGACCCGTTCAATAAAATCTTCCCCTGATAGGGTGTTAGCCCCAGAATCGCTTTGGCCAGGGTACTTTTTCCCGCACCGTTAGGACCAATTAGCCCTACCCATTCGCCTGGGTGCAACGTCAGCGAAACCTCTGTCAGTGCTTCGATACCCCGATAGTTAACCGATAGATTCTGGACCGTTAGCATACTAAAAAATAATAATCGGTTTGCAAGTGTATATCTAGGGCTTTTAGGGGTCAAGCTCTGGCAAAGACTCACTAATCATGAGAACACTGCCGTTACCTTCGCTAAGCTTCACGATGATAAGGTAGCGAACCATTTCGCCCTGTAAAAGTTGGTACGCCAGTCCCGCAGAAAAGTTTTCTTGGAGTTGGAGATCAAAATCAGTGGTGCTCATGAGTTCAGGCATGACCACGGTTTGCCAAACCTGTTCAGGTGTTTGCGTTAGAAAGTGAGAAAAGGAGGAATCGTCAAACTTGGGCTGACTGTTTTCATCGAAGAATTGATTGACCTGCCCTGGTTCTCCGAAGAGATTAAAGATTTGGAGTGGATCACTTTTTTCCAATCCTTCATTCTGGCCCTGAAGATAGTTAACCAAATGCTCCCAGTCCGCTGCGATTTTGGCCTCCTCCTCGGCAGATGTGACTGAAGTGGAATTATTATTGGGAGCTGCATCAAGGGCAGGCTCAGGGCTATCACTCGTCTCAGGGAGGGGGGCATCTGCTGCCCATGGCGAGTCTACATCAGGAACTACCTCGGGTGCAGGCTCAGGGCTATCACTCGTCTCAGGGAGGGGGGCATCTGCTGCCCATGGCGAGTCTGCTGGCGGCGAACGCGGAACGGCTGGGCTGGGCGGGCTGGGCGGGGAGAGCTGAGACTCTGATGTCGACAATGTTGGCAGCTGGCTGGCATCAACGATAGAAATTGGGCCTGTTGGAGTTGAGGACACTACCAAAGGGCGGGACTTTTCTTGCCATGGTAAAAGTGCTAACAAACTATGGAGTAACACAGAGATAAACAGCGTTACACCGCGATTACGCTTTTTATCCATAGCAGTATAGGTTAAACAATTCAAAAATTTAGTCGTGTTGACAGGCTAAACGGCTAAATTTACACTAACAGACCAATATGATAATGATTATCATTCTTTGTGCCCTGCTCTCATCATCTGTGAAACGATAAGCCCATGAAACTTTCTTTGCGCCTATTTACTACGCTTGCTGTCCTTGGCGGAGCATCCGCGCTTCTGGGCCATCAGTCCGCCCACAGCCAAACCAGCCCTCAAGTAGTGGCGAGCTATAGCGTACTGTGCGATCTCACTCAGCAAATCGCTCAAGACACTGTAGATGTAACCTGCCTTATAGAAGCGGGTAAAGACCCCCATCTCTACAACGCCACCCCTGCCGACCGACGGGCTATTGAAGACGCCGATCTGGTTCTGTATGGGGGCTATGGGTTCGAGCCAGACATTATTCAAATGGTCGAGGCAACAGATGGAGACGCCCCTCAAATCGCCGTTTCCGAAGTTGCTGTTTCCGAACCGCTTTTAGGTGGACATCACGACCATGGTCATGGGGAAGAAGGCCATGACGACCACCATGATGAGCATGATGACCACGGTGAAGAAGGCCATGATGAGCATGACGAGCACGGTCATGATGAGCATGACGAACACGGTCATGACGACCATTCAGACCATAGCAAGGCAGGCCATGAAGGCCACGACCACGATGACCATGGTAAAGAAGACCATGATGACCATAGTGAAGAAGACCATGACGAGCACCATGATGACCATAGTGAAGAAGAGGGTGAGCCCGATCCCCATGTCTGGCACGATGCGGAAAATGGCATTGCCATGGTACATGTAATTGAGGAGCAGCTTAGTGAGGTCTTTCCCGAAAATGCTGACCTTTACGAAGCCAATGCAGAGGCCCTAATCGCTCAGCTCACTCAGCTGGATACTTGGATTCAACAACAGATAGATACGGTTCCCGAATCGCAGCGAGTGCTCGTGAGTACCCACGATGCCCTGGGCTACTACGCCGATGCCTATGGCATTCGCATTGAAGCTGCTTTGGCGAGCTTTAGCACTGAGGCTCGTCCGTCAGCCGCCGACTTAAGAGAGCTGATCGATGTTGTTGAAGACAGTAGCCTGCCAAGTATTTTTATAGAGGCAACTAGCAATCCTGGATTGATTGAAGCGGTTTCTAGGGAAACAGATATCGCGATTTCAGAAGAGCCTCTTTACGCCGACGGTTTAGGCGAAGCTGGAACGCCCGCAGCGACCTACACAGGCATGCTGATGACTAATACCTGCACAATTGTCACCGGATTGGGTGGCAGCTGCGATGAAGCTGCTGTACAGGCATTTCTCGACTAAACGGTAGGCCATAGCAAGTTTCAACTCAGTTGAAACTTGCGCGTCACTTGGCATGCTGACCTTAAAGTCTTTTGGTCGGAAATATGGGGTCAAGCCAAGTGACAAACGCTATATTCTGGTCTGGCCGCTGAGTGCGATGGTCAAAAATCGAGCTTTGACCATCGCACTACACCAAGTCGCCTATGGGCACGTTGCCCATCATCCGCCGCAGATGGCCTTCGCATCATTATCGCTCACCTTTCGACGGTCAGCATGTATGGGCGTTTGTTGGCCCGCTGTTGGTGATTATCAGACCAATTTTTGACCGGAGTAAACAGCAAACCGATAGTTTTTATACCAGCAGTCAACTTGAACAAAGCCCACTTCGGACAACCAGTTGAGTTGGTCTTGCAATGTGGCCGTTTTATCTGCCTTCATGCGTTCAATAGCGATTTCAATATCGAGGTCAGTACAACCTTTAGCTTTAGCACCCGTGAGCCAAGCCTGAGCATATTTTGCTTCATTCTCCGGTGTGGTACCTAAAGTTTGGTCTGCATTGATGAAGTGTCCTCCACTTTCAAGAGCATTGAAAATCTTGTGAAATACGCTTTTGAGTTTTTCCTGCGGTGTGTGATGTAACGCCAGAGCGGAGACCACAACATCATACTTTCCGGGTATGGGCGCATTGATAAAATCTAGAATCACATATTCAATATTTAGATTTGAGTTGAAACGCTCCCGCGCCTTCCCCAACATTTCGTCCGAAATGTCTGCCAATGTGATGGCGGCATTTGGAAAGGTCGCGCTCATCTACTCCTCTGAGCGACCTGTGGACTCACGGTCACGCTCGTATTGTCTAGTGAGCGAAAAAGGGGATAACCAAGATTCGCGTCGGATTGTCCAAAGTTCGTAAGTTGGCCTAAGTTGATCAGGGGTGTCCAGGGATCCTAAGTTCACTTCGATTTCGTCTGCGGTGCGTGAGTAAACAGACGATCCGCAGCGGGGGCAGAAGAATCGCCCGGCGTAGTCGCGTGTTTCGCCCGTGATTGTCACCGCATTCTGCGGGAACACCGCAGAAGCGTGAAAAAGCGCTCCATGATGCTTACGGCAGTCGAGACAGTGACAAAGGCCAACCCGGTATGGGAGTCCTGTCGCTACAATTCGGACGTTGCCGCACAAGCAACCGCCGGTGAATCGAGCCATAATGCATTTCCTCTAAAATCAAGCATTCGGAATGGTTACAACGAGTAGCACCAATAGGTCTCTCACGGTGTATCTGCCGCTGCTGCGACTGATGCCGCGAGAAAGAGGCATGGTGGTCCACACGATGACTGCTAACGTTCCGGTTCACCCGCTACCGATATTTCTATGTGACAGAACGGCGCATCTATTCGGTCATTAGAAATGATGTGACAAAACAGGTCATCTTCATCGATAGAATCTTTGGAATCGTTGCGTAAGTCTCAGATCGAAAAGCAAGTTTTGATAACTTGCTGTAATCGTTGTGACAGAACTGCAATTGCACAGAATTATTTAGATGCTGCGATTGCAGTTCCATAAGTTCGTCTAAATATAGCGTCTAGATAAAATGATTATCATTATCATTGTCGTGTAAACTCTGCAGAGTTGTTTAGGTCTAGGATTTTTTTCCTTGCACCATAGAGGAGTCAATCATTGACATGGTTTCAATCCTAAATTCCACCGTTGCTTCAGCAGGCACTGTTTCAGAGCCGCTTTCAATCAGCGCTCTCTTAACGGACGCTGATGTTGTTTCTCTAGAAGAACTACCGCCAATCTGGCAGCGCATCGCCAACCGCGAGGTAGCAGTGGGTCACCCTGAGCCGGATTTTCTAGTAGTGCTAGCGCGGTTGTTTCTAACCAAGGCAACGGATCGCAGTCCCGAGGTCTTTCAGGAGGGGTTTGACTTCCAATCTTTCTACCGGCAAGGGGCTATGTCAACCTTAGAGTTTTTCGGTCAGGACTTCAGGACTACGGCTTACCCTGACTTCAATCAGGTAGTGCAAACAGCCAGAGCAACTGACGGGACCGAAAGAGTCGTAGCTTTTGTGCGGGACGTTTTCTCTCAGTTAGGCTATGCTTTGCCAGCTTGTTTCTACTGGATGCTGCTGTGTCCAATTGAGCGAGCGTCAATCCACGAGGCTCGTCCCATGTTTTTCGACCCTCAGATGCAAGGGGTGAAGCGGGCCTATGACGCCTGCCTGCATAGCCTGAATGTGACGGCGGTGCAAATGCTAGTGCAATCATGTGCTAGTCGTCAGGGGCTGTTGATTCAACACGGCTGCGGCTGCGACCATTCGCTGGCTCAGTTAATTCCAGGTTCAGCAGAAGTTACGTTTGCTTTTGAAAGCGAGCTGGGGCGTCGCAAAGCAATAACGGCTTATCTCTGGCGCTGTTGGAATGAATATTTGCTGTTTCCGCTAGGGGTTCACGCTAAAAGTTTGGCCTTGTAAACACGTTTGCCGTTAAGGTGGCTACGGCCAAGATTTACGAAAACTTAGTTTCTACCCCCCCGACCTGTTTGGGCTACCGTGTATACATAAGTCAGAGAATATTGCTGAAACCATTGGTTCTAAAGGGTTTTAAATATTGACTAAAGCTACTAATTGATTATTGAGAATCAATTTTATGGAGAAAGCTTTAGGAGGTATCAAGCTATTTAGGACCATAACTCTCGGTTTAATTCAATATTCTCGTAGATGTGTATAGGCAGTAGCCGTAGGGGGGCTGTTGTTTTTAGCAATTTCCACCAATAAAGACAATTGCATTACTGGCTGGGTTGAGCCTTGGCGAATTGCGATCGCAGGTGCTGGTATCAGTGGGTTTGCCATTCTCGGTCACTTAGTCAACCAACTACGTGACCAAACAGAGAGGCCTATACAGATATCTCTCTTTCAGCCAGAGCGTACCTACCAAGAGGCTAATCTGACCAAGGCTCAGAAAACTCGGCTGGCTCATTTCAAGGCACTAAATAAGCAAACTTTGTTCGGTGGCGGACAGGTTTACGACCCGATGCAGCCCGCCTTGTTCACCTTCAACGGCGGCAGTGCTGTCCGCGGGTTTGACTTTGCCCAACAGCGCTTCGACACAGCGAACTACTTCAACTGGATGCAGGCCAATCGTGACCTGCTAGCGGTGCTATACCCTGATTTTGCTCCAGAGCAGGGACAACAGCGTCATCCTGACCATAACCTGGACGATCTTCACGGAACCAGTCCCCGAGGAGCCTACGGCCTCTATCTAGACGAGCAGTTTCGGAGGCTGCTGGCCCACCTGCCTAGCCACATCATGGTGCAGACGATTCCTCAAGCGGTACAAAGCTTTGTCCCCTCCGAACAGATGGTTCACGTGCAGACGGCAACCGCGTCTTATCAGGTCAATCAGCTCGTGTGTACCATCGGCCATCGGTTTGCACCAATTCGCCCTGAGTGGCAGGGACAGGTATTTGCGGCATATCCGTGCGATCGCTACGGGGCGGAGTTGCCTGCCCATCTGACGATAGTAGGTGCAGGACCATCGGGTATAGAGGTGGCCTTGCATGCACTGCACAACCTGGGAGTAGAGCGAGTCAGTTTGGTGAGCCGCCGAGGCTATGCCCGACTGCCTCAGATAGAACCGACTGTATCGTACACCTGCCCCTGGCTGACGCGGCAGCAGATGCAGCGCAATCCTACAGCTCAGTGGGCGCAATACTTGCTGAGACAGTCACTTCTCACGGCCTACCGAGTGAGTGACATCGCTTATCCGGGATGGGAGGCACTGCTACACATCGAGAATTATGGCCGTTTTCTTGCTGACTACCTGCAAGAGGCAACCCCAGCCCATCCGCTAGCCCTTTTAGCACGTCCAGTAATGTCTTTCTACGCTCAGACGAAGGACCTGCTGTCAAACGACGAGCGGGTAAAAGTGCGGCAACTGTTAAGCAGTGTGAAACATCTGTTTGCAACCCAGTCTTGGGCTTGTGCTGAGCTGATGCTAGCGGCGATGCAGGCTGGGCGTTTGTCTTTGCAAGCTGGCACATTCTTGAACCATTGCGAAACGCCAACAATTGTATGGCCTGACAGCAGGCAGTGGCAGCCAAACTCTGTGATTTTAGCTACTGGATTCGATAGCCAGATTGCACCGATTTATAGTCTGGCTGTTGCCCAGGGTGCGGCGGTAGTCGACGACAGTGGTAAGCTAGCGGTCAACTCGACTACGGGGGCACTGATCGACGCGTATGGGACGAATACAAACTGTTACCAAATCGGAGGAACATCGCTGAGTTCAGTTGATCGACAAGCCGCTAAGACTGCCAAGGCTCTGGTTCAGCAGATGGCTCTGTCGCAAGAAACATAAGAGAGTATAAAACCTCACTGCCTGATGGGAGGTTTACGCAACGATTCTGAAGATTTCATCAATGAAGGCAATCTGTCTGATCACATCATCCTTGCCGATACCTTCAACGTGTCTTTCAGCACACTGTCACTTCCGACACCCCGAAGTCGAGGCCAACATGGTCACCATTGCCTTGCTGATGGTCGATGGGTTTCAGCCAATCATCGCTTAACGTTGCCGCAAAGGGGGGCACATCTGCCTGATAGCCGCGTAGTAAGCGTATCAATACCCTCAACATTGACTGGCTCCACTATATTTGCATACACCAATTCTGGAAAACAGCGAAGAGTATCACTGAAACGTACAAGGAAATGCTTGTCTAACAACTTGAACAGAATTCTTACACGTTTTTATGAGCGGTAGTTTTTGTTCTGTACTAAAGTACGCAAGTCAATCAAAATCTGTTTGTAAATTTGAGTTGAAGTAATATTCAAAGAGGCGACTAATCTGACTTGGAACAACACGAGTCAGGGAAAGTTCTGGTATTTCCTGTTCTCCAAAAAAAGCAGCTCCCTCAGTTTCAAGGCTTGCCATAGCAGTACCACCAGTTAACTCACATTGAAAAAATAACTTATAGACATGATAAACAAGGGGTGGATGTCCATGACGCTCATGATTGCGATCGTAAAGTGCAACTAATTTAGTCGCTCGTGTTTCATATCCTGACTCTTCGTATACCTCACGCTCGACTGCGAAACTGGGCGACTCTCCAATATCTACCCATCCACCTGGCAATGTCCAACAGTTATCTTCTCTTTCTCTAACCAGTAAAAGTTTTTGGTCTTTGAACACTGCCCCTCTGACATCCACTTTTGGAGTCGCATACCCCTCCTCCAAGCTGAATAAATCGAGAATGTAGCGTGATTCCATGTTGGTGTAGGTTGATATTATTTCAGCAGCAATTGCTTGCAACTGCTTATATCGCTCGACATCATATGGATTATTACTATAGGTCAACCCATTCTGAGCAATTGCCTGCAATTGTTGTGACCACTCTAACCACTTCAAGCTCATAAGGTACTCCCAATGCCACTGGTGTCTACAGAACTTTCAAACATGAAATGAGTTGTCTAGCTTGAGCTTACCCAAACCCATTTTGATTGAGATTTCCCAAAGGCTAGCGATGCTGAAATAGAGCTTCTGATTAGGATCTTCTAGGATGTCTGCAGCCTTTGGGCTAAGCTGCTCGTTCGCCTGAATGTACCAAAGAAATGCATGGGTAATCTATCAGGAAACTCATTTACATATACTCCTGAAAGTTATCTAGAGGCGCGTCAAAGTCATCGGCAATCCAAATTTTGCTTTTCCAAATACCCAATCCACCCCGCTTGTTTGATAAAGCTTCGGGTACTGTTTCAAGCTGACTTGTGCCTTGCTGAGTGATGCGGTTTACTAAAAACTCTGTGTACCATAAAACTGCCTGCTGCATGGCTTCAGGCAGCTTTTTAAGGTTGTTTAGAATAGATGATTCGAGGGTCATAATGGTAAAACTCCAGGTGCTATTTGATTAAGTTTAAGTAGTGCCCAGTGAAGCGTTGATTTGATCGAGTTGTCCCTGCAAAATCTGAATAAGTTGCTGCTTATCGGTTTTCTCGGCGCGATGTTTTTACTGAGGGCGAGCCATGCTATCAATCTTATCAATGCCTGCCTTTGAGTCGCTTCTATCCATACCCACAGTTCTCCTCTACTATCTTCAGCCGCATAATTCCCCGAGTATAGACTCGCGTAAATGCCCTGGCTAGAGAGAGCTGACGCCATTGGTCTAACCATGACCCGATAGCCCCTAGACAAAGAATTTGATAATGATTATCATTCTCGTATCTTCAGTAATTCGGGTAACCCAGTGTGAGCCATCCCCAAACGGATCTATCCTATGACGTTGTGATTGTTGGCGCGGGAGCCGCTGGTATCGGCTGTGGCGTTGTGCTCAAAGAGCTGGGTCTAGAGCGCTTTACTATTTTAGAACGCCACCAGGTGGGAGCCTCCTTTAGCCGCTGGCCTGAGGAGATGCACTTCATCACGCCGTCATTTCCTAGCCATGGCTTTGGACTGCTCGACCTGAATGCAGTGACCTTGAAGACCTCGCCTGCGATCGCATTTCGTCAAGAGCACGTCAGCGGCAAACAGTACGCTCTTTATCTGCAAACGATTGCCGACCACTTTGAGCTACCGATTCAAACCGAGGTGGATGTACAGAGCGTCATACATTTGCCCCAGGGAGGTTTTACCCTGCACACTAGCAGCGGCGAAATTTCCACACAGTTTGTCATTTGGGCCGCCGGAGAATATCAATATCCCCATCTGAGTCCCTTCCCAGGAGCAGAGCATTGCCTTCACAATACTCAGATTCAGTCGTGGGCCGATTTAGAGGGAGATGAATTCATCATCATCGGCGGCTACGAAAGCGGCATGGATGCAGCGGCCAATTTAGTGGCCCTGGGCAAGAAAGTTGGCGTGCTTGATCGCTCCGGAGCCTGGGCGAATCCCGACACCGACCCCAGCATCTCCCTATCACCCTACACCCTGCAGCGATTAGAGTTTGTTTACCGCTCCGGTCGCCTGGACCTAGTGGGGAACGCCCCCATTGAAGAGGTCAAACCTATCTCCGGTGGCTACGCGGTCTACAGCGAATACCAGAAGTGGGTAACAGCCCATCCCCCGATTCTCTGCACCGGTTTTGGCACCAGTTTGAAACAGATTTCTCCACTGTTCGACTGGTCTCAAGGCTATGCAGCACTCACGGAAAATGACGAATCCACCCTTACCCCAGGTCTGTTTGTGAGCGGTCCCTCCGTCCGCCATGGCAACCTGATTTTTTGCTTTATTTATAAATTTCGTCAGCGGTTTGCTGTCATCGCCAATGAGATCGCCCAGCGCCTCGATCTCGACACTACCCCCCTCGATGCCTACCGCCAGGCCGGACTCTTTCTCGACGATCTCTCCTGCTGCGACAACGACTGCATTTGTTAGCTCGGTACCAGAAGTCGTCAGGTATCAGGTGTCAGAAGTCAGGTGTCAGGAAGTCCCCCATCCCCCCATCCACTCATCTACTCTTCCCATCTTCCTATGCCCAATACCTTGCCTGCCCAACGCACCATTGTTCTCATCGGTAAAGAGAGTACCGGCAAATCTGCTCTAGCAGCGGCTCTCACCGGACAACGCCCCACCAGTGCGAACATTCAGGGCTCAACAATTGCCTGCGATCGCTATCAGGCAGGCGATACTCTCTTGATCGACACCCCCGGCATTCTCTTTCGTTCCGACACCGCCACTACCCGAACGGCCCTGGCCCAACTCCAGGCCCATGACACCATTGTGTTGTTGGTCAAAGCCACACATATCGATGATGACCTGGCAGACCTGCTACCGTTAGTTGCCGGGAAGCAAGGGTTGGTAGTGGTCACCTTCTGGGATAAGGTCATCCCCTCTGAATTTACCCAGCAGGTAGTGAACCGTTGGGAACAAACTGCCCAGGTGAGATTTATTCCTGTGGATGCTCGCCATTTAACTTCGGATCAGCGTCAACAGATTCTAGGGTCACTCCAGACACCGACCGTTTTTCCCAAACAGTGGCACCCGATTCCAGCGGGGTGGTACATTGAACCCCATCCTACCTGGCTAGAACATCGGCGCTGGGGCTGGTTGTTGGCAGTACTTTTATTGTTGTTGCCTGCCGTCCTTGCCGTTGGTGTGGCTAATGGGGTGGCAGGGGTGCTTGATCCTCTTGTACAAGCTGGATTAGAACCTCTGATTACGGTTCTGTCTCAAACCCCATCGCTGCTACAAGAGATTTTGATTGGCCGCTATGGCCTGGTCACCATGGGGCCGTTGTTATTTGTCTGGGCGGTGCCTACGGTGATTCTGTATGCCCTGTTTTTAGGCGCGTATAAAGCAAGTGGGTTAGTGGAACGCATTACCGTAGCGCTGCACCCACTCCTGCGACCGTTTGGCCTATCCGGGCGAGATTTGGTACGGGTGATTATGGGATTTGGCTGCAATGTGCCCGCCGTGATCAGTACTCGTGCCTGTTCCAGTTGTTCTCGGCAGACCTGTATTAGTGCGATCTCATTTGGTGCGGCCTGTTCCTACCAGTTTGGAGCTACTCTGGGGGTTTTCAGCGCGGCCAATTTACCCGGTTTAGTGGTGCCCTATCTGGGCTACTTAACCCTGACCACCTTAATCTACACCCGCCTGATTGCGCCCAAAGCCGCCCGCTCGGTCCAAAATACCTTGATGATCGAACAGCGCACCTTTTTGGAAATTCCCCGCTGGTCTACCATCTGGCGCGAAACCCAGGGCACCCTCCACCAGTTTTTTACCAATGCGATTCCCATCTTTTTGGTGATTACGGTGATCGCTTCGGTGCTGGACTGGTTCGGTCTGATCGCTCGGCTGGCCGGATGGATTAATCCCCTGATGGGGCTGTTTAATCTGCCCCCAGAGGCTGCTGTACCAGTCATTTTGGCCTCCATTCGCAAGGATGGACTGCTGCTTTTTGCTGAACCGGATACCCTGGCCCTACTTACCCCCCTGCAAATCTTGACGGGCGTGTACCTGGCCGGCGTGTTGCTGCCCTGCCTGGTCACCGCACTCACCATCGCCCGCGAACAATCGGTAAGATTTGCGGTGGGGTTGATGGCCAGACAGGCGATCGCCGCGACTGCATTTTCAATACTGTTGGCCTGGGGAGGACGCTGGCTATAGCTTGCCAAGCATACCCCCCTAGCTGATAAAGCCCTCAGTTAGATGGAAGTAGTGAGTATTGCCACAGTGCCCCCAGTTATCTTGGTCACATGACCAAGATAACTGGGCCGGTTCTGGAGTGGCTCAGTTCGAGGGTTACCGCCTCATCCACCTGCCCAAGAATCCGACGCTGAGAAGACCCAGTAGGACACCGGGTTCAGGGACAGCAGCAGGTGAGGCCCCAAATCCAAAGAAAATAACGCCGGGGTTAGTCCCCACTAGCTCCCAAGAGCCATCGCTCAGGTCGTAGCGAGCGATCCCACCCAGACGCTGAACGGGGGTTGCAGGATCGTTGTCATCATCGATAAAGTTGACATTGCCAAAGAGAGTATCAAACCGGCCATCGGTATCGGTGTCCACACCTGTCAACGCGGCAAAACCGCTAAATGCAGCGCGATCACCTGCAGTTACAGCGCCCACCTCACCGACGACAGCAGCGTCTCCTGTCTCTGAATCAAACTGAATTAAGGAATCGGTATCGAGGTCGATACCATAGAGACTATTATCGACCGACCCCAGGCTAATCACAAAAGGGTTAGCTGTGCCCAGTTGAGTGCTGCGGGCATCATCAATCGCATCGCCAACTGCCTGAGATGAGCCCAGGGGAGTGGCTGCTCCCGTGGTTACGTCAATTTGATGGAGTTGTTGAGTATTGAAACTCTCATCAAAAGGCACAATAAATCCTCTACCATCCTCCAGGATGTCAAAACTGGTGGCACCTAGGTCAGTGGGTTCAGCGATGGGGGTTTGGGTGGCAGAGTTTAGACCAATCTCCATCAGTTGGCCGCTAAATTGATAGCCTAACAGTTGCTGATCAGCGGTCCCCGCCAAGGCTGACGGTAATCCACTGGTTTCAGGTGAAACGGGGGTGGCAATGCCTGTTGTTGAATCAACTGCAAACAAAAAGTTTTCACGGATATCATCGTGGACGCCCGGAACAGCCTGGGTCAGACGCTGTCCTGTGGCGTAGAAGATGGCTGCTTCAGCTGATGGTGCTAGCAGCAATGTCCCTACCAGGGAAGCGTACGTCCAGCTAGCGATTCGGAAAAAAGATTTAGGCATGAAAGTTTCGACTAGTTTTTTGCGAGCATTAGGTTTTAGCGAGTTACGGGTGAGGTACGGCGTAAACGCAGAGTCAGCAGTGCGATCGCACCCATTCCGACTAAAGCACCCGGTTCAGGCACCTGTGTGGCAATCATCCGTTGGCCAAGCTGATCGCCTGCCCCCGGATCGTCTAGAAGCTGTGCCCGCGTACGGGTAAAGAAAGCCACATCGAGATGGGAACCAAAGCCTATGGGCAGTTCCGGAAACTCATCGCCAAAATCAGTCAGGTGAACATGGGGGATGGGTTCTCCATCGGGAGCGGGAGCCGCCGACCAGAAATTTAGCCCCGTTGCCCCAATAGGGTCCCCTGTTTCATCAAATAGGACGGTGTATTCTCCAATGTCAATGCCATTCGGCTCATCGAAAAAGCCATCTTGCAGAATTTCACCCGTTTGGGTATCGAAATTAAAATTGAACCCTGAATAGGTGAGGTGGTTATCCTCAAACTCTTGAATCAGATTGCCTTGGGGATCATAGAAGGCGATGTCAAATGCCTCTAAATCATCACCTCGAACAATCCCGTCTTCATAGGTTTGGGCATCGTCGTAGCTAAATTGCCCCTCAGCACTATAACCCAGGATTTGCCCTGTCCATGAAAGGCGAAAGGTGACCGCCTGGGCTGGAGCCAGGGTGCCTAGACTCAGGGCCGTGCCGATTGCGATGGCGGAGCCGGTCCGGAGGACCATCGCGCCACCCAGCTTGCCGGTAAGGGAAACGATTGACTTGCCAAAACTGGACATCGAGAAAACCTCAATCTTTAATTAGAATGATTATCATTCTCACGATATGCGAATATACAGAGGTAGATGTGAACTCTTTGTAAAGTTGGTGTCTGCAAATTTAAAGCAAACCGAGAAAGAGGTTTCCACAGTTCCCAAATCAACTGCCAATCAACGCTCTCAGGCCTAACTATTGTTACTCTCTGCACTATGTCGTCTCCATTTGCTGCCCGCACATCGGTTGAAGCTGTCGAAGAAGGGATGCTCCTGGCTCCTAAGTTTGACGCCCATGGGCTCATCCCCGTTATCACCACGGATGCTGTCACTGGCGAAGTGCTGATGCACGCCTATATGAATGAAGCCGCATTGCTAAAAACCCTAGAAACGGGTGAAGCCCACTACTACAGCCGCAGCCGTCAGCAGCTCTGGCACAAGGGAGCCACCAGTGGGCTGGTGCAAACCGTGCAGCAATTGTTGATTGACGATGATCAAGATTGCCTATGGATGAAGGTCAATGTGGCTGGGTCAGGGGCCAGTTGTCATGTGGGCTATCGCTCTTGTTTTTATCGTCAGATTTCTCCTGACGAGGGCGATCGGTTGACCAATGCTCCCGTTGCTCTCACCTTTACGGAAACCACTAAGACGTTTAACCCCGTTGCCGTCTATGGGGATGCGCCCAATCCCACTCAACTTTAAACCGAGGACAATATCATGCCGCTGCGTCATCAACCTGCCCCACCCACTCCCTGGGATAGCGATTTAGATCAGCCCATAATTGCTGCATCTGCCTATGTCCATCCCCAGTGCAGTCTAATTGGAGATGTGCAACTGGGAGAAAATGTAATGGTTGCTCCCAATACCTCCATTCGTGCGGATGAAGGAGCTCCCTTTTACATCGGTGCAAATACCAATATTCAGGATGGGGTGGTCATCCATGGGTTAGAGCAGGGACGGATCTTAGGGGATGACCAGAAAGCCTACTCGGTGTGGATTGGCCATGATACCTGCATTACCCATATGGCGTTGATCCACGGTCCAGCTTACGTTGGCAATGAGTGTTTTATTGGCTTTCGCTCGACGGTGTTTAATGCCCAGGTGGGCCACGGCTGCATTGTGATGATGCATGCCCTAATCCAGGATGTGGAGATTCCTGCTGGTAAGTATGTGCCGTCGGGAGCAGTGATTACGACTCAGCAAGCTGCCGATCGGCTACCGGATGCTAACGATAGCGATCGCAGCTTCTCTCACCACGTGGTCGAAATCAATCAAGCCTTACGGGCCGGGTATCGCTGTTCTGACGGTATCGCCTGTACCCCCTCTTTGCAGAATTCGGTCTCCAGTAATGGGTCTAGTAATGGCTCGCACCAAAATGGCAAGGTGGCTCCGTTACAAGCAGACATCGTAGACATCATCCGACAACAACTTCGCCAGGGTCACCACATTGGCCTGGAATTTGCCGATGTGCGCCGATTCAAGGTAGGTTCCTGGCAGAGTGGCCCTACGATTACCAGCACCCATGAGGCTCAGGTACTAACTCAGGTGGAACAGTTTTTGGCCAGTCATCCTGGTGACTATGTGCGATTGTTGAGCATTGACCCTGGGGCAAAACAACGTCAGCTAGAGAAAATAATTCAAAAGCCAGAGTGAGTCTTAAAAGGATAATTCTGTTAACATCTTCCACAGTCAGCTGTCGCTAACGGTGAATCGAAGCTGTGGCAAATAACATTGAAATTTAAAATCAGAGACTGTCGTCCGTCTGTTGCCATGCGGTGTTAGCCTATGCTGTGACTACGACGCGACAGCAAACTCTGTATATTGCCTCATCTTAGGCTCATGAAATGCTAATACGATATCCTCTTTGGGAACCCCTTCACGAATTAGATCAGTTGCAATACCGTTTTCAGTCCAGTCTTCTTCGATCCAAAATTTATCCTTTCGAATTCGGACATAGACTGTCATCCCACTAACACGTTCTTTGTTCTGCCACCCAAGATTCATCCAAATATAGTGAGATTTTTCCTCATCTACAATCAAAAATGTCTCAATATCTAGGTTAGAGTTGCGATTACTCAGCTCTACGTATTCAGTCAAAATACGCTTAATTAACTTTGGATATTCAGTTAGTTTATCCATTGCAAAATCTCCTCTGTCTCTATGTCTACAACAATAATTGGAAGTTGATGTTTATTGAGAATGAGTTGAGTCACATCCTGAGTAAAAAATGCATTGTATGCAATATCACTGATAGCGACGTACAATTTACGGTCTGATGCTACTTCCTCTAGCAAATAACGATAGATGTCATACTGGCCAAGAGCTTCTTTAAAGTCTTGCATCTTGGATGCTCCAACAAAACTTTTTACCTCCACAACTAGCTTCTGCCCATTTCGCTCAACTGCAATCGGACGTTCAGCACCAAGATCAGCGTATAGTACCGTTCTTCGATACTGAATGACGTAGGGGTCATCTGTAATTAACCAGCCATCCTTAATCAATGGACTTTTTACAGAATTGTGAATAATGTCTAACCTGGGCATAGGCCAAGTATAAGTCATCTAACTATTGGCCAGACTATAACTCCCAGAACTTATAAGCATGGTGCGGACTCCAAAATTTATCGGTGGGAGATTAGAAGTTGCGGCAGGGTCCACACCCTACAGCTTGCTCTGTTAACACCATGTACCATCCACTGCCGCTAAGGGCAGAGTTGTGTGGCGGTCAATATCTCTGATTTTTAAGTCAATAGCCTTTGCTCCGTCCGCACCGACACATTATGGAGGACGGGACAGAAAACCAAATGTAGTTATTTTTGAGTCACTTCGCCAAGAGCTTCTTGCAGAATATCATCACTGACACCATGACGCTTCAGACTGGCAATTAATGCAGAGACAGTATCTCCTTCTAAGCGTTCTAAATCAGTGCGAAGCCCTTGCCCGATGTAGGCACGGGCTAAGGGTTGATACCCCGAAAACCCGAGTAATGGAGCAATTCTTTTCAGGTCTTCAATCACATCTTCTGGCATCCGAATTGTGATTGTTGTCATTGGGCGATTTCTGTCTAACCGTTTTTTTAGTGCTTCAGTTTTCATAGTATTCACGTTCCTTGCGGGTAGCTTTACGGGCTGAAATGATACGGATCATGTCGTCTTCGCGTTCGATGAAAACGACGTACAAAAGGTTCCAACGCCTATCGAGACCAATAATGGCGTCTCGTGCTTCGTCATTGCGGCTAGCATCGACAACCACCAGAAGCGGATCAAAGAATGCCTCAGCCGCTTGCTGAAACGTTACGCCATCATGCTTTTGAGGATTAACTTGCGCTTTTTCATCGTTCCAGACAAACGCAATGCCGTTAAGTACAAAATACACATCCATACACCACAGTATAAATAAAACGTATTTACAACGTCAATACGTCAACATATGCCTGGTATGATTCAAATTCAATAGACTCTCTTCAATAAAGATTCTGAGATTACGGTATTCCAATATTCCAATTTATTTTCATCAAAACTGGGTAAGTCTACAGCAACAGAAGGAGATTGTTTGTAGATTTCTTGGAAAATGTGATCTTCACTCTTGAAAAAATTACGGTTAACAAAATGAGGTGGCCACCCATCTTTGTTAAAGTCATCAATTATTTCCCGATAAAGCGATACTAATTGTGACTGTGTCGTAATAAAAATCTTGCAAAGTAGCTTCGTGAGTACTTCCAGCTCCTGATCTGTAAAGCTTGAGAAAACTAGAGCTCTATTCATTGACAACATTCATCTCCATCAAAGCTTACTCATCGGGCCAATTCTAAAACAAAGCTTCCGCAACATGCCGCTTCAAAATCGCTTTGCTAACGAACCTTACTAGCAGATATGGCGAGGAGCGAATTTACTCCTTTCCGACTTCTAGCTGGTGATTGTTAGCTCTCTGTATCCGGTGAGTGGATCAATCTCCCGCTTAAAAATAGTGTTACGCACAATCCCCAAAACTATCTCTGCTGTCGTGTAGATGTTCGAGCCATCCATTAAATGACCACCGATGACTTGGCCTTCACTATCTGATACGACAATATGTAAATGAGCACCATGTTGTGAGAGTGTGCCCTCTAGCGACACTATCTCTAGCGGTTGTTCAAAAACTGTTCCTTCTGGTTGATTGGCAAATCGAATCGCTGCTTTGCGTAAACTACCCACACAACTCAGCATATAAGCGGCATCTATTTTTTGGTCAATACAGTATCTCAACAAAGATGGTTTGAGATCTTCTCCAGGCTTAAGACGAATAGCAATCACGTCCACATCTTTTTCCACGGGTATAGCGCTTACAAAGTCTAACAACTGAATGGATTACTTCAATCTGCATATCTATGGATTACTTCAATCTGCATATCTAAGGACGGGTGAGGTAACAGTGGCAATCAGGTTTTTCTATCAGGGTTTCCACTAGTGCATTCAGGGTAACTGCCGCCAAAAGACCACCTCCCAAACTGCCTTGAATGGTGATGTAGGGCACTGGCAATGTCATCAACTGGCGCTTGGCTGCAGGAGCATGACTAAAGCCAATGGGCATCCCAATCACAAGAGCGGGTTGAAGTTTTCCCTGGTCAATCCACTGGCAGGCAGCCAGCAAGACCGAAGGGGCATACCCCACCATCAGCACACAGCCTGCCGGAGCTTCCTGCAGCCGTTGCTGCCAGAGATTATCCTGCCAAAATGCTTGCTCGGCATCAGCGGCTCCGGCGATGTGGGGGTCATCAATCAGCGTTGTCACGGGATTGCCTAGATGGGCTAGCCGCGTCTGATCCAGGGTGGTAGCAACAGCGGGGACATCCACGACAACAGAACAGCCTGCTTTGAGGGCAGTACGGGCAGCGGCGACAGCCTCGTGACCGAAGCGCACAAAACTGATCAGGCTGACATCGCCGCAGGCCAACACCAATTGATGCAACAAGTGAACCGTAATTTCAGAATAGTGAGATAAATCGGGCAGTAACAGCTGTAACGACTCCTGAAATTGCTCCGGATGTGTGGTGACTTCGGTATCAAAATGACTCCAGATCTGATCCAGTTGTCCCCATCCGGCTTGGACATCGACATCTAATTGCTTCAGCTGCGATAGCGCTTCTGCCTGGGCGATCTGACAGTTGCGATCGCGCCCCAACAGACCTTCTAGTGCTGCTGCTGTTTGGCGGAGCTGGGTCATCTGCTGTATGACCGTATGGTATTGCTGCTGTAGCTGGATGATCAACGTAGTATCCAGGGTGGCTTCAGGGTGGCTGTCTAAAAGCTGGCGAATGTGAGACAACTGAAACCCCTGCTGCTTCAGCGCCATTATCCGCCGCAATCGTTGTACATCCTGCTGGGTATACAGCCGGTAGTTACCTTCAGATCGCTGGGGCTGAGGCAGTAAGCCAAGGGTATGGTAGTGCCGTACCATGCGCGGGGTGACGCCACTCCCCACGGCATCTGTCAGTTCTTTAATAGTCAGATGGTCTGTCTTCATTCATTTAGTTTACAGTAACCTTGACATTGACACTAATGTCAAGGTTTATGCTGGCGGATAGTTTTTATTGGACAGATCAGATTATGGCTGCCAGAGCCCTTGCATCACCCCGTCTCTCGACTTTATTTAAGGATGTATTCAAGCGCCATCCCGAGGCTGTCGCTGCGATCGCCTGCGCCATCTTGGTATTGCTGGGCTGGCAGTCCCTCAATTTTGGCTGGGTGGGAGGAGGGATTTTGATCCTGACGGTAGCTTACGTTATTGGCGGGTTCGACAGCGCCCGTGATGGTCTGACAACTCTGCTACAAGAGAAAGAGCTGGATGTTGATTTGCTGATGATCGTGGCGGCGCTGGGCGCTGCCAGTTTGGGGCTATGGCAGCAGGAATACTACCTGATCGTCGATGGAGCCGTCCTGATCTTGATCTTTGCCATTAGTGGGGCTTTAGAAGGCTACGCCATGCAGCACACCGAGCGCAGTATCCAGGGGCTGATGAGCTTAACGACAGATACCGCCCGACTTCTGAACCACGGGCAGGAGCGCACTGTTCCGATTGTCCGTCTTAAGGTGGGCGATCTCATTTTGGTCAAGCCGGGAGAGCTGGTGCCCACCGATGGTGTAGTGGTAGACGGCGCGAGTATCCTCAACCAGGCTTCGATTACGGGAGAATCTGTGCCCGTAGAGAAAACCATTGGGGATGAAGTCTTTGCGGGTACGCTGAATGGCCATGGGGTACTGCGGATCAAGCTGCATCAACCGCCGGAAAGCAGCTTAATTCAGCGGGTAATCCGGCTGGTACAGCAGGCCCAGACAGAAGCACCTCCCTCTCAGCAATTTATCGAGCGGTTTGAGCGGGGCTACGCCAAAGTGATTGTTATTACCGGAATACTACTAGGTATACTACCGCCTTTCCTGCTGGGATGGACCTGGGAAGAAACGATTTATCGAGCGCTGATTTTTCTGGTAGTGGCCTCCCCCTGTGCCCTGATGGCCTCGATTATGCCCACATTGCTATCGGGCATTGCCAACGGAGCCCGTCGAGGCATTTTGTTCAAGAACGGGGCACAGTTAGAGCAGATTGGACGTGTGCGTGCGATCGCATTTGATAAAACCGGCACTCTAACCACAGGCCATCTGCAGGTTGTGAACATGCTGGCAGCTCAGCCCGACTCAAACCAGCTCCTACAGGTAGCAGCCGCGCTGGAGAGTCTGTCAGAACATCCCATTGGGGACGCCATTGTTCAGGCAGCCCGCCAGCAAAACCTAACCTGGGCAACAGCCACCAATGCTCAGGCCCAGGCTGGACAGGGCCTCACCGCCAATCTGGAGGGTCAAAGAGCCGTAGTCGGTAAAGCGGTCTTTGTTCGCACACAGGTAAAGACCATTTCTCCCCATTGGCTGGAACAAAGCCAGCAGTGGGAATCAGAGGGTAAAACAGTGGTCTGGGTCGCCCAGGCGGGAGAACTGTTGGGACTGATTGCCGTAGCTGATATCGTTCGACCTGCCGCTGCCCAGGCTGTGGCCCGCCTCAAACAATTGGGTATAGAGCATGTGGTCATGCTGACGGGGGACAATCCCCGCACCGCCAGCAGCATCGCAGAGCAGGTCGGTGTGGATCAGGTTTACGCAGAACTGTTACCCGAAGATAAAGTCGAGGTGATTCGTAAACTTCAGCAGCAGTATCAGAGCGTTGCCATGGTTGGAGATGGCATCAATGATGCCCCAGCCCTGGCCCAGGCCACTGTTGGTATTGCTATGGGAGCGGCGGGTAGCGATGTGGCGCTGGAAACCGCTGATATTGTGTTGATGGGCGATCGCCTGGAGCGATTAGAACATGCGATTCATTTAGGTCGTCGCGCCCAGAGTATAGTGAAGCAAAATATTGTCTTTGCCCTGAGTTTTGTCGTGATTTTGTTAATCCTGAATTTTGCAGGCAATATCACCCTACCGTTTGGTGTGCTAGGCCATGAAGGCTCCACAGTGCTCGTCACCTTGAGTGGGTTACGGTTGTTGATAAATAGATAAGGGATGAGGATTTAATAACTTTCATAATTTTGCTTGAGGTAAAGCAGGATAACCTTTCCCCTCCCAGGAGCAGGGCTGATCTATCGGTGGTAGAAAAAAGATAATGGGGGTGTGCTCTATCGCCCCCGTGTTCTCTCCATGAGCTTAATTCGCCACTTTCAGCAGGTCCGTGACTATCGAACTAAACCGGTGTATCCCTTGTGGATCATTTTAGTCTTGGTGGTGATGGGGACCATGAGTGGGTGCTATGGCTATCGCCCCTTGGCCACTTTCGTACAACGTCATCAAGCAGAGCTATTGCGCGTGATGGAGTTGCCTCATGAGCGGTTGCCCAGCCTGTCCACCTTGCGCCGGATCATGGTGCGTCTCAACTTTACTGAGTTAGCCGAGGCGTTCAATGCCTGGGCTATCGACAGTCTGGGTC
>NZ_AWNH01000054.1 GCF_000482245.1 Leptolyngbya sp. Heron Island J | reverse complement strand
CCAACTCCAGCAGACCAGTCGCTCGTTTGAATTGCCGTGCCCCCAGTTGACCTTTGCTCAAAAGGGCTTCTAGGTCGCTGCGGTCAGTGGCGCTTAACTCAAGATGACGTTTGTTCATTTGCGAATTGATCGGGGGTGGAGACGTTAATTCAGCCTATCGAACCCATCTACGATATGGCAATAAATTTACTTTCCAGAGTATTTAGTATCACTTCGGTGAGAACTTACCAGGAACTGCTCCGTTTTAATCCTATTGGTATGTAGCAGTTTGGTATTATTACTGTTGTTAGACGGATAACTGTTTCGGTTATTCTCAGTGGTTTTGGGGACATATGGAATAACATGCTAGCTGATCAATCGGTGGACTTATTACAAGGAGACGCACTAGTATTCCTAGATCGAGCACTGTATGTTCCTGAACACCAGGCTTTGCTACTATCAGATGTGCATTTGGGTAAAGCGGAAACCTTCCAGATGGCAGGGATTCCGGTGGCGCAGCAGGTGAATGGGGAAACTCTGGAAAAGTTGCGATCGCACTGCCAGCAGGTCGCACCTCAGCACATCTATATCCTGGGGGATCTGTTTCACTCCCGTCAGGGCATGGTTGCAGAAGTTGAAGCTGCCTGGTCCGAGTTTCTGCAACAAACAGATGCCCAGGTTACCCTAATTGTCGGCAACCACGACCGGGCAGCCCTCGGTCCCGTCTTTGACATGCACTACAGCACCACCCCCATTTCTCTGGGCAAACTCTTGCTCAGCCATGAACCCGTCAGCCAGGAAAGCCTTACTAAAGACCATCTCAACATTTGCGGCCACGTTCATCCAGTAGTAAAGCTCCAGTCTGCCACCGACAGCCTGCGGCTGCCCTGCTTTTACCACGAATATCCCCTACAGCGACTCACTCTACCTGCCTTTGGCTCATTTACAGGCGGCTATGAAGTCGCCATTGGCAAAGGCCGCACCGCCTACGTCATGATCGAAGGCTGTCTGATGGTCCTAGATATATCCCCTGAAAAAGATTAGGCTCGTGAGATGAGAATCGAATGCTATCAATGATTCACGTCAGGGCTCTAGCTGATTAGCCGCCTGACCATAGCTGGCTAGCTCGGTTAGCGTCACAATCCGATAGCCCCGCTGTTGAATTTCAGGCAACAGCTGCTCTAACAATTGAATAGTTCTTTCTCCTCGGTTTTCGGGGCCATCGTGTAATACAACAATGTCGCCTGGATCGAGGTTGTTGAGCACAAACCATTGGGCAAACCAGACTGATGGCACATGGGTATCGTAGGGAAACAGAGAACCCAGCACGAGCTGATATCCCTGCTCTTCAACTAGCTGCAGCATCCGCTGGTTATACCAACTCATGCCCGGTCGAAACCAGCGGAGGGGACCGTAGGGCGACAGGACTTGATCAGCCGCGAGAAACTTTGTCTTAAATTCCTTAGCCGACAGACCAATGCTGGATTCGTCCACCGTCATGTGGTGACCTAATTCATGACCTGCCGCGACAAGGCGCTGCAGCGTTGCTTCATGACCGGCAAGTTCATCGCTCAACATAAAAAATGTGGCGTTGACCTCGTAACGTTCCAAAATTTGTAGGATGGCGTCCGTTGTTTCTGGATAGGGGCCATCATCAATGGTTAAAGCAATGACAGGCTGCTGAGTGTCGACATAGAATAGCGCTCGTGGACTCATCTGAGAGATGAGTCCGAACACCCATTGAGGCTGACGTAACCCCAAATAAGCAATCAGCACAATGCCTGCAGCGCCTAGACCAAAACCAATTCTGTACCAGACTTTCATAGACATAAAAAAAGCGCTGCGGGTATTCTGTCATCAATACCCATCGCAGCACCTGGTAAATCTAAATTACGGTCACAACAACAATCTCACCCTGGATTGTTGCAGTCTTGATTAGCCCCCAGCCACAGCTGGCACAATGCTAACTTCATCACCATCTTTGAGCGCGGTTTCTTTGCCGTCCAAGAATCGAATGTCTTCGCTATTGACATAGAAATTAACAAATCGCCTTAGTTCACCCTTGTCATCACACAGACGCGCTTTAATGCCAGGAAACTTGCCTTCTAAAGCATCGAGTAAACCGACAATAGTCTCACCACCGATATCAACAGTGGCTTCGTTATTGGTGAACTTTTGCAGAGGAGTGGGAATGAGAACTTTGACAGCCATGAAAACAACAACTCAAAAATTAAAACAGAGATCAACTTTAACAAGAAACCCTTCTGGTGTGGTTGATCGTAGGGGCGTTGCATGCAACGCCCCTACGATTATTTCTAAACCTGGGTTTGCTGCCAATCTAGGCGGTTTAGGGTATTGGCCCGTTCCCAAGCACGCTCAAAGCTATCTAGCTTCGGATCGATAAACAAGGGCTCACCGGCAGAACCGCTAACGGCTTCCTGAGTCTTGAGGCCATTACCAGTAATGTAGGCAACGGTACGCTCATCGGGGCTGATCTTACCGGCTTCGGCCAGCTTCTTCAGTACGGCAATAGTGGTACCACCGGCAGTCTCGGTGAAAATACCTTCAGTCTCAGCCAGCAGCTTCATGCCTTCAATAATCTCAGCGTCGGTGACATCTTCAATATTGCCGTTAGTCTTTTTGGCAATCTCCAGCGCGTAGATACCGTCGGCAGGATTACCAATGGCGATGGACTTGGCAATGGTGTTGGGCTTCACAGGGGTGATAAAGTCCCGACCTTCTTTAAATGCCTGGGAGATGGGAGAGCAGCCTTCCGCCTGAGCACCGCTAAAGCGTACGGCTTTCTCGTCTACCAGACCAGTCTTCACCAGTTCGTTAAAGCCCTTATAAATCTTGCCATAGAGAGAACCGGAAGCGAGGGGAGCAACAATGTGGTCGGGCAGTTCCCAACCCAGTTGTTCTGCAACTTCAAAGCCCAGGGTCTTGGAACCCTCAGAGTAGTAAGGACGTAGGTTAATGTTGACAAAGCCCCAGCCGTGGGTGTTAGCCACTTCAGAACAAAGGCGATTGACCTGGTCGTAGTTGCCGTGAACCGCCATGACTGTGGGATCGTAAATCAGTGTGCCCAGTACCTTGCCAGCTTCTAGGTCAGAAGGAATAAAGACGCAACAATCGAGACCAGCATGGGCGGCAATGGCTGCAGTGGAGTTGGCCAGGTTGCCCGTACTAGCGCAGGAGACAGTAGTGAAGCCAAGCTCACGGGCGCGAGTCAGGGCCACAGAAACTACCCGGTCTTTAAAGCTTAAGGTGGGCATATTAACCGCATCGTTCTTAATGTAAAGCTCTTTGAGACCCAGGCGACGCGCCAGACGGTTGGCCTTCAGTAGGGGAGTCATGCCAGTGCCAACATCAATGGGGTTTTCACTAGCAACGGGCAAAAAGGCCTTGTAGCGCCAGATGGAGTTAGGACCGGCTTCAATGCTTTCGCGACTGACTTGGCTACGAATCGCATCGTAATCGTAGGCAACTTCCAAGGGGCCAAAACATGCTTCACACACGTGCATGGCCGTGGCTTCGTAGGTGGCACCACACTCTTTACATTTGAGATGAGTAAAGGTGGTGCCTTGGACGGTAGCGGTTTTAGGACGGTCGATGGCCTGGGTCATGGGATTTATGTGGTGTATGACAGATTAATTTGAAAGTATCACGGTGCTGAAAACAGCGTCAAACATACCCGACCAAAATAGTCGGGTATTGTGTATACGTTAATGAATAAGGCTTTTAGCGAAATGCTCTGGCACATCGGTAAAAGTCTATGGGTAAAAAGTTATTTTTTTATGGTTGCGATCGCTACTCGCTAAAATCCCAAATCAGCCCTGGCGGCTTTAGCCGCTTGAAAGACCTGGGCATCGGGCAGTTCGTCCCAGGCAGTCGCGCCAATTTCAGCATAGAAATCCGCATCATAGGGTCGGGTTCGTACCACCACCGGCATAGGAACTGCATGGCCCAGCAACAGTGCCTGCTGTTTAGAGTCGAGTTTGGCCAGCACCGAGCGCAGGTTCTGCCCACCGGAAACGCCGGTAAAAATGGCGTCAATGTCTTTTTCGTCGTTAAGCAGGGCGGTGATGCGAGTGCCGATTTGTGACATGACTTCATTGTCGATACCTGAGGGCCGCTGATCCACCACTAGCAGGGTGACAAAATACTTACGCATCTCGCGGGCAATGGTGCCAAAGATGGTCTGTTTAGCGGTGGCCGGATCCAGAAAACGATGGGCCTCTTCGATGGTAATTACCAACTGGGTGGGGCGATCGCTGGGATTTTTGGTTTGCAAAAACCGATCGGCCTTACGCACATAGCTAGCGTGAATCCGGCGAGCAATTACGTTAGTGGCCAACATGTAGGAGAGCATGTTGGACTGGGAGCCAAACTCCACCACCACGTGTTTGCCAGCATCTAACGTGTCGAGAATTTGTTTGACATAGTTGTGGGGGCAGGTGTGGCGAATATATTTCAGCTCGGCCAGCCGGGTGAGCTTACGCTGCAGTGCCATAATTGACGACTTGCTACCCATTTTGACCTCGCAAAATTCCTGAATCTCTTCGTTACTCATGGTGAGTAAGCGGTTGATCCAAGCCTTGCCAAATTCATTGCGCAAGATGATCGCGTTTTCTAAGCTAGCTTCCGATAAATTCAACTCGCGACCAATCAGAGCCAGATCTTCGACATCAATCTGGTCAAAGCTAATGTAGAGTTCCTGGGCATCGCGCACCCCCCGGCGTTTGGTGGCCTCTGGGTCCAGGGTGAAGATTTGCACCTGGCCAGGAAACAGCTGACGTAGACCTTTTACAGTGCTAAAGTTGGCCCCTTCGCTAACGGCTTCCCAGCCATATTCCGAGTGCATGTCAAAAATGAGATTGACCGCTGCTCGCTGTTTGATAATGCCCGACAGCAGCAGCCGGGTGAGAAACGATTTACCAGTGCCGGATTTACCAAAAATGCCGTTGCTGCGTTCTACAAACCGATTCAGGTCAATACAGATGGGCACATCCATGTCGATGGGCTGACCAATGGCAAAGTTACGGCGATGGGGGTCGTCTTCCCAACCAAACACCGAGCGAAAGTCTCGTTCGCTGGCATCATAAACCTGGCTAAAGTGCCCCGGAATTGTTTTGACTGGCAGCAGCTGGGTGTTATCCACCGTATCCCCGTTGTTTTCTGGGGTGAACATCAACATCGGGGCCAGGTCAATGGTGCCGTAGGTGCCGCCGCCTGCGAGAACTTCCTGGAGAAACAGCTCCGTGGGCTGAGGTGGATTGGCCAGGATGCGCTGGCTAGCCGTCCCCAGGGAGACATCGGTGAGCATGCAAAAGAATCGCGATCGCACCCCCTGCACCACTAAAAACTTACCCACCCGCATATCTTCCACACTGACATCAGCATGGAGTCGCACTTCTAACCCTTGACTCAGAGAGCCTTGAATTACCGAACCCAGGGGGGTGTCATTGTTCATGCCAGGATGAATGAGAGGGATCACCGCCCATCCTAGCTTGAGAACTACACCTCAATACATGCGTTCTATTAAAAATGTCCTTAAAAAATAACGAGCAGCGCTGGCTGCTCGCTATCGGGTCTCCTCACATCTTGAGGCTATTTATGTTTAAGTGACAGCCCTAGTTACCAAACTGCCAACCCACACCCGCCTGTACCGCAGTGGCAGTGCCACCGCCATCGTCAAAGGCATCAAAGGCAAAAATGGCATTACCAAAGACCACGAGATTACTGCCCGGTACCGCAAAGTCAATCCCCGGCTGCAGTACAAAGGCCGTTTCATCACCCACCGGTGACGCATCATCCCCGGTGGGAATCGAGACCCCAGCCCCTAAATACACATCGGTCTGAAAACTCACTGGAAAGTCATAGGACACCGTCGGTACTAGCGCCAGGTCACCGTTGAGCAAAAACGCCTGGGCCCGAAGCGAAATCGGTACAGCTAACAACTTGTAACGACCCGAAATCACCAGTCCAATACCATCACCATCGCCATCGTCATCATCGTTAAGGCCAAGGGTGCCACCCGCACCCACATAGCTGCCGTAGGCGGCTTGTGCCTGGGCTGGTTTCACATCCAACGCAGCCAACAGTACCGCTGTCATCACCGTCGCTAAGCCCACACGTCCCAGTGTAGTTTTAAGCAGACCAATCATCATTACTCACTCCTTGGATAATGCCTCTAAAAATTTCTGAAGACTGCTTTTGGAAGACTGCGCCCGGTTACCCCAAAGTAAAGCCTACCCTGCCTTTTAGCAGGATGATGCCCACAGACAAAATATGAGAGCGCCACAAAGTTAACGCGTTGTTGGAAAAATGTCAAAGGTTTTTTAAGGGTGAGCTAAATTCACCCCCGATTCCCTTCACATTTCCCTGAGTTAACCTGTATTCCGCATCCCTGCAGCAATCCCGTTAATTGTCAGCATGGCACCCCGCAGCAGCTCACCACGGCTATAGCGTGACTGAATCAACCCTGTGGCCAGAGCGGCGGTGTCACGATGCTGTCGCAGACGCTTGAGCAAGGAGACCTGTAAGAACCCTAGAGGAACAATAGTGCCATTGCGCAATTGGACTGAGCGTTGCAGATTTGGATCGCCATCTAGCAACGCCTGATTATCCGTCACCTGCAAAACCATCTGCGTCGTTAGGTGAAATTCCTGGGCAATTTGGTCAAAGACAGCCTGAAAACTCTCCTGTCGTTCGCCAGCGCCCAGTTCATTGACATAGTGCTGAGCAATTTGTAAATCAACTTTGGCCAGGGTCATTTCCACCTTGGAGATGGCCATTTTGAAAAAGGGCCACTTGGTGTAAAACGAACGCAACAGTTTGATATTCTCCTCAGGGGCTTCGTCGATAAATTCCTCTAAGGCTGTACCGACGCCATACCAGGACGGCAATAGAAAGCGAGCCTGGGTCCAGCTAAATACCCAAGGAATTGCTCGCAAACTGGATAAGTCCTTTTTGCCACCCCGGCGAGAGGGTCGAGAGCTAATCTGCAGCTGGCTAATTTCTTGAATCGGGGTGACATTGTGGAAAAATTCCACCAGTTCAGGATCTTCGTAAATTAAGGCACGATAGTGCTGTCTGGAGCGAATAGCCAGCTTCTCCATAATTTCTTGCCACGGGGCAATCTCATCAAAGCTGTTGCTCAACAAACTGGCCTGCACCACAGCCGTCGTTGCCGTTTCTAGGTTGTAGAGTGCCAAATCCTTGAGGTTATACTTGGACGCCAGCACTTCTCCTTGTTCAGTAATCTTGATCCGGCCATTAATGCTGCGACCTGGCTGAGCCAGGATGGCTTCATAGGCAGGACCACCACCACGGCCCACAGAGCCGCCACGACCATGGAAGATACGGAGGGATACTCCATATTTCTCAGTCACTTTTTGTAAGGATTGCTGGGCTTTGTGGATTTCCCAGTTACTACTCAAAAAACCAGAGTCCTTGTTGCTGTCAGAATAGCCCAGCATCACCTCTTGCAATGCGGTCTCTGCAGGGTGCTCTGCACCATAGCCGCCCTTGAGCATGGACAGATACAAAGGCAGCTCAAACAGCTCCTCCATGACCGCCGTAGAGCGACGTAAATCTGCCACCGTTTCAAACAGGGGCACAATGTGCAAGCTGCCGATACCGGTCGCCGGGTCATACAGACCAGCTTCCTTGGCCAGCAATAAGACTTCCAGAATGTCGCTGGCATGGTCGCTCATGCTGATCACATAGCTGCGACAGATATCGTGACCAAATTCCTGATGCAGTTTTCGCACCATGTGGAAAGTGGCAATGGTTTCCCTGGCCTTTTCGGAAATGGGTAGTTCTGTGGGAATTAAGGGTCGCCGGGTGCTGAGTTCGGTGGTCAGCCACTCTACTTTCTCGGCTTCAGACAAATCGTTGTAGAGCCTGGGCAACTGCAGATAGTCGGTAATCTCGTGAATGGTATCTGAGTGTCGGGTACTCTCCTGACGAATATCCAGCTGGGCCAGACCAAAGCCATATATTTCTACCTGGCTCAACAAAATGTCCAACTCTCGGCAGATAAGCCCCGTGTCTCCCAGGCTGCGGTGGATCAGCGTTAGCTCCGCTAGAAACGCTTCGCCAGATTCGTATAGTGTGCCTGGAGGTGCGATGGCATCTTCTTCTTGCAAATAGTCGCCGTTGTAAAGCTTCTGGCTACGCTGATGGGTATTGGCCAAACGTTTTTCAATGTAGGCTAGCTTCAGCCGATAGGGCTCCTGGCGGTAGCGAATGGCAAATTCTTCATAGATATCGGGCATTTGCAACCGATCTTGCTCTAAGGATTCCAACAGATCGGGCAACACCTCACTCCAGTGCAGCGAAGGACTGAGCAATCCTGAAAGTTTACGCACTGAGGCAATGTATTTGCCCAATACTAAGTTGCGCTGATAGGAGGCTGTTTTCCAGGTGACCTGGGGGGTGACCGACGGATTACCATCGCGATCGCTACCCACCCAGGAGCCAAAGCGACAGAACCGGTGGCGGGGGGGCGTCAGCCCAGGAAATGTTCTTTTCAACGCCCGGTTAAACCGCTGATAGAGTTCAGGAATAGCCTCAAAAAGTACTACATCGAAGTAGTGCAAAGTGAAATCTACTTCATCTAAAACCGACGGCTTAAACTGGTGCAGCTCGTCTGTACGCCACCAAAGTCGAATCTCTTCGGTCAACTCTTCCTCAAGCTGAGTAGTTTCCCAAGAGGAATCGCGCCCTCGCATGCGGGCCTGTTCTTCTGACAGGTCCAGCCGCCGAAAAATACGTGAAATTCGACGTTGTTTATCACGGATGGTATGACGAACAATCTCGGTAGGATGGGCCGTAAAAACTAAACGCACATCCAGCTGGTTGATTAAATTTTGTATATGTCTAGGTGGAACATTGAGCTGAGCCAGAAGAGGGAATAACCAATAAAATGTCCCTGTGCCCCGCTGCTTTTGAGCAATATTACTAATATCGGTATCGACTAAATCATTTAAAAAAGTATCACCGTTATCAGAAGTTTTGTTAGATCCGTGCTGAGACCCAGTATCTAACTCGTCCGCTACGGCCTGATAATGTCGGCGCTGATCTTGCTGATCATAATGTTGTTCAACAATATTAATTAGCTGGAAATAGAGAGCAAAAGCCCGAGCCATGCGAATAGCGTCTTCCAGACTGAGTTGTTCAATCAGCTGGAGAGCATTGGCATTGTCTAAGGCTGGATCGGCCTGGCCGTCCGGAGCGCACATGCGGCGAATGTTTTTGAGCAGACTGACCAAATCTGGACCACATTCCGTCTCTAAAACTGATTCCCAGATGTTTTCAACCGTAGTCAGGCGGTGCCTTAGAAATGCTGCAGATGCCTCCTCTGGAATCGTGAGGAGCTCGGATTTCGTTAGGACCATATCATCTTGGTAGGAAACAGTTGGACTCATTCAACGTCAGCAATAACGACTGAGAGGCAGAGATTGCCTATGGTCAGCATCTCCGAGAAAATTGTAGAGGCTTTCGGACGATCCAAGGTATTTTCTGATCGGATGATCAACAAAAATGTTTATAAAGGTCGGTGGGGATCGGCATCTAAAACGGGCAGTTGAATTCCTCGAAATATCTCTTCGCTAGCCATCCCAAACTGCACCAGACCATAGGTTAACGTTCTGCCTAAAATCAACAGTCCTAGACAAGGAAGGGTGGCCAGGGCCAACCCAATTTGTGGATTGGCAATCAACGTAAACGGCAGATTGTTTACGGGTTGCTGGGTAGTTTTTTCACGAAAAGGTTGCATAAGTAAGGGGCTCGTAGTAAACGTATAGCAACTTTAGGGAATATCATGGCCGACGTTGGCACAATTGTGACTAACAATTCCTTTTTATACTTTTTTTAGGGAAGGTCTATTTCCAACCTAGCAGGTGCTGCTAATTCTAGAGGCTGTTCGTACCGTAATGTTGCGAACTGTATCGAGAACGGGGACGGGGCTTGCTAGTCATACATGTATGTGCGTGTAAACAACTCTGACGGAGAACTGGGGGTTACTTTTGTGGAAGTTTCTAGAGGTAGATTACTTGGGGTCAGGTTTTTAGATATCTGTGCTATCCCTAAGGAGCACCTTGACTAAACTGGCTTAGCACACTACATTTTTGCGGTCGAGGCATTGGGGTTGTTGAACTGTTATGGGATCTAAGGGGCTATGTTCAGTCACGTAAAATCTGATCCACCGCCGACATTAGACCCTACGGTGCTAATGCCCTGGCTTGAAGATGTAGTCAACAGCGATAGCTGTACTTTGAAGCTTAAGCTGAGGGGTAATATTCTGCATGTTTATGCCCAATCAGCCCCTGGCTTGGATCGAGAGTATGTGCTGCTGCGGCTGGTGCGATCGCTACTGGACCCAGACCGCAAAGCCTCGTTGCTCAAAGAGTTACCTCAAATTTACCAGCTTTATTTTTATAGTGGTCGTTCCGACAAGCAAAAGCCTGACTGGTCAACGCCCATTTACCTCAACCGTCTAGAGCGTCATTTGGAGCAACTGGTGGCAACCAGTGCTGACCTGGAAGAAATAAAGCGGTCAACTGCTCACTTGACGTCGGGAATTGGTTATTTAGATGAGGCCACATCCGCCATTGTGCTTTCCAATGCCAGTCTGGCGCGTAAAGGTGATCCAGATGCGATCGCACGCTATCTAAGCCAGACCCTGAGCGCGTTGGATGTGGGAGTCGATGTCGTTGTCAAGGCTCTTCCTGGCAAAGCCAAGCGAGCTCAAGGAGTGATTACAGCCAGTGCGGCGGTGACCGTAGACCCCAGTCAGGAGTTAATCAACCGACTCTGGATTTTATGTCGCGCTGCCTATAGCCCTGACCCGACCATGATTGCGGAGCCTACCGCTCAGCGACTGCGGGACCTGAAACTGACTCAGTTTCAAGATGCGGTGATCTCGGTGCAGGTTTTAGGGGAAGACACCCCTGACTGGCGGTTGCGGGTTGACCTGACACCGGATGAAGAAATTCTCAGGGAATGGAGCCGCTGGGGCGACACTGAATCCATTGCCCGGCTGCTGAATCAGATTTTGGCTCCGCTGGATGTCAGTGTGCTGCCCGAGGTCAAGGACTCAACCTTACATCTGGTGTGTCAGCCCCTGGCCATGGGTCAAACGCTGACCTCAGCAGATCAAGATGATTACAGCGGCGGGTCCGAAACAGAGATTATTGATGCGATCGCACTACTGCTAGAGCAGCTTGCCCCCCAGGCACTGATGCGGGCCATGGTTTATGGCCCTAGCCTTGATGGGGTCAATCCAGTCTGGCTCAGGTGTCTAGATTTGCCCGCCAGTGAACATCACGACCTGGCGATTCCTACCACTGAACTGGCCCGCAATGGAGATCTGCCTGCCATTGCCTATTGTTTGACCAAGCAGCTTAACCCCAACTTAGACGAACAGCTCTCCACCGGTGGTATTCGAGTACAGCTGCTGCTGCGAGAGCAGCGGTTGCACATTATGCTCGATGCGCCGGTATGCCCTGCTCGCCCCCAGGTCGTACCGCAGTTAAAGCAATATCTGCGGCAGCATCCCATTAAAGGGCTGAGCGGTATTCGCATTTATGGTCGCCGGGCGGGTCAAAAGCGTCCTGACTGGAACCATGGATATGACCGGAAACCTAAAAAGCGGTTGGTCCCTGAAGCAGCACCAGAATTTGCGGCCTCTGAAGCTTATTTAGGCGACCTGATTCAACCCGATGAAGGTACTAGAGGGGATACGGAGGAGCCGCCCTGGCCACAGCGGGCAGTCGAGCAGGTGCGAATGCTGCTGATCAAGACCCAGCTGTTCACCGCCGCCCAGCCTGAGGAATCCTTGACGAGCGCCTATGTGCCTGGCAGACGGGGTATTGCGGCAGCATGGGCGGTCTTGGGCTTGCTGTTGGTCTTTCAAGCCGATTGGATTGCTGGTCAACTCTTTAGGGTGCGATCTCTAGCACTCATGGCCCAGCAAACAGCCACCACCACGGCCCCCCGTAGCCAACAGCCACCGCAGCGCTCCACCTTTGCAGAAGAATTGGCCGAGCTTAACTGGGGTCAAAAGGACAGTAATGAGCTGCCAGGCTTTGCCAGTTCCGCCATCAATGATAATGATTTGCTCGGTAGCCCTTTGCAAACAACGGTGTCTATGACCGATGTGCTAGAGGCGTCTCCATTCCCATCGTTCACCAGTCAACAGCTCAATGAAAAGTTGGCACTCTATGACTGGCGGGTGGCGGAAGAAGGAGTCCCTGATGTCGTGGTGTTTGGTAGTTCGCGAGCATTGCGGGGGGTTGATCCAACAGCCCTAAGACGGGCGTTAGCCACCCTGGGACACGAGGATGTCAGTATTTTTAACTTTGGGATTAATGGGGCTACGGCTCAAATTGCAGATTTGGTAATCCGACAGCTGCTGTCCAACTATCCGACGCCAAAGCTGATTATTTGGGCGGATGGGGCCAGGGCGTTTAATAGCTCACGGGTAGATGTGACCTTTGATGCGATCGCAACCTCAGAAGGGTATCAACAACTCATTGCTGGCGAGCTATTTCCCGAAAACAACGGCGAGACCGCTGGCCCTACCCTCAACCCTGCCCAGCGCCTTAGTCGCTTTTATGCCCGCACCGACGAGCAACTCAGCGACGCCTTAGGGAATATATCCTCCGCCTACCGAGAACGGGCCCAGTTGCAAAAAATCGCTGAGGTGAGTCCAGTTAGCCCCAATAACCCTAACCAGCCAGCCGCCGTTAATCCCACCGAAACCGACCTGATTGACGTCGATGGCTTTCTGCCGTTGGCCATTCAATTTAATCCAGCCACCTACTATCTTGACCATCCTAGGGTTGCCGGCACCTATGATGGCGACTACAAAGCTTTTAAAATGGACGGCCCCCAGGTAGACGCACTCCTGCGAATGTTGACCTATACCCAGGCCGAAGGAGTGCCCGTAATCTTTGTGAACACTCCCCTGACAGACGAATACCTGGATACAGCTCGCCTGGAAGTTGAAGACCGTTTTCAGCGCTACATGATCCAAATCGCCGCTCAAGAAACAGGGCTGCTCTATCGCGACCTGGGACAGCTATGGCCCAAACGCTATGACTATTTTTCTGACCCCAGCCACCTCAATCGGTTTGGTGCCTATCAACTATCCAGCCGCCTGGCCCAGGACCCAATGATTCCTTGGGGCAAGCTCAAGGACCCTGCTGAGACTGACTAGTGCCGTACCACCACGCTCTCTAAGATGACGCTGCCATCCATTACTTACAGTTTGTTATTGATCGGCACCACTGTGCTCTACTGGCTGCTGCCCGGTCGTGGTCTCAAGCTGTGGCTGCTGGTGCTAGTCAGTCTGGGATTCTACGCCTCACTGCAGCTGCAGTATGTGCCCCTGCTGCTGACGTTAGTATTGGCCAATTATTTAATTGGACGGCGTCTCAGCGCACCGCTGGATTGGCGCATTCCCAATGAAGAATGGCACTTTGCCCAGCAAGACTGGGACCGCAAGCGGCTGATGCTGCTATGGGTTGGCATTAGTCTAAATGTGTTGTTGCTACTCGGATTTAAGTACGTCACCCCGATGGCAGCAAACATTAACCCGAGTTTGCAACTGCTGATGCCCCTGGGGCTGAGTTTCTTTTGCTTTGAGTCCATTGCCTACCTGGTAGATATATATCGAGGCGCACCAGCTGCCCACCATTTTATTGAGTTCGCCGCCTACAAATTATTTTTTCCTAAGCTCATTGCCGGACCCATCACTCGGTTTCAGGGCTACATCGGTCAGATGAAACGCCCCCGTTTGCCCAACCTGGAGCAGGGGGTGGAAGCAGGCTGGCTAATTGCTTCAGGGGCGACCAAAAAGCTCCTACTGGCCGATCGAATTGGCCTGCTGGTTAACCTCAGCTTTGATAATCTGGAGCGAGCTGGCAGCGGTGACCTTTGGCTGGCGATCTTTGCCTATGGGCTGCAGCTCTATCTCGACTTTAGCGGCTACGTTGATGTTGCCCGAGGTAGCGCTCTATTACTAGGCATTCAGCTGCCACAAAACTTTGACTTTCCCTATTTCACTACCAGCATTGCTGACTTTTGGCGACGCTGGCATATAACCCTGGGGGATTGGTTACGTAACTATCTTTACTTTCCACTAGGAGGTTCCCGTAAGGGTCTGATCCGAACCTGTCTAAACCTGCTGATTGTGATGTTAGTAGCCGGTATTTGGCATGGCGACCAGTGGGGTTTTCTAATCTGGGGCGGACTCCACGGTTTAGCGCTGGTCATCCACCGAATAAATCACACCGTTACGGCTACCCGTTCAGGGTTAAAAGCGTTTTGGTCGAGTTGGCCAGGGGCTATCAGCGCCTGGGCCTTTACCCAGCTATTTGTATTTCTCAGCTGGGTGCCTTTCCGGCTGCCCAATGTGCAAGATTTAGGCCTGGTGTTCAATCGCTTTTTTAATCAAGCCGCCGATGTGCAATTTGCCCAAAAGGTTTATCTAGAATCCCTTGGCTCTAGTCGGAGTGGAGTCATCTGGATCCTGTTCGGGTTAATCGGCATTATGGCTTTAATCTATGGGTTTAAGCACCGCCTCAAGCTGCAACTTAGTTGGCCCCTAAAGCTAATGTTTATTCCAGCTGTCTACTACTTGGCCTGGTCATTAGCCCCCGATGGCACCGTTCCTTATATCTACTTCGAATTTTAGGTTCAGGCTAGTCCCGATGGCAGAAATTTAGCAGCTATTTCATCCACCCATCCACCCATCCACATTGGAGAGTGGGCAAACTCACGCCACAGAGTACTAGGCCAATTAACTTTCTCATAATTGCAGGACATGACGACCTAGGCGTCTGCATAGTCTTAAAACGCTTCATATAGTCTCTGTAACCGCTCTGCTGTCTGTGGTTACCCTGGCTCAACCAGGTCAATGCAGCGGCAAAACTGAAGCAATTATTAAGGCATGTTGCAAAAGATGAGGATAAGCGTTACATTTATACATAAGCAAGCAGGGAATCTTAATTGACCCCTGTGAGCCATACATACCGTACCTTGACAACGCAATTATTCATCATGACAACTACTCTACAGCAGCGCCAAAGCGCTAATCTGTGGGATCAGTTTTGTGAGTGGGTTACTAGCACTGAGAACCGCCTCTATGTAGGTTGGTTCGGCGTGCTGATGATCCCCACACTGCTGGCTGCCACTGCCTGTTTCGTAATCGCCTTCATCGCCGCTCCTCCCGTTGACATCGACGGTATCCGTGAGCCCGTTGCTGGTTCTTTGATTCTCGGAAACAACATCATTTCTGGTGCTGTAATTCCTTCTTCCAACGCTATCGGTCTTCACTTCTACCCCATCTGGGAAGCTGCT